>NZ_CP080519.1:5040000-5640000 GCF_019468465.1 Amycolatopsis sp. DSM 110486 | reverse complement strand
TCGATGTGCCGCGGGTCGACCACGGCCTTCTCGAGGAACACCGTCGGGTCACCGAAGGCCGACTCGGCCTCGCGGGCCGCGGCTTCGATGGACTCGCGCAGCATCGCCGGGTCCTCGACGCGCCGCATGCCGCGGCCACCGCCGCCGGCGACGGCTTTGACGAACACCGGGAAACCGAGGTCGTCGGCCGCGGCCACCAGGGCGTCGACGTCGCTGGAGGGCTCCGACGAACCCAGCACCGGCACGCCAGCCTCGCGCGCGGCCTTCACGGCGCGCGCCTTGTTGCCCGTGAGCTCGAGGATTTCGGCGCTCGGGCCGACGAAAGTGATCCCCGCCTGCTCACAGGCGAGCGCCAGGTCCGGATTCTCCGACAGGAAGCCGTAACCCGGGTAGACCGCGTCGGCACCCGCCTTCTTGGCGGCCTTGACGATCTCCTCGACGGAGAGATAGGCGCGCACCGGGTGGCCGGGCTCCCCGATCTCGTAGGCCTCGTCGGCCTTCAGCCGATGGAGCGAGTTGCGGTCTTCGTGCGGGAACACGGCAACCGTGCCCGCCCCCAGTTCGTAGCCTGCGCGGAACGCTCGGATCGCGATCTCACCGCGGTTGGCCACCAGCACCTTGCGGAACATGCCCGGTCCTTCCCGTTTCGGATCGGTAGTGAAGGCACGTTACCCGGTTCTTCTCGCCCTCCGGGAGCTGAAGTCCAAGTGATGGACATCATGCGCGCCGACCTGCGTGCATGATGCGGGGATCCGGGGCTCGCCGCAACAGTCAGGACGTCGGTGCGGCCAGGGTGCAGAGCAAACGGTTGGCAGTGCCGGAAGGCACGTTTTTCAGCACGTCCGGGGTCGCTGCCTGCACCAACGCCTTGTCGACGTCGGCCGGCGCGGCGTCCGGGTGCAGGGATCGGTAGACGGCAGCGGCGCCTGCGACGACGGCCGCGGCCATCGACGTACCCGATAACGTGCCGACGTCCGACGAGCCCGCGATGGGCGCCGGGATGTCGACGCCCGGCGCGTAGAGGTCGACGGGCGTCCCGAAGTCTGAGAAATTCGCCACCTGATCCTGCACGTCGCTCGCCGCGACGGTGAGCGCGGCCGGGACCCTCGCCGGCGAAACCTGGCTGTCGTCTTCGCCGCCTTCGCCCGCGGGGACGACGGTGGGCATCACCGCGGCAAGGCCGGCCACGGCGTTGTCGAGCTGCTCGTTGGCGACGCCGCCGATACCGAGCACGGCGACGGCCGGTTGGTGGGCGTTCTGGGCGACCCAGTTGATGCCCGCGATGATGTTGTCGGTGGACCCGCCGCCGTCCTTGTCGAGCACGCGGACCGGGAAGATCTGCGCGGCCTTGGCGACGCCGTAGCTACGACCGGCGACGATGCCGGCGACGCGGGTGCCGTGGCCGTTGGTGTCGGAGGTATCGGCGCCAGTCGTCAGGAAGTCCTTGCCCGGCTGGACGCGGCCCTGGAAGTCGGGGTGCTTGGCGTCGACGCCGCTGTCGATCACGTAGACCGTGACGTCGGCGGCGTCGGATTCGTAGCGGTACTTCTGGTCGAGGCCCGTCCGTTGATCGATCCGGTCGAGCGCCCAGCTCGGCGGGTTGACCTGCGTGCCGCTGGCCGCGAGCGCGGGCGAGTTTCCCACCACCACCAGCAGGAACACCGTTGTCGCCGAAAAAAGACCACGAGCCGTTCGGTTCCGCATTCCTGCGTCGTATCCCGAGCGCGCGGCGACGGCAACTCGACGTCACACGATGGGCTGGTCCGTGTTTGGGCTCGAAATCCGGTTGCCCACTCGCCGGTGCGCGGCGAAAGTGATCATGGAGCGAACCAGGGGGAACGATGAGCGCCAACGCGTACGTCGCCGTTGTCCTCTACGAGGCAACGAGCGATTCGCCCGCGTACGAACCGCTGTACCGCGAAGACTTCGTGCTCGTGTACGCCGAGAGCGAAGAAGCCGCGCGCGAAGCCGTGACCCGGCGCGTCGAAGGCGAGACGGGCAGCCACCGCAACGAGCAGGGCGAGCTGATCACGTTGCGCTGCAAGCGGGTGGTCGACGTCGCGCGCGCCCTCGAGGACGACCTCACGCACGACGCCGACCTGTACGCCCGGCACTTCCGCGATTTCGCCGCCTATCGGCGATTCGAACCGCTGATGGCAGACTAGCTCCGGGGCACGTGGTCGCTGACGGACATCGTCGGCAGGTAGACCAGGGCATCGAAGGCCTGGACGACGTCCACCTGGGTGAACATGTGGGCGTGGCGCATGCTCGTCGGGCCCGCCACGCCTTTCGTGCGGTTGGTACGCAGGTCTACGAGGCAGGCGTCGGAGCCGGCGAGGGTGGCTTCGACGCTGTCGTCGCCCGGCGGCGGGAGCTCTTCGGTGTGGACGCGGAAGCCGAGGCGTTCGCCCTCGTCCGGGGTGAGGCCGCTGGTGGTCCCGGTGCCGGCGGTGACGCCGAGGGTGAAGTAGTCGTTGCCGAACTCGGCGGCCAGGTGCGTGCCGGCCGTGGGGAAGACCATGCCGGGCGCCGCGGCGAAGGGGACCCGCTGGAGGTGTCCGTTGTGGACCATCACGACGATCTTCGCGCCTTCGCCGTGCAGGCGGCGAAGCAGCTTCACTGTCGATGCCATGTACGTGTCGCGCGACGAACTCTGCATCGGCGGCGCGACGCCCGCCATCATCGCCGCCAGCTCGCGCAGGTACATGTCGATGCGCAGGGCGCCGAGGGCGTGATGCTCGGCGATGGCGTGAGCGTCCCGGTCGCGCCATTGCGAGTAGACGGGTGCCAGCGATTTCAGGTGGGACAGGAGGGCGGTGAAGGCTGCCGTCGCGGCGTCGCGCGCGGGGGCGGCCATCGCCGCGTAACGGCCAGGGGCGACGGCACTGCTGACGGACGCATACGGCTCCGAAGCGGTGAGGCCGGCCTCGACCAGCGGGAGTACGTCGGGGGCGACGTCCTCGAGGTAGCGCTGCACGGCTTTCAGCGCGGGCACGGGTGAGCCGCCGGAGCTCGGGACGTCGAGGCCGGCGTAGCGAACGCCGCCGTGGCCGCGGAGCCAGGTGAGCATGTCGTGCGCCTCGGGTGAGTCGCCGAGGGAGAAGGTGAAGCCGTCTCGCCCGATTTCGGCGACGTCACCCGGAGCGCCGCGCAGCCAGCCGTCGACGAGCTCGCCCTCAGCGAACCCCGACTCGAACCCGAGCACGGTAAAGCCGCGTTCCTCGACGAGGTGGCGCAGCAGCCGGTTGCGGAGCTCGCCGAACTCGCGGATGTGGTGGTTGTTCTCCCCGATCGCGACGATGCGCGCGTCTCCGATCAGGTCGGCGATCGATGAGACGTCGTCGGGCGAGAAAGGTGTGCGGAAGTCGAGGTCTGGCATACTGGGCACACTAACGCAACTGGAGTCGCACTTGGCAAGCGAATTGGCCGGAACCCGCCGACCGGGTGGGCGCACGGAACGCACGCGCCTCGCCGTGCTGCAGGCGACGCTCGACCTGCTCGCGGAGCAGGGGTTCACGAACCTCACGGTGGACGCGGTCGCCGACCGCTCGGGCGTGCACAAGACCACGATCTACCGCCGTTGGGAGTCGACGGACGGGCTCGTGGCCGCCGCGCTGCGCATGGGCACCGAACAGCCGTGGACGGCGCCCGACACCGGCTCCCTGGCCGGCGACCTGGCGGAGACGCTGCTGGAACTCGTGCAGTACTTCACCGAGCCCGGCCTGCGCGAGCTCCCGACGGCGTCGGTGCTGGCGGCCTTCCACTCCCCGCGTGCTGCGGAGGCGCTGCACGGGTTCTACGAGGACCGGCACGGCCGCTCGGTGGTGATGGTCACGCGGGCGATCACGCGGGGCGAGGTGCCCGCCTGGACCGACTCGGCGGAGGTCGTGCGGGTGGCGAGCGGGCCGATCTTCTACCGGTTGTTCATCTCCCGGGAGTCGGTGACGGCGGCTGACGCGCGGGTGGCAGCGGAGGCAGCTGCGGCGGCGGCGCGGGCGGGGGTTTTCGTGCGGGATGCGGCGGGTGAGGGCGCGGAATCAGGGGCTTGACGTCGGTGTCGCCGGTGAGTGGCAACGAGTTGTGGGCCGCGATGATCGTCGCCGCCGCTACGCAGCCCCTGCGGCGGCGGGAATCCGGCTTCTCCGAAAGAGTTCGGGTGACCACGACAGACCTCGGCTGCCGACTGTCTTGGCCCGAGATGTTCGAGGTGCTGAACACAAAGCCGGTGTTCCTGTGCGTGCGGGCGTTGCAGTCCTGACCAGGTAAAACCGGTGATCGCCGTTGAGGGGCGAAAAGGGTCACCCGCGGGGAGAGGTGCGGTAGCGGACTTCGTCGATGGTGACCGTGCCGTTCGCGAGGGAATCGACCTTGGTGCGGCCGTCGGGGGTCCAGCCGGTGCGTTCGTAGAAGGTGCGGGCGCGGGTGTTGCCGGCGAGGACCCAGAGGGTGGCGGTGCGGAAGTCGGTGGCCAGGGCGGTGAGGGCGTGGGAGTGGAGGGCGCGGCCGTAGCCCTGGCTCCAGAATTCGGGCAGCAGGTAGATCGACGCGAGTTCGCCGGTATCGCGGGTGGCGTCATCGTCGCGGCTGGGGCAGGAGGCGGCGAAGCCGGCGATGGTGCCGTCGGGGGTTTCGGCGACGAGGACGGTGTGGCGGGGCGCCGGGGCGGACAGGCTTTCCGCCCAGAAGGTTTCGCGGCGGGACGCGGAGAGGCCGGCGAGGAAGTCGGCCGGGAGGAGGCCGGCGTAGGCCGCCTGCCAGGAGCCGACGTGCACGCGTGCGATGCCGGGAGCGTCCGCGACGACGGCCGGGCGGACGGTGGCAGTCGAGCCAGGTGTGGTCGCCAGGCCGGACGCAGCGGAGCCCGACGAAGTCACAGCGCCAGAGCCGGAGGTCGACGACTGCACCGCCCTGGAGCCGGCACCGGACACCGAAGCAGGCTCCGCACCAGAGCCAGAGCCCGAAGCAGGCACAACGCCGGAGCGCGAACGCGAACCTGAGCCAGAACCAGCCGAACGGCCCGACGGCTCCGACGGCTCCGACGGCTCCGACGGCTCCGACGGCTCCGACGGCTCCGACGGCTCCGAGGCAGTCAACTCTTCTCCAAGTACTCCGCGCGCTCCATGTCCACCACATCGGACACCATCTGGGCCAGGCCAGGGTACGAAGCGAGCGTCGGGTCGCGCACCACGATTTCCTGCGACTGGGCGCGCGCCTCGGTGATCACGTCTTCGTCGCGCAGGAGCGACAGCAGCTTCAAGCCCGAGCGTTTCCCGGACTGGGCCGCGCCGAGGATGTCGCCCTCGCGGCGGAGTTCGAGGTCCAGGCGGGAGAGTTCGAAGCCGTCGGTGGTGGATTCGACGGCGGCGAGGCGTTCGCGGGTGGCGGTTCCGTCCAACGTCTCCGTCACCAGCAGGCACAGGCCCGGCACGCTGCCCCGGCCGACGCGGCCGCGCAGCTGGTGCAGCTGGCTCACGCCGAAGCGGTCGGCGTCGAGGATGACCATGGCGGTGGCGTTGGGGACGTTCACGCCGACCTCGACGACGGTGGTCGCCACGAGGACGTCGATCTGGCCGGCGCCGAAGGCCCGCATGACGGCGTCCTTCTCGTCGGCGGGCATGCGGCCGTGCAGCGCCGCCACGCGAAGGCCCTTCAACGGCCCGCCCGCCAGCTCCGGCGCCACGTCCAGCACGGCGAGCGGCGGGCGCTTGTCGCTCTTGTCCGACGGGGGCTCGTCGCCGATGCGCGGGCACACGACGTACGCCTGGTGCCCCTTCGAAACCTCCTCGCGCACCCGCTCCCACGCCCGGTCGAGCCACGCGGGCTTCTCCGCCACGGGCACCACGGTCGTCTTGATCGGCGAGCGCCCGACGGGCATCTCGCGCAACGCGGACGTCTCCAGGTCGCCGTAGACGGTCATCGCGACCGTGCGTGGAATCGGCGTCGCGGTCATCACCAGCACGTGCGGCGAAGTGGAGTCCGAACCGCGCGAACGCAGGGCGTCGCGCTGCTCCACGCCGAAGCGGTGCTGCTCGTCGACCACGACGAACCCGAGGTCGGCGAACTGCACGGTGTCCTGGATCAGCGCGTGCGTGCCGACGACGATGCCTGCCTCGCCGCTCACCGTCTCCAGCAGTGACTTCTTGCGTTCCTTCGCGCCCATCGACCCGGTGAGCAACGTCACGCGCGTCGCCTTCTCCGCGGCCCCCAGCTCCCCCTCCATGCCGAGCTCGCCGAGCATTTCCCGCAGCGAACGCGCGTGCTGCGCCGCCAGCACCTCCGTGGGCGCGAGCATCGCCGACTGGCGCCCCGAATCGACGATCTGCAGCATCGCCCGCAGCGCGACGACGGTCTTGCCCGACCCCACCTCGCCCTGCAGCAGGCGGTTCATCGGGTGCTCGGTCGCCAAATCCGCGGCGATCTCGTCGCCGATCGCGCGCTGGCCGGCAGTCAGGTCGAACGGCAGGCGCTTGTCGAACAGGTCGAGCAACCCGCCGTCGGTGTGCGGGCTGGCCTTGGCCGGGCGCGACACCGCGGAATGGCGCCGCTGCGCGAAAATCAGCTGCACGGCCATCGCCTCGTCCCACTTGAGGCGGTGGCGCGAGGTCTCCAGGTGCGCCCAATCTTCGGGCCGGTGGATGCCTCGCAACGCCCGTTCGAGACCGGGCAGCCCGTGCTGCTTCAGCACGTCGGCGGGCATCGGGTCGGCGTCGACCTCCAGCACGTCGAGCACCTGCCGCACGCATTTCGCGATCGACCACGTCGGCATGCCCTGCGCCGCCGGATACACGGGGATGATCTCGGCCAGGAAGTTGTCGACGGCCTCGGCTTCGCGTTCGGCGTCGAGCAGCTCGTACTCCGGGTTGGCCAGCTGCAGGGTGTCGCGGAACGCCGTGACCTTGCCCGCGAACAGACCGGTCTTGCCCGGCACCAGTTCCTTCTCACGCCACGCCTGGTTGAAGAACGCGCAGGCCAGCCGACGTTTCCCGTCGGTGATGACCATGTCGAGGATCGTGCCGCTGCGCGACTTCATGCGCCGCTTGCTGATCTTCTCGATCCGCGCCAGCACGGTCGCGTGCTCGCCCAGCTCCAAGCCGGCGATGTCGGTGAGCTCGCCGCGCTCGGCGTAGCGGCGCGGGTAGTGCCGCAGCAGGTCGGAGACGGTCTCGATGTCCAGCGCACCCGCCAGCGCTTTCGCCGTCTTCGCGCCCAACAGCAGCGGCAGCTTTTCGCGCAGCCCGGCCATTTCTATTCGACCCCCATCAGCAGCACGGCTCCGGCCTGGCCACTGGCATAACTCGTCAACTCCACTTCGGGGTGCTCCAGCCGCAGCTGCTCGGCGAGCTCCGCGGTCACGCCCGGCGGGGCGGCGGCCCCGCTCAGCACGGTGACCAGCTCGCCGCCGAGCGTCAGCATCCGGTTGAGCACGCTCATCGCGGCCGCGACGAGGTTCGTCTCCGAGGCCGGCGCCGGTTCGATCAGCACCACCTCGTCGTCGACCAGGCCGATCACGTCACCGGACTGGGCCCGGCCCACCCAGGTTAGCGACTCCTCGCCCGCGATCCGCACCTCGCCACGCCTGGTCGCCGCGGCGGCCTCGGCCATGGCGACGACGTCGTCGTTGACCCGCCGGCCTTCGTCGTGCACCGCGAGCGCGGCCAGCACCTGCACGGGCGACGTGCACGGGATCACCACGACATCGCGGTCACCCGCCATCGCGTGGCCCGCCGCGGCGTCGGCCGCGGCCGTGAGATCGAGACCGCCCGGCAGCACGGTCACGTGCCGGCCCGCGGCCTCGTTGAACAGCCCGATCATGTCCTCGACGCCGGGTTTCCCGCCGTCGGGCACGGCCAGCACGGCAACGCCCTCGGCCCGCAGCAGCTCGGCCAGCCCTCCGCCGTGCACCACGGCCACCACCGACCGGTCCAGCCCGCCGCCCGGCTCGATCGGCGTGGGCGTGAGCAGCGGTTCGACGCGGATCCGGCGCGGGCGGCCCAGCTCCAGCCCCGCCTCGATGGCCGCGCCGATGTCGGCGCAATGGACGTGCACGGCGTGGCTGCCCGAACCGTCGCCCGCCACCGTGACGCTGTCGCCGAACCCGCTCAGCTCCTTGCGCAACGCCGGCAGCCGCGCCTCCTCGACGCCGTCCAGCAGGTACATGACCTCCCACGCGTACGGCGCGGGCTCGGCGGCAGCAGGCGCCTCGACGGTGGCCGTGAGCTCGTGCTCGGGCTGCGTCGCGGTGCCGCTGATCACGCCGGCCAGCGCGTCGAGCACGGCGACGAGCCCTCGCCCTCCAGCGTCGACGACCCCCGCTTTCGCGAGGGCCGGCAGCTGCTTCGGCGTCTCCTCCAACGCGGCCGCGGCCGCCGCGGCGACGGTGGCGGCGACATCGGCCAGCGACCGCGTGTCCTCCTGGACGGCTGCGGCCACGACGTGCAGCACGGTCAGCATCGTCCCGGCGACGGGCCGGCTCACCGCGCCCGTGGCGATCCGGTCGGCGTGCGCCAGCGCGGCCGCGAGACCCGCGCCGTCGAGGTCGTCGCCCTCGGCCGCCCAGTCGGCGATCCCCCGCACGACCTGGGAGATGATCACCCCGGAGTTGCCGCGCGCGGCGGCGACGGCGCCCTTCGCCAGCACGGTCAGCGCCTCGGCCACGTCGGACGGCTCCGCGGCGGCCAACGCGTCGCGCGCGCCCGTCATCGTGTGCAGCAGGTTCGAACCCGTGTCGGAGTCCGCGACGGGGTACACGTTGATGCCGTTGATCGCCGGGCGCAGCACCTCCAGGCTGCGCACACACGCGGCCGACCAGGCCGACACCGCCACCACGTCCAGCACCCGCACCCCGTAACCTCCTCGCTGGTTCCCGCGAGGGTATCGACTTCGCGAGTGTCGATCCCGTAGGACTCGACCTCGCAGGCGTCGATCCTGCCGGAGTCAATCTCGCCGGTACCGCTCCTGCAGGTACGACCCCGTGCGGACCCTACCCAGACGAGTAGTTACTATGGTCGAGTTGCCCAGCTGGTCTGGGCGCCATTCTTTGTCCCATATCCAGAGGAGTTCGACGTGGCTGCCGTGTGCGACGTCTGTGGCAAGGGACCGGGCTTCGGCAAGTCGGTCTCGCACTCCCACCGGCGTACCAACCGCCGGTGGAACCCGAACATCCAGACTGTGCACGCCAAGATCGGCGTGTCCCAGCGCAAGCGCCTCAACGTGTGCACCTCGTGCATCAAGGCGGGCAAGGTCGTCCGCGGGTAAGGCGAAAGCTTGGGATGGCGAGTGCTCGTGGAGAGCACTCGCCATTTTTTTCGCCTTACGTGTGTTCTGGGGGTCGAACCCCCAGACCCCCGCCAGGGGCAAGCCCCCTGGACCCCCGCGAGTGGTCACCACTCGATAGAGCCGCCTCTTGTCACCTCAGGAAATCGGTCAGCACGGTGCGCAACGATTCGGGCGCGTTGAGGACGCCGTGGTCCTGGCCGGGGATCGACTCGTACCGCGCGTGGGGCACGGTTTCGGCGACGGCCCGGGCCGAAGCGGCCATCCACGCCTCCCCGGCACCGCCCGACAGCACGAGCGTGGGCACGGTGACAGCGGCCAACCGGTCGGCCGGCAAGCGGCCGCCGGGACCGGTCACGGTGATGTCGTAGGGCAGCGTGTGCGCGTAGCCGGCGAACCAGTCCCACACCGGTTGCCCCTTCATGGCCGCCACGCCTTCGGGCGGCACTGACACGCCTTCGGTCAGGAACAGCTCCACGGCGCCGTCGCGATCACCGTCGGCCACGAGGGCACTGATGCGCTCCGCGAGGTCTTCACCAGGGCGTGGCCGCTGAGAGTCCACGATGAACGGCGGCTCGTACACGGCCAGCTTCGTGATCGGCAGCCCCCGGGCCGCCGCTTCGAGAGCCAGGATCGCGCCCGACGAGTGGCCGAAAACCACCGCCGAGCCGCCGACCGCGTCGATCACGGCCGACAGGTCGTCGAGCTCGCGCTCCACCGAGTACACAGGCGCGTCCCCGCTCTCACCACGGCCTCGCCGATCAACGGCAACGCCCTGGAATCCGGCCTCGGCCAGCACGACGGCGAGCGCGGCCACGGTCGTCCGGTCATTCACAGCGCCGCCGACGAGCAGCACCGGCGACCCCGCGCCGTAGGTGTCGAACGCGATCGGCGTGCCGTCGGCGGAAGTGACGGTGGTGGTCATGGCTGTCCTCCTGGGTGTCGTTCTCACCTTGGAGGTCGGAGCGACGACCCGCGACCGGACAGGCTCAGGGAAGTTTCCACTCCACCGGCGCCGCGCCCTGGTCGGCCAGCAGCTGGTTCGCGCGGCTGAACGGCCGCGAGCCGAAGAAGCCGTTGTGCGCCGAAAGCGGGCTCGGGTGCGCCGACTCGATGCACGGGATCTCACCCAGCATCGGCCGCAGGTTGCGGGCATTGCGGCCCCAGAGGATCGCCACCATCGGCTCGTCGCGGGCCGCGAGCGCCTTGATCGCCTGCTCGGTCACCTGCTCCCAGCCCTTGCCCTGGTGGGAGTTCGACTTGCCGGGCTGCACCGTCAGCGCGCGGTTGAGCAGCAGGATGCCCTGGTCGGCCCACGGGGTGAGGTCGCCGTTGGTCGGCAACGGGTGCCCGAGGTCCTCGGCGTACTCCTTGTAGATGTTGACGAGGCTCTTCGGCAGCGGCCGCACGTCGGGCGCCACCGAGAAGCTCAAGCCGACCGCGTGGCCCGGCGTCGGGTACGGGTCCTGGCCGACGATCAGCACCCGCACGTCGTGGAACGGCTGCTTGAACGCCCGCAGCACGTGTTCACCCGCCGGCAGGTACGTGCGGCCCGCCGCGATCTCCGCGCGGAGGAACTCCCCCATCGCGCTGACCTGCGGTGCCACGGGCTCGAGGGCCTGCGCCCACCCGGCTTCGACGATTTCCTGCAGCGGTCGTGCGGTCACGGCCCGCGAGCCTAGCGCGGTGCGAGCGGGGTCACCGTGGCGGGTCGAGGCGCCGCAGCTCTTCGCGGAACCGTGCGCCGCGGCGCACGTACGAGTCGACCACCGTGGCGATCTGCTCGGCGGAAAACGACTTGTTCGGCCGCACCTTCGCCGGCACACCGAGCGCGATCTCGCCCGGGCCCACGTGCGAGTTGTACGACAGCACCGCGCCCGCGCCGACCATTCCGCCGTCCTCGATCACGGTTCCGTTCAGCACCACAGAACCCGACGCGATGAGGCAGCCGGTGCCGATCACCGCGCCCTCGACGTGCACTGCGTGGCCGATCGCCGACGACGGCCCCAGGATCGTCGGGTGCCGCTTGGTGCAGTGGAGCACGCAGCCGTCCTGCACGTTGGAGCGTTCGCCGATCTCGATGTAGCCGTGGTCGCCGCGCAGCACCGTCTGCGGCCACACGGAAGCGCGCGGGCCGATGCGGACGTCGCCGATCACGGTGGCGTCGGGGTGGACGTAGGCGTCCGGGTGGATCGAGGGTTCGAGGTCGCCGAGCGCGTAGATCGCCAAAGCCGTCTCCCGTTGGTCACACGAGGTTCTTGCCGAAGCACCGGTTGTCGGGTTCGTCCTTGTAGACGCCGTAACCCGGGATTCGGGTATAGCCCGACGAACCGTAGAGGGCGATCGCCTCCGGCTGCTCGGTACCCGTCTCCAGCACGGCCCGCAGCCGCCCCGCTGCGACCGCCGTGCGTTCCAGCTCCGCCAGCATCACGCGCGCGAAACCCTTGCCCCGCGCGGATTCCACGACGTACATCCGCTTCAGCTCCACGTCGCCGGGGCTGAACGCGGGCGCCGGCCCGTCGTGCGCGCGCCACGCGCCGGATGCCACGGGCACGCCTTCGAGGTAACCGACGAGGAACAGTCCACGCGGCGGCACGAACTGCGAAGGGTCCATCGGCGTCGAGTCTTCGCTGCCGTAGCGGCGCACGTACTCGAGCTGCACTTCCGCCATCAGCTTGGTCGCGTCGGGATGGTCGTACGCGACCGCTCGGATCTCCACGACGACGAGGCTAGTGCTGCTGCCAGTGCTCCCAACCGCCTTCGTGACCATAATCCTTGCCGTCCACGGTCACGCCGGATCCCGGCATCGTCACCGCGCCGATCTTGCGCCAGCCCTCCGGCAGCTCGTCGAATGGCGGGAACGTCGCCGCCAGCGCGTGGTCTTCACCACCGGTGAGCACCCAGTGCAGCGGGTCGGCGCCGAGCGCGGAACCCACTTCCTGCAGCCGCGTGGAAATCTCGAGCTCCGCGGTGCTCACGTCGAGCCCGACGTCCGACGCCTTGGCGATGTGCCCCAGGTCGGCGAGCAGCCCGTCGGAGATGTCGATCATCGACGTCGCGCCGGCCAGCGCGGCCTGCGGCCCGGCCGGGTACGGCGGTTCCGGGCAGCGCTGCGCGTTCACGACCCCGACCGGCGAACGGAACCCTCGCCGCAGCACGGCCAATCCCGCCGCCGCCCAGCCGAGTCGCCCGCAGACGGCGAGGACGTCGCCGGGCCGGGCGCCGGAGCGCGTCACGGGTTCACGGTCTTCGAGGTCACCCAACGCGGTGACACTGATCACGATCTGGTCGGCGCTCACCATGTCGCCGCCGGACACCCCGACGCCGCCGCGGGTCGCCTCGGCCCACATGCCGTTCATGATCTCGGTCACGAGCTGGGCGGGAGTGTCCGGTGGACACGCGAAGCCCACGAGGACCGTGGTCGGTTTCGCGCCCATGGCCGCGACGTCCGACAGGTTCACCGCCACGGCCTTGCGCCCCACCTGCTCGGGGCTCGACCAGTCGAGGCGGAAGTGCACGCCCTGGACCAGCACGTCCGTGGTCGCCACTACGCGGCCGTCGGGCGCTGCGACCACGGCCGCGTCGTCGCCCGGGCCGAGCAGCGTTGCCGCCGGCTGGCGACGCCCGTTGGTGACCGCCTGGATCAGCGCGAACTCGCCTGTCCCGGCCACCGAGCCATCGTCCGGTGACACCGGTCACCTCCTGTTTCTCTCCGTGTACGAAGCCTCGACCACCGACAGTCGGATCCCCTAGGTTTTTCCCGGGGCTGGCGATACCTTGCCTACACCGTTCCTACCTCGACTCCATCGCTACCGACGAAAGGGCACGCCGTGGTCCACGCATACATCCTCATCCAGACCGAGGTCGGCAAGGCGGCCGCGGTGGCGGCGGAGATCTCCGGTGTGCCGGGCGTCACCAGCTCGGAGGATGTCACCGGTCCCTACGACGTGATCGTGCGCGCGACCGCGGAGACCGTGGACCAGCTGGGCCAGCTCGTGGTCGCGAAGGTGCAGAACGTGGAAGGCATCACCCGAACCCTGACCTGCCCGGTGGTCCACCTCTGAGACGTGGTGCACTTCGGGGGTGGCAGATTCCGACACCGGCGCACCCCCGCGGGTGGTCCTCGTGGTCGCGGCCGTGCTCGTGGTCGCGCTGGCCGTGGTGGTCGCCGTCTTCGCGGTGACGAAGAAATCGGCGCTCAGCGGCGAGGGCGTCGCGAGTGGACCGCTCCCACTCGTCGCCGTTCCCGCCCCTCAGGCGACCACGCAGGCGTGCACGACGGTCGTCGACGCGCTGCCCTCGACCTTGAAGTCCAACGGCCAGGACCTCGTCCGGCGCACGCTCGCCCAGCCCGCGCCGAAGGCCACCGTCGCCTGGGGTGACGGCGACGCGATCGTGCTGCGGTGCGGGCTCGACCGGCCGCCGGAGCTCACCCCGACCGCGCAGCTGCGCTTGGTCAACGGCGTGCAGTGGCTGCAGGTCACCGAAGACGCCGCGGCCACGTGGTACGTGGTGGACCGCGACGTCTACGTCGCGTTGACCGTCCCCGACTCGGCCGGGACCGGTCCCCTGCAGACGGTGTCGGACACCGTCAACGCGAAGCTGCCGGTCAAACCCTTGAAGTTCTGACCGTCCGGGCGGCGATCTCCTCCAGCGAGTCGCCCGTGGTGCGTGGCCCCAAAACTGCGACGTCGACGATCAGCACCACCATCGCGGCGGCCACGACGGCGAACATCCTGGTGGCGCCCTGCGCCTGCAGCACCGGCAGCAGGATGAACGGCATCGCCGCCGTGGCCAGGCGCGAGAGCGCGTACGCCGAACCGGCGGCCGTGCCGCGCAGCGAAGTCGGGAACAGCTCGCCCTGGTAGGTGTGGAACGCGTTGGAGAACACGTTGCTGGCGGCGGTGTAGCAGAAGCCGAACACCGCGATCGCCACACCGGCTGTCGAGTAGCCGAACGCGAGCCCGAACACCGCCATCGCCGCGGCGCTCACGACGATCAGCCACTTGCGCTCGATCCGTTCGATGACGGGGATCGAGAGCGCGGAACCGATCGGGTAGCCGAGGAACGTGATCGCGCTGAACGTCAGCGAGTTCACGAGGCTGAACCCCTTGGCGGCCAGCACGATCGGCACGAGCGAGCCGAAGCCGTAGTAGCCGAACGCTTGCAGCAGCTGGAAGATGTAGAGCATCGACGTGCGCCGCGCCCACGGCTTGCGCAGGAGCGCGGAGAACCGCACGGGTTCCGGCGCGGGCGGTTCGGGCGCGGGTTCCGGGAGCGGTTGCGGCGCCGAGGCTTCGAGCTTGCGCACGATCTCGTCGGCTTCCGCCTCTCGCCCGCGAGCGGCGAGCCAGCGGGGCGACTCCGGCAGCGTGAACCGCAGGCCCCAGACGACGGCGGCGCCGAGCGCGCCGATCACGAACAGCCAGCGCCAGCCGTCGACGCCGAGCGGCGAATGGCCGGCCAGCGCCCGCGCGAGGAACCCGGCGACGGGCACGCCGCAGAAGCCGAGCGTGTACGCCCAGGCTGTCGCGCGGCCGCGGGCGCGGGCGGGCAGCAGGTCGGCGAGGTAGGCGTCGGCGACGGGGAGCTCGGCGCCGATGCCGATGCCGGCGATGAAGCGGCAGACCACGAGCATCCAGACGTCCGTGCTGAAGGCGCCGAGCAGTGTGAAGACCGAGTACAGGCCGAGCGTCAGCAGGAACGCGCGGCGCCGGCCGAGCTGGTCGGCGAGCTTGCCGAGGCAAACCGCGCCCACGAACGCCCCGACGAACGCTGACGCGAGCACGTACTTCAGCGCGTCGGCCGTGACGCCGAACTCGTGCGTGAGCACGGTGCTGATCGTGGACGCGAGGAACAGGTCGTAGAGGTCGAAGAATGTCGCCACCCCCACCACGGCGACGAAGTACCGGTGCCGGCGGGTGACCGGGAGCCGGTCGAGCCGGGATGCGATCTGCACGCGTTGTCTCCTGCCCTGGCTCGGGCTTGCCGCGCGCGGGCCACGTCGGCGTCACCCGGTGCCACCGGATGATCACTGTAGTGGGTGATGCCGTTCGTCGGTTCGGCGGTTGTGGTCCGGTCCTTTCCTGCGGCTGTTCATGATTTCGAAACAACGGAAACACCAAGTTGTTCCGGGCGACATCATCGGGAAATGCGGCGCCGGTGAAATTCTCCGTGATATCGGGCCTGGAATGTCAGGAGGTTTCTTTTCTTCACCGTTTGCACTTTCGCTCGACCCTGATCGCCGCAGCTCCGGGTCGACCGTTTCTCGTTGTACCCCTTGGTCTTTCGACCCCACGGTGCGCCGAGTGGACCTGTCGCGCGCCGAATTCCGCCTCGGAAAGGAATCACCAGTGCCGCCGATAACCGTGATCTTCGTCGTCTCGGGACTCGCCGTTTGGCTCAACGGCTTGGCATTTCTCGGGATCGGCGCCAAACCCGTCGAGGACGGCCCGAATCCACTGACCACGGTCGGCTGGGTGACGCTGCTCGCCGGCGTCGTGGACCTCCTGCAAGCCGCCGTGATCATCGCGACCGCGCCGCCCGCGACGGGCATCCCGTTGGCCGGAATCGTCACGTTCTACGGCACGTTCTTCACCACGCTGGGCGTGACTCTTGTCCGAGGCCTGGACCTCCGGCCGGTCGGCAACCTGGCCGTGGCGGTAGCTGTGGTGCCGCTGCTGTGGTGGAAATTCTTCGACGGCAGCTGGATGCTGCATTCGATCCTCGTGGTGTGGCTGGTCGCGTTCCTCGCGGTGACGGCCACGACCTACGGCAAGCTGCCCGGCAAGGTGCTCGGCGGGATCCTGACCGTCACGTCGCTCTACACGTTCCTGACGCCGGCGGCGTTGCTCGCGCTGGGTAAGTCGATCCCCTGATCACGTGACCACACAGGGTCACCCAAGTGGGTGACCCTGTGTGGTGTCAGCGGAGGCCGGTGCCGCGGGCGATGGCGGTGTCGATGAGGGTCGACAGGAGCGTGTTGTAGTCGACGCCCGTGACCTCCCACATCTTCGGGTAGGCGGACTTCGTGGTGAAGCCGGGCATGGTGTTGACCTCGTTGATCACGAGATCGCCGGCTTCGGTGACGAAGAAGTCGACGCGGGCCAGGCCCTGGCAGTCGAGCGCGCGGAACGCCTCGACGGCCATGGCGCGCAGGCGGTCGGTGAAGGCGTCGCCGAGCTTGGCCGGGATGTCCAGCTCGGCGTCTTCGCCGAGGTACTTGGTCTCGAAGTCGTACCAGGCGTCCTCGCCCTCGGCGAGCACGCGGATCTCCGCCGGCAGCGACGCTTCCACGCGGCCGTCGGGGAACTCCAGCACGCCGCACTCGACCTCACGCCCGACCACGGCGGCCTCCACGAGCACCTTCGGGTCGGTGCGACGGGCCAGCTCGATGGCGGCGTCCACATCGGACCAGTCGGTGACGCGCGAGATCCCGACGGACGAGCCCGCGCGCGAGGGCTTCACGAAAACGGGCAGCCCCAAGCGTTCCCGGTCATTCTGGGCCAAAGTGGACTGTCCACGGCGGAGCGCCGCGTACGTGCCCACCGGCAGCCCTTCCGCGGCGAGCAGCTTCTTCGCGTACTCCTTGTCCATGGCGGCGGCGCTGGCCAGCACGCCCGGGCCGACGTAGGGGATGTCGGCCATCTCGAGCAGGCCCTGGATGGTGCCGTCCTCGCCGAACGCGCCGTGCAGCACGGGGAAGACCACGTCGACGGTGCCGAGCACCTCGGTCGCCTGCCCGGGGTCGACGGTGCGCAGCTCGCGGCTGGTCGGGTCGCCCGCCAGCACGAGCGCGCGGCCGGACTCCACAGTCGGCAGCTCGCGGCCCTGGATGCTCAGCTCCGTCGGGTCGCCGGTGCCGAGCACCCAGCCACCCTGCGGGGTGATGCCCACGGGGAGCACCTCGTAGCGCTCCGGATCCAGGTTCGCGATCACGCTGCCCGCCGACAGGCACGAGATGGTGTGCTCGCTGCTGCGCCCGCCGAACACGACCGCCACGCGGATCTTCTCAGCACTCATGGTCGGTCACCGTACCGGGTGACCACGCCCAACGGCGCGCACCCGGCGTTGCGACGGGTCCCCCGGCCCGTCCACCGGCGGGGGTGGTGGGTGCGGGTTGGGCATGATCAGGTGCTTGTTCGGCGCTGGGGTGCGGCCGGGTGCAGGCGCAGTCGGACCGTGACGGACGCCTCCCGCCGGTTGCCCGAGTGGACCGGTCGCGCTGCACACCGGTCACCACGGGACCGCTCGCGCTGGACGCCGGTCACTCACCGAGTCCGCGGGCCCCGGCCGCGGCCGAGCACATCGGCCACGCGGTGCGGCCAGGGTCGGCCGCGCCGCGACGAGGAGCGCGCCGTATCGGCGGGGGGTCGACTGGTCCTTTGACGCCGCAGCCGAGCAGCTATGGCGTCAAAGGACCAGTCCGCTGCACGCCACTCACCGCCGCAGGCGAAGCAGCGTCACCCTTGGGGTCACCCGCCGCCAGCGGCGGCATCGTCACGAGAACCTCGCAAGCGCGCCCCACGGCACCGAAAGTGACGGCTGAGGTGCCACCGGACCGCTCGCGCAGCACACCACTCGTCACCGCAGGCGAAGAAGCCCCCGGGCCTCGGGGTCAGCGACGCCGACCCGCCGGTGGTCGCGCCGGCACGAGAGCCTCGCGAGAAAGGCCCGCAGCGCCGAGAGCGATGACCGCGGTGCCACTGGACCGTTCGCGGCGGTGCGGCGACCGCAGCGGAAGGCGCAGTACATCGGCCAGTCAGCGAAGCAAACCCACCAAAGCCGGCAGCGCACTCACCAAAGCCTCCCGCGAGCAGCCCGCATACCCGAGCGCCACCCCGTGCACCGTCGGCGTCCCGGCGAAGTGGCGGGCCAGCCCGTCCAGGCGGATGCCTTGGCGTTCGGCCTCGGTCAAGCAGCGGGTTTCCTGCGCGGCGGACGCGAAGGGGACCACGAGGTGGGCACCGGCGTCGTCGCCGAGGATGGGGATGGTGGCGGAGGTGAGGGCGGCGGACAGCAGAGAGCGGCGTTCGGCGAGTTCGCGGCGGAGTTTGCGCAGGTGGCGGCCCAGGTCGCCGTGGCGGGCGAGCTCCACCAGCACGCGCTGGCCGGCCGGGGAGGGGCGCGTGCCGGTGAGGTCGCGGTAGGCGAGCACGGCCTCGGTGACCGAGGCGGGCGCGACGAGCCAGCCGGCGCCGAGCGTGGGAGTGAGGATCTTGCTCGTGGTCCCCAAGTGGACGACGACGTCGGGCGCGAGGGCGGCCAGCATGGGCAGCGGGGCGACGTCGAAGCGCAGCTCGCCGTCGTAGTCGTCCTCGATGACGAGCATGCCGTCGGCGCGGGCGCGTTCCACGAGCTCCACGCGGCGCGCCGCGCTCATGCGGCTGCCCATCGGGTACTGGTGCGCGGGCGAACAATAGACCGCCCGCGCGCCGGCGGGGATCGCGTCGGGGCGGAGGCCCTCCTCGTCGACGGGCACGCCCACCACCGTCAGGCCGGCGGACCGGAACGCCTGCACGGCCCGCTGGTAACCCGGTTCCTCGAACGCCACCACCGCGCCGCGCCGCAGCACCGCGGCGGCGAGCTCCACGACGGCGGCCGTGGTCCCGCCCGTCGCCAGGACCGAGCCGGCGGCCAGACCGCGGTGCCGCAACAGGTGTTCCGAAACGGTCGCGCGGTACTCGGGCAGGCCGGCGCGGTGGGCGCGGACCAACGGCTCCGGGTCGGCCGCCGCCCGCCACGCGCGGCGCCAGGCCGCGCGGTCCAGACCGGCCGCCCACGGCGTGCCCGGCGTCAAATCCAGTACGGGCGCCGTCTCGGGTTCCGGCGCGAGCGGTCCCGCCGGGGACACCGACGCGGCCGCGCGCGTCGGCGGTGTCGTCACGTACGTGCCGGAGCCGTGGCGCCCGGCGATCCAGCCTTCGGCGTGCAGCTGCTCGTACGCGGCCGAGGTCACCGTGCGCGAAACCCTGAGCCGCTCGGCCAGCGCGCGCGTGGACGGCAACCGGTCGCCGCCGCGCAGGTGCCCGCTCGCGGCGGCCTCGCGCAGGGCGTCGGCCAGCTGCACGGCCAGCGGCATGCTCGCCTCACGGTCGAGGCTCACCGGCAGCGCGGTGTCGGCGTACGACACGAATCCTCCTCGAACCGAACTGAAAAAGTGGACTTCCCAAGTGTAGAAGAAGTGGCCGTTCAACACGTCCACTCATCCGCGCGACACTGCGGACATGACGAGCCTCTCGCCGACCCCCCGCACGACCCTCGGCCGCAAGAAGAACCGCGCGGCCACCGACCGCGCGACACTGCACGCCGTGCTCGACGAGGCCCTGATCTGCCACCTCGGCCTCGTCCGCGACGGCGCGCCGCTCGTGCTGCCCACCGGCTACGGCCGCGACGGCGACACGCTCTACCTGCATGGTTCCACGGGCGCGGCCAGTCTGCGCACCGCCGCACTGGACCTTGACGTCTGCGTCACCGTCACGCTGCTCGACGGCATCGTCTACGCCCGCTCGGTCAACAACCACTCCATGAACTACCGCAGCGCCGTCATCCTCGGCCGCGCGCGCCTCATCACCGACCGGGACGAGAAGCTCCACGCCCTGCGCGTGCTCACCGACCACCTCTCCCCCGGCTCGTGGGACCACGCGCGCGGCGTCAACGCGAAGGAGTTCGCCGCCGTCTCCGTCCTGGCGCTCGACCTCGCGGAAGCCTCGGTGAAACTGCGCGCCGAAGGCCCCGACGACGAGCCGGAAGACGTGAGCGCCAACGAAGCCTGGGCCGGCGTCCTCCCGGTGACAACTGTCTTCGGCGAACCCGAACCCTCCGCCGACCTGCCCGCCGGCTGGAGCGTGCCCGAGCACGTCACCGGACGCGTCACCCAGCCAGAGGCAGCCGCACGGTGAACACGGTCTGGCCCGGCCGGCTCGTCACTTCGACCGTGCCACCGTGTTCCACGACCAGCGAGTGCACCACGGACAGGCCCAGACCGGTGCCACCGGCCGACCGCGTGCGCGAGTTGTCAACGCGGAAGAACCGGTCGAAGATCCGCTGCTGATCCTCCGGCGAGATCCCCGGCCCGGCGTTCTCCACGCGGATCACCGCGACGGAATCCAGAACGCTGACCGACAAACCCACCCGCGTCCCGGAAGGTGTGTGCACGGCCGCATTCGCCAGCAGGTTGTCGAAAATCTGCCGCAGCCGCACAGGATCCGCGTCGACGAAAACCGCCGAAGTACCCAGCGAAACCCCCAGCGGATGCGCCGGCCGCCCCACCCGGAACGCGTCCGCGGCGGCCTCGGCAATCGGGACAACGTCCACCCGTTCGGGCCGCACCGGCGGCTCCGCGTCGTGGGCGTCGAGGCGCGCGAGCAGCAGCAGATCGTCGACGAGCACGCTCATCCGCGCCGTCTCCTCGCCGATCTTCGCCAGGTGCGCCTCACGTTCCTCGGGTTCGTTCGCCGCCGCGTACCGGAAAAGGTCGGCGTAGCCCCGGATCGACGTGAGCGGCGTACGCAGCTCGTGCGACGCGTCGGCCACGAAACGGCGAAGGCGCTCGTTGGCGGCCGTCCGCGCGGCGAGCGACGACTCGATGTGCGTGAGCATCACGTTGAACGCCGTGCGCAGCTCCGCCACCTCCGCGCCGCCGCCTTCGCCCGTCGCGCGCACCGGCAGGTTCGCCGTCCCCGTGAGGTCGTGCGACGCGATGTCGTGCGCCGTGCCCGCCATGTCCGACAACGGCTGCAGGCCGCGGCGCAGCACGAGCCGTCCCACCACAACGAGGATCGCCAGCGCGATGAGGAACGCGATCACCTCGACCAGCACCAGCTGCCGCACCGTGCTGTCCAGATCCGCCTGCGGCGCCGCGCTCAGCAACACCGTTCCGCTGCCGGCGGAATCCGTCGCGACCGGGCACGCGCGTACGCGATAAGGCCCGTCGCCGTGGAGGTACACCGTGCGGAACACGTCTCCACGCGTGGCGTCGGACGCGACGTCGGCGAGCGGCGTGATGTCCGTCGGCAGGTTGCTGCCGGGCTGCGGCGTCGCCACTCCGCGGTCGACTTCGAACACCGCCGAGAACCACGAGTAGACGATTTCCGGGTTGCCGTGCGAGCTGCGCAGCCCCGGCACCTGCGCGACCTGGCTCGTCTTGAGCTGTTCGTCGAGACGACGGCCGAGGTAGCCGTGCATGAATCCGACCGTGACGGTCCCCACGATCGCGAACACCACCAGCGCCAGCGCGCCGAGCCCGAACGCCAGCCGCGTGCCGAGCCGCGACGCGCGCCACGCGGCGTACCAGCGGCGAGCCCAGCGCCGCAGCCGCTTCACCGGCCCGCCCGCACGACGTAGCCGACGCCGCGCACGGTGTGGATCAGCGGTTCGGCACCGTCGTCGAGCTTGCGGCGCAGGTGCGAGATCACCAGCTCGACGACATTCGACCGGCCGCCGAAGTCGTACTCCCACACGTGGTCGAGGATCTGCGCCTTCGTGAGCACGGCCGGCGAGCGGCGCATGAGGTATCGCAGGAGCTCGTACTCGGTCGGCGTCAGTTCCGCGAGCCGATCGCCGCGACGGACCTCGCGCGTGTCCTCGTCGAGCGTCAGGTCCTCCACGCGCAACACGGCGGTGCGCGGCGCGGGCGGCGCGGCCGCGCTCCGGCGAAGCACCGCCCGCATCCGCGCCATCAACTCCTCGACGGAGAACGGCTTCACGAGGTAGTCGTCGCCACCTCGGGTCAGGCCGGCGATGCGGTCGGCCGTCGCGTCCTTTGCCGTCAGGAAGACCACGGGCACGGCGTTGCCGTGTTCGCGCAGGCGGTCGAGCACGGTGAAGCCGTCGAAGTCCGGCAGCATCAGGTCGAGCACCACGATGTCGGGTCCGAACTCCGCCGCGCGGCTGAGCGCCGCCGCGCCCGAGCCCGCGGTCACGGCCTGCCAACCCTCGTAGCGGGCGACGGTCGCGACGAGATCGGCGATGTGCGGTTCGTCGTCGACGACGAGCAGCCGCACCGGGTTCGGGTTGTCCACTCCACCATCCTCCGTGACCACCGCGCAGGCGCGCGAGCGGAGCGCGCGGCCGACAGCCAGTCGACAGGTTCCGCCCAGATCCGCCACAGGTTCCACGGCGACGCTGGCGTTCGTGACACCCGAGCCGAAGGGATTCCCCGTGAGTGTCCTGACCCCGATCGCCGTCCCGCCCCGCCCGGCGGTGGCGCCCCGCGTGGTCGCCAAGGCGTGGATCTTCGCGTTCCTGGCGGCCAACGTGGTGCTCGCCACGGTGTTCTTCGCCGTCGGCGACCTGTCGGACGACCCGCTGATCAGCGCTGGGCGCCTCGCCGGCATCTACGCGGCGCAGGCCATGGCCGTGCAGCTGCTGCTCGTCGCGCGCCTGCCCTGGCTCGATCGCCGGCTCGGTATGGACCGGCTCACGTCGTGGCACCGCTGGACGGGCTTCAGCCTGCTGTGGCTGCTGGTCGCGCACGTGGTGCTGGTGGTCGTCGGCTACTCCGCCATCGAGCGCACGAACGCGGCCGACGAGCTGGTGCAGCTGGCCAACACCACCGAGGGGATCCTGCGCGCGATCGTCGCGTTCGTGCTCATCCTGGTGGTCGGCGCGGCTTCCGCCCGCTTCGCGCGCAAACGGATGGCCTACGAGACGTGGCACTTCGTGCACCTCTACACCTACGCCGCGGTGGTGCTGGCCTTCACGCACCAGATCACCGTCGGGCAGTCGTTCGCGAGCCACCCGGCCGCCCGTGTGTACTGGTGGACGCTGTGGCTGGGCGCGGGTCTGGCCGTGCTGGCCGGGCGCGTGCTCTTGCCGTTGCGACGCAACCTGCGGCACCGGTTGCGGGTGGTCGCCGTGGTGCCCGAGTCGCCCGACACCGTGTCCGTGTACATGACCGGCCGCGACCTCGACCGGCTGCCGGCTCGCGCGGGGCAGTTCTTCCTGTGGCGCTTCCTCACGCGTGACCGCTGGTGGCAGGCCAACCCGTTCTCCCTCTCGGCCGCGCCCGACGGCCGCACACTGCGGCTGACCGCCAAAGCCGTCGGCAGCTCCAGCGCGAGCCTTCGGTCGCTGCGCGTCGGCACGCGTGTTTTCGCCGAAGGCCCGTACGGCGCCTTCACCACCATCCACCAGCAACGGCCCAACGCGCTGCTGGTCGCCGGCGGCGTCGGCATCACGCCGATCCGCGCGTTGCTCGAAGACGTGAGCGGCCACGTCGTGCTGCTCTACCGCGTGCGGACACCGGCCGACGCCGTGCTTCTGCCCGAGCTGCACGCGCTGGCCAAGGCCCGCGGCGCGGTCGTGCACGTCCTCAGTGGACCGTCGGATCTGCACGGTCCCCACGGCCCCGTGCTCGGTCCCGCCGCGCTCCACGCGCTGGTGCCGGACATCGGCGACCGCGACGTGTTCGTCTGCGGTCCGCCCGGGATGACGTCGGCCGTGCTGCGCAGCCTGCGGGAGCTGCGCGTGCCCGGCACCCAGGTCCACGCCGAACGCTTCAGCCTGGCCGCGTGAGGAGCTTCCGATGAAGAAGACCATTTTCGTGGTCGCGCTGTCGATCGCCGGGTTCGTGGCCGTGTGGCGGTTTGACCCGACGCCGGCGACGAGCAGCACCACCACGAGCGCCCCTGCTCCGACAGCCGGCGCCGCACCGTCCACTTCGGCCGGTTCCGGCTCCGTGACCACGCGGGGCAGCGCCGAGCCGACCGAGTTCGGCACCGTGCAGGTGCAGGTGTCCTTCTCCGGCAGCCGGATCACCAACGTCACCCTCGTGCAGCAGCCGGACAGCGGCCGCGGCGTCGCCGCGATCCCGCTGCTGCGCGAGGAAGCCCTGCAGGCGCAGAGCGCGGACATCGACACCGTCTCGGGCGCGACGCAGACCAGCGAGTCGTACATCAAGTCGCTGCAGGCGGCGCTCGACGCGATGGGCTCGTGATGGCCACGCACGTCGAGCAGGTGATGGGGCTGCCCGTGTCGCTCGACCTGCGCGACGAAGGAGACTTCACCGGCGCCGTCGCCGACACGTTCCGGTGGCTGCGCGAGGTCGACGCCCGCTTCAGTCCGTTCCGCTCCGGCAGCGAAGTATGCCGCTACGACCGCGGCGAAACCACCGAACTCAGTGCGGACCTCGACGAGGTGCTCGGCCTCTGCGCGTACTACGAAGACCTCTCCGGCGGCGCCTTCTCCGCCCGGCTGCCGGGCCGAGGCCTGGACCCGTGCGCCGTCGTCAAAGGCTGGGCCGTGCAGCGCGCGGCCGATCGCCTCCACGCGGCCGGCGCACGCCGGTTCTGCCTCAACGCCGGCGGCGACGTCGTCACCGCGGGCGAGCCGGAGTCCGGACGGCCGTGGCGCGTCGGCATCCGCCACCCCGAACAGCCCGAAGCGGTGTGCGCCGTGGTCGCCTCGCGCGACGGCGCCGTCGCCACCTCGGCCGCGTACGAACGCGGCGCCCACGTGCTCGACGGCCGCACCGGTCTGCCCGCCACCGGATTGTTGAGCGTCACCGTCGTCGCCGAAGACCTCACGCACGCCGACGCGCTGGCCACCGCCGCGTTCGCCCTCGGCGCCGACGGCATCAGCTGGGTCGCCGAACAACCCGGCTGCGACGTGCTGATCGTCGACGCCCGGCGGCGCGTCCACCGCTCCCCCGGCCTCGCGCTCGCCTGACCCGAGTGTCCACAGTGCACTCGGTGAGATTCCGACCAGTGCCGACGTGATGTCGTTGTCACCGGATGTTCACGGTGGTGGTGAAACGCGGACCGGCGAGCTGCGTCGTACTGAGCGTGCTGCGGTTGACGACGGTTGCCGGTGCGGTGTGCGTGGTGGTCGCGTCGTTCTTGTCGGGAGGCGCGACGAGAGCGAGCGGCGTGGGGCTGCTGTGGTTCGTCGCCGGGGCGCTCGTCGCCGCGGCGCTGGGGCCGGCGCGGTCGCGCAAGGTGCGGGTCGCGGCGGCGGTTCTCGGGATCGCCACCGCCGTGGCCGCCGTGGTGCGGCTGGTGCTCGACGTGCGTGGCGGTGTGCCGGGCCTGGACACCCCGGTGCTCGCCGTGGGCGCGGTGGGGGTGGCGGTCGGGCTGCTCGACAGCACGTCGTGGCGGATCCGTCCCGTCGGCTTGCTGGTGGCCGTCGCCATGCTGGCCACAGCGATGGGGGCGCCGTTCGCCGCCGACCGGGTCGCCACGGCGAGCACGACCCGCGGCGTGCCGGACCTGACCCCCGAACCGGTGGCCGAAAAGCCCGGTGGCCGACAGTGGTCCTGGCAGCCACCGGCCGACGTGAGCGCGATGGTGGCCGCGGGGCACGGGGTCGTCGTCGCGGCCGCCGACGGTTCGGTGACGGCGCTCGACGGGCTCGACGGCAGCCGCGACTGGTCCTACGCCCGGGCCGGCGCTCACGTCCACGCGCTGCTCGCGTCCGCCGACCGGCGCACGGTCGTCGCCGCTTTCGCGTCGAAAACCGACAGCAGCAACGACCTGGTGGTCGTCCTCGACGCCGACACCGGCACTGCACGCTTCGACCGCGTGGTGCCGTCGGTTCTCGTCGAGACAGGGGAGATCCTGGTGGGCACCAAGACCTTGACCATCCGCGATGACGCGTACGCCGGCTACGACATCCAGACCGGCGACGAACTCTGGCACTGGTCCGCGCCGGCCGGGTGCGTGAACCCGTACACCTTGCCCGCGCAAGCCCGGACGGTGGTGCTCGCCGCGCTGGAGTGCGGGCGTTCCGCGGGACTCGTCGCGCTCGACGAGGTGACCGGGCACGAACGCTGGCGCCATGTGGTCGAGACCACTGGACCCGACGATGAACGGCTCGCCATCTCCCCCGCCACCACCACCGACGGTGCCGTCGTGTGGCTGCGGCTCGTCGGCCGCGCCGCCGCTCCCGGCTCGGTCCTCAACGGCCTGTACGACACCGAGACGGGCCGGCTGCTGGCCCAGCCGGACGCGTCGCGGTGGGTGCGGATGGACGTGGGACCGATTCCCGTGACCGAAGAGGAAAAGACGTCCGCCGAGGCCCTCGACCCCGGCACCGGCACCACGCACCCGATCGACCTCGGCGCATGCCCCGTGCGCTCGGCCGACGCCACCACCCGGCACACGTATCTCCGCGCGTGCCAGGACACCGGCCGCGACCTGACCCTGTTCGTGCAGAGCTTCGACGGCAGCGCGCCGACCAGCCGGGTGGTGCGGATGGACGGCTCGGGCCCGCTGTCGGACCTGCGGCTCGTGCCGGCGCCGGGCGCGATCGTCTTGGCGCGCAGCACGTACGGCGGCACGCCCGCGCCGGTCGTCGGCTTCCCCGGCTGAGGTCGGCGAAACCGCCTCGCGTGAGACCGTTCTTTTCGGGCAGACTGCGATCACCGCGACCGAACAGGGGAGACCGATGCCGTCCATCGTCGAGAACACCACCTTCGACTGCGCCGATCCGTATGCGCTGGCCCAGTTCTGGAGCGGCGTCCTCGGCCGGCCCGTCGCCGAGGAGGACGAGCCGGGTGACCCGGAGGTCGGCATCGAGCTCGACCACGGCGGCACGCTGCTGTTCATCCGCGTGCCAGAGACCAAGACCGTGAAGAACCGCATCCACCTGTGCCTCACGCCCGAAGGCCCGCGCGACGACGAGGTCGAGCGCCTGCTCGCCGCCGGCGCCACGATGTTCGACGACCAGCGCAACGCCGACGGCACCGGCTGGGCCGTGCTCCACGACCCGGAAGGCAACGAATTCTGCGTACTCCGCAGCAAGGCCGAAAAGGCAGCGAAGTGACCGAGTCGTTCGACCTCAACCGCGCCAATTGGGACGAGCGCGCGGCCGTGCACGCGAAGTCCGAGTACTACGGCTTCGAGCGCTTCCGCACGGACCCCGGGTACCTCAGCGACGTCGTGCGGTTCGACCTCCCGCGCCTCGGTGACGTCTCGGGCCTGCGCGGCGTGCACCTGCAGTGCCACATCGGCACGGACACGCTTTCCTTGTCCCGCCTGGGCGCGCGGATGTCCGGCCTCGACCTCTCCCCCGGCTCGCTGGCGGAAGCGCGCAAGCTCGCGGACAGCGTCGGCGCGGAGATCGACTACCACGAGGCCAACACGTACGACGCTGTCGACGTGTTCGGCGACGGCGCGTTCGACCTCGTCTACACCGGCATCGGTGCGCTGTGCTGGCTGCCGCGGATCGCCCAGTGGGCCACGGTCGTGGCGCGGCTGCTGAAGCCGGGCGGACGGTTGTTCCTGCGCGAGGGCCACCCGATGTTGTGGACCCTCGACGACGAATCCGAGCACGGCTGGCCGAAGTACGAGTATTTCGAGCACACCGAACCGCTCGTCTTCGCCGAGGAAACCACCTACGTCGAGTCCGACGGTCCCATCGTGAACAGCACCACGCACTCGTGGAACCATTCGCTGGGCGAAATCATCACAGCGCTGCTGGACAACGGCCTCACGCTCACCGCGTTCACCGAGCACGACACCGTGCCGTGGAACGCGTTGCCGAACGAAATGCGCCAAGTCGACGGCGGCGAATGGCGGCTGCGGGAGAACCCGCGGCGCCTCGCGGCGAGCTACACCCTGCAGGCGGCGAAGATTTCCTAGAGTGCGGGCATGACTCGTGCTCTTGTCGCCGTCGCCGCACTGGGCGGCACCATTTCCATGGCCCCCGGCCGCTCGATCGAAGACGGGGTGGTGCCGCGGCTGACCGCCGAGGACCTGCTCGGCGACCTCGGCACCGACCTGCCGATGGACCTCACGGCGGCCACGCTCGCCGGCATCTCCAGCGCGTCGATGGACTACGAGACGCTGCTGCGGACCCGCGATTGGGGTCTGAAGCAGGTGGCGGCGGGCGCGGCGGGACTCGTCGTGGTGCAGGGCACGGACACCCTCGAGGAGACGGCGTACTTCTTCGAGCTGACCTGGCCCCACGATGTGCCGGTGGTCGTCACCGGGGCGATGCGCAACCCGAGCCTGCCCAGCGCCGACGGCGCCGCCAACCTTCTTGCGGCGCTGACCGTCGCGGCCGAACCCCGCAGCCGCGGGCGCGGTGCGCTCGTGGCGTTCAACGACGACGTGCACTCGGCGCGCTGGGTGCGCAAGGCACACGCGAGCCACCTCGAAGCGTTTTCCTCGAACCCGGCGGGACCGCTCGGGCTCGTCGCGGAACGCAACGTGCACTACTTCCACCCGGCCGGCGGACGTCCGTCAGCGCTTCAGGTGGAAAGCGCCGACTTCTCGGGGCTGGTTCCGTTGCTGGAAGCGGGCATCGCGGATTCCGGCGAACTGCTCAAGCTCGTCCTCGACGGCGGCGCCGGCGGGGTGGTCGTGGCGGCCAGCGGCGTCGGCCACGTTTCGCGCGGGACCGCCGACGTGATCGCCGGCGCGAAGGTGCCGATCGTCGTCGCCTCACGCACCGGCGCGGGCACGACGTTCCGCGGCACCTACGGTTTCCACGGCTCCGAGTCGAGCCTGATCCGCCTCGGCGCGACGATGGCCGGCTGGCTCGACCCCCGCAAAGCCCGCGTCCTGCTTCAGGTCCTGCTCGCCACCGGCGCCTCGCGGGAACGCGTCGAGCAGGAGTTCCGCCTGCGTGGCGACCTGGACCGCTGAGGCGTCAGTCCCGGACCGGACCACCGAGCGGATCCATGTGGTACAGCCGCATCGCGCGCGGCCCGTCGCGGTAGACGTGCACGCTGATCGCCGGGTCGGGCCCGTCGTTGCGCATCTCGTGCACATACCCGGGTCCGAACACGCGCGACTGCCCGGCGGCCAGCGCGTGCACCTCGGTGACCGCGCGGCCGTCGGGTGAGCGGCGCGCGACGGTCTCGGTCAGCCGCCCCGAGACGACCGTGAACGCGCCGGTCGAGAACTCGTGGTCGTGCAGGTCGGTGTGCTGGCCGGGCAGCCAGCTCAGCAGCCAGACCTCCTGGCCGTCGCCGCGTTCCACGAGGGCGGAGAAGCGCTCGTCGGGGTCGTAGCGCAGGAGGTTCGCCCAGCGTTCGCGGTCTGCGGCCACCTGAAGGGCGACACGCACCGGGTGGCGCAGGGCGGGATTCTCGGGACGCAGCAGGGTGTTGTCCGGGACGGCGAACATGGTCGTTCCTCGCAGGAGAAAAGGGGGAGAAAGCTGGGCCGGGGCTGGGTTCACCGACAACAGCGACACGACGGCATGACCGGGCGGAGGTCACAGGACCCCGGCCGCGCGGTCATCAGGCACATCGTCACGCCGACAGCGAACCAGCGCCGGCCCCGGCGGTCAACCGCTTCCCAGCCCCTGGGAGATCAGCTCCACTCGTGCTTCTGCGAGCGCCCCAGCAGCTCCGCGCCGGCCCGGCGCGGGTCCACGCCCTCGTGGCACACGCGGTGCATCGCGTCGGTGATCGGCATGTCCACGCCCAGGCTGCGCGCCAGCTCGCGGATCGACGAGCACGACGTGACGCCCTCCGCGACCTGCCCGCCGGTGGCGGCCTGCGCCTGCTCCAGCGTGTCGCCGCGGCCCAGCCGTTCGCCGAAGGTGCGGTTGCGCGACAGCGGCGAGGAGCACGTGGCCACCAGGTCGCCGACGCCCGCGAGGCCCGCGAACGTGAGCGGGTCGGCGCCGAGCTTCGTGCCCAGGCGCGCTATCTCCGCGAGGCCGCGGGTGATCAGCGTCGCCATCGTGTTGGCGCCGAGACCGAGGCCCGCGGCCATGCCGCAGCTGAGCGCGATCACGTTCTTGCACGCGCCGCCGAGCTCGCAGCCGACGACGTCGGTGTTGGTGTACGGGCGGTAGTACTGGTTCGAGCTCGCCCGCTGGATCGCCACCGCGCGCTCGTGGTCCGCACAGGCCAGCACCGCCGCGGCCGGTTGCGCCGCGGCGATCTCGCGGGCCAGGTTCGGCCCGGAAACGACCACGATCTCGCCCGCGTCGACCTTCGCCAGCTCGGCGATCACCTCGCTCATCCGCTTGAGCGTGCCCAGCTCCACGCCCTTGGCCAGGCTCACGAGGATGGCCCCGGGCGGCAGCAGCGGCTGCCACGCGGTGAGGTTCTGCCGCAGGCTCTGGCTCGGCACGCCGAGCACCACGGCCTGCGCGCCGTCGAGCGCCGCGGCCGGATCGGCCGTCGCCGTGATGCGCTCGGGCAGCCGGGTGCCGGGCAGGTACGACTCGTTCGAATGCCGCGTCGTGATCTCCTCGGCGACCGACTCGCGGCGCGCCCACACGGTCACGTCGCGGCCGGCGTCGCCGAGGACCTTGGCGAACGCCGTGCCCCACGAGCCGGCGCCGAGCACCGTCACCCGCTGGACGTCGGTGGCGAAGGCGGCCATCAGGCGCCGTCCTCCGGCTTCTTCACGGGCGGCTCCTCGCGGCGGATCTCGGCGAGCAGCCGGGTGACCTCGTCCATCATCAGCTTGGTCACCTCACGCAGCGTCGAGGCGCTGCGGGGGTTGGCGTTCGCGTAGGCCGACAGGTCGAGCGGGTCGCCGACGAGGTGCGTGACGGTCTTGCGCGGGAACGGCGTGAACTTCTTCGTGTAGCCGTTGTAGATCTGGTTGGTACCCCAGCGTGCGATCGGGATCACCGGCGCGTCGTTCTGCAGCGCCAGCCGCGCGACACCTGTGAACGACTCCTTGGGCCAGCCGGCCGGATCCTTCGTGATCGTGCCCTCGGGGTAGATCACGACGATCTTGCCCTCGGCCAGTGCCTCGTGCGCGGCCCGGAGGCTGTCGCCCGCCGCGCTGGAGTTGCGCGACACCGGGATCTGCCCTGACGCGGTCGCGATCTTCCCGAGGACCGGGACCTTGAGCAGGCTGTCCTTGAGGAAGAACCGCGGCACGCGCTTCTGGCGGTGCACGAACACCGCATCCACCACCGGGTCGAGGTGGGAGATGTGGTTCAGCACGAGCACCGCCGGGCCCTGGCGCGGAATCTTCTCCGCGCCGAGGTACGACCGCTTCCCGATCCGGGTCAGCGGGTAGAACACGAACGCGGCCAACCCCACCCAGAAGCCGCCCTTCTCACGCCGTGCCAAGTCTCCTCCTCCGAACGATCCACTCCGGCAGATCCTGCCGCGCCGGGGTTCACGCAGTCCAGGGAGGGTGCGCTCACCACGCACCACGGAGCTTTCGGGTAAAGATGGACACGTGGACGTGGACCTGGTCGTGCCGTTGAAACACCCCCGCGTGGGCAAGTCGCGCCTGCGTGGCGCGGTCGTCGAAGCGGAGCACGCCGAGCTGGTGCTGGCGCTGGCGTACGACACCCTGGCGGCGGTCACGTCGGTGGCCGGCGTGCGGCGAGTGCTGGTCGTGGCCGCGGACCCGGCGGCGGTGTCCGAACTGGCCGGGCTCGGCGTGGAGCTGGTGACCGAACCGGGCGACGGCGGGCTGAACGAAGCCCTGCGTCACGGAGCGGCTCTGCTGCGCGACGACGAACCGGACGGAATCGTCGGCGCCCTGCAGGCCGACCTGCCGGCCCTGCGCGCGGGCGATTTCGCCGACGCGCTGGCCGAGGCAGCCGGGCGGCGCGCGTTCGTCGCGGACCTCCAGGGCACCGGCACCACGCTGCTGCTGTCGGCTCCCGGCGCGCTGCTCGACCCGCGGTTCGGCGCCGATTCCGCCCAGCGGCACACCGATTCCGGAGCCGTCCGGCTGGCCGGGGCGGTGGTGTCGTTGCGCAGCGACGTGGACACTTCGGACGATCTCGAGCACGTGCGCGCGCTCGGCGTCGGCAAACGCACGGCGGCACTGCTGCCCGACGAATCCGTCCCATTGGGCTGAAGGTGTTCATTTGACCTTCACCGCGGTCTGCGCAAACTGCTGCTTCGTAGTGAACAATGGGCGTCGTGAGCACAGACGACGCCAGCACATCCGCCCGGAACGGACAGCCCGCCCGGCGGCGCAGGGCCAGCGCGGCGAAAGCTGAGGCGCCTGGAAGCCCCGCACGACACACCAGCGCAGCGAAGAAGACGCCTCCGAGCAAGAGCGTCGCTTCCGCCGACGCGGTGACCACGGCCGCCCGCGCGACCGCTGCCAAGGCGGGCACCAACGCCGCCGGCAAGGCCAAGACCGCCAAGAGCGAGCCGAAAACCGCGCCGGTGAAAACCTCGCGGGCCCGCAAGACCACCGCGGCCACGGCCGTGGCCACCACGGAGACCGCCCGGCCCGCGGCCCGGCGCACCACGGCCGCGGTCGACGCGTCGGGTGACGATTTCCGCGGCGTGCCCTCGGCTCCGCCTGCTGTCACCTCGAGCGCGCCGACCGCCGTCGAGACGCTGCCCGACGACCGGTACTTCAACCGCGAGCTGTCCTGGCTCGACTTCAACGCGCGGGTGCTCGCCCTCGCCGAGGACGAGTCGCAGCCGCTGCTGGAGCGGGCGAAGTTCCTCGCCATCTTCGCGTCCAATTTGGACGAGTTCTACATGGTCCGCGTGGCCGGCCTGAAGCGCCGCGACGACACCGGCCTGTCCGTGCGCAGCGCCGACGGCCTCACGCCGCGCGAGCAGCTGGACTACATCGCCAAGCGCAACCAGGACCTGGTGGAGCGCCACATCGGCGCGTTCGAAAATCACCTGCGCCCGGAGCTCGCGAAGCAGGACATCCAGCTCGTCGGGTGGGCGGACCTCGCCGGCGCCGACCAGCTGCGCCTGTCGAGCTACTTCTCGGAGCAGATCTTCCCGGTGCTCACGCCGCTGGCCGTCGACCCGGCGCACCCGTTCCCGTACATCTCGGGCCTGTCGCTCAACCTCGCGGTGACGGTGCGCGACCCGCAGGGCGGCACGGAGCGCTTCGCCCGTGTGAAGGTGCCGAGCAACGTGCCGCGCCTCATGCGCGTGGAGCCCGAACGCACCAGCCGCACGGCCACGTTCCTGCCGCTGGAGGAGCTGATCGCCGCGCACCTGGGCGAGCTGTTCACCGGCATGGAGGTGACGGAGCACCACGTGTTCCGCGTCACCCGCAACGCCGACTTCGAGGTCGAGGAAGACCGCGACGAGGACCTCCTGCAGGCACTCGAACGCGAGCTCGCGCAGCGGCGCTTCGGCCCGCCCGTGCGGCTCGAGGTCGCGGAGGACATGAGCGAGCACATGCTCGAGCTGTTGCTGCGCGAGCTCGAGGTGGACCCGGCCGACGTCGTCGAGGTGCCGGGTCTGCTCGACCTGACCTGCCTGCACCAGCTGTCCGGTGTGGACCGCAAGGAGCTCAAGGACCGGTCGTTCGTGCCGGCGACGCACCCGGCGTTCGGCGAGCGCGAGACGCCCAAGAGCGTGTTCGCGACGCTGCGCGAGGGCGACGTGCTGGTGCACCACCCGTACGACTCGTTCTCCACGAGCGTGCAGCGCTTCATCGAGCAGGCCGCGGCCGACTCGAAGGTGCTGGCGATCAAGCAGACGCTCTACCGCACATCGGGCGACTCCCCGATCGTCGACGCGCTGATCGACGCCGCCGAGGCCGGCAAGCAGGTCGTGGCATTGGTCGAGATCAAGGCGCGCTTCGATGAGCAGGCCAACATCACGTGGGCGCGCACGCTGGAGCGCGCGGGCGTGCACGTGGTCTACGGCCTCGTCGGGCTCAAGACCCACTGCAAGGTGTCGATGATCGTGCGCCAGGAAGGCTCGACCATCCGGCGCTACTGCCACATCGGCACCGGCAACTACAACCCGAAGACCGCGCGCCTGTACGAGGACATCGGCCTGTTCACCGCCGACCCGAGCATCGGCGCCGACGTGACCGACCTGTTCAACGTGCTCACGGGCTACTCGCGGCAGGACACCTACCGCACGATCCTCACGTCGCCCCACGGCATCCGCCGCGGCATCGTGCGCGCGATCGGCGAGGAGATCGAGCTCGCGCGCGCCGGGCAGGACGCCGGGATCCGGATCAAGTGCAACTCGCTCGTCGACGAGCAGGTGATCGACGCGCTGTACCACGCTTCGCAGGCCGGAGTGCCCGTCGACGTGGTGGTGCGCGGGATCTGCGCGCTGAAGCCGGGTGTTGAGGGGCTGTCGGAGAACATCCGCGTCCGCTCGATCCTGGGCCGGTTCCTGGAGCACTCGCGGGTGTTCCACTTCCGCGCCGGCGGCACGCACTGGATCGGCAGCGCCGACATGATGCACCGCAACCTCGATCGTCGTATCGAAGCGCTGGTGCGCGTGAAGGACACGAAGCTCACGCAGCAGCTCGACGCCGTGCTCGACTCGGCGCTCGACCCGACCACGCGGTGCTGGGTCCTCACGGCCACCGGCGAGTGGCAGCCCTCACCCGCCGCCGGTTCTCAGGTGCGCGACCACCAGGTGGAGCTCGCGAAGCTGCACGGGGCCGCCGGATGAGCGTGGACGTCCGCGCAGCCGGTGCGGTGCTGTGGCGCCGCGCCGGTGACGGGTTCGAAGTCGCCCTGGTGCACCGGCCTCGTTACGACGACTGGTCATTGCCGAAGGGCAAGGTCGATTCGGGTGAGACCCTCGCCGCCACCGCGGTGCGGGAGGTGTGGGAGGAAACCGGCTACCGCGTCGTGCTGGGGCGCCACGTCGCGCAGAGCGCGTACGACGTGCCCGCCCGCAGCGGCGGTGGCATGCTGAAGAAGACCGTCGACTACTTCAGCGGCGAAGCCGTGTCGGGAACTTTCCTGGCCAACCACGAGGTCGACGAGCTGCGCTGGCTCGACGCGGTCGCGGCCGAGCGCCTCCTCACGCGCGACACGGACGTGCGCGTGCTGCGCGAGTTCTGCGCGCTGCCGGTGTCGCTGATCACCGTGCTGCTCGTCCGCCACGCCAAGGCAGGCAAACGCGACGACTGGACCGGCGACGACGACCTGCGCCCCCTGTCCGACGCCGGCCAGCGCCAAGCCGAAGCCCTGCGCACCCTGTTGCCTTGTTTCGGGCCGGACCGGGTTTTTTCGGCCCCGCGCCTGCGGTGCGTGCAGACCGTGCGAGGCGTCGCGGAGGACCTGGGCGTCGACGTGCGCCACGAGAACCTCCTCTCGGAAGAGGGCTACTGGCCCGACCCGGTCCTCGGGATCGCCCGCCTCCTCGCCATCGCCGGCGGCGGGGGTACCCCCTTGATCGCCAGTCAGGGCGGCGTGATCCCGGACCTGATCAGCGCCCTGGCCGACCGCGACGGCACCGAGCTCGCCGCCGCCCGCGGGGGCGTCGTGCCCAGCAAGAAGGGCTCCCTCTGGGTCCTTTCCTTCCTCCCGCCGTCCGGCGACATCGGCCCGCGCCTCGCCGGCGCGGACTACTACCCGACGCCGTTGCCCGCACCCGCCCCTTCGCAACACTGACGCAGTTCTTCTGTTCGGGCCTCCCCGCCGGCTGTTGTCGCCGCGGGGAGGCCTTCCGCGTTTCGGGGAATGGCGGTGTTCGAATGGGCTCGAAAAGTGGGCGGATCGCTATTCGCGGGGTGGCTTCGCGGGGATTCTATAGAGAGGACTATTCCCGCCGAGGTTGGCCGGCTATGGGTACACAAGTCCGCCCGAACGGCGGATCAAGCGCTCGGGCTGGGGGCGAAATTTCATCCCGACTTGGGTCGTGGGACCGTCGGCAGGGGCGCTCAGGCTCGCCGTGGGCTGTCCGTCTCGCCTCCGCAGAACCCTCGGCCGCGCTGTGGCCCTCGTCGGCCCAGCGACGCCCCCAGCCCACGACTCCCCGGTGGGGCAACGATCTCGGCTGAGCCTTCCTCGCTCTGCGTTGAGGGGTGAATCCGCAGCTCCAGGCCATATCTGCCAGCCGGACCTCGGATGTGTTGCCCCGCAGCCGATCCACCCGACGGTCCCGCCGCTCCCGCGTCCTTCCCCGTGGGATCCCGGTAACCACAGCCTCGAACGTCGGTTCCGCCGCGCTCCTCCCGCGCACCGCAGGCCCACGACAACGTGCGGCAAGGTCCGCGCGGCACGCCCCCGCTTCCCCGGCCCTCCCAGCCACGTTGCAAGCTCAGCCCCGGGAAGAACACCGAGCTGCGCGCCACTTCCCAACGCCGCAGCAGCCCTCCTGCGGCCGAGGACACCGCACCCCGGCGCGGTGCCACTACCTTCACCCAGCAGACCAAACCCCGGCGTCACGCACGCCGCGAGCCCGACCACTCCAGCCATTCCGGTTGAGCACCACGGCCGATCTCCGGAGAGATGATCGAGGAGCGCCTGAGCCTCGCCGCCCGACCACGGCTTACCCAACCTCGCGTGGACCGAAAGCGCGAACATGCAGGTAGTAGCGCACCATTTCCAGCGCATCGCACCACGCCCACCCCGGCCGTCCCGGTGGGGATCGCAGCCACTCCCTGCAGGCAAGGGGAAGACCGCGGCAGCACCCCGCCGCTCCGCCGCGCGGATCGAGCGCGCCAGCATGCAGGCGGCGCACTATTCGCAGCGCACCGCACCCGTCCCAGCCGTTCCGGCACAACCTCGCCGCCCCGACAAATACGAGAAGACAGCTGCGGCACCCCACCCCGCCGCCACGCTGCACCCAACCTCGCGCGGCCCACGAGCCGATCATGCAGGTAGCGCACCACTTCCAGCTCACCGCACCACAGCCATCCCGGCTCGTTCGGGCGCAGCCGCTCTCCCGACAGATGCGAGAAGAAGGCGACGGAACTCGCCGCGCGACCACGCCGTTCGCACTCTTGCCTGGGCCGGAGAGCGCGAACACGCAGGTAGCACACCATTTCCGGTGCGTCGTGCCTAAGGCGTCCTGCGGATCAAGAGTGCGAGGAATGCGCGATAGCGCCCTCATTTCCCAGGCCACGTTCGCGTCCTGACATCCGCCGCGTGGCAGAGCTGCCGGCCCGAGGCCGAGGCCGCACCGTGAGCTGGGCGGCGATTCCGCTGATAGGAAGCTGGGAGTTGATTGCGCGTCCCCGCATTCCACCGTGCCGCAGTCGGGCGGTAAGCGAGTGCCACAGTGATCTATCGCAGGCGTGCCTGGCGATTGCCGGCCTCGGCATTGCGATGCTCGCGGGAGCCGGCCTGCAGAAGTACACCGGACAGACCCGATGGCTGGACCGCGCCCAACCCGTTACGCCAGAGCGTCGGGCCGCGTTGTTCGTGGCGGGCTCTCGGCTTATGCAGCAGCGTGTTCTCGTCCGCCGTTCTATGCTGCGCGAGCCACGAGTGCGCAGGCCCCGTCATTCCTGTGCGGTGCCGTGATCCTGCAGGCCAGAGCATGCGCACCGGCGCCGTCGGGCAATACCGGGCGACCGAGCCAGGGCGCATCGTTCCCCTGCCAGCCCCAGCATTCCCACGGCCCCAAGCTGGCCAGACCCGATGTCCAACACCGCACCCAACTTGGCCAGAACCACCCCACACATGCGGCAGGGCCCCCTCCCGAGATGGGAGGGGGCCCTGCCGTGAAGTGCACGTCCCGGCGTAAACGCCGGGGTGGTGCTACTTCTTCTTCGCAGCGCTGGTGCGCTTGGCGGCCGGCTTGGCGGCGGCGGCCTTCTTCGCAGCAGGCTTGGCAGCGGCCGGCTTCGCGGCAGCGGCCTTGGTCGCCGTGGCCTTGGCGGCCGGCTTCGCAGCGGCAGCCTTGGTGGTCGTGGTGGCGGCCTTCGCGCGCGTCGCGGCGGGCTTGGCGGCGGCGGTCTTCGTCGCAGCGGCCGGCTTCGCAGCGGTGGCGCGGGTACGCGTCGTGGTGGAGCGCGTGGTGGCCGGGCGGGTCGCCGCGGTGCGCGAGGCAGCCGCACGCGTGCCGGTCGCCGCGGTCGCGCGCGTGGTGGTCGCGCGGGAGGCGGTGGCAGCCGTGGCGGTGGTGGTGCGCTTGACGGCGGTGGCCTTCGGCAGCTTCTTCGTGCCGGAGATGACGTCCTTGAACGTCGTGCCCGCACGGAAGGCCGGCACGTTGGTCTTCTTCACCCGCACCGTCTCACCCGTGCGCGGGTTACGCGCGGTCCGAGCGGCACGGGCACGCTTCTCGAACACACCGAACCCGGTGATGTTCACCTTCTCGCCCTTGTTGACCGTCCGGATGATGATGTCGACGAGACCGTCGACGGCCTCCGAAGCAACCTTTTTGTCGCCCAGACGCTCCGACAGCGCCTCGATCAGCTGGGCCTTGTTGGCCATTCCAGTCCTCCAAGAAGAACTCTTCGTCCACGGCCACGTCGGCCGAACTCTTCAATAGTATTACCCATAAGGCGAAGAAGTCCAAACGGGACCCTTGGTTTTTCCGTTGGCGTGTCTGCGGTCCGCCCTTTCGAAGGGCTCGAGAACGGTCGAAATAACCGACACCTTATTCGCTCTTGTGTTCGATTGTTCGCGCAGAGTGGGGCTCTACCAGCGGTTTTGGCCCAGCCACCACCGCGGCCCCGTGCTTCTCCAGTGGCGGAAGGCGATCTTGCCCCGGGCCCGGGAGTGTCCTTTGCGGACTGACGAACGACGGCCCGACGATCGTCGGAAATCCGGTGCGCGGCGGCCCGGCGGGGCGGGCAGGGCGTCCCCGGGGAGGGTCGGAACCCCTGCCGCGGCGGGGGTTCGGCGGCCCGGCGGCGACGCCCGTTGGGCGGCAAAGGAGTCGGCCGGCGGACCGGAGCCGGCCACGAAACCCGACAAAGCAGAACCCCCAAGAGCGGCAACGGGTGCGCACCCCGGACCTCCGGCACGGGTCCGGTCGCGTGAAGACTCGGCCAAGCGTGTGACCGGCGAAGGCCCCGGACCGGCGTTCCGTGTGACGCAAGGGCAGGCGGCGCTCGGCCGAGCGGGTGGCACCGCGGTGAACGACGGTTCGGCCGTCCGAAGCCGTGCCAGGGACAGGTATCGGGCCCGCACCGGATGCCCGCGAGTGACCTGAAGCACCCGGCTCACTCAGCGAGGGAACGGCCCCTCGGCACGGAACACGAGACCTCGGACAGGGTCCGCGAGCACAGAAAAAAAGCGCTCCGGCCAGAACCGCGGGCTAGCCGCGCCGGCCGGGGCGCCGTCATGGATCAGCAGGTCAGGGGTAAGATGATATGTCTACTCAGGACTGTCAGGCGGGCGCCGTGGTCCGGGCGAGCGCGAAGTACCGCTCATCGCTGTAGGGCCCGGGCGCGCCGGTGGCCGGGTCCCAGATCGTCCGCGACAGCTGGAAGAGGTCCCCCAAGTACACGTGCAGCGCCACGGACCGGTCGGCGGTCCGGTTGGCCACCGAATGGATCACGCGCTCGTCCATCGGCAGCACCGACCCCGCCGCTGTGTCGGTCTCCCCCACGCCCGTGAGGCCCGAGCCGTCCGCGCGATAGAAGGTGTTGGTCTCCCGGCCCTCGAGCACGGCGATGCACGCCGGGATGAGATGGTCGTGCGGCGGGTACTCCGTCCGGGGCCCGATCTCGACCCGCAGCAACGTCAGCGTCGGCTCGGCGTGGAGCACGTGCTCGTCGACGCCGGCGCCGGGCAGCCAGCCGAGGACCTCGGCGGCGGACGCGGCGACCTCCCGCTGCAGCCGCACCAGCGCGGCCGCCGGGTCCGGGGCGCCGCCGGCGCGTCGGGCGGCGAGGATCAGGTCGGTGAGTTCGGTCATGGGGGCTCCGTCCACCTGGGAGGGTCGCGGCCGGTCGGGCCGCGAAGTGGGGCCAGGTTCCATCGAGGGGTGTCGCGCGCTCGTGAAGGCGGCTGCCGGATTCTCAGCCGGCTCAGATGATCGGCACAGGTTCGGGCGCCGAACAGCCGTTTGGTGAACGGCCGTTCGGCGCCCACCGAAAAAAGAAGGCCGCCTCCCCCGAAGGAGAGGCGGCCTGAGGTGGAGAGTGGTGGGAGTCAGCGGGAGTGGAGCGTCAAAGCCGTTCCTGGAGAGCGTCCGCCGCGGCGAGCAGATCGGCGGCCCAACGCGCGCCCGGTTTGCGGCCGATGCGTTCGATGGGCCCGGAAACCGACACCGCCGCGACGACCGTGCCCGACGAATCCCGCACAGGCGCTGAGACGCTCGCCACGCCGGGTTCGCGTTCGGCGACGCTCTGCGCCCAGCCGCGGCGGCGCACTTCCAGCAAAGTGCGTTCGCCGTACACGGCTTCGGCGAGGATGGTGCGCTGCGTGTGCGGATCCGACCACGCGGCGAGGACCTTCGCACCCGAGCCGGCCGTCATCGGCAGGCGCGAGCCGATCGGCACGGTGTCGCGCAGGCCACTCGGCGGTTCGGCCGTCGAGACGCACACGCGCTGCACGCCGTCCCTCCGGTACAGCTGCACGCTTTCGCCCGTGATGTCGCGCAGCTTCGGCAGCACCGAGCTCGCCGCGTCGAGCAACGGGTCGGTCGAGCCGCCCGCCAGCTCGGCGAGCGCGGTGCCAGGGCGCCAGCGGCCGTCCGGTCCCCGGCGCAGCAACCGATGCACTTCGAGACCGACGGCGAGACGGTGCGCCGTCGCCCTCGGTAGTCCCGTGCGTGTGCAGAGTTCCGCCAGCCCACAGGGGTCTTCGGCGACGGCCTGCAGCACCGCCACGGCTTTGTCCAGTACTCCGATACCGCTATGCTGTCCCACGACGCGATACTAACTTCCCGAAGTTTGGGAAGTCCAGAATCTGGGAAAAACGAACTCGAGCTGCGCACGTGACGTGGCTCGCCCCGCCTGAGGACGTCGCCCGAGTTCCTTGCTCCCGGCCAACCCCTTGGAAGGAGCCGGAGATGACCAGCCCGACCGGCAAGGCTCGCACGCTGGCGGAGAAGGTGTGGGACAGCCACCTCGTGCGCCGAGGCGAAGGTGCCGAACCGGACCTGCTCTACATCGACCTCCACCTGGTGCACGAAGTCACGAGCCCGCAGGCGTTCGACGGCCTCCGGCTGGCCGGGCGGCCCGTGCGCCGTCCCGACCTCACCATCGCGACCGAGGACCACAACGTTCCCACCGTCGACATCGACCTCCCGATCGCGGACCCGGTGTCGCGCACGCAGGTCGACACCCTTCGCCGCAATTGCAAGGAGTTCGGTGTCCGGCTGCACCCGATGGGTGACGTCGAGCAGGGCATCGTGCACGTCATCGGCCCGCAGCTGGGGCTCACGCAGCCCGGCACGACCGTGGTGTGCGGCGACAGTCACACCTCCACCCACGGTGCGTTCGGCGCGATGGCCTTCGGCATCGGCACTTCGGAGGTCGAGCACGTGCTCGCCACCCAGACGCTGCCGCTGCGCAAGTTCAAGACGATGGCGATCACCGTCGACGGCGAACTGAAGCCGGGCGTCACGGCGAAGGACATCATCCTCGCCGTCATCGCCAAGATCGGCACCGGCGGCGGGCAGGGCTACGTGCTCGAGTACCGCGGCAAGGCCATCGAGGCGCTGTCGATGGAAGCGCGCATGACGGTGTGCAACATGTCGATCGAGGCAGGCGCGCGCGCCGGCCTGATCGCGCCGGACGAGACGACGTTCGAGTATCTGAAGGGCCGTCCGCACGCACCGCAGGGCGCCGACTGGGACGCCGCCGTGGCCGCGTGGCGCGAGCTGAGCACCGACGAGGGTGCCGAGTTCGACGCCGAGGTGCACCTCGACGCCGACGAGCTCACCCCGTTCGTGACCTGGGGCACCAACCCGGGCCAGGGTCTGCCGCTGGGCGCCTCGGTGCCCGACCCGGCCACGATCCCCGACGAGAACGAGCGCGTCTCGGCCGAGAAGGCCCTGTCCTATATGGACCTGACGCCGGGCACGCCGCTGCGCGAGATCGCGGTGGACACCGTCTTCCTCGGTTCGTGCACCAACGGCCGGATCGAGGACCTGCGCGCGGCCGCCGAGGTGCTGCGCGGGCGCAAGGTGGCCGAGTCCGTGCGGATGCTCGTGGTCCCCGGGTCGATGCGCGTGCGCCAGGCGGCCATCGACGAGGGCCTGGACAAGGTCTTCACCGAGGCCGGCGCCGAGTGGCGGCAGGCGGGCTGCTCGATGTGCCTGGGCATGAACCCGGACCAGCTCGCCCCCGGCGAGCGCAGCGCGTCGACCTCCAACCGCAACTTCGAGGGCCGGCAGGGCAAGGGCGGGCGCACACACCTGGTGTCGCCGCTCGTGGCCGCCGCCACGGCCGTGCGGGGGACGCTCTCGTCCCCGGCCGACCTGGCCACCGTCTGACCCTTCCCGAGACAGGAGCTCCCACCATGGAACCGTTCACCCAGCACACCGGCGTCGGGGTGCCGCTGCGCAGGTCCAACGTGGACACTGACCAGATCATCCCGGCCGTCTACCTCAAGCGCGTGACCCGCACCGGCTTCGAGGACGGCCTGTTCGCCGCCTGGCGCACCCAGGACGACTTCATCCTCAACCAGGAGCCCTTCGACCGCGGCAGCGTCCTGGTCGCCGGCCCCGACTTCGGCACCGGCTCCTCCCGCGAGCACGCGGTGTGGGCGCTCATGGACTACGGCTTCCGCGCCGTGATCGCCTCCCGCTTCGGCGACATCTTCCGCGGCAACTCCGGCAAGGGCGGCCTCGTCGCCGCCCAGTGCGAGCAGTCGGACGTCGAACTGCTGTGGAAGCTGCTCGAGAACGAGCCCGGCACGGAGGTCACGGTCGACCTCGAGACCAAGACCGTGCGGGCCAAGGACTTCACCGCCCCGTTCCAGATCGACGACTACGTGCGCTGGCGCCTGCTCGAAGGGCTCGACGACATCGGCCTGACCCTGCGCCACGCCGAAGAGATCACCGAGTTCGAATCGACCCGGCCCTCCTGGAAGCCCGTGACCACCCCGATCACGGCCTCCTAGCCCCGTCCGGGGGCACGGATTCCCTGCTCGGAAAGGGAATCCGTGCCCCCGCGAGAGGCTGCTTCGCCCACACCAAACGGCACCTCCCCTGGCCCCGGAAGGGTCCCTCGGGAGGCGGAACCACTCCCCGTGCAAGGGAAAATTCCGCGTGCCGTTTGGAATTTGTGCTGCGTTGGTAATACCGTGTGCGCTAAGTCGGCCGACGTGGCCGTGGACGAAGAGTTCTTCTTGGAGGACTGGAATGGCCAACAAGGCCCAGCTGATCGAGGCGCTGTCGGAGCGTCTGGGCGACAAAAAGGTTGCTTCGGAGGCCGTCGACGGTCTCGTCGACATCATCATCCGGACGGTCAACAAGGGCGAGAAGGTGAACATCACCGGGTTCGGTGTGTTCGAGAAGCGTGCCCGTGCCGCTCGGACCGCGCGTAACCCGCGCACGGGTGAGACGGTGCGGGTGAAGAAGACCAACGTGCCGGCCTTCCGTGCGGGCACGACGTTCAAGGACGTCATCTCCGGCACGAAGAAGCTGCCGAAGGCCACCGCCGTCAAGCGCACCACCACGGCGACTGCGTCGCGCGCCACCACGACGACGCGTGCGACCGCCTCGCGCACGACGGCCACCCGCCCCGCAGCGACGCGCTCCACCACCACCCGCACCCGCGCGACGGCCGCGAAGCCCGCCGCCGCCACGAAGACCGCCGCCGCCAAGCCGGCCGCGACGCGCGCGAAGGCCACGACCACCAAGGCCGCCGCCGCGAAGCCCGCCACCAAGGCCACGGCAACGAAGGCCGCTGCCGCGAAGCCGGCCGCTGCCAAGCCGGCTGCGAAGAAGGCCGCTGCCAAGCCGGCCGCCAAGCGCACCAGCGCTGCGAAGAAGAAGTAACACCACCCCGACGTTTACACGTCGGGACGTGCACTTCACGGCAGGGTCCCCTCCCACTCCCGGGACGGGGCCCTGCCGCATGTCCGGGGTCTTTTGCTCGCCGGTGATTTCGGCTGGAACCGTCTGTCCGCCAACGGACCCAGCCACCGAACTGACCTGAAGTCACTCCAGTTCCCGACAACGCGGTCCTGGACGGAGCTCCCCTCTCGCCGCCGGCGTCGGTCGCGCCATGGCTGACAACAGCCTGCCGCAACGCAGCCGGGGCCGGGACTCCCTCTCGCCACTGACGTCGGCCAAACGTTGCCTGGCATCGGCCTGCCGCGCGCCATCGCAGCCCCAGACGGGACTGCCTCTCGCCACTGACGTCGGTCCCACGTTGCCTGACATCGGCATGTGCGCAGCAACCCCGCCCCGGACAGGATCCTCTCCCCGCCGCCAGCATCGGCCCCTCCATCGCTGACTTCGGCCCGCCGCACGGCATCGCGGCCGCGGGTTGCCCCGCCTCACCGCCGGCGTCGGCCCCGTCCAGCCTCACATCGGCCTGCACAGGACGGCGTTACAGGCCCCAACCCCAGTGCCCCGCCGGTGAAGCCCCAGACCTCACCAACCTGTCGACATCCCTGCCTCCGCGACAAATCCTCGCCCACCGCGAGCCCCATCCATCCGGTCCACGGCGCATTCCTTACACGCGTCTCTCAGTCCCTCAACAGCGATCCGACTCGGGCTCCCCCATCGCCACAATCACTCCGCACTCAATACCCCGCCCCGATCCAGTTCTCTCCCGCCGCCGTCATATCAGCCGATCCAATTCGACTTCCCTCGCAATGGTTCGATACGCCAATCAGTTCCACTGAGCGAGGCATCACCATTACCCGAAGGCTCGTCCAACGCCATCCGCCAACCACCAGCGAAACGATCTCCGCAGCCCCTCACGCCCATCACCATTCACCGGTAGGGCCGCCTCCTCAAAGCTCTTTCCCTGCAGCCGAGCGGCGTCGACCGGTCTCTCCCAGTTGGCTTCGCACCCAGACACCCGACCGGCCACCATCACCACCGCCGGCAGCACCACCCCTCCCCGTGCCTTCGACCGCAACGACGGCCCCGCCCAGGAGACGTCGCGCGCAACACGCCCGGGTCGCCCTCATCGCCACTCACCGGCGACACCACCACACCAGGGACCGACCCGTTCGGCACATCACCGACCAGCCCCATCGGCCCGCGTCGCACAAGACATCCTCAACACCACGCTCACCGCTCCCCGCGCCACGCCTCCCAGAAGCCATCTCCCACGCGTCATCGCGCAGCATCAGCCGCTCCCGCCCAGCCCGCTTCCCACACAGATCACCCGAACCGCCGTCACTCCAGCAGCGCCGCCTCCCCGGGCCCCTCCCGCCCCCAGCTTCGACCGGTCCCACCGGCACGCCTCGCGTGCAGGTCATCCACGCCAAACACCGGAAGCAACGCCTATCCCGGCTCCGCGCCCCACGCACCGAGACACAGCATCAGCCGGCCTACAGACCCACTTCGCGCCCAAGACACCCACGCCACTCGCCAGTGACACCCACTCACCCCAGTCCCCGCCCCACACGCCGGCCCACCGCTCGCCTGGCACGCAAGACACCCAATGCCACTCACCGGCGACACCACCTATCCCGAGTCCCCGCCCCACACGCCAGCACAGCATCAACCGACCCACCAACCCACCGGGCCACCTCGCGCCCAAGACACCCTTGCCACTCACCGGCGACACCATCTATCCCGGGTCCCTGCCTACACGCTGGCACTCGGCATCGGCTGTTCCCACCGGCACGCTTCCGTCCGAAGGCTCCGGCAGCGCCATCACCTCGCACCCACAGCACCACCCGACCGTCGCCGTCCTAAAGCATCGACCGACTCCGCGGACACGCTGCTCACACAAGACAGCCGCAACACCACCATCGCCGTTGTGCAGGCAACACCGCCTCGTCGCGTCCGCACCCACCTGCCCGCGCACAACGTCCACCAGCCCCGCACAGCAAGAACCGGTCCACCACCATCGCTGCCGTGAAGGTCGCGCACGCGGCCGAGATCGTCGCCGCGCCGAGCAGGAGCCGTCGCCACCCACCAACCTCGAGAGACGGGCGCCAGATCGCCCCCAGTCCCAGCGATCAGCCCCCAACCAACCCCGCACTCCGCCTGCACTCGCGCCCCTCCGGTCGACCAGCGCAAGGAAATCCACCCTCAGCCGACCGGCCCGCCCTCCAGCCGAACAGCCACAGCCCCAGCCACAGTTGCCGGCTCCGGCTCCGGCTCCGGCTCCGGCTCCGGCTCCGGCTCCGGCTCCGGCTCCGGCTCCGGCTCCGGCTCCGGCTCCGGCTCCGGCTCCGGCTCCGGCTCCGGCTCCGGCTCCGGCTCCGGCTCCGGCGAAAACCAACCAGTACCCCTCACCAGAAACAAAGGCGGCCCCAAAGCCCGCCACTCCCCCACATCAAGAACCTGATGCTCCGGCCGCCCACCGCCGCTCCCCAAGCCGGCAGCCGCGTCCCTACCGAGAACAAGCTCCGGCGGTCCCGCCCGGCATGCGTAACCCGACCCGCTCACGAACCACCGCACACATGAGCAACACCCCCGCCGCCCCGCCCCCGACAGCCCTTCCGGACCAAAACCCGAGCCACCACCCCACCGCCACAAACAGTCCCGTGTAGACACCCACCAACACAGACCAGCGGCCCCTACTCAGCCCCCGAAATCAACCAACCCCAGAAATGCCAAAAACCCAGGTCCGCAACTGCGGAACCTGGGTGGCGACTAACTGTACCCCCGATGGGATTCGAACCCACGCTACCGGCGTGAGAGGCCGGCGTCCTAGGCCGCTAGACGACGGGGGCTTAGGATCTTTCCCCGTTTCCGGGGAGCTATTCTGTTTTTCTTGCTGGAGAGAACTTACCAGAGGCGATTTCTCGCTCAGCAGGGGGGTCACTCTCCGCAGCTGGGGTACCAGGACTCGAACCTAGACTAACTGGACCAGAACCAGTCGTGCTGCCAATTACACCATACCCCAGTGAGGCGCTTTCCCGGCTCGGCCGGTTCAGTACCGCACGGAGAGAAATACTAGAGCACGCTGCCGCGCAGCTGCGCAGCGGGGGTCCCCGCCGCACGCTGGACGGGGACGCCGACGGTCGCGTACTCGGAAACCAGCAGCTCAGGCAGCTCGTCGAGGGTTGTGACCGTGTGTACACCGGCGGGTGCGCGTTCGCCGGTGCGACCGGTCCCGTCGCGGTCGAGCCAGACGGCGCCGAGGCCGGCGTCGTACGCGCCGATGGCGTCGGTGTCGAGCTTGTCGCCGACGTGCACGGTCTGCGCCGGGTCGCAGCCCAGGCCCAGGCACACCGAGTGGAACATCACAGGGTCGGGCTTGGCGACGCCGATCTCGCCGGCGATGGCCACGTGGTCGAAGAACGGCGCCAGCCCGAGGTCCGCGATCTTGCGGCGCTGGTGCGCGCCAGAGGCGTTCGTCACGGCCGCGAGCAGCAGACCTGCCGCGCGCAGCCACTCGAGGCAGGGCAGCACGTCGTCGAACAGTTGCCACGACGTTGCGAGGATGTCCCGCCGGCGCGCCTCGAACGCGGTCACCTGCGCCGAATCCGCGGAGATGCCGAGCTCGGCGAGGAAGCATTCGGTGCGGCGGTGGTGCATCACGTCGTACCCGAGTTTTCCGGCGACGACCAGCGCCACGTGCTCCTCGGTGATCAAGTCCCACAACGGCCAGAGATCGCTGCGGCCAGTGAGCGCGTGGAGGCTGACGCGGATCGCGGCGGTGCAGTCGATCAAGGTGTCATCGATGTCGAGGCAGACCAGACGCAGTTCCGGAGGCGCCCAAGGTTCGGGTCCGACAGGTGCCGGAGGGGCGGTTCGCGAAGGGGTCGGGGGTGCCACGGCGAAATCCACCCAGTGAGGCTAGGGCACTCGCCGCGTTCGCAACGCGGCCAAAAAGGTGATTGCCGCTCCGCTGATGCGGCGCACCACGTCTACTCCCAGTGCGTGGAAAGCGTTGATCCGGTTACGACACAGGAATCCGGCCAACCGGGTGAGTGAACCGATTCGTGCGATGCCAGTGAAACGGTTCAAGCGGCCACCTTGCCACGAACCGCGCGCGAAAGAACAACTTCCCCACAGGCGCAAGTCCTCAGTGGACAGTCGGCGCTGTGACGCACCGACCACTTGACGTGAGACCCACCCCGGGTGCATCCTGAGGTTATTCAACGGGTGATGAAAAGAGGGAGATGAGTCAGATGACCGAGCACACGCGTTGCGTCGTCGTCGGCGGCGGACCTGCGGGCATGGTCGCCGGCCTGATCCTGGCGAGGGCGGGCGTCGAGGTGACCGTGCTGGAGAAGCACGCCGATTTCCTGCGCGACTTCCGCGGCGACACGGTCCACCCGTCCACCCTCACGCTGCTCGACGAGCTCGGCCTCGGCGAGAAATTCCACGCGATCCCGCACAGCGAGTTGCGGGAAGCCGGCTTCCCCACTCAGGACGGCGGCCTCATGAAGCTCGCCGATCTGTCGCTGTTGAACGTTCCACACCCCTACATCGCGATGGTTCCGCAGTGGGACCTGCTCAACCTGCTCGCCGAATCGGCTCAGAAGGAACCGACGTTCACCCTCCGCCTCGAGACGGAGATGACCGGTCTGCTCCGCTCGCGCGGCCGAGTCACGGGCGTGCGTTACCGCACGGCCGACGGCACCGAAGGCGAACTCGAGTCCGACCTCGTCATCGCCGCCGACGGGCGCTGGTCGCTCGCGCGCCGCTCGACCGGCCTGGAGCCACGGGAGTTCGACTGCCCCTTCGACGTCTGGTGGTTCCGCCTTTCCCGCCACGACGACGAAGTCGGCTCGATGCTCATGCCGCGCATGAGCCACCGACGGTTCGCGGTGCCGCTGCCCCGCGACGGCTACCACCAAATCGCCTACCTCGCACCGAAGGGCGAAGACCTGCGCGCCGCCGGCATCGAGGCCTTCCGCCGCAACGTCGTCGAGGTCTGCCCCGAGTTCGCCGACCGCGTCGACGAGCTGGAGACGATGGACGACATCAAGTTCCTCGACGTCCGCCTCAACCGCCTGCACCGCTGGCACGCCGACGGCCTCCTCTGCATCGGCGACGCGGCCCACGCGATGTCGCCCGTCGGCGGCGTCGGCATCAACCTCGCCGTCCAGGACGCGGTCGCCGCCGCGACCCTCCTGGCCGACCCCCTCCTCCGCGGCCCCGCCTCGGAAGACGATTTGGCGAAGGTCCGCACCCGCCGCCTACTCCCGACGATCGCCGTCCAAACCCTGCAACGGCTCCTCCACCGCGCCGTGATGCGCCCCGTCATGTCCGGCCGCCGCGACGGCCCGCCTCCCCAGCTCATCGCCCTGTTCGCGCGCTTCCCCAAACTCGCCTACATCCCCGCGCGCATACTGGGCCTGGGTTTCCGCCCCGAGCACGCCCCGGCCTTCGCCCGCCGCGCGATGGAACCCGCCGGGAAGAAATAGCCCATCGGGGCCAACCCGCCTCGCGGCGTCCACCAACCCACACAACAAGTCCGCGCCCAACCGACTGGTCCGAGGGACGCAACGCCTGGCCCCTGATAGCCCACAACCGCAACCCCGAGTGCCGCCGCGCAGCACGAGCGTGGCGGCACTCCCGTCCATACCCCCGCCGGCTCCGCGGCACCCCACTCCGGATCGCTGCGGCACCACACGACAGCTAAATCGATCCACTCCGCACGACGTCGCCACCCAACGACGACGTGTACCCCCGCGGATGCCAACTCCCGTGTCGCCACCAAACGGCGACACCGATCCAGCCCCTACTTCCCTTCACCAGCGGAGCCCTCGCCACTGCGCGGCAACCGTTGGCCCGACCATGCCGCGAAGCTCAATCGCGAAGCCGACACCAAACTCGGCGACGCTTCCCATCGCCGACCAGGGTGTCGCCACCGAGTGGCAACGCCCAGCCACACCGCGCATCGCGACGCGAACGCCGGTCGACTCCGAGCGAGGAACCCGCTTGCCGCCGACCAAAGTGTCGCCGCGGAACGGCAACGCCCACCCGACGGCGCCGCGAGCCCCGGTCACCGGGCGATTCCCAGCTCAGCGACGAGTTCCCACCGCCGGCCGAGGTGTCGCCGTTGAGCGGCAACGCCCAACCCGAGCCCGCCGCAAAGCTTTGCGACCCAGCGACCCCCAGTTCCAGCGACCACGTTCCTGCCAGCCAAGCCGTCGCCGCTGAGCGCAACCCCGACCCGACCGTGCCACGAGGCTGGTTCGGCCGGCGACACCCAGCTCGGCGGCCAGTTTCCCAGCCGATCAACGTGTCGCCGCTGAGCGGCAACGCCTACCCGCCGGCACCTCGAGCCTCGGTCGCCGGGCAACTCCGAGCTCAGCGACCACCTTTTCCCACTGGGCAAGCTGTCGCCACTGAGCGGCAACACCCACCCTGACCGCGCCGAGAACCCTCGCGGCCCGGCGACTTCCAGCTCAGCGACCAATCCCCCGTCGGCCAAGGCGTCGCCATTCAGTGGCAACACCCGCCAGACCGGGCCGCAGGGCTCGATCGCCGAGCCTCGCCACTGAGTGGCGACACCCGCCGTTGCCGTGGTCAGCAGCAGGAAACCCACAGCCAACCTGCCGATCCAGCCATTCGCCACTCAGCGGCAACCGCCCCATCCCCACGGCGAAGGCCAAGGCCGCCCCGCCACCAAACGGCGAAATCCGAACCGAACACGAGCCGGTGACCTCAGTCACCACCCCGGAAATACGGAGGCCCGCCGACCGTCGCCATTATGAGGCGAACGGCCTGCGGGCCTCGGGTCGAACCGAAGTCAGATGTCCTGGACCGGGTTGGTCAGGGTGCCGATGCCTTCGATGGTGATCGAGACCGACTCGCCGTCGACGATCGGGCCGACGCCCTCGGGCGTGCCGGTCAGGATGATGTCGCCGGGCAGCAACGTCATGACGCCCGAGATGAACTCGACCAGCTCCGGCACCTTGTGCACGAGGTCGGACGTGCGGCCGTCCTGCTTGACGTCGCCGTTGACCTCGCTGCGCAGGGCCAGGTCCGACGGATCGATCGACGTCTCGATCCACGGGCCGAGCGGGCAGAACGTGTCGAAGCCCTTCGCGCGGCCCCACTGGCCGTCGGACTTCTGGAGTTCGCGGGCGCTCACGTCGTTCGCCACCGTGTAGCCGAGGATCGCGCTCGCCGCTCGGTCGGCGGACACGTTCTTCACCGGCTGGCCGATGACGATCGCCAGCTCGCCCTCGAAGTCGATGCGACCGACGTCATGCGGGCGACGGATCGGCACATTCGGGCCGATGACCGTGGTCGACGGCTTGATGAACAGCATCGGGGCCGACGGCACCTCGTTGCCGAACTCGGCCGCGTGCTTCGCGTAGTTCCGGCCGACGGCGATGACCTTCGACGGCAGGATCGGCGCGAGCAGGCGGACGTCGGCGAGCGGCCACCGCTTGCCGGTGAAGTTCGGCTGGCCGAACGGGTGCTCGGCGATCTCCAGGACTTGGGCGTCGTCGCCCTCGCCCTCGATCGAAGCGAACGCGACACCACCACTGGGATGAGCAATACGGGCTAGACGCACTCGGCCAGTCTACGTACGCCGCCGCCGGGGCGCTCGCCCCCGGCGGCGCGAACGGTCCCCTCGCGCCGTCTCGGACCGAATGGACCCCTCGCGTCGCCCACGACCTGCGGATCGATCGCCGCGAGGTGCACGAGAGGTCCGTTCGCCCGCTTTCTCACCGGAAATCCTCGACGACCACGCCGGCCATGCGTCAACCTGACCGCACAGCCATCGACGCAGCCCACCGACGAACCCGGCAGAAAGGAGCCGCCGATCTCAGACGCGAGCCGCGAGGCTCTTGTGGACGAGCGCGTCGCACATCGCCATCCAGCTCGCCTCGACGATGTTCCCGTGCACACCGACAGTGGTCCATTCCCGCTCACCGTCGCTGGATTCGAGCAGGACACGGGTCACCGCGTGAGTGCCCGGGTTGGACGGCAGGATGCGCACCTTGTAGTCGGACAGTTCCACGGCGTCCAACCAGGACAGGTGGGGGCTGAGCGCTTCCCGCAGGGCGGCGTCCATCGCGTGCACGGGCCCGTTGCCCTCGGCCGTCGCGATGACGCGTTGCCCGTTCACGTGGACCTTTACCGTCGCCTCCGAAACGACCTCGCCGCCGGACCGGTGATCGAGGACGACACGGTAGGACTCCAGGTGGAACGGCGGCGTCACCGGCTCCTCACCAGACACGTCCTCGACTTCGCGGCGCAGCAACAACTCCAGCGAAGCGTCGGCGGCCTCGAACGACCAGCCCTCCGCTTCGAGGTCCTTCACCTTGCGCACGGCGTTCGTCAGCGCTTCGGGCCGGCCGGCAAGGTCGACCCCGAGTTCACGTCCCTTGAGCTCGAGGCTGGCCCTGCCGGCCATCTCCGTGACCAGTACCCGCATGCCGTTGCCGACTGAAGATGGATCGATGTGGTTGTACAGCAACGGATCCACTTTGATCGCGCTCGCGTGCAGCCCCGCCTTGTGGGCGAAGGCCGACGACCCGACGTAAGCCTGGTGGGTGTCGGGTGCGAGGTTCGCGATTTCGGCAAGCGCATGGGAGACCCGGGTGAGCTCGGCGGCACCTCCGATCGGGAGGACCTCCATTCCGAGCTTGGTCACGAGGTTTCCCGTCACGGCGAACAGGTCGGCGTTGCCGGCCCGCTCCCCGTAACCGTTCGCGGTGCACTGGACGTGCGTCGCGCCGGCCTGCACCGCGGCGACGGAGTTCGCCACGGCGCAGGAAGTGTCGTCCTGGCAATGGATTCCCAAGCGGAACCCGGTCTTGTCCTTGACCTCGCGCACGGTCTCCGCGAGGCCGAGCGGCAGCTGGCCGCCGTTGGTGTCGCAGAGCACGAGGACGTCCGCGCCGGCATTGGCGCCGGCGTCGAGTACTCGCAGCGCGGTGTCGCGCGAGAAGGCGTACCCGTCGAAAAAGTGCTCGGCGTCGAGGAACACGCGCCGGCCCTCGCCGGTCAGGAACGCGACGGTGTCGCGGACCATGGCGCACGCCTCGTCGACGTCGACGCGCAGCGCGCGTTCGATGTGCCGGAGGTCGGATTTCGCCACCAAGGTGACCACGGGCGCTTCGGAGTCCAACAGCGCGCGGACCTGCGGATCCTCGGACGCGCGGGTGCCAGCCTTGCGCGTCGACCCGAAGGCGACGAGCGCTGCGTGCTTCAGCTCCAACTCGCCCTTCGCAGCCCGCGCGAAGAACTCCGTGTCCTTCGGCAATGCGCCCGGCCAGCCACCCTCGATGAAGCCCACGCCGAGTTCGTCGAGCAGCCTGGCGACTGCCAGCTTGTCGGTGACGGAGTACGTGATGCCTTCGCGCTGGGCGCCGTCGCGCAGGGTCGTGTCGTAGAGGTGGAAGGCGTCACCGAGGGGCGTTTCGGCGGGCTCCGTGCGGGTCACGGTGTCTCCTTGGGCGGGGCGGAACCTGTTTCTGGCAACAAAAAAACCTCCCGCATGGGTGCGAGAGGTTGCGCGCCGGAAGCTCTTGTGGAGCGTCTATCCGGCGCGCTCGGCGATAATGATCGAGATGGCGGTCATGGCTTGCATGATGCCACAGCTCCGCCCGGCATCCAAGTGCCGGGCGGAGCTTCCCACCTCCTGGGAGCCCATCAACGGGACAGACCAGCCAGGTACGCGCCGAACGCCTGCACTGCCGAAGCGTTGCGTGGGCCCTCCACGAGAGCTGCGTAGGGCAAGGCGAAGAAGCGGCCCTGCTTCACGGCCGGGATGTCACGCAGGCCGGACTGCGACCGGAGGAAGTTCTCCTTGTCGGCGACAGTGCCGACCTCGCCGCCGTAGTCGTTGATGAGGATGACGTCGGGCGCGCGTTGGACCACGGCCTCCCAGCTGACCGTAGTCCAGCTGTCGTCGACGTCGGAGAAGATGTTGGTGCCGCTCGCTTTGGTGATGATCTCGTCGGGGGCCGGCGTTGCGGGCGGCCGTGAACGGCTGGTCGCGGCCGTCGTCGTAGAGGAACATTTTCGGCCGTTGCCCCTGAGTGGCGACGGCCTTCGTGACGGCTGCGGCCTGGTCGCTGTACTGCTTCACCAATTTCTCCGCGCGGTCGTTCACGCCGAAGATCTTGCCGAGATTGCGCAGGTCGGTGTACAGCGCGTCGAGCGGCGGCATGATGCCGCGCTGCTTGCCGACGCCGTTGCGGCAGGCTTCGGTCAGCTGATAGCTGGATGCCGAGCTGCGTGAGCGTGTCGGGGGTGAAGCCTGTGCTCTCGGAGAAGCCGTAGTTCCAGCCCGCGAACACCAGGTCGGCGCCGGCGCTCTGCACGACTTCGCGGTTGCTTCTCGGCGAGCTTGGGCACCTTCGTGAAATCGGCTTTCCACGGCGAAGACGCGACGCCACCCGACTGTCCTTTGTCGACGACGTAGCCGGCCATCCGGTCGTCGAGACCGAGGGCGAACATCAGCTCGGTGATGCCGATGTCGTTGGTGACCACTCGCGACGGTGGCTTTCGGACGCTGAGCGGCTGACCGCAGTTGGTCACCGTCACCGGATACCCCGCCGGCGCGACACCACTGTCCCCTTCGGACACCTGGGCACCACAGCCCGTCACGGAGAGCGCGGCCACCAGGACCATCGCGACCGTCTTACGCATGGCTGTCCTCCTCGGACTCGAGCCGGTCGAACAACAGCTGGGGCCGGCCGGCCGGCCGGTGCGTCACCACGTGGGCGCGCACGCCGAACACCCCGGCCAGCAGATCAGGGGTCAGCACCTGCGCGGGCGTTCCGCTCGCGACGAGGCGGCCGCCGTCGAGGACGTGCACGTGTCGCACGTCGCAGCGGCGAGGTGAGGTCGTGGAGCGCGGCCAGCACGGTCGGGCCACTTCGCCGCACGAGAGCGAGGATCTCCAGCTGGTGGCGGATGTCGAGGTGTTGGTGGGCTCGTCCAGCACGAGGATCCACGGCTCCTGCGCGGGGGCGCGCGCGATGAGCACGCGTTGCCGTTCGCCGCCCGAAAGCGTCAGGACGCCGCGGTCGGCGAACTCCGCCAGGCCGACCTGCTCGAGCGCGCCGCGCACACTTGCCGATCCGTGGCGGTCATGCGGTCGAGCAGGCCGTGGTGCGGCAGGCGGCCCATGGCGACGACCTCGGCGACCGTGAAGTCGAACTCCGTGTGCGACTCCTGAGTGACAGCCGCGATCGCCCGCGCCTGGTCACGCGGCTGAAATCCTCGAGGGGCCGGTTGTCGAGCAGAACGGCGCCTTTTGAAGGCTTGAGCACGTGGTAGACCAAGCGCAGAGTGGTGGTGTCGAGCTCCGCTGGCGGCGAACTAGTTGCGGCTTCGTCGCCACGCTCGGACTCGCCGCTGAACGGCGACGCCCGGGATGACCCCGTCGGAGGCGAGCCGATTGGGCCGGCGTCACCGCGCGAGGATTCGCCACCAGCCGGCAACGGCCGGAGCCGGCGGTCCGGAACGTAGGATGGCCGGGGCGAACCGACGATGTCGGATCCGGCCGACGGCGAATCGTCGGAGGCTCGGCCGACATGCTCGGATTCGCCGCTGATCGACGACAGCGGTGGCGTTCCCGTCAGACCCGGGTTGGCGTCGGCAGGGTCGTCGCGGGAGGGTTCGCCGCTTTTCGGCGACAACCTGAGCGACGGGTCGGGGCCTCCGATGGGCAGATCAGAGCCGCGCGAACCGGGTCCGGCCGGCGCGGAGGAGTCAGCGGATGTGTCGCCGGCTTGGATTCGCCGCTGAACGGCAACGCCGGTGACGGGCGGGCCGTGGCAGAGTCGGCAAGGCCAGAGTCGCTGCGCGAGGATTCGCCGTTGGCCGGCGACACCGGAGGCGACCCGTCGGAAGCCGCTGGGAAAGACGGCGAGGAGTCCGGACCGTCAGACGACGGGAACTTCGGAGGTGGCACCGGCAGGCCACGATCTGCTCAAGGGTCCACACAACAAAGACGGCAGCCACGCCAAAGAGAGCAGGGGTGTCGTCTCCCGTAGACCGCGACGGGAGGGACGACGGTGGTGCGAAAACCACCGCCCGTGTCGGGCTCGCCCGCGGTCTGCGAAGAACACAGACCGCGGGCCTACCGTTGCGGGTCAGCGCCGGATTTCGACCGGCTTCCGCGGCGGGGTTCCTACAAGAACGTCAGCTGACGTTGCGCACGTTCGACGAGACGAGCGCGGCCAGCCGGTCGCCGATCGCCTGGGTGGTGCCGGGCGACGCCTGGTCGCGCGTCGCCAGGTCGAAGGCCACGGACGCCTCGATGCGGCGCGCGGCCTCCCTGTGGCCCAGGTGGTCGAGCAGGAGCGACACCGAGAGCACCGCGGCCGTCGGGTCGGCGAGACCCTGGCCGGCGATGTCGGGGGCGCTGCCGTGGACCGGCTCGAACATGCTCGGGTTGCGGCGCGTGATGTCGAGGTTGCCGCTGGCAGCGAGGCCGATGCCACCGGTGACGGCGGCCGCCAGGTCGGTGATGATGTCGCCGAACAGGTTGTCGGTGACGATCACGTCGAAGCGCGACGGGTCCGTGACCAGGTGGATCGTGGCGGCGTCGACGTGGGAGTACGCGACTGTGACGTCGGGGTGCTCCAGCGAGACCTCCTCGACGATCCGCGACCACAGCGACCCGGCGTACTCGAGCACGTTGGTCTTGTGCACGAGCGTGAGGTGCTTGCGCGGCCGCTCTTCGGCGCGGTTGAACGCGTCGACGACGACGCGTCGGACGCCGAACGCCGTGTTGACGCTGACCTCCGTGGCGACCTCGTGCTCGGTGTCCTTGCGCAGCAAGCCACCGTTATTGGTGTACGGGCCTTCGGTGCCTTCGCGCACCACAACCATGTCGACCTCGCCGGCGTCGGCCAGCGGGCCGCGCACGCCCGGGTACAGGCGCGCCGGGCGCAGGTTCACGTGGTGGTCGAGCTCGAAGCGCAGGCGCAGCAGCAGCCCTCGCTCGAGGATGCCGCTGGGCACCGTCGGGTCGCCGACCGCGCCGAGCAGGATCGCGTCGTGCTGACGCAGCTCGCCGAGCACCGACTCGGGGAGCAACTCCCCGGTCGTGTGCCACCTCGCGGCACCGAGGTCGTAGTTCGTGATCTCCGCCGTCGGTGCTACTTCACCGAGCACCTTGAGCGCCTCGGAGACCACCTCGGGCCCGATCCCGTCACCTGGGATCACCGCGAGCCGCATCCACACACCTCCGTAGACCAGGCCACCGAACGCACCGATGGCCCATCCGCAAGAAAACGCCAGCAGCGGAAGGTTACCGGCCGTAGACAAGACGCCGTAGCCGCACCACCCTTATGCCGCATCCTCCCGCAGGGTGAGACACCTGAACGGGTGAAAGGCAAAGGGGCCTCCCGGGTCCCAACGACCCGGAAAGCCCCCTATCGCCGCTATTCGGGGAACCTGACCAGCGAGACAAGCCTTCCCCGATCGGAGGACCCCGTCACCCTGCCTGGCCGGGTGACGGGGCCTTACCTCACGGCCGTGTCACCGTCGACTCGATCCGCACGACACCCGCGCGCGAGCCGGCCGCGTTGTGGTGCTCGATCGCCAGCAGGCCCTTCGGCTTGTCACCGGCGATGGCCGCCGCGTTACGGTTGACCACCAGCTGGGTGCCGGGCTTGGCGACGTAGCCGAGGGCCGCGTCACCGCCGCCCTGCACCGAGAACGCCGGCGCCAGCGCGTCGAACGAGAGCGACGTGCCGACGAAGTCGATCAGCCCGTCGGTGCTGCCCGGCGCGACGTAGTACCCCGCCGTGCCGACCGTGTAGCTGATCCGGTGCGACGCCTCGTTCGGGTCGATGCCCAGCGCGGCGATGCTGACCGGCAGCACGATCACGTTGGTGTCGAACACGTTGGTGTCCACGTCGCCGAGCTGACCGTTGACGGCCTGCACGTCCACCGTCGGGTTGCCCGCCTGCGTCAACGACACCGTGGCGGCCAGGAGCACGTCGGTGCCCGTCGCCTTCGTCACGAAGGTCTCGAAGTCCGGCTGGCCGTCGCCGGTCGTGTCGAAGTCGACGAACGGGATCGTGTTGCTGCCCAGGTTCGCGAAGTCGCCCCAGGTCGTGAGGCCGAACGCGAGCATGGCGTTCTCCGGTTCGCCCTGCGCCTTGGCGAGCGGGGCCGTCGACGCCGCACCGATGTAGCGCAGGTCGCCGCCCTTCGCGGTGCCGTTGAGCGTGCAGTCGGACGAGACGCCCGCGCCGCACTCCGGCAGCTGCGCCGATTCGGCCTGCAGCTCCAGCACGCTGACCAGCGAGCGGTAGCGCTGCGCGCCGGTGCCCTGGTCGATGCCCTTGCCGCCCAGGTTCAACACGGCCTGGTTCTGGCTCCCGCCGAAGCGCACGCCGGCCGGCGTCGTGATGGCCGAGACCGGTTTCGGCGCCGAGTACACGGCCACCCGCAGCGGCACCGTGGCGCCGTTCTTCGGGGTGAACGCGACGCGGCCCGAAGCGTCGGCCACGAACTGGCGGGCGAGCCCGGCCTGCGCGGCCTCCATGGTCGGGTCCATGACCTTGCGCAGCGCCTTCGGGTCGGTGATCTTCAACGTCACCTTCACCGTCGCGACCCCGCGCGGGTTCAGCTTCACCGAGCTTTTGTCCACTGTGTACTGCACGCCGGGCAGTGAGTCCACGGCCTCGTACGCCACCGAGTACTCGACCGGTGCGGTGCCCTTGTTGACGACCTTGATCGTCTTCGAGAGCGTGACCGGTCCCGCCGCCTCGACGGTGCCGAACGTGACGCTCACGGCACCCGGGTCGTCCTGCACGTAGGCGAGCACCTGGTTGTCCAGCGCGGCCTTGGCGTCGATGCGGCCGGTGCCCACGCGCTGCGGCGCGTAGGTGTGGCCGGCGCCGTCGGTGAGTTCGTGCACGGCCGAGCCCACGACGTCGGCCTTGACCTCCTCGACGTTCCAGTCGGGGTGCGTCTGGCGGACCAGCGCGGTGATGCCTGCGGTGTGCGGGGTGGCCATCGACGTGCCCGAGATGGAGAGCCGGCCGTTGCCGCTTCCGCGGAACGCCGACGTGATCGTGTCACCGGGCGCCGTGACGTCCGGCTTCACCGACGGGCCACGGCCACCACGCGAGGTGAACGAGCTCGGGGTGTCCACGATCGTCTTGTCCGTGGTCTGCAGGCTCGCCCGCCCGGCGCCGAAGAAGTGCACCGTCAGCGTGCCGGCGGTCAGGCCAGGGCGCACGGCCGTGGTGGCCTTGCCGGTGAGCTGGAACATCGGCACACCGGCGTTGCCCGCGATCCCGGCAGCGGGGTGCTCCAAAGTGGACGACAGCAGCACGCCCTTGGCTCCGGCGGCCTGCGCGTTGTTGGCGCGCGCCGCGGAACCACAGGCGCGGGTGGAGTCGTTGTCGTCCCACTCCAGCCACGCGATCTTGCCCGCGACCTTGGCCTTGTCCTCAGCGGAGAAGGCATTGCAGCCCGCGTTGTTGGCGGCTGAGATCGGCACGACGGGCGCGGTGAGGTCGAGCGTGTCGTAGCCCGTGTAGTCCTGGCTGTACTGGCCCGGCTGCTGTCCCTTGATCGGAGCCGTGACCTCGAGGGCGTCCTTCAGCTCGCCGGCGTCGCGGCTGCTGGCGACGGTGAGCGCCTCGGGCGTGTTGCCCGGCGAGCCCGCGACGTCGTTGAGGTCGCCGCCGTTGCCCGCCGCGAGGACCGGCAGGACGCCGTTCTGGGCGAGCTTGCGCACGAACAGCGAGTCGGGGTCGTCCGGCGCGCCGAAGTCGCTGCCCAGCGACAGGTTGACGATGTCGAGGTGGTCGGTGAAGTCACCGTCGCCGTCGGGGTCGAGCGCCCAGTCGAGCGCCTGCGACGTGACGTTCGTCGAACCGGTGCAGCCGAACACCTTGAGCGCGTAGAGCAACGCCTTGGGCGCGGTGCCCGGGCCGATGCGCATGGCGTCGAGCTGCTTCTTGTTCAGCTTCTTGTAGTTGCCGGTGAACGTGGTGCCGTCGGCGTTCACACCGAAGCCCGCAATGGTGCCGGCCACGTGCGTGCCGTGCTCGCCGCACGCGATGGGGTTGGAGTCCGGCTTCGGCGTGGGCGAGCCGGTCTTGCCCTCGGCGTCGTAGTCGTCGCCGACGAAGTCCGTACCGCCCACGACCTTGGCGCTCGGGAACAGCGGCGACGGCTTGGTCCGGTCCACTGCCTGGTAGGCCGCCGGCGTGCCGGGGCCACCGAAGTCGGCGTGGGTGTAGTCGATGCCGTCGTCGATCACGCCGACGCGGATGCCGTCACCGAACTTGCCGGTCTGCTGCCAGCTGGCGAGCGTGTTGGTGAGCTGCTCGGCGCTGGCGTTGTTCTTGGTCTTCGGCACGACCGTGCGCACCGAAACGACGTCGGGACGCTTCGCGAGCTCACGGATCTTTGCCGCGTCTGCGGTCACTACGGCGCCCGCGACGGCGTTCGACGTCTGCGTGACCAGCTGCGTGCCCGCGTCGGCCTTCTTGAGCTGCCCGACGACGGAGTTCACCGCGGCGGCGACGTCCGCCTTCGCGGCGCGCGCAGCCTGCTTGGCCTTCTCCTTGCCGGCGCCCTTGCCCTGCTCGGCGTTGAACGCGTCGACGGCCGGCTTCTTCGCCAGCTCCACGAACGCGGTGATCTTGCCCCGCGCGGCGTCGAGCCGCGGCGAGATCTTGCCCTGCAACCCCGCGGCGGCGACCTTGGCCGGCGCGACCGGGTCGGCGAGCGGCGCACCCTGCGCCGACGCGCCAGACGCGGCGGAGACGGCTGCGGCCAGGACCACCGCGGACACGGCAGCCGTCGAACGCGCAGCCCACCCGGGCAACCGGGATCTGCTCATGAGTACCCAACCCCTTTACTCGAGGCCTGGATCGCGAACCTGCCTGGCGCTCCCCGATCACCACCCCCGACAGGTGAGCACCGGCGCCGCACCGTGCTCTCACGGCGCGTGGTTCTGCCTCGCGGCACAGAACCTAGCTGCCCGATACACCTACTTTCGTGGCGAAAATGCTCCGTTATACGAATGTTGCCCGTCTGGGTGGACTCCACAAAGAAAGCCCCTTCCCCCGCCACTCGGACGGGGAAAGGGGCTTTCGAAAAACGGGCGGAGCTAGTTGAAGTCCACCGCGCGGATCGTGTGCGCACCCACGGTGGCGCCGATCGGCTCGAGGACGTTGCTGTCCACGTGGCGGTCGACGCGCAGCAGCATCACGGCGTCGGAGCCGTCGGTGGTCTGGCTGATCTGCGCGGCCTCGATGTTGATGCCGGCCTCGCCGAGCAGCGTGCCGACGCGGCCCATCACGCCCGGGCGGTCCGGGTAGTCCAGCAGCAGCACGTTGCCCTCGGCGCGCAGGTCGAAGTGACGACCGTTGACCTCGACGATCTTCTCGACCTCGTCCTTGCCGGTCACCGAACCGGACACCGTCAGCACGGCGCCGTCCGCGTGGACCGCACGCACCGTGACGAGGCTGCGGAACTTCGGGCTCTCGGTCTCGGTGACAAGATCCACCTGCACGCCCAGCTCCTCGGCGAGCCGCGGCGCGTTGACGAAGGTGACCTGGTCGTCGACGACAGCGGCGAACACCCCGCGCAGCGCCGCGAGCTGCAGCACCGACGTGTCCTCGCTGGACAGCTCGCCCTTGACCTCGACAGTCACCGACGTCGGCGCCTTCGGGCTCAGCGCCGTGAGCACCGTGCCCAGCTTCTGCGTGAGCGACAGGTACGGCCGCACGTGCTCGCCGACGGCGCCGCCGCCCGAGACGTTCACCGCGTCCGGCACGAAATCGCCGCGCAGCGCCAGCAGCACGGAACGGGCGACGTCGGTGCCCGCGCGGTCCTGCGCCTCCGAGGTGGACGCGCCCAGGTGCGGGGTGACGACCACGTTGGGCAGCTCGAACAGCGGGCTGGCGGTGGTGGGCTCGGTGACGAACACGTCGATGCCCGCGCCGCCGACGTGGCCGCTGCGGATCGAGTCGGCCAGCGCCTCCTCGACGATCAGGCCACCGCGCGCGGCGTTGACGATGATCACGCCCGGCTTGGTCTTCTTGAGCGCCTCGGCGTCGATGAGGCCCTTGGTCTCCGGCGTCTTCGGCAGGTGGATGGAGATCGCGTCAGCGCGCTCGAGCAGCTCGTCGAGCGGCACGAGCTCGATGCCGAGCTGCGCGGCGCGGGCGGCCGAGACGTAGGGGTCGTACGCGATCAGCTTCGTGCCGAACGCGGCGAGGCGCTGGCTGAACAGCTGGCCGATCTTGCCGAGGCCGACGACACCGATGGTCTTGCCGTTGAGCTCGACGCCCGAGAACGAGCTGCGCTTCCACTCGCCACCGCGCAGGCTCTGGTCGGCGGCCGGCACGCGACGGGCGACAGAAAGCAGCAGCGCCACGGCGTGCTCGGCGGCAGACACGATGTTCGACGTCGGGGCGTTGACCACCAGCACGCCACGCTCGGTGGCGGCGGGCACCTCGACGTTGTCCAGCCCGACACCGGCGCGGGCCACGACCTTGAGCTGCGTGGTCGCGCCGAGCACCTCGGCGTCGACCTTCGTGGCGGATCGCACCAGGAGCGCGTCGGCGCTCTTCACCGCCTCGAGCAGCGCGGGACGGTCCGTGCCGTCCACATGCCGTACCTCTACCTCGTCACCGAACACACTCAGCACGGAAGGCGCGAGCTTCTCCGCGATGAGGACGACGGGTTTGCTGGGCTTGGTCACGATGCGGCTCCCACTATCTGGTCACGAAATCGAGGACGCTCTCCTACGGCGCACGCCGTTGTGCCCGGATGGGCGGGAGTTTAGCCCGGTCGGGGGCCCCGGTGCTGCCCGCGTTGTTAACTCGCTCGTAATCCGGCGAAAACTCGGTCGCGGGGCCGGTCAGGGTGGTCGGCGGTCGGGGTGGGTCGCTTGGGCGGGGATTGGGTTTGCGGCAAGGAAAACGGTGCCGGGGTGTCGACAGTCGGGGTGCGGCGGGTGGGGTGTTTTGTGTGTTCCACCTGGTGGGATGAGGTGGCGTGGTGAGGTTGGGGCGATTGGGGTGAAAGGGATTTATTACGTCGTGGTGCTCGGGTGAACGATGGGAATGTTCATTCGTTCGGGGGTCTATGGCGTGGGCGCGGGCTAGGGGTGAAGGGGACCTTCATCCCTTCGTGCGCAGCGCGATCCGGTGCACGGGTGCGTGGAGGGGACTTTGACACGTTCTCGGCCGGATGAAGGGGACCTTCACGCTGTCCCGAACATCCACCGCGGTCCAGCGCCGAATGAAGGGCCCCTTCACCGCTGCAACGGCCGCGAAGCCGCCCGCAATGGGTGAAGGGTCCCTCCGCCCCTTCGCCGTCACCCATCGCCATTCGCCTGCGCGTGGAGGGGCCCTTCACCCCTTTGCGGCGCGACCTCGACCCGTCCGCGGATGAAGGGGACCTTCACCCGCGGTTCGGCACCCACAGTGACCCGGCAATGCATGAAGGGGACCTTCATCCCTTCCCCGCCCCAGAGCCCACTACGGCCACACCCGGCGACCACCGGCGTTGCCGTTGAGGGGCGAAACCGGGACAGGCGGGCGGTACAGTGGCGAGGCGCGGTGAGGGCTGCGTCCCGTCCGCGGAAAGGGCTGAGCCCACCCCCGAAGTGAAGTGCGGTGCGTGCGCCTTCTTCCCTGCCCGGTGCCGGCGGACCACGGGCGAACCGAGGGAAGGAAGGACTCCCCCATGGCCGCGTTGCCCGCAAAACCCGATCTCGCCCAGCTGCGCAAGCGCGCGAAAGAGCTGGCACGCGCGGAGTCGATCAAGTTGTCCGAGGCGCAGTTCCGCGTCGCGCGCGGGCACGGGTTTCCAAGTTGGCCGAAGTTGCAGGCGTACGTCCGGCGCGTCGCCGAGGGTGGGCCGAATCTGCAGCACGCCTACCACGCCGACACCGAGTACTACGGCGAGCGCGCCCTCGGACTGCTCGCGTCCGCCGAGGACGGGACGGCCGGGGCGCGCGAGGCGTTCGAGCGCCACGACCAGCCGTTGACGCGCGAGGGCGCGCGGACGGTCGTCGCCAAGGAACACGGGTTCGGGTCGTGGCGCGGGCTGCGCCAGCACGTCGCGGCGTTGTCGGACAGTGGCGAGCCGTTCGCGCGGGCGTTTCGCCTCCTGGAGGCGAGGGACGTCGACGGGCTGGCGGCGGTGGTCGACGAGTTCCCCGAACTCGTCCACGTGCGCGGCACCAACGGCAACGACCTCCTCGGCATGGCCGGCGCCACCTGCGACGAGCGGCTCACGCGCGTCCTGCTCGAACGCGGCGCCGATCCCGCGCGGGGCAACGCCCACGGCTGGACCCCGTTGCACCAGGCCGCGTACAGCGATCTGCCCCTGCTCGCCGATCTGCTCCTCGACGCCGGCGCACCACTCGATGTGTCGGCGCGCGGCGACGGCGGGACGCCTCTCGTCGTCGCGTTGTTCTGGGGAAACCGGACTGTGGCCGAAAAACTGGCAACGCGCGACCGGTCCCCTCGCAATCTTCGCGTCGCAGCGAGCATCGGGGACGCCGAGCTGCTGGACGAGCTCGTCCGTCCGAACGGGACACTCACGCCGGCGGCGGGTGCGCACCGCGAGTTCTACCGGCCCCACAGTGGTTTCCCGTTGTGGCGCCCCAGCGACGATCCCCGGGAGATCCGCGACGAAGCCCTCAGCTGGGCAGCGCGCAACGATCGCACCGACACCCTGCGCACCCTCGCCGAGCGCGGCGCGGACCTCGACGCCGACGTCTACCGCGGCACCGCGCTCACCTGGGCCGCCGCGCAGGGCAAAATCGCCGCCGTGCGGACCTTGCTGGAGCTGGGCGCCGACGTGAACCGCGTTGGGACTTTCGGCGGCCCGAAGCACGGCGTCGGGATCACCGCTCTGCACCTCGCCGCGCAGAACAACCGGCTCGACGTCATCGAGGTCCTCGTCCGGGCCGGCGCCGACCTCGACGCGCGCGACGGCCTCTGGAACTCCACACCCGAAGGCTGGGCCGACGCGTGCGACAGCCCCGCCGCGCGCGCCCTGCTGGCGAAAGCCCGGTAGACAAGCGGAGTCCGTAGTCCGTATCGTCGACCCGAAGAGGCGGACTACGGACTCCGTTTCATCCACTGGGAGGACAACCATGACCACACCCCGAGAGGTCTTCGAGCGGCTTTCCGAGGGCATCACCGCGGGCCGGTTCAACGAGCTTTCCCAGCTCTACGCGGAGAACACCGTCGTCGAGCACCCCACCGCGATCCCCGTCCCCGGCCGAATCGAGGGTCGAAAAGCGGTGCACGAGCGGTTTGTGGGCGGACTGGGGGCGACGCTCCGGCTGTCGACCAGCGACGTCGTCGTCCACGAGATGACGGACCCCGAGGTGATCGTCGCCGAGTTCCGGTACACGGCGGAATCGTCGCTCAGCGGCGAAAAGACCGAAACCGAGAACATCCAGATGCTGAGGGTGCGCGACGGGCTGATCGTCCACAGCCGCGACTACCACGACTACCTGCGGATGGCGGCGGTCCAGGGAGCGGCGGCCGGGCTCGCCGAGGCGTACGCCCAAGTCCCGCCCCACGAACCCGGCCCGGTCCAGCCGCGGCCGGCGCGGCTCGCCGACCGCAAGAGCCCGCTGGGTGTGTTCCAACGGCTCTGTTACGGCGTTTCCGACCAGCGCTGGTCCGAGCTGCCCGACCTCTATGCCGAGCAAACCGACGTCCGCCACCCGTTCCTGCCGGGCGCGCCCATGCTGAAGTCCCGCGAAGACCTGCGCACGCACTTCGCGCTGGCCGGGGAAATCGGCATCCGCATGCAGGCCACCGACCTCGTCACCTACCAGAGCACCGACCCCGAGGTGCTGATCGGCGAATTCGCCTACGAGGGGCAACTCGGCGCAACGCCGTTCCGCGTCAACAACATCTTCGCGCTGCGCGTGCGCGACGGGGAGATCGTCGAGTCGCGCGACTACGGCGACCACCCGGCGCTCGCGGCCGCGACCGGCCGGCTCCAGGAGCTGGTCGACCGCGTAATCGCCTAGGCCTCGAGGTCCTCAGGCAGGTCGAACTCGCCGTCACGGACGCCCTTCACGAACGCGTCCCACTCCGACGGCGTGAACACGAGCACCACGCCGTCCGGTTTCGACGACTGGCGCATCGCGACGTACGTGACGCCGTCGGTGTGCGGCACGAAGGCGTACTCCACGCAGTCCTCGAGCGTGACGCCTTCGGGCTCGGCCCTGATCCAAGGGGCGTCGGTGAGGTCCAGCTCGTGCCGGATGTGCGCCTTGTCGTCGACGGGCTGATCACTCATGGCACCAGCGTATCGACCCACCGCGACAGGTCTCGCCGCTGAACGGCGAAACCACCGAAAAGGCCCCCTCACCTGCGGGTGAGGGGGCCTTTCGAACGATCAAGCCATCACAAGACGATCAGGCGGTCTCGGTGATCGGCCGGTCCACCCACGACATGAGGGCACGCAGCTTCTTGCCGGTCTCCTCGATCGGGTGCTGGTTGCCCTGCTCCTCGAGCTTGATGAAGTTCGGGCGCCCGGCCTCGTCCTCGGCGACCCACTCGCGCGCGAAGGTGCCGTCCTGGATCTCGCCCAGGATCTTCTGCATCTCCTGCTTCACCGCCGGCGAGATCACGCGCGGGCCGCGGGTGAGGTCGCCGTACTCGGCCGTGTCGGAGATCGAGTAACGCTGACGCGCGATGCCACCCTCGTACATGAGGTCGACGATCAGCTTGAGCTCGTGCAGCACCTCGAAGTAGGCGATCTCCGGGGCGTAACCGGCCTCGGTCAGCACCTCGAAGCCCGTCTGCACCAGCGCCGACGCGCCACCGCAGAGCACGGCCTGCTCGCCGAAGAGGTCGGTCTCGGTCTCCTCGGTGAACGTCGTCTTGATGACGCCCGCGCGCGCACCGCCGATGGCGGCCGCGTACGACAGGGCCAGCGCCTGGGCGCCACCGGTCGCGTCCTGCTCCACCGCGATCAGGCAGGGCACGCCCTTGCCGTCCACGAACTGGCGGCGCACGAGGTGACCCGGGCCCTTCGGGGCGACCATGGCGACGTCGACGTTGCCCGGCGGCTTGATCAGGTCGTAGCGAATGTTGAAGCCGTGGCCGAAGAAGATCGCGTCGCCGTCCTTCAGGTTCGGCGCGATGTCCTCGGAGTAGATGAAGCGCTGCTTCGTGTCCGGCGCGAGGATCATGATCAGATCGGCCTCGGCCGCGGCCTCGGCGACGTTCAGCACGCGCAGGCCCTGCTCCTCGGCCTTCGCCCGCGACTTCGACCCCTCCGGCAGGCCGATGCGGACGTCGACACCGGAGTCACGCAGGCTCAGAGAGTGGGCGTGGCCCTGGCTGCCGTAGCCGATCACGGCGACCTTGCGACCCTGGATGATCGAAAGGTCCGCGTCGTCGTCGTAGAAGATTTCCACTGCCATGGGGGTACTGCTTCCTTTCGGGTTACTGCTGAAGAATCGACTTCTCAAGAATCAGCGGGGCGAGGTGGCGGTGATCGAGCGGGCCCCGCGACCCACCGCGACCATGCCGGACTGCACGAGCTCACGGATGCCGTACGGCTCGAGCATGCGCAAAAGTGCGCCGATCTTGTCCGATGTCCCGGTCGCCTCGACGGTGAGCGCCTCCGGGGACACGTCCACCACCTTGGCACGGAAGAGCTGGACGGTCTCGAGGACCTGGCTGCGCACGGTCGCGTCGGCCCGGACCTTCACGAGCAGCAGTTCACGCTGCACCGCGCTGGACTGTTCCAGCTCCACGATCTTGATCACGTTGACCAGCTTGTTGAGCTGTTTGGTCACCTGTTCGAGCGGTAGCTCTTCAACGGCGACCACGATCGTCATGCGGGACACCTCGGGGTTTTCCGTAGGGCCCACGGCAAGAGACTCGATGTTGAAACCGCGGCGGGAGAACAGGCCGGACACCCGGGCTAGCACGCCGGGCTTGTTCTCGACCAGCACGCTCAACGTGTGGACGGTCATCGGTTTTCTCCTTCCGCGGCAGCTTCGGCGGCTTCGAGGGTCTCGGCGGCTTCCTGCGAAACCTCGTCGTCGTCGAACAGCGGCCGGATGCCGCGGACGGCCATGATCTCGTCGTTGCCGGTGCCCGCGGCCACCATCGGCCACACCTGGGCATCCTTCCCCACGACGAAATCGATCACGACAGGACGGTCGTTGATCTCCATCGCGCGTCGGATCGTCGCGTCGACGTCCTCCTTGGTCTCACAGCGCAGCCCGGCGCAGCCGAGGGCCTCGGCCAGCAGCGTGAAGTCGGGGATGCGGTGCTTGTGGGTACCGAGATCGCTGTTGGAGTACCGCTCCGAGTAGAAGAGGTTCTGCCACTGCCGGATCATGCCGAGGTTGCCGTTGTTGATCACGGCGACCTTGATCGGCGCGCCCTCGATGGCGCACGTGGCTAGCTCCTGGTTGGTCATCTGGAAGCAGCCGTCGCCGTCGATCGCCCACACCTGCGTGTCGGGCAGGCCGAACTGCGCACCCATGGCCGCCGGGACGGCGAAGCCCATGGTGCCGAGGCCGCCGGAGTTGATCCATGTACGCGGCTTCTCGTACTTCACGAACTGCGCGGCCCACATCTGGTGCTGGCCGACGCCGGCGGTGAAGACCGCGTCGGGACCGGCGAGCTCACCGATGCGCTCGATGACGTACTGCGGCGACAGCGAACCGTCGTCGGGCCACTCGTAGCCGGCCGGGTAGGTGTCGCGCCAGGAGTCGACCTGCGTCCACCAGTCGGTGAGGTCCGGCTGGTGCCCGTGCTCGAACTCGGCCTTCACGGCGGCGATCAGCTCGCCGATGATCTCGTTGCAGTCACCGACGATCGGCACGTCGGCCTTGCGGTTCTTGGAGATCTCGGCCGGGTCGATGTCGGCGTGGATCACCTTCGCGTCGGGCGCGAACGACGACGTCGCGCCGGTGACGCGGTCGTCGAAGCGGGCGCCGAGCGCGATCAGCAGGTCGGACCGCTGCATCGACGCGACCGCGGCGACGGTGCCGTGCATGCCGGGCATGCCGACGTGCTGGCGGTGCGAGTCGGGGAACGCGCCGCGCGCCATCAGCGTGGTGGCGACCGGGATGCCGGTCAGCTCGGCCAGCTCCAGCAGCTGCTGCGAGGCCTCGGCCTTGATCACGCCGCCGCCGACGTAGAGAACGGGCCGGCGCGCGTTCGCGATGAGCTTCGCGGCTTCGCGCACCTGCTTGCCGTGCGGGCGCAGCGTCGGGCGGTAACCCGGCAGCCGCATCTCGGGCGGCCAGGAGAACGAGGTCATCTCCTGCAGCACGTCCTTGGGGATGTCCACCAGCACCGGGCCGGGTCGGCCCGTGAGCGCCAAGTGGAATGCCTCGGCGATGGTCCGCGGGATCTCGGCCGGGTCGGTGACGAGGAAGTTGTGCTTGGTGACCGGCATGGTGATGCCGCAGATGTCGGCTTCCTGGAACGCGTCGGTGCCGATCAGCGCGCGCGACTGCTGCCCCGTGATGGCGACGACGGGCACGGAGTCCATGTTGGCGTCGGCCAGCGGGGTGACCAGGTTCGTGGCGCCCGGGCCCGACGTCGCCATGCAGACGCCGACCTTGCCGGTCGCCTGGGCGTAGCCGGTGGCGGCGTGCCCGGCGCCCTGCTCGTGCCGGACGAGGATGTGGCGGAGCTTCGTGGAGTCGAGCAGCGGGTCGTACGCCGGGAGGATGGTGCCACCGGGAATGCCGAAGACGACTTCGGCGCCAACGGCCTCGAGCGAGCGGACGAGCGACTGCGCGCCCGTGACCCTTACCGGGGTTCCCGCCGGCGGCGCCGGCTTCGGACGTGCTCCGGGGACACCGGGCGCGGTCGGCCCGGGCTTCGCGTCGCTGCGCGACGTGGCACTGGTCATCGGTTCTGCCTCGTGGGTTCTCGGTGTCACTCGTTCGGGTTGTCTGGAGCCGTACAGCCGGTCGGAAACCGGTTCTACGCAACAAAAAACCCCCGCCGACCGTAAGGTCGCACGAGGGTCGCGCGTCGACGCAGCGGACTCTTCCTAAGCGTCGACGCGCTGAGGAAGTACGAGGCCGGTCTGCGTTGTCACGGCGCTGACGTTAGACCGGCGTCCGCGCGAGTGTCAACTCTGCGAGACGGCGGTTCCGCATGCTGGACCGCCAGTACTGCTCTTCGGGCGACCCCTCGACCCGGGCGCAAGCACGCCGGAGACGCGGTGCACCATTCATTGGTGGCCGAAAAAGAGCAGGACCAGCGCGCGGACGAAGGCCGGAAGGCCGTGTTCAAGATCCCCAGCACGGCGTACATGGCGATCGCGCTCCTGACCGTGTGTGTGACACCGATCGCACTCGGGGAGATCAACGGGCTGCAATGGCTGTACATCTTCCCGATCGCGCTGTTCGTCTTCGTCGTGCGCACGCGCACCGTCGCGACGCGCCAGGGCCTGGCCGTGCGGACGGTGTTCGGCAAGCGCGACCTCCCGTGGTCGTCGCTGAAGGGACTCGCGATCACCGGCAGGGCGCGTGTGCGTGCCGTGCTGGGCGACGACACGCAGGTCACGTTGCCCACGGTGAGAACGCGCCATCTTCCGGTGCTCGCGCTCGTGAGCGAGGGGAAGATCAAGGACCCCTCGGGTGTGCTGAGTGACGAAGAGCTGAAGCCGGCCGCTGAAAAAGCAGCTGCGAAGCCGGCCGAGAAGGCCCCGGAGCAGACCCCCGAGGCCACGTCCGCCGAGACCGGCGGTTCCAAGGCCGAGCCCAGCGAGTAGAATTGGTAGGACCAGTTTGCGGAGCGGTCTCGTGACTCCGCCTGGACCAGCCTTCTGACCTGGGAGAATGCCGTGCCGCACCTCCGTTCCCGGACCACCACCCACGGCCGCAACGCGGCGGGCGCGCGCGCCCTCTGGCGCGCGACCGGGATGACCGACAGCGACTTCGGCAAGCCAATCGTCGCCATCGCCAACTCCTACACGCAGTTCGTGCCGGGCCACGTGCACCTCAAGGACCTCGGGGAGATCGTCGCCGAGGCCGTGAAGGAAGCCGGCGGCATCGCGCGCGAGTTCCACACGATCGCCGTCGACGACGGCATCGCGATGGGCCACTCGGGCATGCTCTACTCGCTGCCCTCGCGCGAGATCATCGCGGACTCCGTGGAGTACATGGTCAACGCGCACCAGGCCGACGCCCTCGTCTGCATCTCCAACTGCGACAAGATCACGCCGGGCATGCTCAACGCCGCCATGCGCCTCAACATCCCCACCGTGTTCGTCTCCGGCGGGCCGATGGAAGCGGGCAAGGCCGTGGTCGTCGGCGGCGTCGCCCAGGCACCCACCGACCTGATCACCGCGATCGCCGCGTCGGCGAGCAGCGAGGTCGACGAGGACGGGCTGTCGATCGTCGAGCGCTCAGCGTGCCCGACCTGCGGTTCCTGCTCCGGCATGTTCACCGCGAACTCTATGAACTGCCTCACCGAAGCGCTGGGCCTGTCGCTGCCGGGCAACGGCTCCACGCTGGCCACGCACGCCGCGCGCCGCGAACTGTTCTCCGGCGCCGGGCGCACGGTCATCGACCTGTGCAAGCGCTGGTACGGCGAGGACGACGAGTCGGCGCTGCCCCGCTCGATCGCCACCCGCGCCGCGTTCGAGAACGCGATGGCGCTGGACATGGCCATGGGCGGCTCGACCAACACCGTGCTGCACATCCTCGCCGCCGCACAGGAAGGCGAGGTCGACTTCACGATCAGCGACATCGACGACATCGGCCGCCGCGTGCCGTGCCTGTCGAAGGTGGCGCCGAACTCCGACTACCACATGGAAGACGTCCACCGAGCCGGCGGCATCCCCGCCATCCTGGGCGAGCTCTACCGCGGTGGCCTGCTGAACACCGGCGTCCACTCGGTCCACTCCCCCGACCTCGACTCGTGGCTGAACGAGTGGGACATCCGCGCCGAGTCGCCGTCGCAGAAGGCGCTGGAGCTGTTCCACGCCGCGCCGGGTGGGGTGCGCACCACCAAGGCGTTCTCGACGGAGAACCGCTGGTCGTCGCTCGACACCGACGCCGTCGGCGGCTGCATCCACGACGTCGAGCACGCGTACACGAAGGACGGCGGCCTCGCGATCCTGCGCGGCAACCTGGCCGAGAACGGCGCCGTGATCAAGGCCGCCGGCATCGACGAGGACCTGTGGCACTTCGAAGGCCCGGCGCGGGTGCTCGAGAGCCAGGAGGAGGCCGTGTCGGCGATCCTGAAGAAGGAGATCCAGCCGGGCGAGGTGCTGGTGATCCGTTACGAGGGTCCTGCCGGCGGGCCGGGCATGCAGGAGATGCTGCACCCCACCGCGTTCCTTAAGGGCTCGGGCCTGGGCAAGAAGTGCGCGCTGATCACGGACGGGCGCTTCTCGGGCGGCTCGTCGGGCATCTCCGTCGGCCACATCTCGCCGGAGGCAGCGGCGTGCGGCCTGATCGGCCTGGTCGAGAACGGTGACCGCATTCTGCTGGACGTCCACGAACGCCGCCTCGAGCTGCTGGTCGACGCCGAGATCCTGGCGGAGCGCCGGTCGAAGATGGAGACGGCGGAGCGGCCGTGGCAGCCGAAGGAGCGTCAGCGCCCGATCACGGCGGCACTGCGCGCGTACGCCCGGATGGCCACCTCCGCAGACACCGGCGCGGTGCGGGACCCGAACAAGTGAGCTTGACGGTTGAATGAGACGGGCCGTCCATCGCCGAGGGGGTGGACGGCCCTTTTCGTTCGTTGCCGCTGAGTGGCGACGGCGGTCTTCGTGCTGGTCAGCGGCCCGGCAAGAGCTCCGGATCACTCCGTCCGCCGGGCGGCGGCACTGCTTTTGCCACTCCGTGGCAAACCCCAGGTCAGCGGGTCAAAACGATGACCACCACCGAAGCCGCCGCTGCCAGCAGCAGCGAGACGACACCCAGGGGCAACGGCCGCTTGCGCCACGGCGTGTTCCGCTCCAGCGAGATCCGGCCGGCGCCGGTGAAAATCAGCGCGAGGGCCACCACGCCGATGAGGAGTTCGAACTCCCAGCCGCGGCCGTCGCCCTCGAAGAAGCCGCCGTGGAACTTCGCGAAGACGGCGCTGGCGGCGACGCCCAGGATCCCCGCGGCCGCGAGCGGCGTGAAGAGGCCCACGAGCAGCAGCGCGCTGCCGCCGACCTCGACGATGCCGGTGACCCACGAGAGCAGCGTGGTCTGCTTGTGGAAGCCGAATGTCTCGAGCAGGTGCGCGAACCCCGTGATGCCGGGTCCCCCGAACGCACCGAACAGGTGTTGCAGGCCGTGCGCCCCCACGATCGCGGCGAGCCCCAGGCGCAGGATCAGCAGGCCGAGGCCCAGGCCGCCCTGGCGCACCTCGTCGTCGTTGTCGTTCGTCGTGTCCCCGACCCCGGACAGCAGGCCGCTCTGGTAGTCGTCCCCTTGACTGGTCACGCGCGAAGGGTAGGGGATCCCGACCCCGGCCGCGAGCGAGCGCGCCGAGGTCAGGGGCCCTTCGCGTCAGTATTCGCGGTGCACGATGTTGTCGGGCAGCTCGCCGCCCGCGTAACGCGCGATCTCGGCCGCGGCGACGGCGTACGAGCGTCGCCGCACACCGGCGACGGCCCCGCCGACGTGCGGCGTGAGCAGCAGACCCGGCGCGTGCCACAGCGGGTGGTCGGCCGGCAGCGGCTCGGGGTCCGTCACGTCGAGCGCGGCACGCAGGCGGCCGGCGGTGAGCTCGGCCAGGAGCGCGTCGGTGCGCACGACCGGTCCCCTCGCGGCGTTGACGAGGACGGCACCGTCGGGCATCGCGGCGAGGAACTCGGCGTCGACCATCCCCCGCGTGCGCGACGTGAGGGGGACCATCAGCACCACGATGTCGTGGTGCGGCAACAGCTCGGGCAGCTCGGCGACGCCGTGGACCCCGTCGCGCGCCGACATGCCGACCATCGTGCAGCGGACGTCGAACGGTTCGAGCCGGCGCCGCAGCTGCCGCCCGAGGTCTCCGGCGCCGACGATGAGCGCGTGCTGGCCCTGGAGCGTTTCGGCGGAGCGGCGTTCCCAGTGGCGTTCGCGGTGGGCGTCGGCGAACACGTCCAGCTTCCGGTACATCGACAGCAAGACGGCGACGACCCATTCGGCCGTACTGCCGCCGTGGGCGCCGCGGCAGGTGGAGAGCAGGACGCCGTCGGGAAGCTTGCCGACCCAGTCCTCGGCGCCGGCGGAGAGCAGCTGCACGAGCTTGAGGTTCGGCAGTTCGCGCCACAGCTGGTCGCCCGCCGGGTGACGGCCGGGGATGAGGACCTCGGCCTTCGCGGCTTCCGGCGGCACGGGGTCGCCCCACTGGTAGCGCACGGCCTGCACCATCGGGAGCTCCGAGAGCGCCTCGACGCCCTCGTCGTCGGGGACCAGCACAGTCAGCGTCATGATCGCCACGTTAGCCACTTACTCCGCGCTCACGTGGGGGCACCTAGGCTGGAGCATCATGCGTACCCGGTACCGGTGGTCGGCGCCGCTGGCCCTCCTCGCCTCTGGCGGACTCCTGCTGTCGGGCTGCGCGCGGTTCGACGACACCGCGGCCGGCCAGACGTTCAGCGCCGCCCCCGTGCCCAGCCCCGAGTCGCCGCCGCAGGTGCAGGACCCGAACGACCCGTCCGGCGACGGCCAAGGCGGCGTGGGCCAGGGCGGTCAGCAACAGTCGCCCACGCCGATCCCGCCGCCGCAGGGGTGCAAGGACTTCGACAAGGCCGTGATCGCCACGTGCCTGGACACGGTCGCGGCCGTCGCCGGCCTGCCGGGCGACGGCTCGACGCCCGCGGCTCTCGCCGGTGAACGGAAATCGGGCCGCGTGGTTCTCGCCACAGCCGGCCGCGACGCGACGCCGTTCGAGCAGCTCGACGTCGTCGCCACCGGTGACGGCGGCCTGACCTCGCTGGTGCTGTCGCCGAGCTACGTCGAGGACCAGCTGGTGTTCGCGTATATCACCACCGCGACCGACAACCGCGTCGTGCGCTTCGCGAAGGGCCAGCCGCCGAAGCCGGTGCTCACGGGCATCCCGAAGGGCGCGACCGGCAACCGCGGCGCCCTCGTCGGCGACGGCCGCGGCGCCCTGCTCGTCGCGACGGGCGACGCAGGCAACCCCGCGTCAGCGGCCGACCCGAAGTCCCTGGCAGGCAAGGTGCTGCGCATCGACACATCGGGCAGCCCGGCCGCCGGCAACCCGACCGCGGGCTCCGCTGTGTACGCCTCGGGCCTCCACACCCCCGGCGGCCTCTGCATCTCCCCCGACGGCAAACGCGTGTGGGTCACCGACCAGACCTCCGGCCCCGACGCGCTGTACCGCGTCCAGGCGGGCCAGACCCTGTCGACGCCCGCGTGGACCTGGCCGGACAAGCCAGGCGTCCGGGGCTGCGCCGACTTCTCCGACTTGGACGGCACCCTGAGCATCGCGTCGTCCGCCGGCCTGCAGAACCTGCCGGTCAACCCGGACGGCGCTGTGACCGGCAAACCCAGCGTCAGCCTCGACGGCAAGGGCAAGCCCCCCACGACCTACGGCCGCCTCGCAGCCATGAGCATGATCAGCCCCCAACTGGCGGTCGCCGGCACCACCAACAAGGACGGCGGCAAACCCGTCTCCAGCGACGACCGCGTCGTCCTCATCACGATCGTCCAAACCGAGGGCGGTCCGGGGAAGGACTGAGGTCCGGCTTCGGGTCTGACCTGGGGGTTTGTGGTTGTCGCCGTTGAGCGGCGACAGGTGGTTCCGAGCTGGTCCTCGCCCGGCTCGTTGCCTCAGCTGATCGCCCGAGCGCGCTCCATCGACCGATGAACGCTCGGACTCCAGCCACCTTTCGATAGCTCGAAGCTTTTCGCCGTTCGGCGGCGATTGGTCGTCGCACCTCGGCGCCGCCGAACGGCACCGCAGCGGTCGCCACTCAGGGGCGAATCGCGGTCGCCGCTCCGAGACGAGCTGGCAGTCGCCATTCAGCGGCCAATCCGGCCACCATTCCCTGGCGAAGCGGCAGTCGCCACTCAGTCGCCAATCCCGGTTGCCATTCCCAGACGGGCCGACGGTCGCCTTTCAGCGGCGAATCATGTTCCCGCTCACAAGCGAAGCAGCAGCAGTCGCCACTCAGTGGCCAATCCCGATTGCCGCTCCCAGGCGAGCCGGCAAATCGCCGTTCAGAGGCGAACGCGTTGCCGCCCACAGGCGAGATGACCGTCGCCGTTGAGAGGCAACGGCGGTTTCGCCCCTCAGCGGCGAGACCGTGGAGCGCGGCTTTCCGCCCGCGCCGCCCGGATGTCCAGGATCGACGCGGCGATCGACACCAACACGGCGAGCAGCGCGACGTACCGGCCGACCCCCGGGTTGATCATCACGCCGGCGGTTTCCAGGAACGCCCGCTGGTCGCTGTCGAAGACCCAGTCCAGCGTCGTCCAGCCGATGACCATGAGCAGCAGCGCGGCGAGGTCCGCGACGAGCCACAGGTGCGGCAGGCCGCTGACCCGGACCTTCCTGACCTGCCCGAAGAACACCACCGCGAGCCCGACCAGCACCAGCACCAGCGGCGGGAACCATGAAAAGAAGTCCGAGTGCCAGGCCGAGCGCACGACATCGTCGTGGGGCAGGGAGTTGAAGGCGTCACGGACATCGGCCGTGGCCGTGTCGGCGGTGAGGACCGTCCAGGGAAGAAACAGCGCCACGAGCGCGAGCAGCCCGGCCCCCTGACCGAGCCACTCGCGCCACGTGACGCGTTTGACGGAGAACGCCACTCAGGAGCCGACGCGCTCGATGATGAGCTCACGCACGCGCTTGGCGTCGGCCTGGCCCTTGGTGGCCTTCATGACCGCGCCGACGATCGCGCCCGCCGCGGCGACCTTGCCGCCGCGGATCTTCTCCGCGACGTCCGGCTGCGCGGCCAAAGCCTCGTCCACGGCGGCGATCAGCGCGGAGTCGTCGGAAACGACCTTCAGCCCGCGCTTGTCCACCACCTCGCGCGGCGAACCCTCGCCGGCGAGCACGCCCTGCACGACCTCCTTGGCGAGCTTGTTCGTCAGCTCACCCGAGGACACGAGCGCGATCACCTCGGCCACCTGCACCGGCGTGATCGCCAGCTCGGCGAGCTCGACCTCGCGCGTGTTGGCCTCCTGCGCCAGCGTGTTGACCCACCAGCCGCGGGCTTCGTCCGGCTTCGCGCCGGCCTCGACCGTGGCCGCGACGAGGTCGACGGCGCCGACGTTCAGCAGGTCGCGCAACGCTTCGTCCGACAGGTTCCACTCGGTCTGAATCCGCTTGCGCCGCTCGGCCGGCATCTCCGGCAGCGTCTTGCGCAGCTCCTCGACCCAGTCGCGCGCCGGCGCGATCGGCACCAGGTCGGGCTCCGGGAAGTACCGGTAGTCCTCCGCGGTCTCCTTGGTGCGCCCGCCGGACGTGGTGCCGTCGGCCTCCTGGAAGTGCCGCGTCTCCTGCTTGATCGAGCCGCCGTCAGCGAGAATCGCCGCCTGGCGCGTCATCTCGTACCGAACGGCGCGCTCGACGCTGCGCAGCGAGTTGACGTTCTTCGTCTCCGTGCGCGTGCCGAACTCGGTGGCGTCCTTGTCCATCAGCGACACGTTCGCGTCGCAGCGAAGGGACCCCTGGTCCATTCGGACGTCGGACACGTCGAGCGCCCGCAGCAGGTCACGCAGCGCCGAAACGTACGCGCGCGCCACCTCCGGCGCCCTCTCTCCGGTGCCCTCGATCGGCTTGGTGACGATCTCGATCAGCGGCACGCCCGCGCGGTTGTAGTCCAGCAGCGAATAGTCCGCGCCGTGGATCCGGCCGGTCGCGCCGCCCATGTGCAGCGACTTGCCGGTGTCCTCCTCCATGTGCGCGCGCTCGATCTCCACGCGCACGACCTCGCCGTCGTCGAGCGTGACGTCGAGGTAGCCGTTGAAGGCGATCGGCTCGTCGTACTGCGAGGTCTGGAAGTTCTTCGGCTGGTCCGGGTAGAAGTAGTTCTTCCGCGCGAAGCGGCACCACTCGGCGATCTCGCAGTTGAGCGCCAGCCCGATGCGGATCGCGCCCTCCACGGCCTTGCCGTTCACCACGGGCAGCGCGCCGGGCAGGCCGAGGCACGTGGGGCACGTCTTCGTGTTCGGCTCGCCGCCGAACTCGTTGGCGCAGCCGCAGAACATCTTCGTCTTCGTGTTGAGCTCGACGTGGACCTCGAGCCCGAGCACCGGGTCGAAGCGCTCGATGACCTCGGCGTAGTCCATCAACTCGGCCACGGCAGTCACTTCGTTCCTCCCAGCTCCGGGACCTGGTGCACGAGCGACCCGCCGGCGGCGGCGTCGCGTGCGGCCTCGTAGGCGGCGCCGACGCGGTAGAGCCGGTCGTCGGCGAGCGCCGGGGCCATGATCTGCAGGCCGACCGGCAGGCCGTCCTCGTCGGACAGTCCACTCGGGACGCTCATGGCGGCGTTGCCCGCGAGGTTCGACGGGATGGTGCAGAGGTCGGCGAGGTACATCGCCATCGGGTCGTCCACGCGTTCGCCGATCTTGAACGCCGTGGTCGGCGTGGTCGGCGACACAAGCACGTCCACCTGCTCGAACGCGGAGGTGAAGTCCTGCGTGATGAGCGTGCGCACCTTCTGGGCCGAGCCGTAGTAGGCGTCGTAGTAGCCCGACGAAAGCGCGTACGTGCCCAGCATGATGCGGCGCTTCACCTCGGCGCCGAAGCCCTTTTCGCGCGTCAGGGACATGACTTCTTCGGCGCTGTGCGTGCCGTCGTCGGCCACGCGCAGGCCGTAGCGCATCGCGTCGAACCGCGCGAGGTTCGAAGACGCCTCGCTCGGCGCGATCAGGTAGTAGGCCGGCAGCGCGTAGACGAAGTGCGGGCACGAGACCTCGACCACTTCGGCGCCCAGCGCGCGCAGCTGCTCGACGGCGGCGTGGAACGACCGCAGCACACCGGCCTGGTAGCCGTCGCCGGCGAACTCCTTCACCACGCCGACGCGCACGCCCTTGAGGTCGCCACTGGCCCCCTCGCGCGCCGCGGCGACGACCGGCGGGACCGGTGCGTCGATCGACGTCGAGTCCATCGGGTCGTAACCGGCGATGACCTCGTGCAGCAGCGCGGCGTCGAGCACCGTCCGCGCGCACGGGCCGGCCTGGTCGAGCGACGACGAGAAGGCGACGAGGCCGTAGCGCGAAACCCCGCCGTACGTCGGCTTCACGCCGACCGTGCCCGTGACGGAGCCCGGCTGGCGGATCGAGCCGCCGGTGTCCGTGCCGATGGCCAGCGCCGCCTCGAACGCCGCGATCGACGCCGACGAGCCGCCGCCCGAACCGCCCGGGATGCGGGCGTGGTCCCACGGGTTGTGCGTGGGGCCGAAGGCGGAGTTCTCAGTGGACGAGCCCATGGCGAACTCGTCCATGTTCGTCTTGCCGAGGATGACGACGCCGGCTTCGCGCAGCCTGCGCGTAACCGTCGCGTCGTACGGCGGGATCCACCCCTCCAGCGTGCGCGAACCGCACGTGGTGGGGATGCCCTCGGTGGTCAGCACGTCCTTCAGCGCCAGCGGCACGCCCGCCAGCGACGACGCGGGCTGCTCCCCCGCGGCCAGCTTCTCGTCGACGGACTTGGCCGCGCCGAGCGCGCCTTCCGTGTCGACGTGCAGGAACGCGTGGACGTGGTCGTCGACCTCGGCGATCCGGTCCAGGTGCGCCTGGGTGACCTCGACCGCGGAGACCTCGCGCGAGTGGATCTTCGCCGCCAGCTCGGCGGCGGTCAGCTTGACGAGTTCACTCACTGTTCTTCTCCCAGAATCCGCGGCACCCGGAACCGGCCCTCCTCGGCGGCCGGCGCGCCGGCCAATGCCTGCTGCTGCGTCAGGCAGGGGCGGATCTCGTCCTCGCGGAAGACGTTCGTGAGCGGCACGGAGTGCGAGGTCGGCGGGACGTCTGCCGCGGCGACCTGACTCACCTTCGCCACCGAGTCCAGGATCTGGTCGAGCTGGCCCGCGAAGACGTCCAGCTCGTCATCGGTGACGGCCAGCCTGGCCAGCTTGGCGAGGTGCGCGACCTCGTCTCGGGAAATGTTGGGCACGCGGGTGACTCCCGGGGTGTGCTGTGCGGGTGCGGTCGGAAGCTGCAAGTCTATGGTGGCGGCGCCGGACGGCTCGACCGGGTTATGGCCGGACCTGCTGCGACCCGGGGAGTCCCGTTCGCCGGACGGCGGTCCCCAAGTAGTACCCGGTCTGTCACAATCGGCGCCCGGTTACCGCGTTCCGCGACAAGACGGAACGCCTGAGGCGAGAGGGGCGTGTGGTGTCGTTCCTGCTGCGGGTCCAGCTTCCGGACTCCCCCGGCACCCTCGGCGCCGTCGCGACGGCGCTCGGCACCGTCGGCGCCGACATCCTCAGCGTCGACGTCGTGGAGCGCGGCGGCGGGGTCGCCATCGACGACCTCGTGGTCGAGCTCCCGTCCGGCCGCCTGCCGGACGCCCTCATCACCGCGGCCGAGAGCATCGAAGGCGTCGAGGTCGACGCCGTCCGGCCGTACGCCGGGATTCTGGACACCCACCGCGAGCTGGAGCTGGTCGAGGAGATCGCGGCCCAGCCGAAAACCGGGCTCGACCTGCTTGCCGAAGGTGTGCCGAAAATCATCCGCGCCGGTTGGGCCGTCGTCGTGGAACACCGGGAATCGGGCACGCGGCGGCTGGCTTCGTCGAGCGCTGCGCCGGAGAACCCGTTCACGGACCTGCCCTGGCTGCCGCTGGAGCGCGCCACCGTCCTCGACGGCGAAGAGGACTGGATCCCGGAAACGTGGAAGGAGCTGGGCACGGAGCTCGCGGCGACGCCGCTGGGCAAGCCGGGCAAGGCTCTTCTCGTGGCTCGTCCGGGCGGTCCCAACTTCCGTGCCGCGGAGGTCGCCCGCCTGGCCCACTTCGCCGGAATCGTCGCCGTCGTTCTGGACGGCTGACGGGTCCCGGATTCAGGCGCTGAGCTGGGATTCGCCGCAGAACGGCGATGCCTTCCGTCGGCGCGCGACGGTCCCCTCAGGGCGGCGTTTCTGACCGTTCGACGGGGTCGCCGCTGAGGGGCAATGACGTCTCAGCCGAGAAGCGCTGGCCCAATCCACGCGCGAGCACGCCCGCCCGTCGGCGACACCGATCCGTGGTGTCGCCGACGGGCGGCAACACTCCAAGTCGGCGAACCACAGCCTCCCGGCGCTCGGACCGCTCGCCCAGCCGTCGCCGACGCGGGTTCGCTGTCGAGCACCTCAGCACCCCGCGACTACACGAGATCCGCCGCCACAATCAGGCCAGCAATCGAACCCTGCCCGCGTCCCTCCGGACACCCGATCCCAGCCCGGCGCGAACCGTCGCCTCTCAGCGGCAAAAGACCCTGACCAGCCGAAACAGCCTACAGATCGTACTCAAACGCGATCAAGCTGATGTTCGGAAACGGCTTCCAATCCCGCTCCGGCAATCGCCGAAACCCGATGCGCTCATACAGCCGATGAGCCGTCCGCATCCGATCAAGACTGCTCAACACGACTTTCCCCAACCCCAGCTCCCGTGCCCGCTCCAGCACCGCCCGCGTGAGCGCCTCGCCGATCCCACGCCCACGCGCCGATCCGGCGACGGCCAGCATCCGGAACTCCAGCTCACCCTCACGTGAGATCTCCGCGTACGACGTGCCCGGTCGCACCACCGCGACCGTCCCGAGGACCACGTCGCCATCGACAGCCACCAGCAGCTCGGCGTGCTCCGCCCTGTGCGCGACGTCGCGCAGCTCGTTCTCGTACCCAACCTCGTCGGAGAGCAGGCCGTCCAGGCGGTACGCCTCGACCGTCAGCTCCCCCACCACCGCGAGCTCCTCGTCCCGCGACACCCTGATCTCGACGTCACCCATCGGAGGGCTCTTCGTCCGGCTCGGCGGTGCCGGTATCCAGCGCCACCTCGGCGGCCGCGTCCGGACCCCGCTCAAGCAGCACGCGGAAGCCGCCCTCGTCGAGCACCGGCACCTTGAGCTGCGCGGCCTTCTCGTACTTCGACCCCGGCGCCTCGCCCGCCACGACGAACGCGGTCTTCTTCGACACCGACCCCGCCGCCTTGCCGCCGCGGGCCATGATGGCCTCCTTGGCCTCGTCGCGGGAGAATCCGTCGAGCGAGCCTGTGACCACGATCGACAGCCCCTCGAGGTGACGCGGGATCGAGTCGTCGCGTTCCTCTTCCATCCGCACGCCGGCGCGTCGCCATTTTTCGACGATCTCCCGGTGCCAGTCGACTTCGAACCACTCCTGCACGGCGTGCGCGATGGTCGGCCCGACGCCGTCGACGTCGGCGAGCTCTTCCTCACTCGCCTCCTCGACGCGCTCGATCGAGCCGAACTCGCGCGCCAGCGCCTGCGCTGCTGTGGGCCCGACGTGGCGGATCGACAGCGCGACGATCACCTTCCACAAGGGACGGTCCTTCGCCACGTCGAGGTTCGTCAGGAGTTTCCGCGCGTTGGCCGAGAGGTCGCCCGCCTTGGTGCGGAACAGTTCCACCTCGGACAGCGCGTCCTCGCTGAGGTCGAACACGTCGCCCTCGTCGGCGACCACGCGCGCGTCGAGCAGCGCGACGGCCGCCTCGTACCCGAGCACCTCGATGTCGAACGCGCCACGCCCGGCCAGGTGGAACAGCCGTTCCCGCAGCTGCGCGGGGCAGAAACGGGTGTTCGGGCAGCGGATGTCCTTGTCGCCTTCCTTCTGGTAGGCGAGTTCCGTGCCGCATTCCGGGCAGTGCGTGGGCATGACGAACTCGCGCTCGTCGCCCGTGCGCGCGTCGACGACCGGTCCCATCACCTCGGGGATGACGTCGCCCGCCTTGCGGATCACAATGCGGTCGCCGATCAGCACGCCCTTGCGCTTGACCTCTTCCGCGTTGTGCAGCGTCGCGCGCGCCACCGTCGAACCCGCGACCTTCACCGGCTCCGTGACGGCGAACGGCGTGACGCGCCCCGTGCGCCCGACGCCCACCTGGATGTCGAGCAACGTCGTGATCGCCTCTTCCGGCGCGTACTTGTAGGCGATCGCCCAGCGCGGCGCGCGCGAAGTGGTGCCCAGCCGGCGTTGCAGCGCGACTTGGTCGACCTTGATCACGACGCCGTCGATCTCGTGCTCGGCGTCGTGCCGGTGCTCGCCCCAGTACGCGATGTGGTCGGTGAGCTCCTTCGCCGTGTGCAGCACGCGCGTGTGCGGCGAAACCGGCAGCCCCCACGCCACGAGCGCGTCGTACGCGTGCGACTGCGTGACCGGTTCGAAGCCCTCGCGCTTGCCCAGGCCGTGGCAGATCAGCCGCAGCCGGCGTTCCTTGGTGATGCGCGGGTCCTTCTGCCGCAACGACCCGGCGGCCGTGTTGCGCGGGTTCGCGTACGGCGGCTTGCCCGCTTCGACCATCTTCGCGTTGAGTTCCAGGAAGTCCTCGACGCGGAAGAAGACCTCGCCGCGCACCTCGATGAGCTTCGGCACGGGGAACTCGTCGGTGCCGGTCAGCTCGTCGGGGACCTGCTCCAGCGTGCGGATGTTGAGCGTGACGTCCTCGCCCGTGCGGCCGTCGCCGCGGGTCAGGCCACGCGTGAGCTTGCCGTCCTCGTAGAGGAGGTTGATGGCCAGGCCGTCGATCTTCAGCTCGGCCAGGTACTCCGTGGAACCGATCTCCTTCTCGACGCGCTCCACCCAGGTGAGGAACTCGTCGGTGTCGAAGACGTTGTCCAGGCTCAGCATGCGTTCGAGGTGGTCGTACGCGGTGAACCCGGTGGAGAACGTGCCGCCGACGTTCTGCGTCGGCGAGTCCGGCGTGACCAGCGCCGGGTACTCGTCCTCGAGCGCCTGCAGCTCGCCGAGGAGCGCGTCGAACTGCCCGTCGGAGACGATGGGCGAGTCCAGCACGTAGTAGCGGAACTGGTGCCCGCGGACGTCCTCGGCGAGGGCGCCGTGGCGTTCGCGCACGTCGGCGGGGACGTCGGTGACGTCCTGGGCCGCCACTGCCGGTTCGGCGGGGGCGGCCAACTGGTCGTGGGGAAGGTCGCTGCTCACGGGTGGTAACCCTAGCCGGAGGTGCCGACAGTTTCGTCCTCTTGCCCGTTCAGACCCCGGACCAGGTCACGGAGCTCCAGGAGGCTGATCGTGCCCTCCGGTTCGGTTTCCGCTGTCTCGACGCGGCGTAGCCGTTCGGCGGCGACGCGCTCACCGAGCGTGGCGTCCAGAGGGAGGAAGGTCATGGTGGTGCGCGCCGCCGGCTCGAGGTCGGCCAGCGCGGGGTGGTAGACGGCCACGTCGACCACGTCCTCGTCCACCTGCGCGACGACACGCACGTCGGCCAGCGCGATGCGGTGGTCGCCGAGGTTCACGGTGACCTCGGTCGGGTCCGGGACCGGCGGCACGGAGTCGTGGTGCTCCCAGATGGCGTCGTCCGGCGGGGCGGCGGCCTTCCAGGCGTCGGTGAACGGCCGCAGTTCCGGATCCTCCTGGCCGGTGACCACGAGGGCGTAGATGGCCTGACGGCCGCGTTCCAGGGAGAAGTGCAGCCGCGGGTGCAGAGCCTCGACCAGCACGCAGAGATCGTGCTCGACGCGGTGCGGTTCGCGGTCGCCCAAGGCCGCGTTGACCACCGGGAGGAGCTCGAACCAGCCTTCCCAGAACTTCGCCGCGGCCGCCTCGACGTCGGACGGCACGAGCTGGGCCGGCCACGGCGTGCGCGGGTCGGGCGGCGCGGCTTTGGCGTCGGTATCGGCGCGGGCAGCGCGGCGGCGGAACAGGCCCATGGAACATCCCCCGTTGTCGATCGTTGCCCGACACGCTACCGCGAGCTCACCACGTCTCGGGCGGCTCCATGAAGGCCTTGCCGAGGTCGCGGGTGAGGGCGAGCGCGCGGCGCATCCACTCGTTCGTCGCGCCGGCCATGCCGCAGGTCGGCGTCGGGACGGCGCGTTCGGCCAGGATCGACCGGTTGAACCCGAGGCGGTCCACGAGCCTGAACGCGGGTCCGGCGACGTCCTTCAGCGTCGGGCGCGTACCGGGATCCGTCGCCGGGACGAGGCCGAGGAACAGCGACGTGCCGCCGTCCCACGTTTCGCCGATCGCGTCCAGCGTCTCGGCCGAGGCCTTGCCGAGCAGCGTGACGTCGAACGCGATGGCGTCCGCGCCGGCGGCCCTGAGCAGCGCGAGCGGCGGCTTCGGCGCGCAGCAGTGCACGACGACGGGCTGGTCCGTGATCGCCCGCACGCCCTCGATCATGGTCGACAGGAGCTCCCGCGCTTCCGGCTCGGGGACGGCCGCCACGTTGCCGTAGCCCGACGGCGTCGACAGGCTCCCGGCAAGCACCGCCGGCAACGACGGCTCGTCGATCTGCACGACGATCGGCGCCCCGATGCGCGCCTTCAGCTCGGCGACGTGCTGGGCGAGGCCGTCCAGCAGCGAGGACGTGAAGTCCCGCAACGCACCGCGGTCGGTGAGGACCCGATGCCCGCGCGGCAGCTCGATGCCGGCACCGAGCGTCCACGGCCCGGCCACCTGTGTCTTGAACACCGGCGGCACGACGCCGGCTTTTTCACGCGCTTCCTGCACGGCGTCGAGGTCCCACTGCAGGAGGTCGCGCCCCCGCCGGTGATCGTGCCCGGGCCTCCCCGCGACGCGGTACCCGCTCGGCACTACCTCCACGGCCAGGTCCACGAGCAGCGCCGCGGTGCGGCCGAGGATGTCGGCCCCCACCCCACGCCCCGGCAACTCAGGCAGGTGCGGGAAGTCGGGCAGCTCGCCGAACACGACGGCAGCCGCCTCGGCCGGGTCCGCCCCGGGCATCGAGCCGATCGCCGTGGCGGCGCCGTCTGGCCAAGCTCGTTCAGTCACGGGCGAATTCTCGCCGAACCCACCCGCATGCCTCCCACCGCCCTCGCCGGGGTCACCCGAGTGAGCCGGACATTCGCCGCATATCCCTTTGCCAGCACCGAATACGCGGAGACAGCGATACTCTGGATGGCCATGACGAGCTCCTCGCCACCACCGCCGGGCCGGCACCCCGACGAGGTGAGTCCCACCCGGCTGCGCCGGTGGGACGACGAGCCGCGCATCCCTGAACGCCGCTACCCAGGCCGCACCTTCGGCGGGACCTTGTTCACCGAAGCTGTCCTCATCGTCAGCCGACGCGCCGAGGTCGTCGAGACCACCGAGGAGTTCAGCGTCTTCGACCGCGACGGCACTCGCGTCGGCGGCGTGGCCGACGTCAGCCAGGGCTTCCTACACAAGGCCGCGCGCCTGTTGCCGAAGTACGACCAGTACGTCACCCACAAGTTCGAGGTCCGCGACGCCAACCACAGCACAGTGCTGAAAGTGGCGAGACCGGCCAAGGACCTGCGCACGCGCTTCGTCGTCACCCGCGCCGACGAAACCCCGATCGGCGAAATCGTCCCCACCCGCACCCCGGGCGAGACCCGCTTCACCTTCGTCGTCGACGGCCGCACAGTCGGCCGCGTCGCCGCCTCCGGCCAGCAAGCGTGGGACGTAACCATCAAGAACCACGCCGACACCGAGGTCGCCCGCGTCAGCCGCTCGCCATCCGGGCCCTCGCCGATCGCCGGCGACACCTACCTTGTCGAAATCCCGCGCCAGCTGCCCGAACCCCTGGCCAGCATGGTCGTCGCCACAACCCTCACGATCGACACCGCCCTCACCCGCCAGACCTCCTGAACACGTGACCGTTGTCTCAGGCCGCCCAGGTGGACACCACGCCGGTGACGGCCCAATGTGAGGCGAAAGGCCGGGACGCCGAAGTCCTGCCTGGACGGAGGTCGCCGTGGAGCCGTTGCCCGAAGACAGCAACCGGAACTGGACAGAACCGGGGGTCTACGAAGTGGCCTCCGGCGTCTACCGGATCCCGTTGCCGTTGCCGAACGACGCCCTCCGCGCAGTGAACGTCTACGCAGTCACCGACGGCACCACCCTCGCCCTCGTCGACTCCGGCTGGGCCCTCACCGAAGCACGCCAACTCCTGGCCGAGGCGCTCAAGGGCATCGGCGCCGAACTCGGTGATGTGCGCGAGTTCCTCGTCACCCACGTGCACCGCGACCACTACACCCAGGCCGTCGCCCTTCGGCGCGAATTCGGCAACAAGATCTCCTTGGGCCAGTTGGAGGAACCTTCGCTGAAGGTCACCGCCGACCCGGACCAGCTCCCGATGCACGCCCAGATCGAGCTCCTCCGCCACTCCGGCGCCGACGAAGTCATCGCCGCTCTGGGGCGAATGTTCGCCGACGTCCCCCGCCGCACCGACCTCGACCTGTGGGAGGACCCGGACGAGTGGCTCACTCCTGGCCGCCGCCAAGTCCTGCCGAACCGTGAGCTCGAAGTGGTCCACACTCCTGGCCACACCACCGGCCACGTCGTCTTCCTCGACGACGCCGCAGGCCTGTTGTTCTCGGGCGACCACGTACTCCCCCACATCACGCCGTCGATCGGCTTCCAGCCCGTGCCGGCCGAGTTGCCGCTCAACGACTACCTCGACTCACTGCGCCTGGTCCGCGCCCTGCCCGACCAGCGCATGCTGCCGGCGCACGGCCCGGTGGCGGACAGCGTGCACAAACGCATCGACGAACTGCTCGAACACCACCGCCAGCGCCTCGAGAAGATGGCCGCCCAGGTCGACGCCGGAGCCAGCACCGCGTTCGAGACCGCCAGCCGGCTGGGCTGGACCCGCCGTGGCCGCAAACTGTCCGAAATGGACGCGTTCAACCAGATGCTCGCCGTCCTCGAAACGGGCGCCCACCTCGACCTCCTGGTGTCGCAGAACAAGCTGACGGTCCAGCAGATCGGCGGAGTTCGCCACTACCGGACGAACTGATCGGCCACCAGCGGCGAGAGCTCCAACCACAACGGCCACGCTGGAATACTGATCACCATGCCCGGTATCACCGTGAGGAAAGCGCGCCGCGACGACGTCGAAGCCATCGTGCGCATGCTCGTCGACGACCAACTCGGGGCGACCAGGGACTCAGCCGACGACCTCGAGCCCTACCTTCGCGCGTTCGAAGCCATCGACGCCGACCCGCAACAGCTTCTGGTCGTGGCAACGTCGAACGACGAACCCGTGGCAACGCTGCAACTGACGATCATCCCCGGCCTCGCGCGTCAGGGCGCCCTGCGCGGGCAGATAGAAGCGGTGCGGGTCCGGGGCGACCATCGAGGCGCCGGGCTCGGTGGAGACCTCATCCAATGGGCGATCGACGAGTCCCGCCGGCGCGGATGCGCCCTGGTGCAACTCACCTCCGACACCTCCCGGACCGCAGCGCATCGGTTCTACGAACGACTCGGTTTCGTGGCCAGCCACACCGGTTTCAAGCTGCACCTCTGACCTTTCCTCCGACTGTCCATTCCGCACAGTTCATCCTGGCCGCCGCAGCACCCGACGACTCCACGTTGCCACGAATCCCCGGTGACGCCTAGAAAAGTGCGCGAACGGCCCATTCGTACCGTTTTGATGACCACGCACCAGCCGATGCGTATCGTCGCCGCCATGACCAAATCGAAGTCGGCGAACGCAGCCGCCGACGATTCAAACAACACCCCCGAAACCGCCGATCTCGACTTCCTTCTCCGTGCCATGCAAGCGAATCTCGAGATTTTCGAGCGCTTGCAGACAGGGCAGCTCATGCAGGTGGCCAAGGACGCGGGTCACCAGATCGCCCGACTTCAAGCGCTTCAACTCCACTGCCTCGCCGGGCTGCGCAGACGAAGATCGGACGCCCGAGAACTGGCCTCTGAAGTGGCGTTGACCTTGCACCTCACAGACAACCGGGCCGGCGCCATGATTTCCGCGGCCGAGGCCCTGGCGAACCGACTCCCTCGGACCTTTCGCCTGATGGACAGCGGGTTCGTCGACCTGTATCGCGCCATGAAGGTCACCGAGGGCACTGTGTGGCTGTCCGATCACCACGCCCGAATCGTCGACACCCTGCTCGAAGACCGCCTATCCGACAAGAACCCGACACAGATCCGCAAAGCCACCGCGTACGCCGCGATGAGGACCGACCCCGAAGGAGCGGCGAACCGCGTCACGCAACGGCGCGCTGAACGCCGGACCGTGCTCCACCACCAGTCCGAGGGCATATCGCAGCTCTCCATCGACAACGCACCCACGGAGAAGGCCACTGCCGCTTATCTCCGTATCGACAAAATCGCCCGGGCTCTCAAGACGAGCGACGAGAAGCGGACGCTCGACCAGTTGCGCGCGGACGTCGCGCTCGACCTCCTGCTGACGGACAAGGGTGGCGTCGCCGAGCAGGCCGAGGTCTACCTGTACGTCGACCTCCAGACCTACCTGGGGCTTAACGACGACCCAGCTGAGCTGGCCGGGCACGGGCACGTTCCGGCCGAGGTCGCCCGGCACATCGCGACCGGTCCCGACACGACGCTGCGGCGGATCATCACCGACCCGCTCACCGGGCAGGTGATCGAAGTCGGCAAGTTCCGTTACCGGCCGAGCATCGACGTCGAGGAGTTCGTGCGAGTCCGGGACCGCGAATGCCGTCAACCCGGTTGCCCGCGGCCTGCGCACAACTGCCTGACCGAACCGACGCCGACGAAGACCGGGTCGGCAACCGACACTGACGGAACACTGAGCTACTGCATCCACCACAGGCGCCTCAAGAATCGCACCGATTGGAAGTATCAGGTCCTCGACGACGGAAAGCTCGTCATCACGACGCCGACCGGCCAAAAGGTCGAGAGCATCCCGCCCCCGCTCCACGAGCCTGGCTCGCAGGTCGAGCACCCCGTGGAGACCCGAAAGGGAGCCTGAGCGACGAGGTCAGCGCGTACTGGAAATCTTCGCGCTGCCGAGTACGAGATCGCCGGCACCTGCGTCCGGCCGGTACAAGACCACGACCTGCCCCGGAGCAACGCCCCGGAGCGGCTCACGCAGCTGGACGCTGACGTGCTCGCCGTCGGCCTCGGCCACCGCTTCGGCGATGCCACCGTGCGCACGAACCTGCACGACGCATTCGGTCGGACCGTTTAGCGCGCGACCACTGGGCCAGATCACCCGGTCGGCCTCGATCAGTTCAACACCAAGGCCGGTCGACGAACCGACCTTCACCGTGCCCGAAACAGGCTCGAGCGAAAGCACGTACCGGGGTCGCCCGTCAGTGGCCGGCGCGTCAATGCCGAGGCCCTTGCGCTGGCCGACGGTGAAGCCGTGCACGCCCGTGTGCTGCCCGAGAACGGCTCCGGTCTCCGCGTCGACCAGCTGACCCGGTCGCTGCCCCAGTCGGTTCTCGAGGAACTGCTTGGTGTCGCCATCGGGGATGAAGCAGATGTCGTGGCTGTCCGGCTTGTGAGCCACCGAAAGGCCACGCTGCTCCGCCTCGGCGCGGACGTCGGACTTCCACGAGTCGCCCAGCGGGAACATCGCGTGACCGAGCTGTTCGGGCGTAAGGGAAGCCAGCACGTATGACTGGTCCTTGCCCTCGTCGGCGCTCCGGCGAAGCTCGAGCTCGCCATCAACCGTCGCGAGGCGCGCGTAGTGGCCGGTGGCCACGGCATCGAAGCCGAGTGCCATTGCCTTCTCCAGCAACGCCTCGAACTTGATCTTCTCGTTGCAAGTCACGCACGGATTGGGAGTTCGGCCGGCCGCGTATTCGCCGACGAAAGTCTCGACGACCTCTTCGGTGAAGCGCTCGGCGAAATCCCAGATGTAGAAGGGAATCCCGAGGATGTCGGCTGCGCGGCGGGCGTCGTGCGAGTCCTCGATGGTGCAGCAGCCGCGCGAGCCCGTCCGCAGCGTGCCTGGTTTCGCGGACAGCGCCAGGTGCACACCGACGACATCGTGGCCAGCGTCAACCGCCCGCGCCGCAGCGACGGCCGAGTCGACTCCTCCACTCATTGCAGCCAGTACCCGCATCGCTTACACCTCTTGCTTCTGGGTCTGCTTGCGCATGCCGGCAAGTCCCGCCTGCCGCGCCCGGGCGACGACCCCGCCGATCTCCCGCGCGAGCGCGGTCACGTCATCCAATGTCGACGTGTGGCCCAGCGAAAAGCGCAGCGAGCCGCGGGCGGCCGCGGCGTCAGCGCCCATCGCCAGCAACACGTGGCTCGGCTGGGCGACACCCGCGGTGCAGGCCGAGCCGGTGGAGCATTCGATTCCCTTGGCGTCCAGCAGCATCAGCAGGCTGTCGCCGGCACAGCCGGGGAAGGTGAAGTGAGCGTGGCCCGGCAGGCGCTCGCCGCGTCCGCCGTTGAGGATCGCGTCGGGGATCTCGCGCTGGACGGCCGCGATGAGTTCGTCGCGGAGCTTCTCCACGCGCGCGGCGTATTCGGCGCGGCTCTCCGCAGACACGCGGACGGCGGTGGCGAAGCTGACGATGGCCGGGACGTCGAGGGTGCCGGAGCGCACGCTGCGTTCCTGGCCGCCACCGTGGAGAACCGGGGTGCACTCGGTGTCACGGCCGAGCAGGAGAGCGCCGACGCCGTACGGGCCGCCGAGTTTGTGGCCCGTCAAGGTGAGGGCGGAGGCGCCGCTGGCGGCGAAGTCGACAGGGACGGCGCCGACGGCCTGGACGGCGTCGGTGTGCAGCGGGATGTCGTGCTCGGCGCAGATGGCGGCGAGCTCGGCGATCGGGTTGATGCTGCCGACCTCGTTGTTGGCCCACATGACCGTTGCGAGGGCGACGGTCTCGGGCGAGGACTCGATAGCGGCGCGCAAGGTGGCCGGCGAGACGCGGCCCTGGTCGTCGACCTCGAGCCAGGTGATTTCGGCGCCGCACTGGGACTCGAGCCATTCGACGGTGTCGAGGACGGCGTGGTGCTCCACGACGCTGCACAGGATGCGGCGGCGGGCGGGGTGAGCGCTCTGGCGAGCCCAGTAGATGCCCTTGACCGCGAGGTTGTCACTCTCCGTGCCACCGCCGGTGAAGATCACCTCGGAAGGCCGGGCGCCCAGGGCTTCGGCGATGATCTCGCGGGATTCCTCCACGACGCGGCGTGCACGACGTCCCGAAGAGTGCAGCGCGGAGGCGTTGCCCACGGTGGACAAAGCCTCAGTCATCGCCGCTACGGCTTCGGGCAGCATCGGGGTGGTCGCCGCGTGGTCGAGATAGGTCATCGCCACATCAGGGTAGTCCGCTCCAGCCCGTGACGAAGTCCACCCTGGGCGCGAAAGTGGCCTGTCACACCTTCTGCGGCCATCGGCTGGTCACACGAACCCCCAGCAAAGCGAGCAGAACGAGGGCCGCGACGAGGATCGCCATCGCCGGAGACGGGTGGACGGCCGAGGCGACGACGGCCAGCAGGACGCCGCCGAGGCCGATGAGCAGGGCCGAGCCGACCCAGTCCGCCAGCTGCATGGCGGAGGTGTTGAAGCCGCGTTCGCCTTCCGGGGAGTAGCGGAGCAGGAGGACGGAGATCGCGGGCATGGCGATGCCCATGCCAGCGCCGCCGACGGCGCAGACCACGAAGGCCAGCCACGCCGGGCACCAGGGCTGCGCGACGAAGCCGAAGCCCACCAAAGCGACGGCGACCAGGGCGAAGCCGATGCGGAGCGTCGCCTCGCGGGACCAGTCGAGGAACCTTCCCTGCAGTCCGGAGGCGGCCGACCAGCCGAGGGCGGTGATCGTCAACGGCAGGCCGGCCAGGGCGGGGCCGTAGCCGTGGACGGCGCTCATCGTGAGGGGCAGGTAGGCCTCCATCCCGGCGTAGGCGCCGGAAAGCAGGGCGCGGGAGGCGACGACGGTGGGCAAGCCGGGGCGGAAAGTCAGGGTGCCCGTGGGGAGCAGCTTCCGAAGTGCCAAACCGAGGGCCACGAGGCCGGCGGCGCCGTAGCCGAGGGCGAGAGGCGACGGGTGCTGGCCCGCCCACGTCAAGGCGGCGACCCCGAGCGCGGCGACGACCGCCGGGACGACACTGGCGCGGCGGGCCTCCGCGGCCGGGACGTGGTCGGGCAAGCCGCGGACGACGACGACCAGCAGCGCGACACCCATGGCCACCAGCGGCACCAGGCCGAGGAACACCCAGCGCCACCCGACGCTGACGGTGATCAGGCCGGCGACCGAAGGGCCGATCACCGCGGGCAGCACCCACGCGGCGGCGTTCGCGGCGTAGATGACGGGGCGTTCGCGGTCGGTGAACGTCAGGGCGATGAGCAGGGACACCGCGACCAGCAGGAATCCCGACCCGAGACCCTGGAGGGCGCGGCCGGCCAGGAGCACCGGCATGGACGTCGCGGTGCCGGCCACCACCAGTCCCGCGGCGAACAGCGCCGGCCCGGCCAGAAGCGCGGGCGCCGGGCCGCGGCGGTCGCCCATGCGGCCGGACAGCACGGTCGCGACGACGCTGGCGATCAGGAACGTCGTGAACGGCCACGAGTACAGGGCGAGGCCGTTCAGCTCGGCGACGAGCGTGGGCATGGCCGTGGCGACGCCCATGCTTTCGAAGGCCACCAACGTGACGACTAGCAACAAGCCGATCGTCGTGAGCCGGTGCTCGCGGCTCCACAGCACGCTTCTTCGGGGCTGGGGCTGGGCGTCGACGATCCGGCTCATGATCGCCAGCCTGCAACCTCCAGCGCTATGGAGGTCAAGTTGATTTCACGCGGTCCGGTGCACCGCGACCGGATCGAGCCTCAGGTCGCGGGCGAGTGCGGCGGCCTCGCCGCGAGAGCTGACCTCTAGCTTCTCGAGGAGGTTGCGCACGTGGAACTTCACTGTGTGCTCGCTGAGCTGCAGCTGCGCGGCGATCTGACGGTTGCGCAGCCCCTGCGAAATGCCCGACAGGACTTCGACCTCCCGCGCGTTGAGCCGGTCGAGCGGGCGCAGCTCGGGCGTTTCGACGGTGTCCAGCGGGAGTGCGGCGGTGATCGTCGCGCCCCAGCCGGGGACGGCGTCGACCTCCCAGCTGCCGCCGAGGGGCGTGATGCGTTCGGTCAGGCCGGGGTCGAGGACGACGTCGGGGATGTCGGGGGCGTCGTCGCGGACGGTGATGCGGAGGGCGGCGCCGTCGAGGCGCCAGGAAGCGCGGATGCGGGTCGTGCCAGGGCGGTCGAGGGCGGCGATGACGAGGCCGCGCGTGACGGTGCGCGCCGTGTGGGCGATGTCCTGCCGCAGCTGGCGATCGTCGGTGGGTGCCACGAGGTCGACTGCGACGTCGGCGTGGCCGACCACCGGCGAAAGCTGGTCGGCGAGCACGCCGAACGCGGCGCGAGCGGACTCCGCAGACAGCGCTTGGTCACGGTCTGCCACTGCACGCAGGTCGAGGAGCGCGCGTGCGGCCAGGTCGGTCGCCGTCTGGCGCGCGGCGGCGTCGCCGAGCCGGCCCGCGAGCGCAGGACGGCCAGGAGCGCGACGAGCGTGGCCGCGTGCGTCTGGCCGAGGTCGGTGACGGTCTGGGCGCGCGCGGCCGCGGCGGCGAGGTTGCTGGCGAGGACGTCGGGACCGGGGTCGACGGCGCGTTGACCGGCGTCGGTGCTGGTCAGGTGCCAGAGGCGGGCCGCGAGTCCCAATGCCTCGACGGACGGCTCAGCGTCGGAAGGCACCAGGGCGATCACCGCGCCGTTGCCGATGGCGGGGCGAGAGGTGAGCAGGATCAGGCGACGTTCGGTGCCGGCGAGCACGCCGTCGAGGACCACGGCCTCGCCCGGGATGGCCCGCTCGGCGAGGTGGTCCAGCTCCGCACTGGTCACGGCGCCGGTGATGGCCGTGTCGCCGGTGACCTTGAACGGGCTGCGCGGGCAGTCGCCCGTCTGCATCGCGGCCGCGCGGTGCGGCAGCACGGCGGCGAGCTCCTGTGAGAAGCGCGGCAGCATCTCAGGGCGCGGCGCGGAGATGACGCGCACGGCGACATCGAGCACGTGGGCCGGCTTCGTCCAGGAGGCGTCCATGTGTCCACGGTAGGCGTGTACGAAGGGACCGGTCCTGCTCTTCCGGATAGTGAACGCTGCTCGTCCGAGCGGTTCGGATCGCGACGCGGGACAGTTGACTCGAAGCAGGACGAACGACCGTCCCGAATCGAAGGAAAGTACGAGGAACCATGCGAGCCATCACCTTCGCCGCGTACGGCGGCCCGGACGTCCTGCAGCTCAGCGACGTCCCGCTACCCGAACCCGGCCCCGGACAGGTCCGTGTCGCCGTGCGGCGCGCGGGTGTGAACCCCATCGACTGGAAGGTCCGCAGCGGCGCCATGGCCCAGGGCTCCGCGCCGAAGAGCCCGCAGATCCCGGGCGCCGAGTTCTCGGGCGTCGTGGACGCGGTGGGCGACGGCGCGACGGTGGCCGTCGGCGACGAGGTCTTCGGGTGGTCGGCCACCGGCTCTTACGCGGAGTACGCGCTGGCCAAGGCCGTCGCCCGCAAGCCGGCGAGCCTGTCGTGGGAGGACGCCGCGGCGTTGCCCGTGGCCGGCGAAACGGCACTACGCATCCTGCGGCTGTTGGAGGTCAAGGCCGGCGACCTGCTGCTGATCCATGGAGCGAGCGGCACTGTCGGGCGCTTCGCCACGCAGGCGGCAGTCGCGCTCGGGGCGACCGTCATCGGAACGGCGGGGCAGCGCAGCCTCGACGAGGTGAAGTCGCTCGGCGCCATCCCCGTCCTCTACGGCGACGGCTGGCCGGAGCGCGTCCGCGAGGCGGCGGACCGGCCGGTGGACGCGGTGTTCGACGCGTCAGGCCACGGCGTGCTGCCGGATTCCGTGGAGCTACGCGGGTCGAAGGAGCGGGTGGTGACCATCGCGGACGGGGCGGCGTTCGAGCTCGGGCTGCCGTTCTCGGCCGGTGGCGCGGACGACCAGAAGCCCGAGGTGCTGGAGGAGATCCTCGAGTACGCGGGGCGCGGGCTGCAGATCGCACAGGGGACGAGTTACCCGTTGGAGGAGGCCGCGGCCGCGCAGGAGGAGAGCCAGGCGGGGCATCCGGGAGGGAAGATCACGATCGTCGTTTCCTGACGATCCGTGGGGTCGGCCGTCTCAGCCGGACAGCGATTCGGTTGAGACGCGCTCCACCTGATCGTGTGGAGGTCTCCGATCATCAAGCCGATTTCTTGGCATAATTGCCTGGTCAGTGAGTTTTGCCACTGAACGGCAATGGTGTCGGGTCTGTTGGCTGAGGTCTATCTCCGGAGGTTGGCTAGAGGGGCGCTCGCCGACGTTGCCACTGAGTGGCGACGCGCAGGAAAGGCCGTTTTCCAACGAAGGGAATCACCGCTCTCGGTGAGGTGGGAGCCCACGCAACCGATTTGCCGCTGAGTGGCGACGACGCGAGAACGGTGCAGGCCGACGTTGGCGAGGGCCGGTCAGCGGCGACTAGAGCTTGTTCGGCGTGTGGCGGCCAGTACGGATCCGAAGTCGGTCAAGGGTCGATGCCGGGTTTCGCCAGTCAGTGACGCCGGTGGCCAAGGCACGCGAGGGTCACATCGGAGCAAAACGCAGCTCGCGGGTGTCGCCGTTCAATGGCGACACCCGCGAACCTGCAGGTCAAACGACAAAGCCAGCTCAGTGAACCGGGTGCGCCTCGGCCGTCTCGACGGCGGCCTTGGCAGTAGGAGCCGGAGACACCCGCCGGCGACGCTGGGCCGGGATCCGGACCGTCCCGAGAGCCGAGTGCACCGAGGCCTCCGCAAGGGCGGCCAGCGAGCGACGGTCCTCCGCACGACCGGGGGCGATCTCCGGGCAGACGTGAGCCTCGAGGACCAGGCCGCGCAGGGAGGCCACTCGCCGCAGGGAGGCGATGAGGGACTCCGGTCCGATGAACGCCGGCATGCTGGTCTCGCGGCCGTCGGCGAGTCGGTAGCGCAGGGCGATGGGGCGGACGGGCACGCCACCGTCGATGGCGGCCTGGAAGGTGGCCGTGGTGAAGCGGCCGGAGGCGAGGCCGCACCACGTGGTGCCTTCGGGAGTGACGTTGACGAGCGAGCCGGAGCGGAGGGAGTCGGCGAGCTCGGTCATGGTGTCGGGCAGCGTGCGGAGGCGTTCGCGGTCCAGAAAGATGCTGCCGCCGCGGCGGACGAGGGTGCCGAGGACCGGCCAGCAGCCGATCTCGACTTTCGCGAGGGCGCGCATGGGGCGCAGGGCGTTGATGGCGACGATGTCCAGCCACGAGATGTGATTGTTGACCACCAGCGCTCCGCGGCCGGCGGGGGCGGCGAGAAAGTCGGCGCCGCCCCGGACGACCAGCTTCACGCCGAACGCGCGCAGCACCGAGCGGAAAATGGTCCGGACCAGGCGTTCCCGGCCCCGGCCGTGCAGCACTAGCAGCAGCGGCGCCGTCAGCAGGGCCGCCAGGACCACGCCGATCGCCGAGGCGAAGCGCAGCACGCGACGCGGGAACGAGACCGTGGCGGCACCTTCGGTGAGGCAGCTGTCGCCGCAGGGGGACGTCGGCATCCAGGCGTGGCTCATACCTGCACTCCGAGGAAGAACTTGAGGTAGCGCTCGTCGATCTTGTGCAAGTCGAGCAGGACGAAGAAGTCGGCGACGCCGAAGTCCTCGTCGAGCGCCGGCGGGCCGCAGACCTCGGCGCCGAGCCGTACGTAGCCCTTGATCAGCGGCGGCAGGACGGCGCGATCGGGGCGGGCGACGGAGTCGGAATCCCACGGGTGCAGCGGCGAAACGCGGCGCGACTCGTCGGCGTAGTGCTTGGCGCGCAACACATCCCAGACGCCGGCGGCGTAGCTGCCGCCGTCGCTCAGCGGCACGGACGCGCAGCCGGCGAGGTAGCGGTGGCCGGAAAGCAGCATGTACCGCGCGATCCCCGCCCACACCAGGCTCACGACGGCGCCGCTGCGGTGGTCCGGGTGCACACAGGAGCGGCCGGTCTCCACGAGCGTCGAGCGCAGGCCGGAAAAGGCCTTCAGGTCGAATTCGCTGTCGGAGTACAGGCTGCCGGCCTGCGAGGCGCGCTCCGGCGGCAGCATGCGGTAGCAACCGACGATGTCGCCGGTCTTGTCGTCGCGCACCACGAGGTGGTCGCAGAACTCGTCGAAGTAGTCGACATCGAGACCGGGCTTCAGGGAATTGAGGTGGGCCCCCATCTCCTCGGCGAAAACCTGGTGCCGCAGCTTCTGCGCGGCGAGCACTTCTTCGTTCGCGTGGGCCACGAGCAGGGAGTACCTCGGCGCATCGGCCGGGAGCTCGACACCCGCCTGATCAGTGCTGACGAGGAGCTGAGACGACGTCATGAACACTGTGTACCTGCGACCTGGAAACCGCGGAGAGTACCAATCGATGACCGATTAGTGCACGTTGAGTTAATTGCAGGTTCTCAGGCTTTTCTCAGGGTCCGACAAACGCCGAAGGCCGCTGAGCGGTACATCGCCCAGCGGCCTTCGAAGCGGGAAAACCTCAGCCCTTGCGCTTGTCGACAGCCTCCGTCAGCTGCGGCGCGACGTTGAACAGGTCGCCCACGATGCCGAAGTCGGCGATCTCGAAGATGGGCGCCTCGGCGTCCTTGTTGACGGCGATGATCGTCTTCGACGTCTGCATGCCGGCGCGGTGCTGGATCGCGCCGGAGATGCCGAGCGCGATGTACAGCTGCGGCGACACCGTCTTGCCGGTCTGGCCCACCTGGAACTGCGCCGGGTAGTAGCCGGAGTCGACGGCCGCACGCGAAGCGCCGACAGCCGCACCGAGCGAGTCGGCCAGCTTCTCGACGACGTCGAACTTCTCCGCCGAACCGACACCACGGCCACCCGAGACGACGATCGACGCCTCGGTGAGCTCCGGACGGTCGCCACCGACGATCGGCTCGATGCCGGTCACCTTCGCGGACTTCGCCGCGTCCTGCGCCGGGATCTCGACGGTCTCCTCGGCGGCAGCACCGTCGGCGGCCTCGGCCTCGACGGCACCCGGACGCACCGAGATCACCGGCGTGCCCTTGGCAGCCTTGGACTTCACGGAGAACGCGCCACCGAAGATGGACTGGTCCACCGAACCGTCGGCGTTCACGCCCACTGCGTCGTAGAGCAGACCGGAGCCCAGCCGCACGGCGACGCGCGCGGCCACCTCCTTGCCCTCGGCGCTGGCGGCGACGAGCACGGCGGCCGGCGAAGCCTGCTCCGCGAGCTTCGTCAGCACGTCGACCTTCGGGGTCACCAGGTAGCTCGTGGCGTCGTCGCCCTCGGCGACGTACACCTTCGCGGCGCCGTGGCCGGCGAGCGCTTCCTTCGCCTTGGCCGCAGTGCCCGTGGGGCCTACGACGACGGCCGAGGGCTCACCCAGCGCGCGGGCGGCGGTCAGCAGCTCGAGCGTGACCTTCTTGACATCACCGTCGACGTGGTCGACGAGGACGAGTACTTCAGCCATTTTTCGTGATCCTCCTCGAAACCGTGTCTCAGATGAGCTTCTGCGCGACCAGGTACTCGGCGACCTTGGTGCCGCCGTCGCCCTCGTCCTCCACCTTCTCGCCGGCGGTGCGCGGCGGCTTCGGGGACGACTCGAGCACAGTGGACCACGCGTTGGAAAGACCGACCTCGCCCGCGTCGATGCCGAGGTCGGCGACGGTGAACGTCTCGACCGGCTTCTTCTTCGCGGCCATGATGCCCTTGAACGACGGGTAGCGCGGCTCGTTGATCTTCTCGCCGACGCTCACTAGCGCGGGCAGGTTCGCCTCGAGGTGGGTGATGCCGTCCTCGGTCTCCCGGTCGGCCTTCACGCTGGAGCCCTCGACGGTCAGCTGGCGCACGTAGGTCAGCTGCGGCAGGCCGAGCAGCTCGGCGACGATCGCCGGCACGGCGGCGCCGCGGCCGTCGGACGCCTCGTTGCCGGCGATGATCAGGTCGTAACCCTCGACCTTGCCGATCGCGGCGGCCAGCACCTTGGCGGTGGCGATGGCGTCGGAGCCGTGCAGCGCCTCGTCGGAGACGTGGATGGCCTTGTCGGCGCCCATGGACAGCGCCTTGCGGATGGCGTCGGTGGCGCGGGCGGGGCCGACGGAGATCACGGTGACCTCGCCCTCGCCCGCCTCCTTGATCTTCAGCGCCTCTTCGACGGCCTTCTCGTTGATCTCGTCGAGCACGGCGTCTGCGGATTCGCGGTCAAGTGTGTTGTCGGCACCGGAGAGCTTCCGCTCCGAGTAGGTGTCCGGTACCTGCTTGACCAGGACAACGATATTCGTCATGGGTCTTCTTCGACCTCCCGGTTGGGGCCGGCTCTCGGCCGCGGGACAGTGCTCTACTGGCCGGTAGATTAGGGCCATTCAGGCGAGGAGACCCGCCGAGGTGACGGCATTCACCTGGATGAGCAATCTTTTGGGACCATCGTCCCGGTAGTCCGCCGGTTAACCCGTCCAGCACACCGCTCGCCCGATCGGACCAACGGTGGGCTACTGGCAGTAGGCCGACAGGGGTTAACCTCCCGCACCATGCCCGCGCACATCGCCGTAGTCACGGACTCGACCTCGTGCCTGCCCGACAAACTCGCCGCCCGTTGGGGCATCGGCGTGGTGCAGGTCCAGCTGCACGTCGGAGATCAGACGGACGACGAACACCGGTTCGACCGCAACGAGCTCATCGCCGCCATGAAGTCCGGCCACAGCGTCACCACATCACCCCCCGACCCGGGTGCGTTCTTCTGGACGTACCAGGACGCCGCAGCCCGCGGCGCGTCCGCCATCGTCAGCCTGCACATCTCAGGTCGCCTTTCGGAGACCGTGCAGGCGGCGCGCGAGGCGGCGCAACAGGTCCGGATCCCCGTGCACATCATCGACAGCGGGACGGCCAGCATGAGCCTCGGTTACGCAGCGGTGTCGGCCGCGCGCGTCGCCGGCGCCGGGGGTCAGCTCGCGCGCGTGCTCGAAGCCGCCGAGCGCCGCGTGCGCGCCGCCACCGAGCTGATCTACGTGGACACGCTCGAGTTCCTCCGGCGGACGGGACGCGTCGGAGCCGCCCAGTCGCTGGTGGGTACGGCGTTCTCGATCAAGCCATTGCTCACTGTCCGTAACGGCGAGGTCTCGCCGCTGGCGCGCGTTCCCGGCACGAAACGCGCGATGAACCGGCTCGTCGACCTCGCGGTGAAGGCTGCGGGCGACCAGCGCGTGGACGTCGCCGTGACTCGCTTCGGCTCGGACGAGACCGAGGTCGTGCGACGCCTGAGGGACCGGATTCCCGGGATCACGGACGTCGTGGTCGGCGACGCGAGCACGGTGATCGGCGCACACGTCGGCCCGGGCGCGCTGAGCATCACGGTGTCGCCGACCTGACCTGCTTCCGTTCCGGCACGAACAGCACCACGAGCGGGATCACCACGCCCAGCGCGAGCGTTGACAGGATCATCACTTGGTCGACGGTCGCGAAGTGGCCGACGTGCCCGAGGTGGTAGACGAAGTGCGGCACGGCGAACAGCAGCGCCGCCACGGCCGCCAGCCGCGCGACGGCTGTGGTGCCGATCACGGCGGCGCCGATCAGCGTCGCCGCCAGCGCCAGGTTGAGGGCGCCGAAGTCGCGGATGAGGTGTTCGTCGAACGCTCCGTCCATGCTGACCCAGCCGTGACGGAAGCCGGGAAAGTCCTGGTAGAAGCCCAGGGGGGACAGGAGTGGCCACAGTCCCGTCGCCGCCGTGACGACGCCGAGCAGCACCAGCAGTACACGCGTGAGGGTCCGTTGCATAGGGCAGGAACGAGACGGCGGTCAGGAACGTGACACGCGCTAGGGTCGCGCAGGTGACCAACGCAGCCACCCGGGCCGAGGCACTGCACCTCACCGGCGAACGGACCGTCCCCGGCATCCCCGAGGAGAACTACTGGTTCCGTCGCCACGAAGCCGCCTACGTGGCCCTGCTCCCCCACTGCGCCGGCGCGACGGTGCTGGAGGCGGGCTGCGGCGAGGGTTACGGCGCGGGGCTGATCGCGAAGACGGCGCGGCGCGTGCTGGCGCTTGACTACGACGTGCCGACCACGGAGCACGTCGCGCGCCGGTACCCCGACGTAGCCGTAGCCCGCGCGAACCTCGCGTATTTGCCGTTGGGTGGCGAATCCGTGGACGTGGTCGCGAACTTCCAGGTGATCGAGCACCTGTGGGACCAGGACGGGTTCCTCGCCGAGTGTTTCCGCGTGCTGCGTCCGGGCGGGAAGCTGCTGGTCACGACCCCGAACCGGCTCACGTTCACGCCAGATTCCGACACACCACTGAACCCCTATCACACGCGGGAGCTCGCACCGTCCGAATTGGACGGTCTCCTGCGTGCGGCCGGGTTCGTCGTCCAATCACTACACGGGTTGCATCACGGGGCCCGCCTGCGGGAGCTGGAACGCGCGTATGGCGGCTCGCTCATCGACGCGCAGCTCGAGGTGGTGATGGGCTCGCTGCCCGGGCAGGCCGTGTGGCCGGCGGGGTTGCTCGCCGACGTCGCGGCGATCGGGGCGGAGGACTTCTCCGTCCGCGGTAACGACTTGGACGCGAGCCTCGATCTGGTCGCGGTGGCGGTGCGCCCGTGACTCCGCCCGCCTCGGAAGGCACTTTTTGCCTCGTCCTGCACAGCCACCTCCCCTGGTTGCCGCACCACGGCAGCTGGCCGGTCGGTGAGGAGTGGCTCTACCAGGCGTGGGCGCATTCGTACCTGCCGGTCGTCGACCTGCTGCAGCGTTTCGCCGCTGAGGGGCGACACGAGGTCCTGACGCTCGGCATGACACCCGTGCTCGCGGCACAGCTCGACGACCCGTACGCGATCCGAGCGTGCCACGACTGGCTCGGCCACTGGCAGCTGCGCGCGCAGCACGCGTCGACGCTGTGGGGCGGCGACCCGCTCCTGCGCGACCTGGCCGCGGCCGAGCACCAGACGGCCGTGCGCGCGACGGAGGAGCTGGAGACGCGCTGGCGCCACGGGTTTTCGCCGATCCTGCGGTCACTTGTGGACAGTGACACCATCGAACTGCTGGGGGGACCGCTCGCGCACCCGTTCCAGCCGTTGCTGGACGAGGACGTTCGCGCGTTCGCCCTGCGCGGAGGCCTGGCCGACACGCAGTTGCGCGTCGGGCGGCGGCCGGAGGGCATCTGGGCGCCGGAATGCGGCTACGAGCCCGGGATGGAGCGGGGTTACGCGGCCGCGGGCGTGCAGCGGTTCCTGGTCGACGGGCCGTCGCTGCACGGCGACACGTCGGCGGCGCGCACGGTCGGCTCGTCGGACGTGGTGTGTTTCGGGCGTGATCTCGAGGTGACGTACCGCGTCTGGTCGCCGAAAGCCGGCTACCCCGGCCACGCTGCGTACCGCGATTTCCACACGTGGGCGCACGAAGTGGGGTTGAAGGCGTCGCGCGTCACCGGCAAGCAGGTGCCTCCGCACGAGAAGGCGCCGTACGATCCGGCGCTCGCCGCAGACGTGCTCGGTACGCACGTGAAGGACTTCGTCGACACGGTCGTCGCGCGGCTGCGTTCGCTGCGGGCGGAGCACGGTCGCGAGTCGCTTGTTGTCGCGGCGTATGACACGGAACTGTTCGGGCACTGGTGGCACGAGGGTCCCGCGTGGCTTGAAGGAGTTCTGCGCGCGTTGCCCGAGGCGGGCGTTCGCGTGACAACGCTCAAGGGCGCCCTGGAGGCCGGCCACGTGGGCGCGCCGATCGACCTGCCGGCGTCGTCGTGGGGTTCGGGCAAGGACTGGCGCGTGTGGGACGGCGAGCAGGTGGCCGACATGGTGCAGGACAACACGGCGTTGCAGAAACGCTTGCTGGACCTCGTTTCCGGGCATTTCGGGGACCACGGGGGGACCGCTCGCGACACCGTGGCCGACCAGGCCGTCGCGGAGGCGATGCTGGCGTTGTCGAGTGACTGGGCGTTCATGGTCACCAAGGACTCCGCCGCGGACTACGCACGCCGGCGCGCCCGCGTGCACACCTCGCGTTTCGACGAGCTCGCCGAGCTGCTGCGCTCTGGCGACCGCGCTCGCGCGCAGGAGCTCGCGGCGGAGTACCGCCGTGCGGATGGACCGTTCGGACAGCTGGACGCACGACAGCTGCTGCCACACAAGTGAAAGGGACACCGAAGGAATGAGCATTCGCGACATCCCGCTGAAGACGCTCTCGGGTGAGGACACCACCCTGGGCGCGCTCGGCGGCAAGGCCCTGCTGGTGGTCAACGTCGCCTCGAAGTGCGGCCTGACCCCGCAGTACACCGGCCTGGAGCGGCTGCAGGAACGCTACGGCGACAAGGGTTTCTCCGTCGTCGGGTTCCCGTGCAACCAGTTCGCCGGCCAGGAGCCCGGGACGGCCGACGAGATCCAGACGTTCTGCTCCACCACATACGGCGTCACCTTCCCGCTGTTCGAGAAGCTCGAGGTGAACGGCGACGACCGTCACCCGCTGTACTCCACGCTCACCCAGACCGCCGACGCCGAGGGTGACGCCGGCGACGTGCAGTGGAACTTCGAGAAGTTCCTGATCAACTCCGACGGTGAGGTCGTGGGCCGGTTCCGTCCGCGGACCGAGCCCGAGGACGAGACCGTGGTGAAGGCGATCGAGGCCGTGCTGCCTGCCTGATTTTCACGGCCGGCGAAGGGCGGGGACTCCGTTGGGGGTTCCCGCCCTTTTCGTGTCGCCGTTCAGTGGCGAAACGTCTCTAGCTGGGGTTTTGTGGCTCCTGAGCGGCTTCAACGGCCGGGACCGAGCCCCGAGCGATGACCGCGCGGTTGCGGGCCGCCGCGACGTCCGCGTCGAGTTTCGTCACGCGGCGGTCGTAGGTGAGGAGGCCGTTGACCTCGTTCTCGACGTCCGTGGTCTGGGTGTAGATCGCCCCTGAGAGGCCCAATTCGCCGACCAGGGACTCCAGCCGGGTGCTGAGCTCCGCGTAACGGCGCGTGAGGTGAGCGGCGTCAGCGGTCATCTCGTACGCGTTGGGCGTGCCAGGCCAGCGGTGGTCGTCGAGGACGAGCCCGAGGCCGCCGTACTCGCCGTCGACGAGCGCGCGGTGGTCCTGCACGCGCGGCTCGCCGGGGCCGACGTACGTGTGGTCGTCGTAGACGTCGCCGGCGCCGGTGTCCGTGCGGGAGAAGCAACAGTTGACGCCACTATTGGCCACGACGAGGCGAGTCGGGTCGAGCTCCTTCACGAGCTCGGCGATCCGCGCCGTGTCGAACTCGCCCCAGCCCTCGTTGAACGGCACCCACGCGACGATCGACGGCACGTTCCGCAGCTGCCGCACCATTTCCCGCAGCTCCGCCTCGAAGCGGTCTTTGCCCTCGGGCACCGGGTCCGGCGCCGGCCCGGGCGGCCCGTCGAACGACACCACGAGCGACGGCATGTCCTGCCAGACGAGCAGCCCCAACCGGTCGGTCCAGTGGTACCAGCGCGCGGGCTCGACCTTCACGTGCTTGCGGACGAAGTTGAAGCCGAGCTCTTTCGTCTTCTCGAGGTCGAAACGCAGGGCGTCGTCGGTGGGCGCGGTGTAGCCGCCGTCGGGCCAGTAACCCTGATCGAGCGGGCCGTGGAGGAAGGTGATCCGGCCGTTGAGGGCGATGCGGGGCCGGCCGGCGGAGTCCGCGACGAGCTCCACGGTGCGCAGTCCGCCGTAGCTGGTGACCTCGTCGAGCACCTCGCCGTGGTGGTCGAGCAAGCGCACGGTGAGGTCGTAGAGATACGGATCATCGGGAGTCCACCTGTGGGGCTCCGGGACGTCCGCCCGCAACCTCGTGCCGGCGGCCCCACGAACGCTGACGATCTCGTCGCCGCTGGGTGGCGAAACGCTCAGCTCGACTTGAGCACCACCCTTGACCTTGGGAAATACGGTGAAGCCCGTGAGGTCCGGCGTGATCTCCAGGTCCTCAATGCGCTCAAACGGCACCGGTTCGAGCCACACCGTCTGCCAGATACCGGACGTCGGCGTGTAGCAGATGCCGCCCGGTGCGTTGCGCTGCTTGCCGAGGGGGAACGGCGAGATGTCGGTGCGATCCTCGGCGCGAACGGTCAGCTCCTGCGGCCCGGACGCACGCAGCGCATCGGTGACGTCCGCCTCGAACGCCGCGTAGCCACCCTCGTGGGTGACCACAAGCTGGTTGTTCACCCAGACCTTCGCCGTCTGGTCGACCGCGCCGAAGTGCAGCAGCACGCGTTCGCCATGCCAATCGTCGGGAATCTCGAACAGCCGCCGGTACCACAGGACCTCGTCGCGCCGGTTGATTCCGGAGAGTGCCGATTCCGGCGCGAAGGGGACCAAGATGCGTTCGCTGTAGCCGACGGGGCGTGGTTCCTCAGGCGACGACGGCCACCCCGCGTAGTCCCAGACGCCGTTGAGGCTGCGCCACCGCGGCCGCTCCAGCTGCGGTCTGGGGTACTCGGGGAGCACGTCGGAGGGGCTGACGAGGTCGGTCCACGGCGTCGTCAGGGGCGGGTCCGCGCGCTGCCACTCAGGCTGGCTGGAAGTCATCACCTTCGATGGTGACAGAGATCGAAGGCGGCGACAGCCGGGCCGCCCGGCGGAAGCAACTGGCGAGTAACCTCTGCCCATGCGCGTGCTGATGCTGTCGTGGGAGTACCCGCCCGTGGTCATCGGCGGGCTCGCCCGGCACGTGCACGCGCTGGCCCGGCACCTCGCCCAGCAGGGCCACGACGTGGTGGTTCTCTGCCGCCATCAGGCCGGCACCGACGCCTCCACGCACCCGCGCAGCGACCGCGACGTCGAGGGCGTGCGGCTGATCCGCGTGGCCGAGGACCCGATGCACCTGACGTTCGAGCGCGACCTCGTCGCCTGGACGCTCGCCATGGGCCACGCCATGATCCGCGCCGCGCAGGACCTGCTGCGCACGTGGCAGCCCGACGTCGTCCACGCGCACGACTGGCTCGTGACGCACCCGGCGATCGCCATCGCCGAGGCCGCGCGCGTGCCGCTCGTCGGCACCGTCCACGCGACCGAAGCCGGCCGGCACTCGGGCTGGCTTTCGCACCCGCTCAACCAGCAGGTGCATTCCGTCGAGTGGTGGCTGGCCAACCGCGCCGACGCCGTGATCACCTGCTCGCAGGCGATGCGCAAGGAAGTGGCGCACCTGTTCGAGATCGACGCTGCCGACGTCACCGTGATCCACAACGGCATCGAAGAACGCAGCTGGCGGGTCTCGGCGGCCGAGGTGGCGAAGATGCGTGAACGGCACAGCCCCGACGGCGCGCCGTTCCTGCTGTTCTTCGGTCGGCTGGAGTGGGAGAAGGGCGTGCAGGACCTGCTGGCCGCCCTCCCCCGCATCCGTCGCCAGTTCCCGGGCACGCGGGTGGTCGTCGCCGGTAAGGGGCGACACCACGACGAGCTGGTCGCGCAAGCGCGCAAGCTGCGGATTCGCCGCGCGGTGGACTTCGTCGGCCACCTCCCCGACCGTGACCTGCGCGCGCTGCTGGCGGCGGCCGACGCCGTGGTGCTGCCGAGCCGGTACGAACCGTTCGGGATCGTCGCCCTGGAGGCCGCGGCCGCGAAGGCACCGCTCGTCGCGTCGACGGCGGGCGGCCTCGGCGAGGTGGTCGTCGACGGGGAGACGGGCTTGGCCTTCGAACCGGGCGACGTCGCGGGTCTGGCCACGGCAGTCACCACCGTCCTGAGCGACGCCGCCGCCGCGACCCGCCGCGCCCGAACGGCCCAGTCGCGCCTCGCGGCGGACTTCGACTGGGGACGCATCGCCGAGGCGACCGCGGAGGTCTACCGGCGCGCGCGTATGGGCGAGCCGATCGAGCTGGGACGCCCGAAGATCGCGACGGGCAACGCGTTCGAACTCTGAGTGGGCCCGCCGTCAGAAGTGGCAGGGCCGGACGCAGGCGGCGTGCGCCTGCGCGGGCGCCGAAACCGCCGGCGCTGCGGTGAGGGCAACGGCGAAAACGGCGAGCAAAGCAGCGACGGCGGCTCTGGGTCTGCTGGTCATGACGGCTCCCTGGATATTGGGTGGGGTGCTCGAAGCATCCGTCTGTCGCTGCGCGCGAAACAATAGGGGAAGCAGTAGGTAGGCCTACCTGAACGCGGCGAGTAACTGGTTCGTCCGGCCTCGTCGCGGGAATCTGGAACGCATGGTGTTGCCGTTCATCGACCACGCAGCCGGGCTCGTTCCGGCGGTCGTCGGGATGCGCTGCGCGGCAGGCATTCGCCGTTTTTCGGCGAATGGATTGTTCAACAATCCGCGTGCCGCGAGCATCGTGTCTTGGTTGGTGGCGCGACCGTGGTGAGGACGTTGTTCTTCGATCGAATCGACGCCGGGCGGCAACTCGGGCGGATCCTGGCCAGGCAGCCGTGGGTCGAGCCCGTCGTGCTCGGGTTGCCGCGCGGGGGCGTGCCGGTGGCGGCCGAGGTCGCCCGGGTGCTCGGGGCTCCGTTGGACGTCGTGGTCGCCCGGAAGATCGGGGCCCCTGGGCGGCGCGAGTTCGGCGTCGGCGCGGTGACGGCGGAGGGGCCGCCTTACTACTCGATGCCGGCGTTGCGCGCGTTCGGGCTCACGCCGAAAGCGATGGAGCCGGCGTGTGCGCGCGAGCGGGCCGAGGCGCGTCGCCGTTTGGTGGCTTATCGCGACGGGCGCCCGGAGGTCGCAGTGGCCGGCCACGACGTGCTCGTGATCGACGACGGACTGGCGACCGGCGTGACCGCGATGGCCGCCGTCCGCGACCTCCGCGACGCGCGGCGCGTGGTGCTGGCCGTGCCGGTGTGCGCGCCGGACGCCATCGCCGAGTTCGAGGGCGAGGTGGACCAGTTCATCGCCGTCGCCGCGCCGAGGCGATTCAGCGCCGTGGGCCGCTGGTACGCCGACTTCACCCAGGTGTCCGACGCGACCGTGATGCGGCTCCTCGGGAAGGGATGAAGGGGACCTTCATCCCACTATCCACAACGGACAGTGACGAGCGCCGCCGAATGGCGAAAATCCCTGGCGCAAGGGGAGGTTCAGGGCGCAAGGTATGCCTGCGTCGCCACCCCGGCGATGGGCCGACGTCGACAACAAGGAGAAGCCCGATCATGGACGTCTGGTTCACCGCTGACACCCACTTCGACCACCAGCTCGTGGCCGGCCTGCGCGGCTTCGAGACGCCGCCCGAGCACGACGCGTTCGTCGTCGAGCGGTGGAACGCCACCGTCCGGCCGGGCGACCAGGTGTGGCACCTGGGTGACGTCGGCATGGGCCGGCTGGCACGATTCGCCGACACGCTCCGGCAGCTGAACGGCGAGATCCACCTCATCACCGGCAACCACGACGAGCCGTGGCCCGGACTGCGCCAGGCACATCGGCACCAACGCGCGTGGCTGGAGCACTTCGCCACGGTGCAAGCGTTTGCGCGGCGCCGGATCGCGGGGCAGAACGTGTTGCTCAGCCATTTCCCGTACGAAGGTGACCACGTCGGCGAAGCCCGCGGGTCGCAGTACCGCCTGCCCGACGAGGGACTGTGGCTGCTGCACGGTCACGTCCACAGCGCGTGGCGCAAGCGGGGCCGGCAGCTGAACGTCGGGATGGACGTCAACGACCTTCGCCCTCTCCACCTCGACGCCGTCACCACCGAGTTGACCGAGCTCGGAAGTCCGGCCGAAACCAGCCTCTGAACAGCCAAGCCCTGCGGCCGACCTCTTGTTGCCACTCAGTGGCGACAAGACTCAGGGCACGCGACCGGTCAGGATCGTCACGCGAACCGGTTCGCGGAACGGCGCGTGGGGCTCGATCGCCGAACGGATGCGGTTCTCGAAGGCCGGCCGTTCGCCGCTGGGTGGCAACTCGTCCTCGCCCATGGCCGAGTAGACGCCGCCGATGATCTCGTCCGCGGTGAGGTCGCCGGTGTAGTCGATGGTGCGGACGCCGACGTCGTAGCCGGCGCCGACCAGCGCGGCGCGATAGCGGTCCTGGCTGGCGTCGTCCGTTCCGCAGGCCGCGGTGAGGGGCTGGCCGAACCAGTCGGACAGCACGGCGAGCAGCGCTCGAGACCAGTCGCTGTCCTGGCGCCACAGCGGCGAACCGTTGGTGACTACCGCGATGCCACCGCCCGGCCGGAGCATCGACTTCACGGCGGCGAACAGCGTCGCGTGGTCCATCCAGTGCAACGCCTGCCCGATGGTGACGGCGCCGAGCCCGTCGAGCAGGGAATTCAGCGCGGTGACGTCGGTGTCACCACCCAGGAGCCACGACGCGTTGGTCACGCCGGCGTCGGCCGCGGCGCGGCGGGCGCGCGAAAGCATGTCGGACGATGGGTCCATGCCCGCGACCGCGCGGACCCGCGCAGCCATCGGCACGGCGAGCTGTCCCGTGCCACACCCGAGGTCGAGGACCACGTCGTCCCCGGCCAGGGCGAACTCGGCGGCGATCGCATCGAACACCGCCGTCGGGTAACCGCGGCGGTAGCGGTGGTAGAACTCCGTGACTTCTCCGCTGAATCCCAGGCTCATGACTGGATCCTGGCTGCACTTCAGCGAGAAATCACGCGCGTTCGCTCACGGCCGAGGGATCAGAAGATGGGGAACTCCTTGCCGTGCTCGGCTTCCGGGCGCTTGCCGAAAATCCAGCGTTCGCTTTCCGCGATCGGGCGGTCGTTGATGCTCGCCTCGCGGCGGCGCATGAGGCCTTCGTCGCTGAACTCCCAGAGCTCGTTGCCGTAGCTGCGGAACCACTGACCCTCGGCGTTGTGCGACTCGTACTGAAACCGCACGCCGATGCGGTTGCCACGGAAGCCCCACAGTTCCTTGCGCAGCGCGTAGTCGAGCTCGCGCTCCCACTTCTGCGTCAGGAACTCGACGATCTCCGCGCGGCCGACGACGTACTGGTCGCGGTTTCGCCACACGGAGTCCTCGGTGTAGGCGAGGGAGACCTTCTCGGGGTCGCGCGTGTTCCAGGCGTCCTCGGCGGCCTGGACTTTCTGGCGGGCGGTGTTCTCGTCGAACGGCGGGAACGGCGGGCGCGGTGTCATGGCGTTCTCCTGCGCGGATCGCGGGAGAACGTGCGTTCTCCCTGGTGTCGGCTAGCATAGAGAACGTTGATTCTCCACACCAGAGGGACACGACGTGAACACCGCGGAAGCCACCGAACGGCTACTCGAGGCAGCCGAAGACCTGTTCTACGCCCAGGGCGTGCAGTCCGTGGGTATGGACGCCGTGCGCAGCCGCTCCGGCGTCTCACTCAAGCGGCTCTACCAGGTGTTTCCTTCAAAGGATGACCTCGTAGCCGCCTACTTGAACACGCGCGACGAACGCTGGCGCCGGTCGCTGCGCGAGTTCGTCGCCGTGCGGGGCGACGACCCGCTGGCCGTTTTCGACTGGCTGCACGACTGGTTCAGCGAGCCCGACTTCCGGGGCTGCGCGTTCGTGAACTCCTTCGGCGAGTTCGGGACGCTCGCGCCCGGCGTGGCCGCGGCCATCCACAACCACAAGGACGAAGTGCGGGCGTACCTGCGCCGGCTCGTCGCCGACGACGACCTCGCCGACCAGCTTTTCTCCCTCATGGAGGGGGCCACGGTGCTCGCCGCGATCAAGGGTGACCCCGGTGAGGCCGGCACGGCCCGCGCGGCCGCCGCGACGCTGTTGGCCGCGCAGCGCCGATCCGGCGGCCCTGTTGGCCGCGAGACGCTGATCCGGCAGCCGTGAATTCGCCGATGAGCGGCCGGCTGGGCCGTCGCCGCTGAACGGCGATCGGCGCGTTCGTCGACAAATCGCCACTCAATGGCGAGCCGTAGCTGTACCGCGCAGCCGATGGATGACCCCCGGCGATCTGCGCCGGCACGTCGAAATGGCAGCTCCGGAGCCTGTCGCCGATCAGCGGCAACAGAGCCATCGCCACCCAGGGGACAGACCCAAAAAGCGCCGCCCACCAGCGCCTAGCCACTGGACGGCAACAGACGAAAACCCGGGTCCGGTGGCGGGGAGCCTCCGCCACCGGACCCGTCTCGCCGCACCGTCCCAAAGCGGTGCGGGAAACCGGCCGCCCCCGGTCAGGTCAGGGGCGGCCGGAGCGTGGTCACCGCGCGTCGCACAGGTGGCGGGCGTAGGCGCTCGTCGTGAGGAAGCCCGGGAGCTTCTCGCCCAAGGCGGTCTCGGTGAAGATGGCGCGGGCGTCGTCGAGGCGGTGGCCGGCGGGCAGATCGGCGCGGACCGACTCGAACTCGTCGTCCAGGAACTCCACGGCAAGCTCGCGCGTCAACGCTGTGCCGTCCGCGAACTTCGTGCCGTTGCGGATCCACTGCCACACCTGGCACCGCGCGATCTCGGCCGTCGCGGCGTCTTCCATGAGGTTGTGGATCGCGGCGGCGCCCGTGCCGCGCAGCCAGGAGTCGATGTAGCGCAGGGCGACGTTGATGTTGGCGCGAACGCCGGCCTCGGTCACCTCGCCGCCGGCGGAGGCGACGTCGAGCAAGTCCGCGGCGGTGACGTCGACGTCCTCACGCAGGCGGCCCAGCTGGTTGGGCCAGCCGCCCAGCACGCTGTCGAAGACCTCGCGACAGACGGGGACCAGGCCGGGGTGCGCGACCCACGAGCCGTCGAATCCGTCGCCCGCCTCGCGTTCCTTGTCCTGGCGGACCTTCTCGAACGCAGTCGCGTTGGCGTCAGGATCCTTACTCGGGATGAAAGCTGCCATCCCGCCGATCGCGTGCGCGCCGCGGCGGTGGCACGTGCGGACCAGCAGTTCGGTGTAGGCACGCATGAAGGGGACCGTCATCGTGACCTGCGCGCGGTCCGGCAGCACGAAGTCGGCGCCGTGCTCGGAGAAGTTCTTGATGACGCTGAAGATGTAGTCCCAGCGCCCCGCGTTGAGGCCGGCAGCGTGCTCGCGCAGCTCGAAGAGGATCTCGTCCATTTCGAACGCCGCGGTGATCGTTTCGATCAGCACGGTCGCGCGGACCGTGCCCCGCGGGATACCGAGCTCCTGCTGCGCGAACAGGAAAACGTCGTTCCACAGGCGCGCCTCGAGGTGGTTCTCGAGCTTCGGCAGGTAGAAGTACGGGCCGCTGCCGCGCGCGATCAGCTGGCGCGCGTTGTGGAAGAAGTACAGCCCGAAGTCGACCAGGCTCGCCGACAGGGGGCGACCGTCGATGCGGATGTGCTTCTCCACCAGGTGCCAGCCGCGCGGGCGGGCGACGATCGTCGCCGGGTCGTCGCCGATCGTGTAGTGCTTGCCCGACTCGGTGGTGAAGTCGATGTTGCGGCGGATGGCGTCGAACAGGTTCAGCTGGCCGTCGACGATGTTGTGCCACGTCGGCGAAGTCGCGTCCTCGAAGTCGGCGAGCCAGACCTTCGCGCCGGAGTTCAGGGCGTTGACGGTCATCTTGCGGTCCGTCGGGCCGGTGATCTCGACGCGGCGATCCTCGAGACCGGGCGCCGGCGGCGCGATGCGCCAGCTGTCGTCGGCGCGGATGCGGCGTGTCTCGGGCAGGAAGTCCAGCTGCTCCTCCCCCGTCTTCACGCGCTCGCGACGGCGACGGCGCTCGTCGAGCAGCTCGCGGCGGCGGCCGGCGAAGGCGTTGTCGAGCTTGGCCACGAACTCCAGCGCGGCCGGGGTGAGGATCTCGGCGAACCGGTCACCGGCGGGACCGGTGATTTCGATGCGGTAGTTCAGCTTGTCGGCCATCTCGTACCTCCGCGAGGGAAAGAAGGGGTGCGGGCCGGCGACCGGGTCGCCGGCCCGCGGAAAACGTCAGTGGAACTGGTCTTCTTCGGTCGAACCCTTGAGCGCGGTGGTCGAGCTCTCCGGGTTCAGGGCCGTGGACACCAGGTCGAAGAAACCGGTGCCGACCTCGCGCTGGTGCTTGGTCGCGGTGTAGCCGCGCTCCTCGGAGGCGAACTCGCGCTCCTGCAGGCCGACGTAGGCGGTCATGCCTTCACGGGCGTAGCCGTGGGCCAGGTCGAACATCGAGTAGTTCAGCGCGTGGAAGCCGGCGAGGGTGATGAACTGGAACTTGTAGCCCATGGCGCCGAGCTCGCGCTGGAACCGCGCGATGGTGTCGTCGTCGAGGTGCTTCTTCCAGTTGAACGACGGCGAGCAATTGTAGGCCAGCATCTGGTCCGGGTACTCGGCCTTGATCGCCTCGGCGTACTTGCGGGCGATCTCGAGGTCCGGAGTGGACGTCTCCATCCACAGCAGGTCGGCGTACTGCGCGTAGGCCAGACCGCGGTCGATGCAGGGCTCGATGCCGTTGTTGACCTCGTAGAAGCCCTCGGCGGTGCGACCGCCCGTCAGGTACTTCTGGTCGCGCTCGTCGACGTCGCTGGTCAGCAACGTCGCGGCCTGCGCGTCGGTGCGGGCGACGACGAGGGTCGGCACGTTCAGCACGTCCGCGGCCAGACGGGCGGCGTTGAGCGTGCGCTCGTGCTGCTTGGTCGGGATCAGCACCTTGCCGCCGAGGTGGCCACACTTCTTCTCGGACGCGAGCTGGTCCTCCCAGTGCACACCCGCGGCGCCGGCGGCGACCATGCCCTTCATCAACTCGAACGCGTTCAGCGGGCCACCGAAGCCCGCCTCGGCGTCGGCGACGATCGGCGCGAACCAGTCGATGTCAGTGTTGCCCTCGGCCCAGTTGATCTGGTCGGCGCGGCCCAGCGCGTTGTTGATGCGGCGGACGACGGCCGGGACCGAGTTGGCCGGGTAGAGGCTCTGGTCCGGATAGGTCTGGCCGGCCAGGTTGGCGTCGGCCGCAACCTGCCAGCCGGACAGGTAGATCGCCTTGAGGCCTGCGCGAACCTGCTGCACGGCCTGGTTGCCGGTGAGAGCGCCCAGCGAGTGGACGTAGTCCTCGGTGCGCAGGAGCTCCCACAGCCGCTCCGCACCGCGACGGGCAAGCGTGTGCTCTTCGACGACGGAGCCACGCAGCTTCACCACGTCGGCGGCGGAGTAGGTCCGCTGGACGCCCGCCCAGCGGGGGTCGGTCTTCCACTGCTCGGCCAGCTCGGCCGCCGCCTGGTCGAGCTGCTTGGCCTGCTCGGTCATCGGACTCTCCCGTGTTGCGAAGTTTGCGATTGCTCGCCTTGCCTGGTTACGACCCTGACACGAGCACGAAAAGGCGGTCCATAGCTCCAATTTGCCAATTTATGTGAAGGATGCGTAGCATCTTGCAAAGCTTGCGAATCACTGGTTGGCAAGTCGGGTGAAAATCCACGGCCTTGATCGTTCACGTAATCGTTCAGGGCCGGAAACCTTCCGGCCGATCGGAGGAGCGATGGACAAAACTTTCGCCGGGGCGCGGCTACGGCATCTGCGTGAGAGCCGTTCCATGAGCCAGGCCGACCTCGCTCGTGTGCTCGAGATCTCACCCAGCTACCTGAATCAGATCGAGCACAACTCACGGCCGCTGACCGTGCCGGTGCTGCTGCGGATCACGCAGGCGTTCGGCGTCGACACGGAGTTCTTCGCCAACAACGACACGTCTCGCCTGGTCGCGGACGTGAAGGAGGCGCTGCTCGACGAGGTCGTCGGTGTCGAGGTGACCACGAGCGAGCTCAACGAGCTGGCCTCCAACCTGCCTTCGATCGCCCAGGCGCTGGTGAAGCTGCACCGCAGCTACCGCAACGCTGTGGAGACCACGGTCGCGCTGACCACGGAAAACGGCCTCGGCCTGCACGGCAGCGCCGCGGCACCGTTGCCGCATGAAGAGGTGCGCGACTTCTTCTACGAACGGGAGAACTACGTCGCGGAGCTCGACGAGCGCGCCGAACGCATGGCCGCGGAGATCCCGTTGCGCCGAGGCTCGGCGCTGACGTCGCTGAAGGATCGCCTCTGGCAGCGCTACGGCGTGGAGGTGACGAGCGAAGGACTGAACGAAGCCGCAGGTCAGCAGCACCGCTACGAGCCGGCGACGCGCGTGCTGCGGCTCGCGCCGAGCTTGCGCGTGGGGCAACAGGCGTTCCGGATGGCTTCGCAGATCGCGTTGCTGGAGTACGACGACCTGATCACCGAGCTGGCCGACTCATGGGCGTTCTCGGGGCCGACCGCGCGGACACTTGCGCGCGTGGGCCTGGCGAACTACTTCGCCGGCGCGCTGATCCTGCCGTATGGCCCTTTTCTGACCACGGCGGAGAAGTTCCGCTACGACATCGAGCGGCTGTGCGACCACTTCGGCGTCGGCTTCGAGACGGTGTGCCACCGCCTGTCGACGCTTCAGCGGCCGAAGCAGCGGGGCATCCCGTTCTCGTTCGTGCGCGTGGACCGGGCGGGGAACATGTCGAAACGCCAGTCGGCCGCGGGGTTCCACTTCTCGCGCGTGGGTGGCGCGTGTCCGCTGTGGAACATCTACGAGGCGTTCGGCTCGCCTGGCAAGATCCTGACACAGATCGCGGCCCTGCCCGACGGCAAACGCTACTTCTGGGTCGCGCGCACGGTCTCGCGCAACATCGGCGGCTTCGGCAGCCCGGGCAAGACGTTCACAGTCGGACTCGGCTGCGAACTCCGTCACGCGGGACGGCTCGTCTACTCCACCGGCCTCGACCTGGACGAGCCCGCCGCGGCGACGCCGATCGGGATGGGCTGCAAAGTCTGTGAACGCCCGGCTTGCTCGCAGCGCGCGTTCCCGGCGATCGGCAAGCCGCTGACGGTCGACGAGAACACCAGCACGTTCGTCCCGTACCCGGCGGTGCCGAAGAGTTCATGAGCTGTGGAGGCGAATGTAGGTGTTGGACGCCGGCAGGTAGGCGAGCCCGAGGCCGATCAGTGACAACACGCTGAGCATGAGCCACCACCGAATACACCAACACCAGGCACCAAGGGGGCGGCGAGCAATCCGACGCCACCGGACGCCGGCGGCTGTGCGCCCATGGCCGGCAACACCGCGGTCTTGCCCATGAAGAAGGCGGCAGTCAGCGCGACCGAGACCGGCCGGTCAGGCTTGTCCGAAACGATCATGACTGCGCAAATTAGGCCGTTCCCACAACACGCGGTGACGCCTGACCGCAAGCTGCCGCCCGCACCGCCTCGGACGTCGCGATGAGCGGGAAGTAGATTCAACGATCGTGCAACGGATCGATACCGTCAGTGCCCAGATGGTGGAACAGGCCGCGGAGCGACTCACGGGTGTGGTCACCCGGACGCCGCTCGAGCCGAACGCCCGGCTGTCGTCCCGCGTCGACGCGCGGGTGTGGCTCAAGCGGGAGGACCAGCAGACGGTCCGCTCGTACAAGATTCGCGGCGCTTACAACTTCATCGTCCAGCTCGACGAGGCCACGCGCTCGCGCGGCGTCGTGTGTGCGAGCGCCGGTAACCACGCGCAGGGTGTGGCGTACGCGTGTCGGCGCTTGGGGGCCAACGGCCGCGTGTACGTGCCGGGCACCACGCCGCGGCAGAAGCGCGAGCGCATCGCGACGCTGGGCGGTGCGCACATCGAGGTGATCGTCGTCGGCGAGACGTACGAAGACGCGTTCGCCGCCGCCAACGACGACGCCCAGCGCACGGGCGCGACGCTCGTGCCCGCGTTCGACGACCCTCGCACCGTCGCCGGCCAGGGCACGGTGGCGCTGGAGGTCGTCGAGCAGCTCGGCTTCGTGCCGGACCTGCTCGTGGTGCCCGTCGGCGGCGGTGGCCTGCTGGCCGGCATCGCGACCTGGGTGCGCGAGCGGCACCCGGAGATCCGCGTCGTGGGCGTCGAGCCAGCCGGCGCGATGTGCATGGCCGCGGCGCTGGAAGCCGGCAAGCCGGTGCGCATCGACGCAGTGGACTCGTTCGTGGACGGCGCCGCGGTCCGTGAGGCCGGCGGCGTGACCTACCCACTCGTGCGCGACAGCGGCGCCGAGCTCACCTCCGTGCCCGAGGGCGCCGTGTGCACGGAGATGCTGGCCATGTACCAGGCCGACGGCGTGATCGCCGAGCCCGCGGGCGCGCTGGCGTCGGCCGCACTCGGGACCACGGTCCTGGTCGAACCCGAGCAGACGGTGGTGTGCATCGTCTCGGGCGGCAACAACGACGTCAGCCGCTACAGCGAAATCCTCGAGCGCTCGCTGATGCACGAAGGACTGAAGCACTACTTCCTCGTCAGCTTCCCCCAGGAGCCGGGCGCGCTGCGGCGCTTCCTCGACGAGATCCTCGGACCGGAGGACGACGTCGCGCGCTTCGAGTACGTGAAGCGCAACAACCGCGAGCTCGGACCAGCGCTGATCGGCATCGAGATCCCGCGGCCGGCCGAGCTGCCCGGCCTGCTCAAGCGGCTGGAGGCGAGCCCGCTGCAGGTCGAGCAGGTGGAGCCGGGGAGCCCGCTGTTCCATTTCTTGCTGTGACGTTTCCGCTGGTCAGAAGCATTTGCCACTGAACGGCAACGGGATTCAGTCGACTTCTGCGCTGCCCTCGCGATAGATCTTGGCGGAAGCGATGCGGCCGTTTCGAAGGCGGTAGAAGCCGGCGATCGGGAACGTGTGCTCCGCTCCGCCGTGGGTGAGTCGCTCGGTCAGCTGGGCGGCCATGCGGTCGCCGTCGATCAAGATCTCGTCGATCGTCAGGGTCGGCAGGAGCTGGGTCATGGCGCTCTCGAAAAGGTCAGCCAGCTCGGCGCGGCCACGGGCAACCGTCGTGCCCGTGATCCAGACGGCATCGTCGGTGAAACCCGCGAGCAGAGTGGTGAGGTCGCGGTCGTTGAACGCGGCCACGTGACGCCGCAGGATCTCGCTCACGAGGTGAGGTTATCCGCGGCGTCACGTGGTTTCGCCGTTCAGCGGCTACGCCTTCGGAGCCGGGATCGGCTCGCCGGGGCAGGACTGCGTGGTCGTCTGGCCGGTGTCGAAGAACGTCACGGCCGCGGCGGCGCAGGGCAGGCTCGAGAGCGAGCCGTGGGCGTCGTCTTCGACGGTCATGAGGGAGCCGCCGATTTGCCGTTGCATGGCGAGGGCCCAGCCGATGGGCGTGACCGGCTCGAAGGCGTGGCCGACGAGCTGCAGAGGGCTCTTGCCGGCGCTGAACTGCCACTGCGTCGCGGGCACTGGCCAGCCGACGCACATCTGCTCGTAGACGCCGAACGAGCCGGCGACCGGGTTGGCCTTGATGCGGTCGAGGCGGTGCTGCCAGACCGTGTCGAAGTCGCGGGGGCTGGGTGATTCGTTGCAGAGCAGTGCGTTCTGCTGGAAGAAATTGCCACCGGTCCGTTCGGTGTCCCAGCCGAAGCCGGTTTTCAGCGAGGTTGCGGCGTCGGGCTGTGCTGCCGGAGCGCCGCCGTCGCGGATGGCGGCGAGCTGGCTGGCGGCCTCCACCCACTGGCGGCGCGGGTAGGCGAAGAACTGGTTGACGGTTTCACCGTTGAGCGGCGAACCGTCGGGGCCGGTGCGCGGGTGCGCGGCGAGTTCGGCGCGCAGGTCGAGCAAAGCCTTCTCGACCTGGGGTTCGATGCCGCCGAAGTGGTAGACGGAGTCGTAGCGCGCGACCCACGCGGCGAACTCGCGGAACGTGTTCTCTCCCGCGGCGGCCTGGTCGTCGTCCATCGTCGTGACGCTCAGCTCGGGCGGCATGACGGAGTCGAGCAGCATCTTGTCGACGTGGCTGTCGAAGAGCGTCCGGTACTCGGCGCCGAGGGCCGTGCCCCAGGAGACGCCGTAGTAACCGATCTTCTGTTCGCCCAGCGCTTCGCGGATGCGGTCGACGTCGCGGGCGATGTTGGGCGTGGTGAACGACTTCACGAGCGCGGGGTCCTTCGCGAAGCACGCCGCGTTGGCCGCGGCCTTGTGGTCGGCGAGGAACCGCGCCTGGTCCTTTTCGGACAACGACGGGTCGGGCTGGGCGTCGTCGTCGTCGCACTGGAGGCTCGCGCTGTAGTCGACGCCGCGCGGGTCGAAGCCGATGAGGTCGTGGTGCTCCAGCAGGCCGGACGCCTTGCTCTCCGACATCGTGAGCGGCATCTTCATGCCCGATTGGCCGGGGCCGCCGGGGTTGAACACGATCGCGCCCGTGCGCGTGCCCGTCGCGCGGATTCGGCTGACGGCGATGTCGATCGTGCGGCCGCCGGGGTCGGAGTAGTCGAGAGGCACGGTCACCAGCGCGCACTCGGTGCGCTGGTCGTCGGAGTCCCAGCCCTTCGCGATGGACACGCAGGGTTTCCAGTCGAGCCCTTGCGCGGACGCGAGCGCCGGCACGAGGGGGACCATCGCGACGGCCGCGACAACCGGGACGAGTAAACGGAACTTCGGCATGGTGATGATCATCGGACCCGCGCGCGATGACCCGGATCAGCCGATCGGCTGATGTGCGTCACCGATGAGCCGAGATCAGTCCGTAGTGGACTGTCGTGCGTCAGGAACCTGTCACGTCCGGCAGGCCGACGAACATCGTCCGGTGCAGATCACCGACGTGGGCGCGGGTCATGATCGCCGCCTCGTCGGGATTGCGCGTGGCGATCGCGCGGACGAGCACCTCGTGCTCCCGGTTGGACGCCCGCAGCGCCGACATCCGGTACGGCAGGTAGAAGCGGTACAGCTCCCGCAGCACGAGTTCGTACTGCCTCACCGCCGCCGCCGGCGCGCCCGAGGCGGCCACGGCGAGGTGGAACTCGGCGTCGAGCTCGTGGAACTCGGCCCACCCGGCGGCGTCGTCCATGCGGCGGACGAGGTCACGCAGCCGGTCGACGTCCTCGTCGGTTCGCCGCGTGGCGACGAGCTGGACGAGCCCCGCCTCGATAACGAGCCGGTGGTCGATCAGGTCGTGGACCTCGTCCGCCGACTCGCGGTACGCGTTCACCGCGCCGACCCGGCCCGCCGGCGCGTCGGGGGCGACGCTCGTGCCGCCGTTGCGGCCGCGGCGGCGCACCAGCACGCCGTCTTCGCACAAGGACACCAGCGCCCGGCGCACGGTGATGTCGCCGACGCCCAGCGCGCGCGCGATTTCGCCGTTGGGCGGCAACCGCTCCCCCGGGCCCAGCAGGCCCAGCTCGATCGCGAGGGCGATGCGGGCCCGCACGGTCTCGAGCGCGGACAGGCGCCGGATGCCCGTCAGCGCCGGTGAACCCAGGTCGGCAGCCATGCAGAGACCATACCCAACAAAATATCTCAAAGTGAACACTATTGTTTAAGTGAGCAAGATGGACTATTTTTCGGCGCATGCCCCGCCCCCTGCCGATCGCGCTGGCACAGTTGCCACCGCGGCCGTACACCGAGTCCGTCGTGGCGTTCGCGGAGCAGGTCGGGACCGTGCTGGCCGAGCACCCCGGAACCCGCCTCGTCGCCTTTCCCGAACTGCACCTCTGCGGTGTCGAAGGGACCGCTGACGAACGCGCCGAGCAGCTCAACGCCGCCGCGCAGCCCCTCGACGGCCCGCGAACCCGCGACCTGGCCCAGCTGGCCGGCGACCTCGGCGTGTGGCTTTCGCCGGGCAGCGTCTGCGAACGCGGCGAGCACGGCGAGCTGTTCAACACCGCTCTCGTCTTCTCCCCTGAAGGCGAGCTGTCCGGCAGCTACCGCAAGGTGTTCCCGTGGCGGCCGTATGAGCCTTATGACCCGGGTGACCGTTTCGTGGTCGCCGATCTCGCCGATGCGGGGCGAATCGGCTTCTCGATCTGCTACGACGCCTGGTTCCCCGAGGTCACGCGCCACCTCGCGTGGCTCGGCGCGGAGCTCGTGCTCAACCCGGTGCAGACCACCACTCCCGACCGCGCGCAGGAGCTCGTGCTCGCGCGCGCCAACGCGATCACCAACCAGGTTTTCGTGGCGAGCGTGAATACGGCCGGGCCCGTCGGGGTAGGAGACAGCATCCTGGTGGACCCCGAGGGCACCGTGCTCGGCGAGCTGCCGGGCGCCGCGTCCGGCGTGCTCGCGAGCACGGTCGACCTGGACGAGGTCGCCCGCGTCCGTCGCGAAGGGACCGCCGGCGTCAACCGGATGTGGGACCAGTTCACGCCGGGTGACAAACCGCTGGAACTCCCCCTGTACGGGGGCCGCATCGAGCCGGACCGGTGGCGTCCGCGAGGAGAAGGAGCCCGATGAGCACCACGAAGGTGACCCCCGGAGCCAAGCTCGAACGACGGCTCGGGCTGCCCGGCGTCGTCCTTTTCGGACTCGCGTACATGGCGCCGCTGATCGTGCTGGGCACGTTCGGCGTCGTGGCGACGACGACCGCGGGCACGGTGCCATCGGCGTACGTCGTGGCGCTGGTCGCGATGCTGTTCACGGCCGCGAGCTACGGCAAGATGGCCGCGACGCACCCCGTCGCCGGCTCCGCTTACACCTACGTGCGCAAGGCCATCGACTCCCGGCTCGGCTTCCTCGTCGGCTGGGCGGTGCTGCTCGACTACTTCTTCCTGCCGATGGTGATCTGGCTGATCGGCGGCGCCTACCTGTCGGCGCAGTTCCCGGACGTGCCGAGCTGGCTGTGGCTGATCGCGTTCATCGTGTTGACGTCGCTGCTCAACGTGCTGGGCATCAAGATCGCCGAGAAGGCCAACTTCGTCCTCATGGCCTTCCAGGTACTGGTGATCGTGTTCTTCGTGGTGCTTTCGCTCAAGCAGGTGCTCGCCGATGGCCACTCAGTGGCGAGCGGTGACCCGTTCTTCCACCCGGGCAGCACGTTCGGCACGATCTCGGGCGGCGCCGCGGTGGCGGCGTACTCGTTCCTGGGCTTCGACGCCGTGACGACGTTGACCGAGGAAGCCGTGGAGCCGAAGCGGACGATCCCGCGCGCGATCCTGCTGACGGCCCTCATCGGCGGCGGCGTGTTCATCGTGCTCGCGTACGTCACCCAGCTCGTGCACCCGGGTTTCTTGTTCGACGACGAGTCGTCGGCCGCGTTCGAGATCGCGCGCCACATCGGTGGCTCGCTGTTCGGGGCGTTGTTCCTGGCGGGGCTGGTGGTGGCGCAGTTCGCGTCGGGCATCGCCGCGCAGGCGAGCGCGTCGCGGCTGATGTTCGCGATGGGCCGCGACGGGGTGCTGCCGCGGATCTTCGGCCGGTTGCAGCCGAAGCTGAACACGCCGGCGTTCGCGATCGGGCTGACGGGCATCGTCGGGCTGGTCGCGCTGGCGCTGGACGTGACCACGTCGACGTCGTTCATCAACTTCGGCGCGTTCACGGCCTTCACGATGGTCAACGTGAGTGTGATCGCGACCTGGATCCGCACGCGGCACACGACTTCGCGCAACGTGCTGACGTGGCTGATCGCTCCCGCGATCGGCGCGGTGGTGGACCTGTGGCTGCTGGTGAACCTCGACGGGCTCGCCCTGACCTTCGGCCTGGTGTGGCTGGGGATCGGGATCGTCTACCTGGTCGTGCTGACGCGTGGGTTCCGCCGGCCGCCGCCGGAGATGTCGTTCGAGGAGTGACGGGCTGTCGCCGCTGGATGGCCAAGTTGCCGTTCAGCGGCGACAACCAGGTCGTCGCCGCAGAGTGGCAAAACGTCAGCCCTCGCCGAGCGTCTTCTGCAGGGCCTTGTTCGCCTTGCGCGCCATGTCGGCGACGGCTTCGCGGCGGGCGGCGTCGGCGGCGTAGTCGTCTTGGCGGTTGCGCACCACGCGCGCGGGCGAGCCCACCGCGATGGAGTAGTCCGGGATGTCGCCGCGGACCACGGCGTGCGCGCCGAGCACGCAGCCGCGGCCGACACGCGTTCCCTTGAGGACACTGACCTTCGTGCCGAGCCACGTGTCCGGACCGATGCGCACCGGCGACTTCACGATTCCCTGGTCCTTGATGGGCACGTGGATGTCGGCCGTCACGTGGTCGAAGTCGCAGATGTACACCCAGTCGGCGACGAGGGTGGCGGCGCCGAGCTCGATGTCGAGGTAGCAGTTGATCACGTTCTGCCGCCCGAACACGGACTTGTCGCCGATGCGAAGGGACCCCTCGTGGCAGCGGATCGCGTTTCCGTCACCGATGTGGACCCAGCGGCCGATCTCGAGCCGGCCGTAACCGGGACGGCAGTGGATCTCCACGTTCTTCCCGAGGAACACCATGCCGCGCAGGATGATGTGCGGGTTGGCGAGCCGGAACTTGAGCAGGCGGAAGTACCGCACGAGATACCACGGCGTGTACGCCCGATTGCGCAAGACCCAGCGCAGCGAGTCACGCGTCAGGAACTTCGCCTGGTGCGGGTCGCGCCGGGCCCGCCGCCAGGCACGCACGCGGGACAACGCGGGCGCACCCCACATCGACGTCATGCCGATGACCGTAACCTGTGCAGGGACGCCCGCCACAGGCAAGGGGAGCACGGATGGGGAGCAAGCTGATCATCGACACCGACCCCGGTGTCGACGACGCTTTCGCGATCGCGCTGGCGGCGGTTTCCGCCGACGTCGAACTGCTGGGGGTGACGACGGTCTTCGGCAACGTGCCGCTGACCAGCACCACCGCCAACGCGCGGCGATTGCTCCAGCTGTGCGACCGCCCCGACGTGCCGGTCGCCGCCGGGGCTTCACGGCCGTTGGTGCACCTGAACAAACGCGGTTCGAGCCACGTCCACGGCAACGACGGGCTCTCGGGCCACGCCGCGACGCTGCCCGAGGCGAAGCGGCCGTTGGAGTCGCTGGACGCCGTGGGGCTGATGGTCTCGCTGCTGGAAGCGTCCGACGAACCGGTGACGATCGCGCCGATCGGACCGCTCACCAACATCGCCGCGCTGCTCGCCGCGCACCCCGGCGTCAAGTCGAAGATCTCGCGCATCGTGCTGATGGGCGGCGGCGTCGCGCGCGGCAACAGCACGGCCGTCGCCGAATTCAACATCTGGGCCGACCCCGAAGCCGCGCGCCGCGTGATCGCCGAGGACGACGTGCCGTGCGTGATGGTCCCCCTCGATCTCACGCACCGCTGCGCCGTGGACAGCGCGTGGCTGGCGAAGCTCGCCTCGTCGGGGCCGCTGGGCCAGACGCTGGAAGGGCTGACGCCCGACTACCTCGCCCACTACCGGCAGGTCCTGGGCTTCGACGGCATCGTGATGCACGACGCGGTGGCCGTCGCGGAGGCGATCAACCCCGGGATTCTGCAGACGGAGACCTACCCGGTGGACATCGACGTGACCGCGGGGCCGGCGCGCGGAATGACGCTCGTCGATCGCCGCGCGGTGCCGATCGATCCGACGGGACGGCCGATCGAGGTCGCTGTCGACACCGACCTCGACGGGCTGCGGGAGTTCGTGCTTTCGAGACTTGCCGGGGGCCGGTGATGGCGGGGTCGCCGGGCGGTTCGCAGCCGTCGCCGCTGGGTGGCGACGGTGAGAACGCGGTGTCGCCGATCAGCGGCGATGGCCAGGTCAGCGGGCCTTCGCCGATTGAAGGCGACAACTCGGCCGGCGCCGAGTCGCCCGTCAATGGCGACCAGATCACCGAGCCGTCGCCACTCAGAGGCGACGACACGGCGAGCACCGAGTTTTCGCCACTCGCTGGCGACGCCCAGGCTGACGTGCCGTTGGATGGCGACGACCAGACCATCGCGGCGTCGCCGATGAAGGGCAACAGCAGGGAACCCGCCGGACTGTCGCCTCTGGATGGCGACGAGAGCGGTGGCGCGTCGCCGCTCGATGGAGAAAAGGCCGGCTTGGAAACGTCGCCAGTCAGCGGCGACGGCCAGGTCGGGCGCGTGTTTTCGGCTCCGGTCGAGCCGCTGCCGCCGTTCTCCTCGGCGATGACGGAGCACCTGTCGCCGCTGAGTGGCGACGGCGAGAAGCCCCAGGTCGGGAAGCGGAAGTCGCGGCGGGGGCGGGCGGCGGTGGTGGTCGCGGCGGTCGTCGTGGCTGTCGCGGCGCTGGTGGTGGCCGTGCAGTTCGCGCCGGGGTCGGAGCAGGTCGCGACCACGGCCGCCGAGCCGTCGTCGTCAGCGCAGGCGCCGGTGCCGTCGGTGGCCGCGTCGAGTGCGGCGGTGCCGACGACGCAGCCGAACGTGCCGCAACCCAGTGAGTTCGACGCGTGGGCGTCGAAGACGAGCCAGTGGCTGGACATCCCGCTTCGGGCGATGACGGGGTACGCGCAGGCGACCGTCACGCTCACCAAGGAACAACCCGCGTGCCACCTGTCGTGGGTGACGCTCGCGGCCGTCGGCAAGGTCGCGAGCGACCACGGGCGGGCGCAGGGCGATCACGTCGGCACCGACGGCGTGCTGACCAAGCCGCTGGGCACCGTCGAGGTCCGCGACTTCTACGGCCGCGTCGTGTCGACGGCCAACGCGTCCGGGCCGATGCAGCTGGCGCCGGCGGTGTGGTCGAAGTGGCAGCGCAGCGCGTCGGGCGGCAAGCCCGATCCGCAGAACATCGACGACGCCGCCCTCACCGCGGGTCGCGCACTGTGCGCGGGTGGCCGCGATTTGGCGACAGACTGGTGGAACGCCGTTTCGTCGCTGCAGGGCGCGCCCGTTTCGCTGCACCGGATCCTGGCGACAGTGAACGTGTACGGCACCGTCGGGCAGAGCGGCCAGGCGCCGAACCCCGCCGTGCTGAGCGCGGTCGACTTCGCGATCGACCAGATCGGTCTTCCCTACGTGTGGGGCGGCAACGGCAGCGGCGACCCCGATCCGGGCTTCGACTGCTCCGGCCTGACGACGGCCGCGTACGGCAGCGCGGGCGTGAAGCTCATGCGCACGGCGGACACGCAGTTCCACAGCGTCGCCCACGTAAGTGAACCCCAGCTGGGCGACCTGATCTTCTACGGTGAACCCACCACGAAGATCCACCACGTCGGCCTCTACATCGGCAACCAGCAGATGATCGACGCCCCGCAGACGGGCCAGGCCGTGCAGGTGCACCCGTACCGCAAGCCCGGCGACGACTACGCCGGCGCGGGGCGGCCGACGGCCTGACGGTCACGGCGCGTCGGACCCCGCGATCCAACCCCAGGTCAGTGCGGACGCGATGGTGATGCCGCCGGCGATGGTGCCCGGCCCGAAAACGGCCGCGGCGGCGTTGCCTGCCGCGTACAGCCCGGGGATGGGCTGACCGGTCCAGTCGAGCACGCGGGCGCGGTGGTCGGTCCGGGCGCCGCCCTTGGTGCCGACGGAGCTCGCATGCACGGGCAGCGCGAAGAACGGCGGCTCGGAAACCGTGCCGAGGTTGGGGTGTGGCGCGGTGGTGTCGCCGAAGGCGCGTTCGTAGGCCGTTTCGCCCCGGTGGAAGTCGTCGTCGCGGCCGGCGTCGACGGCGGCGTTGAAGCGGGCGACGGTGTGCTGCAGCGCAGCGGCGTCGATGCCGATCAGGGCGGCGAGCTTGTCGAGGCTGTCGGCGCTGGGAAGCCAATCCGGCAATGGCTGGTGGGGCGGCACGCCGCCGACGGGGTAGCGGGCGCGGAACTGCGCGTCGCCGATCGCCCAGGCGGGGAGGTTGCGCGGGCGGTGGGTGTTGGCGTCGAGCTCGGCGAAGGAGACGGCGCAGTTGTGGCTGGCCTCGTTGACGAATCGACGGCCGGCGGCGTTCACCCAGATCACGTGCGGCAGGTAGCGCTCGGCCATCACGAGCTGGGCTTGCGGCGTGCCGGCGTCGTCGGGCCAGCGCCGGTCGGGTGCCTGGAACGCGGGCCAGGACCAGTATTCGCCGGTGCGGGACAACTGCGCGCCGGCGTCGGCGGCCAGGCGAAGGCCGTCGCCGTGCTGGACGGGCGGGGTGACGGGGTGGCTGAGCGGGCCGGCGAGCAGCTGTGAACGCAGGTCGGGGTCGTGCTCGAACCCGCCGGTCGCGAGCACAACGCGGCGCGCCTGCAGCCGCCACGGGGTGCCGTCCCGTTCGGCCTCGACGCCGGTGATTCGCCCGTCGGTCCGGATCAGCCGTCGTACGCGGCAACCGCGGACCAGCTCCACGCCGGCGGCGCGGCAGCCGCGCAGCAGCCCGACGACGAGGCCTGCGCCGAGCGCGACCTCCCCCGCGGCGAGCCGCCGCTGCATCAGCTCGAAGGGCGGCTCGCCGCCGGCGAACATGCGGTGCTCGAAGAACTCGTCGTTGGTGAGCACGGCCGCGCCGTACGGCGGCGGCCACAGGAGCTCGTCGGGCGAGCCCAAGCCGTCGGTGGTCAGCGGCTGAGCCTCGAGGTGCCGGGCGGGTTTGCCGCCGGGGAGCTCGGCGAACGTGTCGGGGTAGCCGTGGACCACGGTGAAATGGATCGGGCTGTTTTCCTCGACGAAGCGGACCGCCTCCGGCACGGACCGCACGAAGGTTTCGACCAGCTCCGGATCGCGGCCGGGCGCGGCGGCGCGGCAGTACGCCAGGGCCTCGTCCTCGCTGTCGGCGAAGCCGGCTTCGGCCTGCAGGTGGTTGTTCGGCGCCCAGACCTGGCCGCCGGACACCGCCGTCGACCCGCCCCAGCGCGGCGACGCCTCCAGCACGACCACTTCCTCGCCGCAGCCGGCGGCAGCCAGCGCCGCGGCCAGCCCCGCGGCGCCGGAGCCGACGACCACCACGTCCGTCGTGTCTCTCATGGACCACACCTCCCCGGTTTGCGTACTAGTACACAAACCGGGGAGGTGGATGTCAAGCGCGTGCGAGGAGGCCGTCCAGCAGGGCGTCGAGGCCCTCGGCGTAGTTGTCCCAAGCGTGCGGCCATTCGCCGGCCAGGGACGAGATCAACGGAAGCTCCGCAGCGTCGGCGTCGAGGAGCATGGTGCGTTGCACCTGCGGCGCGTCCTGGTCGCGCTCGGCCGCATGCGTCGTCGTCGCGTGGCGAATGGTCAGCACGCCCACCGTGTACTGCCAGACGATCCGATACGCCGCGGCGGCCTGCCGGGGGGCGAGACCGGAGGCGACGAACCCAGCCAGGATCTCCTCCACCAGCCACAGCACGGACGGGCCGGCCAGGTCGCCCTGCGCCAGCACGCCGACCACCCACGGGTGCTCTGCCAGGGCATCGTGCAGCTGTCGCCACAAAACGACCACGCGCCGGCGCGGGTCTTCCGGCAACGTCGGCCGGGGCAGTGTGGCGGCGACGTGGTCGAGCAGGAGCAACAGGAGCTCGTCCTTGTCACGGACGTGCCGGTAGAGGGCCATCGGGGAGCAGCCGAGCTCACGGGCGACCCGGCGCATGGTCAGCGCGTCGACGCCCTCGGTCGTGACGATCCGGCGGGCCGCCTCGACGATGTCGTCACGCGACCAGCGCGCGGGACGGCCCGGCCGGCCTGGTGCTGTCTCAGCCATGTGCGCAGTCTCGCATCGTTCGATCATCCACCTCGGCTACACACGCGTATAGTCGGCTGTACGTTTGTATAGTGAGGAGGATGCCGTGGCCGAACCCGAGGACTTGACGGCGCGCGCCCGGATCCGCGACGCGGCGATGCAGCTCTTCGGCGAGCACGGGTTCGAGGGCGCGACGATCCGTGGCATCGCTGAGGCGGCGGGAGTGTCGTCGGGCCTGGTGCGACACCACTTCGGGTCCAAGCAGGCGCTGCGCGATGCGTGCGACGCACACCTGGTGAAGCTGATCCACCGCCTCAACGACCAGGCGCTCGCGGGCGCGGGCGGCAACCACGTGGCGGCCGCGCGGATCGCCGTCGGGCCGTACCAGGCGTACCTCTCGCGGGCGTTGGTGGACGGCGGCGCCGCGCCGTTGTTCGACGAGATGGTGCGGTTGGGGGCGCAGTGGCTGGCCGACGTCGATCGGACGCGGCCGGACGCGCCGGACGTCGCGCCCGAAGTGAGGGCGGCGGTGAGCACCGCGATGGCGCTGTCGATCACAGTGCTGCACGAGCACGTGTCGCGCGCGATGGGCGTCGATGTGTTCAGCCCCGAGGGCGACGTGCTGCTCGCACGCGCCCTGATCGACCTTTATTCGCACCCGATGCTCAGCGCCGAGGACGCGCGGAAGGCGCTCGACGGGATCGAGCGGCATCGGTGACTTTGGGAGGAACCTGTCATGCCTCATGCAACCCATCCCCGGATCGCGCCGCTTCCGTTGGAGGAAATGGCGCCGAAGGAGCAGAAGCTCGCGAAACTCGGTGCCGACGAGGTGATCCGGGTGCTCGCGCGGAACCCGTCGTTGATGAAGGCTTCGTCGAGTCTCGGCGAACACCTGCTGTCTCAAGGCAAGCTGCACCCGCGTGTCCGGGAATTGGCGATCTTACGGGTCGCGCTGCGGTGTGAAGCGCCGTACGAATGGGCCAACCACGTGCCCGCCGCGCTCGGCGCCGGCGCGACGGCGGACGAGATCAACGCGTTGTCGGACCCGGCCGCGTCGTGGTCGCCGGAGGACGACGCGGTGCTGCGGGCGGCCGACGAGTTGTGCACCGCGGCGTTCGTCTCGGACGAAACATGGGCGGCGCTCGCGTCGACGCTCGATGAGGCGACGATCCTCGAGGTGCTGTTCCTTGTCGGCTACTACCGGATGATGGCGGGGTTCCTGAACTCCGCGGGGGTCGAGGTGAAGCCGGGGCAGCCGGTGCTGGGCGAGCGTGTGGCGCCGGCGGTCGTCGCGGAGGCGGTCGTGGCCGGCGCGTTGCCGTTCAGCGGCGAAACCGGCGCCGACGGGACGTGGCACATCACCTTCACGCACCCCGCGGGGAGCAAGGAGCTGGTGCTGAACCTCGAAACCGTCGCCGACGGCGTGGCTGGGTCCATCGTGGACACTCAGCTGGGCGTGACGGTCCCCATCGTGTCGGGCAGTGTCGCCGGTGATCGGCTGGAGTTCACCGCCGTGGTGACCGATCCGGCGCGGTTCGACATCGGCGTGGTGGGCACGGTCGACGGTGACGTGTTCACCGGATCGGTGACGATTTCAGGTGGCGGGACATTCCCGTTTTCGGGTGTGCGCGCGAGGTGACGTCGCGAAAATGGCGCGCTTGAGGTGGTGCTCGGCTGCTAGCGTCGGGATCGTTCGTTCCGACTCCCGGATGGAATTCTCACTATGCGCGCCAGCCTTCGTGCCGGCCTGACGACGGCACTCAAGAACCGCGACCGCGTCGCCACCACCGCCCTGCGCTCGGCACTGGCGGCGATCGACAACGCCGAGGCCGTGCCGGCCGATCAGCTGTCCACGGCGACCGGGACGGAACACGTCGTGGGTGCGGCGCTGGGTGTCGGCGCCGCCGAGGCCGAGCGTCGTGATCTGACGGAAGCCGATGTGCGCGCGATCGTCGAGAACGAGGTGCTGGAGCGCACGACTGCCGCGGACGAGTACGAGAGGCTCGGCCGGACCGAGGCCGCGGAGCGGCTGCACGCGGAAGCCGACGTGCTGAGGCAGCACCTGGAGCCGGCCTCCTGAGGTTGGATCCGGCGACGACCGCGGGCCGGAAATCGGCGCTGACCTCGGTGTCGCCGATTTCCGGCAACGACCTCGGCGAGGCGCCAGCCGCTTGCCGGTGACGTCGGATTCCCTTTGGCCATTGCGGAGTTTCGCCAGATCCAAAGCCCGTTCTGCCTGCGGTGATACCGCTTGGACAGCACCGTCGGGAAGCCGGAGCGCCCGGTACCGTGGTGACGTGAGCGGCAACGAGCTGGGAGAATTCCTGCGCGCGCAGCGGGCCCGGCTGGCGCCCGAGGACGCGGGCGTGACCAGTCATCGCCCGAGGAGGGTGAGCGGGCTGCGGCGCGAGGAGGTCGCGGTGCTGGCGGGCGTCAGCGCGGACTACTACGCGCGCCTCGAGCAGGGGCGCGAGCGCAACCCGTCCGGGCCGGTGCTGGACGCGATCGGGCGGGCGCTGCGGCTGAACGCCGATGGCCTCTGGCACGCCTACCGCCTCGCCGGGCTCGTGCCGCGTGTGCCGGACCACCGGCGCGACGACGTCTCCCCCGAGCTGCTGCGGCTCATGGACACCTTCCCCAACGCGGTCACATACGTCGCCAATCGGCGCCTCGACCTGCTGGCGACCAACGAGCTCGCCGACGCGCTCCTGTCCCCCGTCGGCAAGCCGGCGAACATGGTGCGCACGCTGTTCGACGACCCGGCAGCGCGCGAGCTGTTCGTGGAGTGGGACGACATCGTGGCCAGCGCCGTCGATGCGTTGCGGCTCGCGAGCGGCTACGACCGCGAGGAGGTCGGCGAGCTCGTGGACGAGCTGCTGGCCACGAGCGAGGAATTCGCCGTTCTGTGGCGAAACCACGGTGTGAAGGGGCTCGCGGGTACGCGCAAGACGTTCCACCACCCCGCCGTCGGGCGGATCGTGCTGGACTACCAGACGTTCGACGTGCGCGACGCGTCCGGCCAGTACCTGCTGGTGGGCATCGCGGAGCCGAACAGCGCGAGTGCCGACGCGCTGGCGTTGCTGGGGTCGTTGCACGAGGTGGCCGACCTGCGGCGATGAGCCCGGCCAGGGTGTGCCACTCCTAGGCAACGGCGTCCTTCCGGAGGCGTTTCGCCGCGGGCAGCCTCGAGGTCACGACGGTCCCCACGACCGCGCAGACCTCACGAGGAGTACGCATGAACGGCAAGATCACGCTGATCACAGGCGCGAGCAGCGGCATCGGGGAGGCCACCGCGCTGCGCCTGGCCGCCGACGGTCACCACGTCGTCCTAGGCGCGCGCCGCACCGACCGGCTCGCGGCGCTCACGGAGAAAGTCCGCGCGAACGGCGGTGATGCCGACTTCCGGCAACTGGACGTGACCAGCCTGGAGAGCGTGCGCGCGTTCGTGGCGGCCGCGCACGAGACCCACGGCCGAGTGGACGTGCTGGTGAACAACGCCGGCGTGATGCCGCTGTCCACTCTGGACAAGCTCCGCGTCGACGACTGGAACCGCATGATCGACGTGAACCTGCGCGGCACGCTGCACGGGATCGCCGCCGTGTTGCCGCTGATGGGCGAAACCGGGGGGCACATCGTGAATGTCGCGTCGACGTCCGGCCTGCGCGTGGACCCGACGGCGGCCGTGTACTGCGCGACGAAGTTCGGGGTGCGGGCGCTTTCCGAAGGCCTGCGCCAGGAGAACACGAACATCCGCGTCACCATCGTCAGCCCGGGCTTCACGCACTCCGAGCTCGCCGACCAGGGCGGCGACCCCGAGACGCAGGCGGCGGCGCGTGCGGCGAGCGAGCAGCTGGGCATCCCGGCTTCGGCCGTTACGGACGCCATCGCTTACGCCGTGAGCCAGCCGGCGGCGGTGGACGTGAACGAGATCGTGGTTCGGCCGACGGCCCAGACCTGAGCCGTCGCGCGCCCGCTCGGCGCGGCGGGACCCGTCGTGCCATTCGGCGAGGCGGGACCCATCGTGTCCGCTTTCGACACGGTGGGTCCCTTCGCGACACCGGACTCGAAGCCGGGCAGAATCCGGTGCCGCAGAACAGATTCGCGAGTCAGGCAAGCGAGGCGGCCAGCTCCTCCAGCAGGTCCATCTGCTCCTGCATGCCACCCTCCATACCGGACTCGATGATGGCGTCGCGGACTTCCCGGCTGCCAGTCTCCATGAGGATCGACAGGCTGGTGCGGTCGCCCGAGCCGGTGAACGTCGTGGTGGTGATGGCGGCGTCCTCGTCGGACGCGCCGGGGGTTTCGTAGACCTCGCTGCTGACGATGCGTTCGTTCGGGACGATCTCGCGGTACTCGCCGTGGAACGCGACCTCGAAGCCGCCGTTGGCGTCGAGAACGTAGCGCCACCGGCCGCCGACGCGCAGGTCGATCTCGACGGACCGCATGGTGCCGCGGTGGCCCGCCCAGAAGCGTTTGACCAGCTCAGGTGTGGTCCACGCGCGGTAGACGAGGTGCCGCGGGGCGGCGAACTCGCGGGTGATCAGGATCTGGTCATCGGCCGGCAGGGTCACCTTCGCCGTGCCCGTTGTCGTCTCGGTCATGGTCGCTCTCCTCGCCCGTGGATCGGTCGTCGGTGCGTTCGAGTTCCTCCAGCACGGAATCCAGCAGCTCGAACCGCTCCTCCCAGGAGCGCTCGAACTGCCGCACCCAGTCGTGGATCGGCTTCAGGGCACGGCCGTTGAGCCGGTACAAGCGCTGACGTCCTTCGTCCCGGACGTCGACCGCGCCCACTTCGCGCAGCACGCGCAGGTGTTTCGACACCTGCGGCTGCCCCATGCCGAGCAGCCGGACGAGGTCGTTCACGGGGTACTCGCCACCGGCGAGCACATCGAGAATCTCCCGTCGCCGCGGTTCGGCCACGGCGTTGAACACGTCGGTCGTCGTCGCTGCTCGTGCCACGCCCACCATCGTATTCCCATATGGGTATGTGTCAAGAGGACGCCGGCCGGGCGCGGACGTGGAACCGCTCGCCCTGTGGCCCGAAAAGGGCGAGAACCTCGCACGGCACGTTGCCGGGGTTGCCGAACCAATGCGGAACGTGCGTGTCGAACTCCACGACTTCACCCGGTTTGAGGATCACGTCGTGCTCGCCGAGGATGAGCCGCAACTGTCCGGAAAGGACATAGGCCCATTCGTACCCCTCGTGCACGCGCGGATCGGGGTCCGTGTCGGGCCAGTGCGGCGGGAAGATCTGCTTGTACGCGCGCAGCCCGCCGGGCCGGCGCGTGAGCGGAAAGAACGTGATGCCGTGGCGCACGAAGGAGTTCTCGTGCAGCCGTGGGTCACTGGTCGGCGCGGTGCCGACGAGCTCGTCGAGCGGCACCTGGTGGGCACGCGCAAGGGCGAGCAGGAGTTCGAGCGTCGGCTTGCGCTGGCCGGATTCGAGGCGCGACAGCGTGCTCACCGAGATGCCGGTGGTCTCCGACAGCTGGGCGAGCGTGGCGTTGTTCTGCTGACGGAGGGCGCGCAGCCGCGGGCCCACCGATTCGAGGACGCCGTCGACGTCCGGGAGTTCACCGTCCATGTCTCCATTTGCTACTTCGGCAAACGTATTTGTCAAGTCGGCGAGATCTGCGGATAGTCCGAGAGGAGGGACGAACTACAGGAGGACCAGGTGAACGAGAACTACGACGTCGTAGTGGTCGGCGGCGGCGCCGCGGGCCTCAGCGGCGCGGTGGCGCTTGCGCGCTCACGGCGTTCCGTGCTGGTGGTGGACGCCGGCGAGCCGCGCAACGCTCCGGCCGGCCATGTGCACAACTACCTCGCCCGCGAAAGCACGCCGCCCGGCGAGCTGCTGGCTGCCGGGCGCGAAGAGGTTATCGGGTACGGGGGCGAGATCGTGGCCGGCGCGGTGACCGCGGCCGTCGCGCTGGACGGCGGCGGGTTCGCCGTGACTCTCGCCGATGGGAGGACCACGCGGGCGCGTCGCCTCCTGGTGGCAACGGGGCTCGTCGACGAGCTGCCGGACGTCCCGGGCGTCGCCGAGCGGTGGGGCCGCGACGTGCTGCACTGCCCGTACTGCCACGGCTGGGAGGCGCGTGACCAGGCGATCGGCGTGCTGGCGACGAGCCCGATGGCCGTCCATCAGGCGCTGATGTGGCGGCAGCTGTCGGACGACGTCGTCGTTTTCCGGCACACGGCTGCGTTCGACGAGGAACAGCTCGCGCAGCTGACCGCGCGCGGGATCCGCGTCGTCGACGGCGAGGTGGCAGCGCTTCGCGTGGAAGACGACGCGCTCACCGGAGTCGTGCTGCGCTCGGGCGAGGTGGTGGCGCGGGAGGCCGTGGTGGTCGCGCCGCGGTTCACGGCGCGGGCCGACGTGCTCGTGTCGCTGGGGCTGGAGCCCGTGGAGCTCGAGGTCGACGGGCACGTGATCGGCAGCTCGGTGCCGGCCGACGCGAACGGCGCCACCTCGGTGCCCGGGGTGTGGGTGGCCGGGAACGTGACCGACATGAAGTCGCAGGTCGTCGTTGCCGCGGCGGCCGGGCTGACGGCCGGCGCGGTGATCAACGGCGATCTCGTGGCCGAGGACGTACGACGCGCGCGGGAGCCTTTCGCGCACGAAATGGAACGACAGGTTGCCGCGCTGGTCGGCGGCTCGACGAAGCACGGGGTGTGACGATGGCTGAGCAGCACGAAGAAGTCCCGTTCGACCAGGATTCCTGGGACGAGCGGTACCGATCGAAGCCCGCGATCTGGAGCGGGCGGCCCAACGCGCAGCTCGTGACGGAGGCCGCCGACCTACTGCCGGGCAGCGCGCTCGACGCCGGCTCCGGCGAAGGCGGCGACGCGTTGTGGCTCGCGCAGAACGGCTGGCGCGTGACGGCGGCGGACTTCGCGGCCACCGCCCTCGACCGGGGTGCGGCGCAGGCGTCCGAGCTGGGTCTGGGCGACCGGATCCGGTGGCTCACGACCGACCTCACTACGTGGGTGCCCGACGAGAAGTACGACCTCGTCACGTCGCACTTCCTGCACCTGCCGACCGCCCAGCGCGTGCCGATCTTCGCGCGGCTCGCGGACGCGGTGGCGCCGGGCGGGACGTTGCTCATCGTCGGCCACCACCCGACGGACGTGGAGGGCGCCGCGCATCGGCCGAACGTGCCGGACATGTTCTTCCTGGCGGAAGACGTGGCGGCGACGTTGGACGAGTCGTGGGAGTCCGTGGTGACCGATGCGCGGGAGCGGGCGCACGTGATCGAGGGGCACGAAGTGTCCATTCGCGACACTGTATTGGTGGCGCGGAAGCGGTGATTCTCTCGGCCGGGCGCCTGTTGCCGTTTGGCGGCGATGGGTGTCCGGCCGGGGTTTTCGCCGGAGGCTGACGGTTGTCGCCGTTCAGTGGCGACGGCTCGCGCCGTTCGCCGTTCAGTGGCGATGGGCTGGTGGACGGGCGAAAAACGGGGCCGCGCGGGGGAAGCCGGGTTAGCCTGGGCGGCATGTCGACTTGGGATGACGTGGCGCGACTGGGGGCGCAGCTGCCGGGGACGGAGCTGGTCGTCAAGAGGGATACGCGGTCGTGGGGTGTCAAGGGCAAGGCGTACGCGTGGGAGCGGCCCTTGCGCAAAACCGATCTGGACGCACTCGGGGACGCGGCGCCGGCGGGCGACGTGCTGGCGGTTCGGGTGCCGGATGTCGGAGCGAAGGAGGCGTTGCTGGCGGACGAGCCGGGCGTCTTCTTCACCACGCCGCACTTCAACGGCTACCCGGCCGTGCTCGTGCGGCTGACCGAGATCGATCTGCCGACGCTTGAAGAGGCGCTCGTCGAGGGGTGGCTCTGTCGGGTGCCGAAGAAGGTCGGGAAGCAGTATTTGGAGGAGCGCGGCACCGGCTGACATTGTCCAGCTCTCCTTAACGATTCGTCCAAGATCTTTCACTTGTCCTGTCGATCGGGCTGGGGCAGCGTGGAAAGCGAATCGACCAGGGGGAGCGCGGGTGTCCGGCAGCGGCACAGTGGTGCGGATGGCGGCGCTGGCCGTGCTCTGGGGCTCGACGTTCCTGTGGATCAAACTCGCCCTCGAAGGCTTTTCGCCGGTGTTCGTGACGGTGATCCGGTGCGCGCTCGGATCGTTGGTGCTGCTCGGACTCGCGGTGGCGGCGCGGCAGAAGCTGCCCCGGGACCGGACGACATGGGGGCGGCTGACGGTCGCGGCGTTGTTGTGCAACGCGGTGCCGTTCGCGTTGTTCGCGATGGGCGAGCGGACCGTTGACTCCGGCGTGGCCGGCGTGCTGAACTCGACCACTCCCCTGTGGTCACTGCTCATCGGCCTCGCGCTCGGCGGCGAGCGCGGCATCCGGCCGACGCGGCTCGCGGGTCTGCTGATCGGGTTTGCGGGGACGTTGCTGATCTTCGCGCCGTGGACGCAGACCGGGCTGGCGAACTGGGGTTCGCTCGCGCTGCTCGGCGCGGCGGTGAGTTATGCGGTCGCGTACGCGTACATGGGGCGGAAGCTCGTGGGTCGCGGGACGGAGCCGTTGGCCCTGTCGGCCGCGCAGCTGCAGGCGGCGACGGGGCTGAGTGCGCTGGCGTTGCCGGTCGGTTCGTCGTCTTCGCCGCACGTCACGGTGTTGTCGGTGGTGGCCGTGGTGGTGCTCGGGGTGTTCGGGACCGGTGTGACGTTCTACTTGAACTACCGCCTGATTGCCGATGAGGGGCCGACGACGGCGGCGACGGTCGGGTATCTGCTGCCGGTGGTGTCGGTGGTGCTCGGCGCCGTGGTGCTGGGCGAGGAGATCGGGCCGCGGGTGGTGGTGGGGATGGTCGTGGTGCTCGTGGGTGTCGCCGTTTCGCGGCGACGGAGGCAGGCGGTGGCGTTGTGCGTCGAGTGAACCCCGAACTCCGGGAAAGCGGCTAAACTTCGCCCGCTTGTCCGCGATTGCGGGCGGAACCAGTCGAGGGAGGCGCGGATGCGCAGGCTCGTCGTTGTCCTTGCGGTGGTCGTCGCGTCGTTCGGGGCGACGGGGGTGGCGTCGGCTTCGGCCTCAACCTCGGCCGAGAAGTCGGTGAGCGTCGGCGGCGCCGTGGCGAATCCGCGGGCGTTCTCGGCGGCCGAGTTGGCGGGCGCGGATCTGGATCAGGTGGTGACGGGGTCGTCGCCGATGTTGCCGCCGGGCAAGAACACGATGCTGCGGGTGACGGTGAAGGTTCGCGGGGACAGCCGTGCGGTGACGTTCGCGCTCGCGGAGGTGGATACGTCGTTCGGTAACCATCCGGCCGTGTTCCGGGCGGGCCGGCACGGTGTGGACCTGACGGTGCCGGGCGACCGCAATGGGTCGCGGACGGTGACGGACGTCCGGTCGGTGACGGTGCTCGTCTCCGACGCTGCTTCGGCGACGCGCGCGGTGCGCGTGACGGTGGGGCGGCGCGTCGTGACTCTGCCGCCGGAGCTGCTCGCCCACCTGCCGCGGCGGACAGTGACCGCGAAGTTCGGGTCCGACGCGGGGCAGCAGACGCACACGGAGTCCGGACCGTCGCTTTCGCTGGTGCTGCTGCTGGCCGGCGTGCTGCCGACGTCGGACAAGACGGTGGTCGCCGTCGGGTCGGACGGGTACGGGGCCGCGGTGACCCTGGCCGAGGCTTCGGTGGGCGGGCGGCCGCTGCTGCTGTCGACGGTGGAGGACGGGAAGGCGCTGGACCTGCCGCGGTTGGTGCCATTGGGGGATGTGAAGGGCGGGCGGTATGTCTCGGGGTGACTGCGCTCGCTGTTGAATGACGTCGGTGGGGTGCTCGGGTTGACGGCGGGGCTGCGGGGCTCGCGGAGCTGATGGGCGCTGCCGGGTTATGGCGGTGCGAGGGCCCGGTTGGCTGTGGTCGAGTTGGTTGGGGATGGGTTGTTGGTGGCTCGCTGAAGTGGCGGGTCGGGGTTTTCCGGGGCAGCCAGCGGCGGCGCGATCGTGGGTCGAGGTCGCCTGGGATGGTGGCTGTTGGGCGGCTGCGGATCGCCTGGCTTGGCACGCTCTCGGGGGTCTCGCCAAACGTGGTCGAAACTGTGCTCAGTACTCGGCGCTGAGGCGAGCCCTGTGACGCTGCAACCCGCGCGGCGGCAAAGACCCACCCTCCCGGGGGCCGCCCATGATCCATTTTACCGGGGTCGACCGACAAGAACTGGTGTGCGCCGGAGTTATCCACATCCGATGTCGGGCTGTGGATGGTTGCGATGGAGCCGCCTAGAAACACGGGGATTCGCCGACAGGGAGAGGTGACATCCCCGAGGTCGTCGGGCCCGTCCACTGGGCGCCAGCGGGAACGCGGCGGTGTGGCGTTGGCGGGCAGTACCCGCGGCAGTCGCCGTGAATTGCCGGCGATGGCGGATCCGGCCATCGCGCGGCGGCGGGGTGGCGCGGGTGTCGCCGGCGGAGTTGGCTCGGCACTGCTTTGTCACGCGGCAGTCTTTGCGGGATGTGATGGGCGGGTTGCGTGGGGCTGGCCGCGACTGAAAGCGCAGGTCGGCGGCATCGTTGCCGGTGATTGGGACGATGTGGCATCCGAATGGCCTATGGCCCGAGTCACATTATTGGTCTATACCATTTGGACAAGGTTTCCCGCTCTTCAGGTCCCCGCTGTGGAGGTTTCACCATGAGGCTCCCCTCTCCCCGGAAGTTGATTGCTGCGTTGGGTGGATTGGCGGCTGTGGCCGCCGGGTTGGTTGCGCCGGGGGGTGTGGCGGTTGCGGCGGCTGGGTCGCCGGTGCCTGTGGCGCCGTATGTGGATATGGGGGCGTGGCCGACGCCGGTGTTGTCGGCGATGTCGGCGAAGGGTGGTGTCAAAGGGTTCACGCTCGGGTTCGTGACGGGTGCCGGGTGTAAGGCCAGCTGGTTCAACGCGTATGACCCGCGGTCGGCGTGGCAGGCGAGTGAAATCGCGAAGATCCGGTCGGGCGGGGGTGACGTGAAGGTGTCCTTCGGGGGTGCGTCGGGGATTGAGCTGGCGCAGGCGTGCAGCAATGTGTCGTCGCTGGCGGCGGAGTACGACGCCGTAGTGAAGGCGTACGGGCTGAAGTACATCGACCTCGACATCGAGGGTGCCGCTGTGGCGGATACGGCGTCGATTCAGCGGCGGTCGCAGGCACTCAAAACCGTTCAGAGCAACAACCCCGGGCTGAAGATCTCGCTGACGCTGCCGGTGCTGCCCAACGGGCTCGACAGCAACGGCCTCGGCGTCGTCAACGCGGCCAAGGCCGCGGGTGTGAACCTGGACCTGGTCAACGTGATGGCTATGGACTACTACCAGGGCGCCGGCGACCAGGGTGCGAAGGCGATCTCGGCCGCCAAGGCGACGCAGGCGCAGCTCAAGTCCATCTTCGGCCTCTCGGAGGCGGCCGCGTGGAAGAAGGTCGGGCTGACGCCGATGCTGGGCGTGAACGACTCGCAGAACGAGATCTTCTACCAGAAGGACGCCACCGCTGTGGTGAACTTCGCGAAGAGTGTGCACCTCGGCATGCTGTCGTTCTGGGAGGCCGGCCGCGACGCGAACGCGTGCAACGGCGCGCTTTACCGCTGCACCAACGTTTCCCAGCAACCCTACGAGTTCTCGAAGATCTTCTCCGGGTACAACGGCTGACCGGAGGCCCGGCCTGGTTGTCCATTGAGGACGGCCAGGCCGGGCAACGCCGTCAGGGCAGGTAGTACATCGGGTTCGGCAGCTTCACCGGGTGGTCGGCGTAGCCGCCCTCGAGGTCACTGAACTGATCCCCCAGGTTGAGCACGATGTGGGCACCCGTCGCCTGGATGTGGGCGCGGGTGCCCGACTTGTACTGGATCGTGGTGCAGGTCAGACCACACGGCAGGTAGCCGGGCGCCGTGCCGGCCGGCTTGAAGAACGCGTCCGCCGGGGCCGGGTAGCCCTCGTTGGCCAGGTTCTTCAGCGACTGCGGGCCTTGCGGGGTGCTGCGGCCGGTGAGGAAGTAGATCTTCACGCCGCGCTGAGCGGCCCAGTTCGCCAGCTCCAGCACGGGCTTGTTGGCCACGAAGGTGCCGTTGTCGATCGCCTGCTGCTGCTTGACCGGGTCGAACCCGAAGTCGTTGTCGGCTTCCCAGCCGTAGGTGACCTCGGACGTGTCGTCGACGTCGAGGACGATCGCTGGGTCCTTCACCTTGCCGAGCTTCTGCGTGAGATAGCGCTTCGCGTCGGCCACTACGCGCTGGGTGTCGGTGACGAACCGGCTCGAGTCGGAGTAGTGGTGCTTGCCCGACGCGTCGAGGTAGTCGCCGTAGTAGGCCTTCACGTCGTTCTTGACCTGGCCGATGTTCGCCGGCTCCCGGCCGTGGGCGGCTGTCACGGCGTCGGAGCCGGCCAGCGCGGTCGCGCCACTCGCGACGGTGGCGCCGATCGCCGCGGCGGCGGCGAGCTTGAGCAGGGCGGGAAAACGGGACACGGCGACCCCTCCAGGGTGAACTTCGGGTAAACTGCGCCCGAAATCTACGCCACCTCAGGCGCCAGGAGAACCCTCCGAATGGATGCGTTCGGCGCGGCAGACGAAGGCCACCGGCGACCGGCCGATGCGCGTGAGCACCACAGTGGACTCGGCACCACCGCGCAGTTTCAGGCGACGGCGCAGGGCGTCCGGGTCGATGTCGAGACCACGGACGAGGATCTCCAGCCGGCCGACGTCGTGGCGTTTCAGCGTGGCGCGCAGGGACTTTTCGCTGTACGGGCCGTGTTCCAGCACGCGGAAGGCGCGCACACCCGGAGGCGGGGTGTCGCCCGTGAGGTACGCGATGCGTTCGTCCAGCTGCCACAGGCCGTGGCGCGCCGCGTAGTGGCGGACGAGGCCGGCGCGGACGACGGCGCCGTCCGGGTCGATGATCCACTCCCCCGGCGGCGAACCAGGCAGGTCGTCCAGTTCGGTGTCGGTGACCGTCCACTGAGTACCGTCCGAACGCAACACCGTGGCGCGCCGGGAGACGCCAGTGTCCAAACCACGCCAGAGACAGGCTTCGCGGACCTGGCCGTCGAGCGAGACCAGCTCCACCTCCTCGGCCCACGGCGCGATGGCGAAGTCCAAGCCTGGCGCGCACTTCACCGACAGAGTGCGCCCGGCGTAGGCGTCGACGAGCTCGTCCAGCGGAGGCAGGAAGTCCGCCGGTTTCCACGTGCGCCGTCCGGCCGAGTCGCGACGGGCCGGGTCGGCGACCACGACCGTGTCCCGGCTGACGGGGCGCAGAGCGTCGGCCTGCACCACACCGACCGAAACCGATGCCGCGGAAGCGTTGTGCCGCGCCATCTCCAGCCGCACGCGGTCCACATCGGACCCCAGTGCCCGCGACGCGACCCGCGCCAGCTCCACCAAGTCGGCGCCGACGGAGCACGTCACGTCGTGCACATCACGCCCGGCCAACCTGGCCGCCCGGTGCCGCGCCACCACCGTGGCACTCGCCTGTTGCAAAGCGTCGCCGGTGAACAGCCACGAGTCCGCGTCCGCGAGCTTCAGAGCCGATTTCCGCCGCAGCACCACCGTTTCCAGCACTGCTGCGGCAAACCGCTCCCCCACCGAACGGCGCACAGCGGCGACGTCGGCAATGCGGGAAGCGTCCGTCAGCGGCAGCGCCGCGCAGTCGGCGAGCGCCGCCCGTCCCGCGGCGGAGCGCAGGAAGGCGACGTCGTCGAGCGAGAACCCGTAAGCCAATTCAGGAAGGCCGCTTGGTCCCGGTGATCATCACGTTGTAGAACAGCTCGCGCGGCAGCACCTTCGAGAGCACCTTCTTGTCCAAAGCGGACAGTCGCAGCCACAGGTGGTAGGCGAACAGGCGCCACCGCACCGTGAGCTTCTCCTGAGGCACCGCGGCCTCGAACGTCCGGATCGGCCATCCGGCCAGCGCGGCCGAGAACTCGTCCGTCACCGCGCGCACGTCCTGGGCACCCGCGCCGCGCGCCATCCCCTCGAGCTCCGACGGGTCGAAGGTGTGGATGTCCACCACGGCTTCCAGGGCCGCCGCGCGCGAGGATTCGTCCAGTTCGGACTGCGGGCGCCGCCAGCCGTTCAACGCGGGCAGCTTCGTGACGCGCGTGGTGAGGTACCAGGTGATCTGGCCCAGCTTGCGCGCGTAGAAGTCGCCGACCTTGGTCGGCTCGCCCGCGAAGACGAAGCGCCCGCCGGGCTTCAGTACGCGCAGGACCTCGCCGAACGCCTGGCGCACGTCCGGGATGTGGTGCAACACGGCGTGGCCCACCACGAGGTCGAAAGTGTTGTCCTCGTACGGGATCCGCTCCGCGTCGGCCACCCGGCCGTCGACGTCGAGGCCCAGCTTCTCCGCGTTGCGCAGGGCCACCTGCACCATGCCCGGTGAGAGGTCCGTGACGGAGCCTTTCTTCGCGACGCCGCCCTGCATGAGGTTCAGCAGGAAGAACCCGGTGCCGCTGCCCAGCTCCATCGCGTGGGTGTAGGGCTGGCCGTCCTCGCCCGCGACGGCGTTGAACACGTCGGTGGCGTAGGAGATGCAGCGCTCGTCGTACGAGATCGACCACTTCTCGTCGTACGTCCCGGCTTCCCAGTCGTGGTAGAGCACGTTGGCGAGCTTCGGGTCGCCGTAGGCCGCCTTGACCTCGTCGGCCGTGGCGTGCGGGTTCGGGGCCGGGTCGGCCACGGCCGTCACTTCCCCTCGAAAGTGGCCTTGCCGGGGCCGTTCTCGACGAAGGACTTCATCCCGTTCTTCTGGTCCTCGGTGGCCCACAGCGCCGTGAACAGCTGCGTCTCGATCTTCAGGCCAGTGGCCAGGTCGACGTCGAGGCCCGAGTCGATGGCGGCCTTCGCGGCCTTGAGCGCCACGGCGGGACCGTTCACGAACTGCGCGGCCCACTTGTGCGCGGCGGCGTACACGTCGTCCGGGGCGACGACCTCGTCGACGATGCCGAGCTTCAGCGCTTCGTCGGCCTTCACGAACCGGCCGGTGTAGATGAGGTCCTTGGCCTTGCTCGGGCCGATCAGGCGCGAAAGCCGCTGTGTGCCGCCGGCGCCCGGGATGATGCCGAGCTGGATCTCCGGCTGGCCGACCTTCACGTTGTCGCCCGCCACGCGCCAGTCGGCGGTGAGCGCCAGCTCCAGGCCGCCGCCGAGGGCGTAACCGGTGATCGCGGCGACGACCGGCTTCGGGATGGCCGCGACGAGCGAGCAGGACGCGGTGAGCTCGGCCCCGAACTTCGAGATCTCCGGGTAGGTGCGGTCGCCCATCTCCTTGATGTCCGCACCGCCGGCGAAGGTCTTCTCGCCGCCGTACAGGATCACCGCACGCACGTCTGCGCGGTTCGAAGCCTCGCGCGCGGCCTCAGCCAGCTCGGTCTGCAGCTGGTTGTTGATCGCGTTGACCGGCGGCCGGTTCAGCCGGATCGTGCCGACCCCGTCCTCGACCTCGAGGTTTACGAACTCTCCCACGCGACTTCCTCCTCGTTGACGGATGCCGGCAGGCTACCGGCCGGTACGCCCGAACTTACCGGCGCCGGGCGAAGAACCGCTCGCCCGAACGCTGCAGCACCAGGTCCTGGTCGAACGTCTTCGACAGGTTCTCGCTCGTGATCACGTCGTCCATCAGACCCCCGACCACGGCGTGCCCGTCGCGCAGCAGCAACGCGTGGGTGAAGCCCGGCGGGATCTCCTCGACGTGGTGCGTGACGAGGACCATGGCCGGTGCGTCCGGGTCCATCGCGAGGTCGGACAGCCGCGCCACGAGGTCCTCGCGCCCGCCCAGGTCCAGACCGGCGGCCGGCTCGTCGAGCAGCAGCAGCTCCGGGTCGGTCATCAGCGAACGCGCGATCAGCACGCGCTTGCGCTCGCCTTCGGACAGCGTGCCGAAGGTGCGCTTCGCCATGTGCGCGATGCCGAGCGTGCCCAGCAACTCGGCGGCACGGTTGAGGTCGAGGCTGTCGTAGGCCTCGCGCCAGCGGCCCATCACGGCGTAGCCGGCGCTCACAACAACGTCTTCCACGCGCTCGTCGCCGGGGATGCGCTGGGCGATGGCGGCGGAGGTGAACCCGATGCGGGGGCGCAGGTCGAAGATGTTCACGCGGCCGATGCGGTCGCCGAGCAGGTCGACGGTGCCGGCCGTGGGGTGCAGCTCCGCGGCGGCCAGCCGCAGCAGGGTCGTCTTGCCCGCGCCGTTGGGCCCGAGCACGACCCATCGTTCGTCGAGTTCGACGTTCCAGTCGAGGTCCGCGAGAAGGTCGTTTCCGCTGCGGCGGACGCCGACACCGGACATCCGCACCACGAGGTCGTCAAGGTCGCTGGGCAGGATCGGCTCGCTCACGAGCCCATTGTGGCCGTCCACGCGCGCGCGTCCGCACCCGCCCGGGGTTGACAACGCACCCGCGCGCGTGTGACCCCGCGACGGCGTCCAGCGGATGGGACGACGCAGCGTGCAAACCGTGAGCTGTGGCACGATCGGCGACGTGTCCAGGTCCGCGTCCGCCGCCGTCCCCGCAGCCCGGGGCTCGTTCTGGCGCCGGCGCACGATCGACCTGCTCCTCGTGGCCTCGTGCGGGTGTACGCGAGCGCGGCACGCCTGCTGAACGCGGGTTTCGTGCCGCGCTGTGCCGTCTTGCCAGCCGTCACCCCTGCTTGAGGAGCACCCGCGTTGACCACGTCGATCACCCGTCCCGACTTCGAGATCCACCCCCGTCTGACCGATCCCCTGCTGGCACAGCTGCTGCAGCCCGAGCGCCTGCTGTGGACGCCGCGTGAGCTGGCCGACCTCACCAAGACCGTGACCACCGAGCTCACCTCCAGCCTGCGCGAGGTGCTGCGCTTCGACGAGGAAAACCGCTGGTGGGCGCGGCTCGCGCTCACCGACGGGCTCGAGCTGTGGCTGTTGTCGTGGCTGCCCGGCCAGCACACGAAGCCCCACGATCACGGCGGCGCGGCCGGCTCGTTCACCGTGCTGCAGGGCGAGCTGGGTGAGGAATACCGCTATCCCGGCGGTCCGATCCGGCGCCGCACGCACAAGGCGGGCGAGAGCATCGGCTTCGGCGCCGGGCGCGCGCACCAGGTCACCGGCCTCGGCGACGAGCCGGCCGCCAGCGTCCACGCCTACTCGCCGCCGCTGGTGCCCACGCGCGAATACACGACGCTGGCCGACGTGCCCGGCGAAATCCCGCCGCTGCCGGTCATACTCGGCCGATGAGCTCGATCGACGACTTCCTCGCCGGCGCCCGGTCCTCCCTGGACCGGGTTCCGCCGGCGCGCGCGGCCGCGCTGCAGGCCGAAGGCGCGCTGATCGTGGACATCCGGCCGCACGCCAACCGCGCCGCCGAGGGTGAGATCCCCGGCGCCGTGGTCGTCGAGCGGATCCACCTGGAGTGGCGGCTCGCCCCGGACAGCGACTGGCGGCTGCCGGATGTGACTCCTGACACGACGGCGATCGTGGTGTGCAACGAGGGCTACTCGTCGAGCCTGGCCGCGGCGGATCTGCAGCGGTTGGGATTGAAGAACGCTACGGATCTCGCGGGTGGGTTCCGGGCGTGGGCGGCTGAGGGGTTGCCTGTGGTGGAGGGTGGGTCGCCGGCGGTTCCGTAAGTCCTCGGAGGAGTCGGCGGTGACCGGTCAAAGGCCTGGGTCCGCCGGCTCGATCCAGTAGCGCCGGCCCGGACCGCCGCCGGTGTCGCGGGTGTCCTCGAAGACGCCGCCGAGGCACTCGATCGTCTTCATCGAAGCGGTGTTGCCCGGATCGCAGACGAGCAGCAGGCGGTTCATGCCGAGGTTCCGCGCCTGGTCGAGAACCTGGCCCAGCGACCACGAGGCCAGCCCCCGCCGCCGAGCGGTCGGCCGGATGCCGAAGCCGATGTGGCCGGCCTGGCGCACGTAGCCGTCGAACCCGTGCCGCAGCGCGATTCCGCCGAGCACCCGGTCGCCCTCGACGATCCACCGGTACGTGACCTCCTCCGACTCGGCGGCCAGCCGCGCCACCGAGGCAGCGAACCCGGCCGCCGTGCGGACCTCGTCGGCCGGTTTCAGTCCGAAACCGTCTTCGTGGCTGCCGGGGCCCCACTCGGCGTGCGCGTCGAGCCAGGCGCGGTGCAGCCGGGTCGTGGGGGCGATCAGCGCCGGCACTACGCGAGCACCACCCGGGCCAGTTCCGCCGGGCTGGCCAGCAAGGGGTGCTTCGGCAGCACCCGCACCGTGTAGCCCACCGAGCCGGCGCGGGGCAGGCGCAGTGAAGCGGAGAACGCGCCGATGCCGTCTCCGTGCATGGGGACCGTGACGGTGTCCGTGAGTTCGTCGCCGTCGCCGACCTGGCCGACGACGGCCTGGATGTCCACTTCGGACGGGTCCAGGCCGGCGAGGTCGATGCGGGCACGGACGGTGACCTCGGTGCCGACAACCAAGCGCGAGGAGTGGTCGTAGAGCAGTTCCGAGTCGAAGATCCGCAGGCGGGGCCACGAGACCTCGAGCTTGGTGCGGTAGTCGGCGAGCGACAGGGCGCCGCGGTAGCCGTCGTCGACGGCGGCGGCGACCATGCGCGACGCGGGCAGGTAGCCGGAGTCCACGTACTCGCGGACCATGCGCGATGCCTGCACCCGCGGACCGAGCGTCTCCAAGGTGTGCCAGACCATCGACAGCCAGCCGGAGGGGACGCCCGAAGCGTCGGTGTCGTAGTAGAGCGGCGCGATCTGCTGGCCGAGCAGGTCGTAGAGCGCCGCGGCCTCGAGGTCGTCGCGGCGCAGGGGATCCGTGACGCCGTCGGCGGTGGGAATGGCCCAGCCGTTTGAGCCGTCGTAGCACTCGTCCCACCAGCCGTCGCGGATGGAGAGGTTGAGGCCACCGTTGAGGGCCGACTTCATGCCCGACGTGCCGCACGCCTCCAGCGGCCGCACGGGGTTGTTGAGCCACACGTCGCAGCCGCGGTAGAGGTACCGGGCCATGGACATGTCGTAGTCGGGCAGGAAGACGATCCGGTGGCGCACGGCGGGGTCGTCGACGAACCGCACGATCTGCTGGATGAGCTGCTTGCCGTTCTCGTCGGCGGGGTGCGACTTGCCGCCGATCACGATCTGGATCGGCCGCTTCTCGTCCAGCAGCAGCGCACGCAGGCGGTCGGGGTCGCGCAGCATCAGCGTGAGGCGCTTGTAGGTCGGCACGCGGCGAGCGAAGCCGACGGTCAGCACGTCCGGGTCGAACACGCGCTCCGTCCAGCCCAGCTCGAGTGCCGAAGCGCCACGCTGCATCCATGCCGCCCGCACGCGCCGGCGTACCTCCCCAACGAGCTTTCCCCGCAGCTCGCGGCGCAGCTCCCACAGCTGCTGGTCGGTGACGCCGTCGCGCAGCGAGCTGTCCGGCGTGCGGCCCTCGTGGCCGAACTCGTCGTGGTTGCCGCCCAGCAGCGCGCTCAGCTCGCGCGCGACCCACGTGGGCCCGTGCACGCCGTTGGTGATGGACGAGACCGGCACCTCGTCGTCGTCGAACCCGGGCCACAGGCGGGAGAACATGCGGCGCGTGACGCGGCCGTGGAGCTCCGAGACGCCGTTGGCGCGCTGGGCGAGCCGCAGACCCATGTGGGCCATGTTGAACAGGCCCGGGTTGTCCTCCGCACCCAGCTGCAGCACGCGGCGCACGTCGATGTCGGGCACGAGCCGGCCGTCGGAGAAGTAGCGCTGCACGAGGTCGACGGGGAACCGGTCGATGCCGGCGCTCACCGGCGTGTGGGTGGTGAACACGGTGCCCGCGCGCACGGCCGGGAGCGCCTCGTCGAAGGCGAGCCGGTCGGCCTGGATGATCTCGCGGGCGCGCTCGAGGCCGAGGAACCCGGCGTGGCCCTCGTTGGTGTGGAACACGTTCGGCTGCGGGTGGCCGGTGAGCTCGCAGAACTTCCGCACGGCCCGGAAGCCGCCGATGCCGGCGAGGATCTCCTGGCGGATGCGGTGGTCGGCGTCGCCGCCGTACAGCCGGTCGGTGACGGGGCGCAGGTCCTCGTCGTTGGCCTCGATGTCGGTGTCGAGCAGCAGCAACGGGATGCGGCCCACGCGGGCGCGCCAGATCTGCGCGTGCAGCGTGCGCCCGCCCGGCATGGCGACCTCGACGAGCACCGCGTGCCCGCCGTCGGTCACCAGCTCCAGCGGGAACGCGTTGGGGTCGATCACCGGGTAGTGCTCGACCTGCCAGCCGTCGAGCGACAGGCTCTGGCGGAAGTAGCCCGACCGGTAGAGCAGCCCGACGCCGACCATCGGCACGCCGAGGTCCGAAGCCGCCTTCAGGTGGTCGCCCGCGAGCACGCCGAGGCCGCCCGAGTAGTTGGGCAAGGCCTCGGTGACGCCGAACTCCATCGAGAAGTACGCGACGGCCGCGGGCAGGCCTTCGTCGGTGCGCCGCTGGTACCAGCGCGGCTCGGTGAGGTACTGCTCCAGCTCCGCTGCGGCTTCGTGGGTGCGGCGCAGGAAGTCCTCGTCCACGGACAGCTCCCGCAGGCGCTCCTGCGGCAGCGCGGTGAGCATCCGCAACGGGTCGCGGATGGAGTTGAAGAGCTCGGCGTCCATCGACGCGAACAGGTCGCGGGTCGGTGGGTGCCACGTCCAGCGCAGGTTCGTCGCGAGCGCACCAAGCCCCGCGAGCGATTCCGGCAGGCTGGCTCGGACGGTGAACCGGCGGACAGCACGCATGGTCAGCGACCATATCGGGCCGCCCGTTCCCGCGCTCGCGACCCGTTCGGGGATAACGCTCACATCGGGCACAACTGCTGGGTAGGGTCCCGGGCGTGATGAGGCGAGGGGGAGCGCTGCTGGCGCTCGCGGTGGTGGCGGTGCTGGGCGCGGCGGCCTGCGGAACTGGTTCGGCCGGACCGGTGACGCCCGGGGCCGGCAACGTCGCGGGCCTGCCCGTGACCCACTTCGACAGCGGCCTGAAGAGCGGCGCGCCGAAGCCGAACCTGACCGTGAAGAACGCCGAGGGCGGCCAGGACGACCAGCTGGCCACGGCCGCGATCGCCGACGTCGAGGCCTTCTGGGGCGAGGCGCTCCCGACCGACTTCGGGCAGGACTTCAAGCCCGTGACGTCGCTGCTGTCCTACGACTCGCGCACCGACACCGAGCAGACGGCGTGCGGCAGCGTGAAGAAGCTCGTGAACGCGTTCTACTGCTCCGCCGACGACTCGGTGGCGTGGGACCGCGGCGTGCTGCTGCCGATGCTGCGCCAGCGCTTCGGGCCGATGGCGGTGGTCACCGTGCTGGCGCACGAGTTCGGCCACGCGATCCAGTACCGGCTCGGGCCGAAGGCCGGCATCACGAAGAGCACGCCGAGCGTGGTGAAGGAGCAGCAGGCCGACTGCTTCGCGGGCAGCTACTTCCGCTGGGTGGCCGAGGGGAAGAGCAAGTACTACCAGGTGTCCACCGCCGAGGGCCTCGACCAGATCATGGCCGCGATGTTCTTCATCCGCGACCAGGCCGGCACCAGCGCCACCGACCGGCAGGCCCACGGCACGGCGTTCGACCGGACGTTCGCGTTCCAGTCCGGGTTCGAGAAGGGCCCGAAGGAGTGCGCGGGCATGAACGCGCAGAACGTGCAGGCGCGGCTCACGGAGCGGCCGTTCGACAGCAAGGACACCGGCAAGGGCGACGCGAAGATCTCCGAGCAGACGCTGACGCTGCTGAAGGCGAGCCTGGACTCGGCGTTCGGCGGCGCGGGGGTGAAGGCGCCGACGATCGTGCCGGGCAGCGGCAGCTGCCAGGGTGGGCCGTCGACCCCGCCCGCGTCTTACTGCCCGGCCGACAACACCGTGAACATCGACGTTTCGCGGCTCACGGCGCTGGCCCAGCCCGTGGACCCCGACGCCGAGGCGTCCGGACAGCAGAGCACGGGTCTGGGCGACTTCGCGGCGTTCGCGGAGGTGGCTTCGCGGTACGCCATGGGGATCCAGAAGGGCGTGGGGGCGTCGCTGGACAACCCGAACGCGGGGCTGCGGACGTCGTGTCTGGTGGGCGCCTGGGCGGCGTTCTCGAACCGGCCGGGGAGCCTGCGGCTCTCGGCGGGTGATCTCGACGAGGCGATCGCCGACCTGCTGCGCCCGGAGGGCCTGGTGTCGGCGGACGTGAACGGCAAGCGGCCGGACAGCGGTTTCGACCGGGTCGAGTCGCTGCGACGCGGCTACCTCGAGGGTTCCGCTGTCTGCTCGAAGCAGTACGGCTGAGCATCTGGAGGCGGGTTTTCCACGCGGGCTGGAAATCAGCGTGAACGGAGTTTCCAGGCATCCTGGAAACGCGCCTGGCGGGTCAGGAACATGACGAAGGCCCCCGATCGCGGATCGGGGGCCTTCGTCGTGGAACGGCTCAGAACAGTGCGCTCGCCAGGTTGCGGCGGGCCTTCATCACGCGCTCGTCGGCCGGGTCGAAGAGGTCGAACAGCGCGACGAGGTGTTCGCGGACGCGGTTGCGGTCGTCACCGGCGGTGCGGCGGACGGTGTCGATCAGGCGGGTGAACGCGGCGTCCACGTCCTGCTCCGCGATCTCCAGGTCGGCGGCCGCGAGCTGGGCGTCGAGGTTCGACGGGTCGGCGTCGGCCTTGGCGCGGGCGTCCGGGTCGGCCGCTTCGGCGCGGGCGGTGAACTTGACTTGGGCCAGGGCGTTCTTCGCGAGCTCGTTGGCGGGCTCGGCGTCGAGGATGCGCTCGTAGGCGGCCTGCGCGGCGGCGAAGTCGCCCTGCTCGAAGGCTTCCTCGGCCTCGGTGAAGCGCGGGTCCTCGGGCTCCTCGATCGGGCCGCGGACCTCCTCGGCGGCGCGGGTGCCGGGGAGCTTGTCGCGCAGGGCGTCGAGCAGCGCGTCCAGCCACTTGCGGATCTCGGGCTCCGGCAGTGCGCCGGAGAACGCGTCCACGGGCTGGCCGCCGCCGACCGCGACGACCGTGGGGATCGACTGGGCGCCGAACAGCTGCGCGATACGCGGGTTGGCGTCCACGTCGACGCGGGCAAGGACCCAGGCGCCGGCGGCTTCCGTGGCGAGGCGCTCCAGGACCGGGCTGAGCTGCTTGCACGGGCCGCACCAGTCGGCCCACAGGTCCACGAGCACCAACTGGTTGAGCGAGCGCTCGACGACGTCGGCCTGGAACGTGGCTTCCGTCACATCCAGGATCACGTCTGACGACGGCGCGCCGCTCCCGGCCGGCGCCGCACCCGCGGGCGGCGCGGGAGGCTGGCTCCGGGACGCTTCGGCCCGGGCCTTGAGCGCGGACAGGTCGACCGCGCCGGACAGTGCGGCGGACATGGCCGCTGAGTTCGCTGCAGATCCGCGTGGGTGTGTCACGCCCTCCATCCTGGCACGGGGCGGCGGGACATTTCACCGCCGGTGCCCGGGTGTCGCAGTCGCGCCGCGATTGGCAGGAGCGCCCGGCTCGTGCATGCTCACGGCGGAAAGATCAGGGAGGCCGTGATGCTGAGCCGGCGCAACGCCACCGTGGCGGTGGCCGTCGGGGTGGGCGTGGCGTGGGTCGTGGCGATCACGGTGCTCATCGCGAACCAGCCGGACCCGGGCGCGCCCTCGCCCGTAGTCCTGCGTGATTCGCTGCGCAGCGCCCTGGTCGCCCGCGACTCAGGCGAGCTCGAAGACCTGCTCGACTACCCGGGCTCCGGCGCCTCCGACTTCGCCGACGACTACGTGGCCGTGCTCGGCGAAGAGGACGTTCGCGACATCGCCGTGCAGCTCGTCCCCGACGAGCACTCCCCGACGCGCGCGGTGGTCAGCGGGGTGACGCACGGGTCGCGGTTCACCTACTCCCTGGCGGTGACCAGGGAGGAAGGCCGGTGGACCGTGGCGTTCACCCCGCCGCTGCCGTAGGCGCTCAGTCCTCGCGCAGGTGCGCTTCCACGCGGTCGACCTTCGCGGTGAGCTGGCCCGTGTCGTAGCCCGGGCGGATGTCGGCCTTGAGGACGAGGCCGACGCGCGCCGAGCCCTCCCCCGCGGCTTGCACGGCCTGCTTCACGACAGCCATCACCTCGTCCCATTCGCCCTCCACGTTCGTGAACATCGCGTTGGTGGAGTTGGGCAGCCCGCTGTCGCGGACGACCTTCACGGCGCGGGACACGGCTTCGCTCACGCCGGCGTCCGGGTCGCCGCCGGAGGGGCTCACACTGAACGCGACGATCATGTCGGGATCCTTTCGTCGGGGGAAAACAATGGCGGTGCGAGCAGGGCGATCGCCGTGTTCCGGGTACCCGCTGGTAACTTCGTTTGTCATGAACCGACCGCTGCCGTTCGACCCGATCGCCCGTGCGGCTGAGCTCTGGGAGGACCGGATCGGTCCCGCCGGAACCATGGCCGCGGTCACCGGACTGATGCGGGTGCAACAGATCATCCAGTCGGCGGTCGACGGCTCGCTCAAGCCGCACGGCCTCACCTTCGCCCGCTACGAGGCGCTCGTGCTGCTCACCTTCGCCCGCAACTCGCGGCTGCCGATGCGGGTGATGGGTGAACGGCTGCAGTTGCACCCCACCAGTGTCACCAACATAGTCGACCGCCTCGAGCGCGACGGGCTCGTGAAGCGCGTGCCGCACCCCACCGACCGCCGCACGACGCTGGTCGAGATCACCGACGACGGCCGCGCGCGCCGCGAAGCCGCGACAGCCGCGGTGACGGGCATCGACTTCGGGCTCACGGGGCTCACCGAGCGGCAGGTCGAGCAGCTCACCGACCTGCTCACCAAGGTCCGCCGCTCCTCAGGCGACTTCACCGAATAACGCCGAAACCGCGTTCGCCCCGGCGAACACGCCCGGGCGAACGCGAACGGGCCCGCACGACACGAGGTCGTACGGGCCCGTCGAAAGCGGGGAAAATCAGGCGTTCACGGTCTCCGGCACGCGGGACTCGAACAGGCCGACGCCGCCGTGGGTGAGGCGCTGCGGGCCGTCGAGGCGGCCGTTGCGCAGAGCCCACTTCTCGAAGATCCAGGTGAACAGCGGCGGGATGCTGGACAGCAGCGCGAGCACCAGGGTCTTCGGGCGCCAGCCGAGCGGCTTGGCGACGGACAGGGAGATCACGACGTAGAGCACGAAGATCACGCCGTGGACCATGCCGATGACGGGCACGCCGCCCTCACCGGAGGAGTGCACGACGTACTTGAGAAACATGCCGATCAGCAAACCGGCCCAGGACAGGGCTTCGGCGACTGCGGCCACGCGGAACACGATAGCGGCCTTGCTGGACACGACTTCCTCCTGTGCGTCACACGGGTGCGTGCTGCCTGCACACACAAAAACGCGTCCGGTGCACTGTCCAAGGGGGACTCACCCGCTTGACGTCAACAGCACTGTCGGACGCGTATGACACCAGTGTGAGGCGTGACGGCCCTCACCGGAACACCGGGGCCCGTGACCATCCTCACGACCAGTCCGAAATATGGTCTGGACCACTCCTGGAAACCGTGGGGATATGCCCGGAAAACCGTGAAGGCCCCTTCCCGGTCTCGCATTCCGGGAAAGAGCCTTCACGGATAGTTCTCAATCAGACACTAACCGGCACAAGGTGACGGCGGCGCCGACGAAGGTGATGTTGCCCACGTGGCCTGCGTAGCGTCGGCGGTCAGGGTGAAGTCCAGCGTGGTCCCGCGCCGCAGCTGCTCGACGCTCACGTAGGACTTGTCGGACGACCGCGCCTGCCACCCGTCGCCCACCTTCAGGCCGCGGACGTACTGGAGCTTCGCCCCGTCGGCACCCGGTGCCTTGATGGTGACCGAACGCCCGTTCTGCAGGTGCAGCACGGACTTGGCGAACTGCGGCGCGTTCAGCACGAAGTTCCCGGTACCGGGAACGGCCGGGTAGAGACCGAGCGCGCTGAAGACGTACCACGCCGACATGGTGCCGAGGTCGTCGTTGCCCGTGACGCCGTTGGGCGCGTTCGTGAACAGCGTGTGGGCCGCGCGCACCACCGCGGAGGTCTTCCACGGCTGGCCGGTGAGCGTGTACATCCACGGCGAGTGCAGGTCGGGTTCGTTGTTGGGGTTGTAGCGGAACTGGTTGTAGTAGGAGTACGGCCCCACGACCCATTCCTCCCGGACGGTCTTCGCCGGGTCCTTCACGAGGTCGTCGTAGGCGAAGAAGTCGTCGAGGCGCTGGTGGGTGTTGTCGGCGCCGCCCATCTCCTTCATCAGCCCGGGCACGTCCTGCTGCACGAGCCACTGGTACTGCCACGCGGTGCCCTCGTGGAAACCGTCCTGACTCTCGGGGCTGTACGGCTGGCCCGGCGGCGTGAACCAGTCACCGCCGGAGACCTTCGGGCGGAAGAAGCCCGTGAAGCCGCGGTCGGTCACGGTCGGGTCCCACAGCGTCTGGTAGGTGCGGCCCTTGGCGGCCAACGCCGCCGCGTCCTGCTTCTTGCCCAGCGCCGCGGCCATGGCCGAGAGCGAGCAGTCGCCCAGCGCGTACTCGAGCGTGGCCGAAGCGCCGTGGTTCGGGTCGGTGTCCTGTCCCTTCTTCGGGAAGTTCGGGTCGTACTGCACGAACCCGTCGGCCTGGTAGCTCGCGTTGCCCGAGCGGCCCTGGAACGGCGAGGACGCCGGCGGGATCTGCTGCGAGTTCTGCAGCAGCGCCTCATACGCCTCGACTTCGTCACCCTTCAGCGCGCCGAAGCGCCACAGGTCGACCAGGAACGGTGTGACCGGGTCGCCGGTCATGGTGTTGGTCTCCTGGCTCGCGTACGCCCACCGCGGCAGCCAGCCGCCCTGTTCGTGGATCGCGAGGATGCTCTTCGCGATGTCGCGCGCCCGGTCGGGCTTCAGCAGCGCGAGCAGCTGGTTCTGGCTGCGGTAGGTGTCCCACAGCGAGAAGAAGTCGTAGTACGTCCAGCCGATCGCGCGGTGGATCTTCTTGTCGAAGCCGTAGTAGCGGCCGTCGGCGTCGTTCGCGGTGAGCGGCTGCAGGAACGCGTGGTAGAGCGAGGTGTAGAACACCGTGCGCTCGTCGGGTGTGCCGCCGGTGATGTCCACACTAGACAGTTCCTGGCGCCACGTGCGCTGGGCGTCGGCCTTCACTGCGTCGAACGGGCGCACCCGCGAAGCGGCGAGGTTCACGTCGGCGCCGCGGGCGTCCACCTGGGAGATCGACGTGGTGGCGGTGATCTGGTCGCCCTTCGGGAAGGTCAGCCACGCGCCGCGCAGGCCCGCGCCGCCCGCCGAGGACTTGCTCGAAGGCGTGCCGCCGGTCGGCGACCAGGTGCCGTAGCCGGAGAACGGCTTGTCGAACTTCGTGGTGAAGTACGTCGTGTAGGCCTTGCCGCCGCAGAAGGCCTGCGACTCGACGGTGCCGGAGATCGTGTGGTCGTCGACGATCCGGACGCTGCTGCCGGTCACGGGTTCCTTGGCGTTGGCCTGCCCGACGTTCACGAACACGTTGGCCGGACCGGACTTGTCGAACGTGTAGCGCTCGACACCGCTGCGGGTCGAGGCCGTGGTCTCCACGTCGACACCGCCGTAGCCGGTCAGGTGCACCTTGTAGTAGCCGGGTTTCCCGACTTCGCCGTCGTGGGTGTACGCCGCCGCGTAGTTGGCGTTGTCGAACGTGGCGGGCTTGGTCGTGTCGAACGCGGCTCCCGGACCGACGTCGCCCGTGGTCGGCAGCGTGGACACCAGGCCGCCCTGCTCCCAGCAGCCCGCGCCGGAGAGGAAGAAGTGGCCGAAGCCGCGGATCGCGGTGTCGGTGTAGAGGTACCCGGCGTAGTGGGTCGTTTGCGGACTCACCTGCGTCATGCCGAAGGGCACGGACGCGCCGGGGAACGTGTTGCCCTCGTCCTGCGTGCCGATGAACGTGTTCACGGACTCCAGCGCGTCGGCCGGTCTGGCCGAGGCGGTCACCGGCGTGAGGCCGGCCGCCGCGACGGCGAGCGCGACCGCGCCCGCCAGTGTTCTGCTCCTCATCGAGCTCCCTCCCGAGACGGGTCCGTGGAGGGCTCCTCGGGCGAGGAGCCCTCCACGGATCACGGACTGGCGAAGATCAGCCGACGGCGATGGCGAAGACGTGCATCGCGCCACCGCTGACGTTCGACGGCAACGTCACGCTCGCCACCGTCTTACCGGCGTCGAGGGTGATCGGCGCGGTGCCGAACACCATCGTGCGAATCTGCTGCGGGTCGGTGCCCGAAGCGTTGCGGTACGGCGTGGACAGCACGATCCGGTTGCCGAACGACGGCTGCGCGGCGCCGCCGCCCAGCGTCCAGTCGGACACGCCGACCGTGGCGGTGGACATGGTGCCGTCGGTGTAGGTGATGGTGAGCGTGCCCTGCGCGTTGCCGTTGGAGCCGGCGCCGAGCAGCGCGAGCCGGCCCGAGCCGGTCACGGTCACCTTCTGGCCGTTGGCCACCACGTTGTCCGGGTCGCCCGCCGGGAACGACGGCCATGTGAAGTTGAGGCCGTCACTCGTCACCGTGCCGCCCGGCTTGGCTCCGGCCGCGGCCAGCGCGTCGGCCGAGTAGCTCCAGCCACCGCCGTCGAAGTTGGCCTTGGTCGAGTCGGAGTCGGGCGAGATGCCGGCGTTGTCCACTGTGGCCAGCCAGCTGCCCGGCTGCGCCACGAGCACCGTGAGCACGGCCTCGGTGCTCGCCAGTCCCGGCGCGGAGAACGTGACCGGGATGCGGCGGGCGCCGTCGGCGGTGCCCGCGGGAACGGTCACGTTGACCGTGGCCTGTGCCTTGCCGTTGGCGGGCACGGCGACCGAGCCCGACGCGGGCGAGAGAGTGATGCCGTCGGCGCTACCCGCGGTGTAGGTCCACGTCTTCGCGGTGCCGGACAGGTCCTGCACTCCGACGCTCGCCGTCGCGGTCGAGCCCGCCGGGGTCACCACGCGGGCCGGGTTGGCGAACGCCAGGCTCGGCTTCTCCTGCTCGCGGAACGACGGCGGGGCGTCGGCCGCCGCGGCACCCCACTGGGTGGCCGTGGCCGAGCGGGTGAAGTCGAGCGTGCCGCCGGTCGAGATCAGGGCCTCGGGCAGCCACGACTTCGAGGCCGCGCCACCGTTGACCTTCAACGAGCCGACGTAGTCACCGGTGCCGGGCGCGTTGATCGTGATCTTCTTGCCCGCGCCGGTCGTGAGCACGGCGTTTTCGAACCGCGGCGTGGACAGCAGCACCTCGGCGCGGCCCGGGATCTCCGGGTAGACGCCCAGCGCGGACCACACGTACCAGGCAGACATCTGGCCGAGGTCGTCGTTGCCGATCAGGCCCTCGGGACGCGGGTTGTAGAGCTCGTCCATCGACCGGTGCACGATGGCCTGAGTCTTGGCCGGGGCACCCGCGTAGGAGTAGACGTAGGGCGCGTTGGAGTTCGGCTCGTTGCCCATGAAGGCGAACGGCTCCTGCGTGCCCGCGTTCAGCTGCGTGAAGAAGGTGTCGAGCCGCGACTGGGTCGCCGTGTCGCCGCCGAACGCCGAGACGACGCCGCCGAGGTCGTAGGGAACCATCCACTCGTACTGCGCGCCGTTGCCCTCGACCCACCCCTGCGAGCTGGCCGGGTCGTACGTGCCGGCGAAGGAGCCGTCGGCGTTGCGCGGCTGCAGGTGGCCGGTGCCCGGGTTGTAGAGGTTCTGCCAGTTCTGCGCGCGCTTCATGAACGTGGTGTACGTGGCGCTGTCGCCGAGGCGCTTCGCGAACTGCGCGATGGCGAAGTCGGCGCTGGTGTACTCGAGCGTGTCCGCGCCGGCGCCGGGGACGTAGCCGAGACGCATGTAGTCCGCGAGGCCGGGACGCTCGGTGTAGCCCTGGGTGGGCTGCGTGGCGCCCTTGATCATCAGCAGCAACGCCTTCTGGGCGTCGAAGTCACGCGCGCCGAAGGCGTACGCGCTGGAGACGATGATGTGGTAAGGGTCGCCGTTCATCACGCCGGTGTAGTCGTTGGCCACGGTCCAGCGGTCCCACGAGCCGCCCTGCTCGGCGTAGGCCATCATCGAGCGCACGATGTCCGACGTCTGGGCCGGGTCGATCGTGGCCAGCAGCGGGATCTCCGAGCGGTAGATGTCCCAGCCGCTGAAGTTGGTGTACATCGCGTGGCCCTTGTCGGCCTTGTGGATCCGGCCGTCGAAGCCCGGGTAGGAACCGTCCACATCGGAGAACACGTTCGGCTGGATCAGCGAGTGGTACAGCGACGTGTAGAACGTGGTCATGTCCGCGTCGGCGCCGCCGCTCACGGCGACCTTGCCGAGCTGGTCGTTCCACGCCTTGCGCGTGCCGGCCGCGATCTGGTCGAACGACTTCTTGCCGTTGTTCTCGGCCTTCAGGTTCGCCTTCGCGCCGTCCACGGACACGAACGACAGGCCGACCTGCACGTTGACCTGCGCGCCGTTGAGGTTCGCGAAGGTCACGTATCCGCCGCTGCCGGGGCCGCTCACGGTGGTGTCCTGCGTCTTGGCCTTGGCCGGGCGCGCGATGGCGGCGTTCACGCCGTTGGGCTGCGCCACCTTCGCCTTGGCTCCGCCGGTCTCCGAGGTTTTGCCGGGCGTCACCGCGCCGTTCTTCCACGTGCCGATCGAGGCGAACGGGGTGTCGAATTTCGCGGAGAAGTACACGCGGTAGGTGTTCTGCGCGCCGCAGAAGCGGCCGCTGGTCGCCCAGCCGCTGATGGTGTCCTTGCCGATGGTGATCGACGCGTCGTCGGTGCCGTTGACCGAGCCGGACGTGTTGACCAGCAGCGTCGAGGACGCGCCGGCGGGGTAGGTCAGGCGCGCGGAGCCGGTGCGCTGCGTCGCGCTCAGCTCGACCTTCGCGCCGCTGTCGAGGGTGACGTCGTACTCGCCCGCGGTGGCGTGCTCGTTGTCGTGGCTGAACTTCGACGTGTAGTGGCCCGGGTCCGTCGCGGGCGAGGTGCTGACCTCGCCGACGTACGGGATGAAGGGGATGTCCTCGTACGTCGAGCAGCCCGCACCCGAGAGGTGCGTGAGGCTGAAGCCCGTGAGGGCGTTGTCGTCGTAGAAGTAGCCGCCCGGCTGCGACTTCACCGTGTCCGGGCTCCACTGCACCATCCCGAACGGCGCCACCGCGCCCGGGAACGTGTTGCCGGCACCGCCACCCGTGCCCTGGTCCTCACCGCCCGGCCGGGTGCCGACGAAGGGATTCACCCACTTCGCGAAATCAGTGTCCGGGGCTTTCGCGGCCACCGCCGCGGTGGCCGGCGCGACCGCCGCCACCACCGCCGTGGCCAGGAAGATCAGTCCGGCTCTCCAGCGCGCTCGCGCCATCGCCATCGCCTCTCCAGTCGTCGGCGCGACTCGGCCGTCAGGGCCGCGGAGGAGTGGGATGACAACCTTGTCGCGCACACCGTCGATGCGGGCAACCTTGGGCAATCCCTCACGAAAACGTCAAGCCTGCCGTGAGAGCCTGTCCGGTTCAGGACACACTGATCAGCCATCTGCCTCACAACTTTCGCAGGCTGAATCCCATTCGGCGCGAAGCGGGCATTGACAGCGACCCGGCTTTTGGTGTGCAATCTGCGCCACTATGACAACGTTGTCTCCTCATGGCCGGGAAGCGGACGGGCTTCCCCGCCCGGCAAGCCGACGGGCCACGATGAGCGATGTGGCCCGGCTCGCCGGCGTCAGCATCAAAACCGTGTCCCGGGTGGTCAACGACGAGCCCGCGGTGCACCCCGACACCGCCGAGCGCGTGGTGGCGGCCATCGAGCAGCTCGGGTTCCGCCGCAACCTCGGCGCCCGCAACCTGCGTCGCGGCTCGACCACGGGCACGATCGGCCTCATCGTCGAAGACGTCGGCAACCCGTTCTACTCCGAGCTCAACCGCGCGGTGGAGCGCATCGCCACGTCGTTCGGCCGCCACGTGCTCACCGGTTCGTCGGAGGAGAACTCCGACCGCGAACGCGAGCTGGCGCTGGAGTTCTGCGCGCGCCGGGTCGACGGGATCCTCGTGGTCCCGGCCGGCATGCAGCACGGCTACCTCGTGCCGGAGATGCGCGCGGGCACGCCGGTGGTGTTCCTCGACCGCCCGGCCGGCGACATCGTGGCCGACACCGTGCTCGTCGACAACCTCGGCGGCACCATCGACGCGGTCACGCACCTGGTGCGGCACGGCCACCGCCGCATCGCGTTCCTCGGTGACAGCCCCGACATCTTCACCGCGGCCGAGCGTCTGCGCGGCTTCCGCGAGGGCTGCGTGCGCAACGGCGTCTCCTACGACGAGAGCCTCGTCGTGATGCGCACGCCGACGCCGGAGACGATCGCCCACGCCGTGGCGACGCTGCTGACGGGTCCCTCGGCCGCGACCGCGGTGATCGCGGGCAACAACCGCGTGGCCGTGCACCTGCTGCGCGCGCTGGCCCACGCCGATCACCGGCCCGCCATGGTGAGCTTCGACGACTTCGAGCTGGCGGACCTGCTGGACCCGCCGGTGACGGTCGTCGCACACGACGTCAGCGCCCTGGGGCACGCGGCGGCAGAGCTGCTGTTCGCGCGGATCCAGGGGGATCAGTCCGCACCCAGAAAGGTAGTCCTGCCCGTGCATCTCGTAGCCCGTGGTTCCGGTGAGGTCGCCCCGTGAGCACGCACCTCGAACCGATCCGGCTCCCGGCCAACCAGCCGCCGCAGTTCTACCGCGGTGGCGACGCGATCGCCGCGCTGCGCGGTGCCACCGGCACGGACTCCGGCCCTTCGAAGGCAAAGTTCGGCCCGGAGGACTGGGTCGGCTCCGTCACCACGATGTTCGGCCAGGACACCAACGGCCTCACGAAGCTCCCCAGCGGCGTCTGGCTGCGCGACGCCGTGCGCGAGAACGCCGAGGCGTGGCTGGGTTCCGCGCACGTCGCCAAGCTCGGCGACTCCACCGGCCTGCTGGTGAAGCTGCTCGACGCGGGCCAGCGGCTGCCCGTGCACTTCCACCCGTCCGACGAGTTCGCCAAGCAGCACTTCGACTCGCACTTCGGCAAGACCGAGGCGTGGATCGTGGTGGGCACCTACGGCGACGACCCGCGCGTGTACCCGGGGTTCAAGGAGACGGTGAGCAAGGCGACCGTCGCCGAGTGGACGCGCGAGCAGGACGCACCGACCATGCTGGGCGCGCTCAACAGCGTGGCAGTGCAGGCCGGCGACACCGTGTACATCCCGGCCGGGCTGCCGCACGCGATCGGCGAGGGCGTGTTCGTGGTGGAACTGCAGCAGCCCACCGACTTCTCGCTCACGCTGGAGTGGCGTGACTTCCTGGCCTCGCCGGAGAAGGGCCACCTCGGCATCGGCTTCGACACCGCGATCGAAACGCTCGACACGTCCGGCTGGGACGCCGAGCGGCTCACCACGATCGTGAAGCACACCGCCGAGGACAAGGCCACGTCGGTCGATCTGCTGGCCGCGGGTTCCGACGAGTTCTTCCGCGCCGACCGCGTGCAGCTGACCGGTGGCTCCCTGGCGTTCGACCCGTCGTTCTCCGTGCTCGTGGTGCTCGACGGTGCGGGCACGCTGCGCACCGAACACGGCGGCGAATTCTCCCTCGCCAAGGGCGAGACCTATGTGGTGCCGTTCGACGCCGGGCAGGTCGAGGCGTCGGGCACGCTCACCGCGATCCGCTGCCGCCCGCCCGCACTCGAGAAGAGGTAGGCCCAAGAGCGAGATCCTGCTGGACGCGGACCTCACGAAGCACTACGGCTCGGTGGAAGCGCTTCGCGGCACTTCCTTCCAGGCCCACGCGGGTGAGGTCACGGCCCTGATCGGCGACAACGGTGTCGGCAAGTCGACGCTCGTGAAGTGCCTTTCCGGCGCCGAGCATCCGACGTCCGGCAGGATCCTGCTCGACGGCTCCGAGGTTCAGTTCGACTCCCCCGTGACCGCGCGGCGGCTCGGGATCGAGACCGTGTACCAAGACCTGGCCGTCGCACCCGAACTGGATCCGGCGGCGAACTTGTTCCTGGGCCGCGAAATCCACCGCAAGGGTTTCCTCGGCAAGATCGGCATGCTCGACAAGGCCGAGATGCGCCGCCAGGCCGTGGAGGAGTTCCAGCGGCTCGGTGTGACGCTGCAGAGCACCTCCGTGCCCATCGGCTCGCTGTCGGGCATCGCCGTGGTGCTGATCAGCCACAACATGCCCGAGGTGCTGCGGCTGGGCAAGCGCGTGGCCCGGTTCGCAGGGGCGGCCACGAAGCTCGAAGACCTCGTGGCGGCGATGACCGGCGCCCTCGTTCAGGAGGAGGCCGCGTGAGCACGCCCACGAAGGACATCCAGACCACTGTGGACGGTGGATTCGCCAAAGTGCCGCTGGGCGAGCGGCTGATCGGCGCCAACACGTTCTGAATCGCGCTCGTGCTGCTGGCGCTGATCATCGTGTTCACGGTGCTCGCGCCGGCCGAGTTCGCGACGCTGTTCACGCTCCAGACGACGCTGATCGAGACGTCGGTGCTGCTCGCGCTCTCGGTGGGCATGACGTTCGTGATCATCACCGCCGGCATCGACCTGTCCGTGGGCTCTGCGCTGATCTTCGCGGGCATGGTGGCCGGGAAGACGATGGAAGCGCTCAGCCTCGGTAGCAACGCGACCGGCGCGGGCTGGGGCGTGATCTTCGCCGGGCTGGTGGCGGCGGTGCTCGCGGGCACGATCTGGGGGCTGATCAACGGCCGGCTCATCGCCGTCGCCGACATCCCGCCGCTGGTCGTCACGCTCGGCGCGGCGTTGCTGCTCAACAACGGTTCCGACGTGCGCAGCGTGCCGACCGCGCTGAACAAGACGCTGGGCTACGGCACGTCGTTCGCCGGGGTTCCGAACCTCGTGCTGGTGGCCGTGGTGATCACGCTGACCAGGTTCCTGGCCGGCGTGGCCGGGGGTGATCGGCGTGTTCATCCCGGTCGTGCTGAAGAAGGGCTTCAACATCACGCACGTGCGGGACTTCTGGCAGATGATCGCGGCCGGCGCGCTGGCTTCGGCGGCTTCGCTTCTGGCCGCGTGCGGCTCCGGGCAGGTGGGCCAGAGCAGCGACTCGGGTGGCGCGGCGAACTCAGCCAACAGCAAGAAGCTCACGCTGGTGCCCGGCGTGCAGGCGGAGCCGTTCTACATCTCGATGCAGTGCGGCGCGCAGGAAGAGGCGAAGAAGCTCGGCTACGAGCTCACCACGCAGGCGCCGCAGAAGTTCGACGCGACCATGCAGACCACGATCGTCAACGCGCTGGGCGTCAACCCGCCGGCCGCGTTGCTGATCGCGCCGACCGACGACCAGGCGATGCTCGCGCCGATCCAGCAGGTGAAGAACCGCGGCACGAAGATCGTCGAGGTCGACACGTCGCTGCAGGACAAGAGCGTGGCCGAATCGTCGATCTCCTCGGACAACACCGCGGGCGGCAAGCTCGCCGCGCAGACCATGGCCAAGCTCGCGGGCGACAAGCCTGGCTCGGTGCTGATCCTCGACACGATCGCGGGCACGTCGACCACGGCGGCGCGCGCGAAGGGCTTCGAGGACGAGCTGAGGAACCACCCGAACCTCAAGTCGGCCGGCATCCAGTTCACGCAGAACGAGCCGGAGCAGGCCGCTTCGAAGGTCACCGCGGCGCTGGCCTCGACGCCGGACCTGATCGGCATCTTCGCCACCAACCTCAACACCGTTGAGGGCGCGGCGACCGGCCTGCGCAACGCGGGCAAGATCGGCCAGGTCAACCTGGTCGGCTTCGACGCGAGCCCGTCCGAAGTGGACGGCCTGCGCAAGGGCGAGTACCAGGGCCTCATCGCCCAGGACCCGGCCGCGATCGGCACCCAGGGCGTGCAGCAGGCCGTGGCGGCGCTGGAGGGCACGCCCGTGACACGGACCCTCACCGCGCAGCTGCACTCCATCACCAAGGACGACATGGACGCGAACTCGCAGTACTTCTACAAGCAGAGCCGCTGACCTTCCCGGATTCTCGAAGGGGACTTCCCGCGCGGAAAGTCCCCTTCGCCGCGTTCGGGGCTAGGATCTACTCCCCCAGACTCCGTCGCCGAGGGGAGCCCGCCGATGACCGAGGGTGTCCGGCTGCCGTGGCGCGCCGCCGCGCGCGCCGACCCCGTGCCGGTGCTGGCCGCGGCGCGCAAGATCACCGACGACCTCATCGACGGCCTGGCCGGCACCCACGCGCGGCGCGCGGCCCACGGGCTGCGGCGGCTGTTCGGCGCGGCCGGCCTGGGGCTCACGGACCTGTCGGGCTCGCTGCTGTGGTCGGGCCGGCCGGGGCCCGACGCCACCGTGGCCCACGTGCTCGACGAGGTACTGCACAGCGAGGAGCCCGCTTCCGCCGACGGGGTGGAGGCGGTGCCGCTGCACGTCCACGACGAGCTGGCCGGCGCGTTGCTCGTGGTGGGCGCGCGCGGTTCGGAGGTGGTGCAGCAGGCGGCGGACGTCGTGGTGCAGGCACTGGAGCGCGGCCGGCTCGAGGCGTCGGCCGACCACGCGGCGCAGGCCGAGCTGCGGGCGTTGCGGGCGGAGATGTCGCCGCACTTCGTGTACAACGCGCTGACGGTGATCGCTTCGCTGGTGCGTTCGGAGCCGGACCGCGCGCGGGATCTGATGCTCGACTTCGCCGACTACACGCGCTACAGCCTCGCGCGCCACGGCGAGTACACCGTGGTGGCCGAGGAGTTCCGCGCGGTGGAGACGTACCTGGCGCTGCAGCGCGCGGTGCTGGGCGAACGGCTGAAGGTGCAGGTGCGCGTGGCGCCGGAGGTGCTGGCGGTGGCCGTGCCGTACCTGGTGCTGGAGCCGCTGGTGGAGAACGCCATCCGCCACGGCGTCGAGCCGCGCGCGACCACCGGGCTGGTGCAGGTCCACGGGCAGGCGGAAGGGAACGACTGCGTGATCAGCGTGGAGGACGACGGGGTCGGCATGGACCCGAAGCTGGCCGCCGACATCCTCGCCGGCCGGGTCACCGAGGGCAGCGGCCTCGGGCTGGCCAATGTGGACAGACGACTGCGCAACGTCTACGGCGCCTGGTACGGGCTGACCGTGGAGACGGAAGTGGGTGCCGGCACGCGCGTGGTCGTGCGGGTGCCGCGGTTCCAGCCGGGGGTGCTGCCGTGAGCGGGCTGCGGGTGCTGGCCGTCGACGACCTGGCGCCGGCGCTGGACGAGCTGTGCCGGATGCTGCGCGAGGCCCCGGAGGTCGGCGAGGTCGTGGGCGCGGGCGATGCCTTGCACGCGCTGAAGCTGTTGCAGGCGGACCACTTCGACGCGGTGTTCCTCGACATCTCCATGCCGGGTCTGGACGGGCTGGAGCTGGCGACGCTGCTGGCCCGCCTGTCGGAGCCGCCGGTGATCGTGTTCGTGACCGCGCACGACGGTCATGCCGTCGCGGCGTATGGCATCGGCGCCGTGGACTACCTGCTCAAGCCGGTGCGGACGGAACGGCTGGCGGCGGCGTTGGCGAAGGTCGTGCGCATGGCGCCTTCGGAAGCCCAGCGCGCGGCGCCGGACGCGATGGCCGCCCTGCCGGTCGACGCCGGCGGCCGCACGCGGTACGTCCGCCGCGACGACGTGTTGTTCGTCGAGGCCCACGGCGACTACGTCCGTCTCCACACCCGCGGTGGGGTGCACCTCGTGCGCATGCCGATCTCGCGGCTCGAGGAGTACTGGGAGGGCACCGGGTTCACGCGGGTGCACCGGGGTTATCTGCTGTCCGTGTCCGCCGTACTGGAACTGCGCAGCGACACCACGGGTGGACTGCTGGCCCACACCCCCGTCGGCGACGTTCCGGTGAGCCGAAGGCACGCGCGGGAGCTGCGGGACCGATTGCTGGAGGCGGCGCAGCAGGGGCAGCTGGGGTCGTCCTGGTGAGGGCCGACTTGGCGAGAGCCCTGTGAGCCGGGTCCGGCGGGTCGTCGTGATGAGCCCGCAGACGCGCCTCGCCCGCTCCCGCAGGCAGGCGCGCGGCCGGTGGCGGATGCCGCGCCTGAGGACCTCGGACGCCGAACGTGCCGCCGTGCTTTACCGAACGCAACGCAAGCGCGGCATCCCCGCGCTGGTCGCCATGTTCGTGCTCGTGCTCGGGCTGCCCGTGGTGTTCGCCGCGGCGCCGGGGCTGGACGGGGTGCGAGTGTGGGGCATTCCGTTGTCCTGGTTGATGATCGCGCTGCTGCCCTACCCCGTGATGGCCGGGCTGGCGCGCTGGCAGCTGCGGCGCGCGGAGAAGGCCGAGGAGCGGTAGATGGACCTCGCGCTGGCCGTGACGCCCGTCGTGCTCATCACGCTGCTCATCGGCGTGCGCGGGGTGGCCGCGATGCGCACGACGTCGGACTTCCTGGTGGCCTCACGGCGGATCTCGCCGTTCGTGAACTCCGCGGCGGTGTCCGGGGAGTACCTGTCGGCCGCGTCGTTCCTCGGGGTGGCGGGGCTCGTGGTGAAGGACGGCGTCGGCGCGCTGTGGTACCCGGTCGGGTTCACGGCGGGGTACATCGCGATGCTCGTGCTCGTCGCGGCGCCCATGCGGCGGTCCGGGGCGCTGACGGTGCCGGACTTCGCCGAAGCGCGCCTGGCCTCGCCGGCGCTACGACGGATCGCGGCAGTCGTGGTGCTGGTGATCGGCACGATCTACGTCGTCCCGCAGTTCCGCACGGCCGGGCTGGTGCTCACGGCCGTGGGCGGCACGCCGTACTGGGTCGGCGTGGTCATCGCGGGCACGGCCGTGAGCGTCACGCTCGCGCTGGGCGGCATGCGCGCGGCGACGTACGTGCAGGCGTTCCAGTTCTTCCTGAAGCTGCTGCTGTTCCTCGTACCCGCGCTGTGGCTGGTACTGCACGTGAGCGACGCCGACCGCGACGCCGCGCTCACGCCCGTGGAGTTCACCCGCTTCACCCACGAAACGCCGGTGGACTTCGAGCACGACGTGACCGTGGTCCTGCGCGAGCCCACCACCATCGTCACCGCGACCGGGCCGCGCACGCTCCCGCCGGGCGAGCTGACCGTCCACAGTGGAGAGCGCCTGGTCTTCGCCACCAACGCGCCCGTGCCCGACGTCAGCGACGGCGCCGCGCTCGGCGGCCCCGACTGGCAGCGGCCGCTGCTCGACCTCGACAAGGGCTATCCGCTGCTGGGCACGTGGGCCGTGCTCATCGCGACGATGCTCGGCACCATGGGCCTGCCCCACGTCCTGATGCGCTTCCACACCAGCCCGGACGGTCGCGCCGCCCGCCGGACCGCCGCGATCACCGTGGCGCTGCTGGGCGTGTTCTACCTGTTCCCCGGCGTCTACGGCGTGCTCGGCCGGGTGCTGGTGCCCGAGATCTACCTCTCCGGCGACACGGACACGGTCGTCGTCGCGCTGCCGGCGCAAGTGGACACCGGCTGGGCCGGCGAGCTGTTCACGGCGCTGCTCACCGCGGGCGCGTTCGCGGCGTTCCTGGCGACGTCGCTGGGCCTGCTCCTGGTGATGTCCGGTGCCATCGCCTACGACCTCATGCCCGGGGGCCTGCGCCGCCTGCGCGTGACCGTGGTGTTCGCCGCCGCCGTGATGGTGGTGCTGGCGCTGCCGTCGGCGCAGCTCGACGCCGGGGTGCTCGTGACGTGGGGCTTCACCGTGGCCGCGTCGACGTTCTGCCCGCTGCTCGTGCTCGGCATCTGGTGGCCGCGCCTCACGGCCGCGGGCGCGATCAGCGGTGTGGTGACGGGGCTGGTCGCGTCGTCCGGCTCGATCCTGTTCGCACTGGCCGGGCCGCGGCTCGACGGCTGGGTGGCGATCTTGGTGTCACAACCGGCACCCTGGTCGGTACCACTCGCGTTCGGCGTGATGGTGGCCGTCTCCCTGCGCGGCCGCCCGCCGTCCTGGGCCGGCGCGGCGATGCTCCGCCTGCACCTCGACGAGCGAGCGCCCGGCCCGGAGCCGCCCCATTCGTCCGCGCCCGCGTACCGCTCGTCGACCGTTCGTCGTGTCGCCCGGCGTTTGAACCGCTGACGCTTCCTCACGGGCGCTCGCCTCCCTACTGTGGCGCGGACCACAATTCGCAGCGTCGCGAGGGAGTGACGATGAGTCCCACCGACACCGACCTGACCGGTGACCCGCCGGACATGGACTGGGAACACGTACAGGAGAGCGCCGAGTTCAGGCAGCTGCGCGGCCGGTTGCGCCGCTTCGTCTTCCCGATGACTGCGCTGTTCCTGGCCTGGTACCTGCTGTACGTGCTGCTGGCGGACTACGCCCACGGCTTCATGAGCACGAAGATCGCCGGCAACTTCACCGTGGGCCTGCTGTTGGGCCTGCTGCAGTTCGTGTCGACCTTCCTCATCACGTGGCTGTACGTGCGCTACGCCAACCGGAAGCTCGACCCGCTGTCCGAGCGGATCCGTGAAGACATCGAGAACCCGGCCGCCGCCAAGGAGTCCGAATGAAAACCCTCGCGGCAGGCGTCGAGGGCAGCAACCCGACGCTGAACATCATCATCTTCGCGGTGTTCGTGCTGATCACGCTCGTGATCGTGTTCCGCGCGAGCCGCAACACGAAGACGGCCTCCGACTACTACGCCGCCGGGCGCGCGTTCACCGGCCCGCAGAACGGCATCGCGATCAGCGGTGACTACCTGTCGGCCGCGTCGTTCCTCGGCATCGCGGGCGCCATCGCGGTGTACGGCTACGACGGCTTCCTGTACTCGATCGGCTTCCTCGTGGCCTGGCTGGTCGCGCTGCTGCTCGTGGCCGAGCTGCTGCGCAACACGGGCAAGTTCACGATGGGCGACGTGCTGGCGTTCCGCATGCGGCAGCGTCCGGTGCGGGCCGCGGCGGCGATCTCGACGCTGATCGTGTCGTTCTTCTACCTGCTGGCCCAGATGACCGGCGCCGGCGGCCTGGTGGCGCTGCTGCTGGGCATCGAGGGCAAGGCCGCGCAGTCGGTGGTCATCGCCGTGGTGGGCGTGATCATGATCGCCTACGTGCTCATCGGCGGCATGAAGGGCACCACGTGGGTGCAGATCATCAAGGCCGTGCTGCTCATCGTCGGCGCGCTCACGATGACGCTGTGGGTGCTCGGCAAATACGGCTTCAACTTCTCGGCGCTGCTGCAGGGCGCCGTCGACAAAGCGGGCAAGGCCGGTGAGACGCTGCTCGGGCCGGGCAAGCAGTACGGCGCCACGGGAACGTCCAAACTGGACTTCTTCTCGCTCGGCATCGCGCTGGTGCTCGGCACGGCGGGCCTGCCCCACGTGCTGATGCGCTTCTACACCGTGCCGACCGCCCGCGAGGCCCGCCGCTCGGTGGTCTGGGCGATCGTGCTGATCGGCGTGTTCTACCTGTTCACGCTGGTGCTCGGCTACGGCGCCGGCGCGCTCGTCGGCCCGGACGACATCAAGGCCGCTCCCGGCGGCGTGAACTCGGCGGCGCCGCTGCTGGCGTTGAACCTCGGCGGGCCGGTGCTGCTGGGCCTGATCTCGGCGATCGCGTTCGCCACGATCCTCGCCGTGGTGGCCGGCCTGACGATCACCGCGTCGGCCTCCTTCGCCCACGACGTGTACGCGAACGTGGTGAAGCGCGGCAAGCCGACGCCGGGTTCGGAGGTGCGCGTCGCACGGATCACCGCCGTGGTCATCGGTGCGGTCGCGATCGTCGGCGGCATCCTGGCCAACGGCCAGAACGTCGCGTTCCTCGTGGCGCTCGCCTTCGCGGTGGCGGCGTCGGCCAACCTGCCGACGATCCTGTACTCGCTGTTCTGGAAGCGGTTCAACACCCAGGGCGCGCTGTGGAGCATCTACGGCGGGCTCATCGTTTCGCTGGTGCTGATCGTCTTCTCGCCGGCGGTGTCGGGCAAGCCGATCGACGCGAAGACCGGCAAGAGCGCGTCGATGCTGCAGGGCGTGGACTTCCACTGGTTCCCGCTCGACAACCCGGGCCTGGTGTCCATCCCGGTCGCGTTCTTCCTCGGCTGGCTCGGCACGATGCTGTCGAAGGAGCACAACGCGAAGAAGTACGCGGAGATGGAGGTGCGGTCCTTGACGGGGGCGCATGCGGAGAAGGCTGTGCAGCACTGAGGTTTGCACGCTGAGGTTTGCGTTGTAGGAGCGGGCCGGGACCGGTTTGGTCCCGGCCCGCTTTTTGCCTGGGGTCCTACAACCCGAGCGGCAGCACCAGATCCAGGTTGGTCTTGCGGACCGGCGTTCCGTCGACGGCGCCGCCCTCGTTCGGCACGATGCCGCCGGCGGCGACGCGGTCGAGGGTGCGCAGGCCGAGCGGGCCGACGGTGCCGAACACGGTGTAGTCGGGGCGCAGGGTGGAATCGCCGTAGACGAGGAAAAACTGGCTGCCGTTGGTGTCGGGGCCGGCGTTGGCCATGGCGACCAGGCCACGGGAGTAGATCCGGCCCGGGCCCGACGGGTTGGTGGTCGAGGGCGGCAGGTCGGTGGGCAGTTCGTCGCGGAAGCTGTAGCCCGGGCCGCCTTCGCCGGTGCCCGTCGGGTCGCCGCACTGCAGGACCTGCAGCGTCGGGTACGCGGTGAGGCGGTGGCAGGTCGTGCTGTTGAAGAAGCCGTGGCGGGCCAGATGCAGGAAGCTCTGCACCGTGCACGGGGCTTCGGCGCGGTCCAGTTTCAGCGGTAGCAATCCCTGGTTGGTGATCACGGGGACGTCGACCTTGCCGCGGTCGGGGGTGTGCTGCGGGTCGGGCGGCAGGGGCACGGGACGGGCAGCGGGTTCGTCGGGCGTTTCGGTGTACTGGCACGCACCGTGGGTGGTGGTGGGCGAAGCAACCGGCGTTGCTTGCGCTGCCGGGGTGAACGCTGCGCACAGCGCACCGATGGCCAGTGTGGTGACGAGGAGCCTCTTCATGCGGTATCCCTCCCAGTGAGAGGGGCAGTATACGAACGGTCCGGACCATTCGGCTTCCCGCGAAAGTCGGGCGCTCACGAAACGCTGACGGGCTCCTGACAACTGTTCCCTAGCGTCCCGGGTCATGATCACTCGCCTCTTCCTCAGCGTGGTGGCGGCCGGCGCGGTGGCGGCTGCGCTGCCGGCCGTCGCGTCCGCCGCGACCGGACCGGTCGTGCAGCCCCTTGCCGTCTCCGCGGCCGAACAGCAGGCCGTGCTCGACTACTGGACCCCCGAACGGATGAACGCACTCACGCAGCCTTCGTCGGACAACCCGCCGACGGGCGGCCCCGACGGCGCGCCCTGGACCACCGGCAACGCCGTGTCCAAGACGGTCGGCCGGCTCTTCTTCACCGACCATGGCGAAGATTCCAGCTGCACGGCCACCGTGGTGGCCGGCGCGAACCGCAGCACCGTCGTCACGGCCGGGCACTGCGTGAACAACACCGACCTCCTCGGCGAGAACAACCAGTGGAACGCCCACTCGATGTTCGTCCCGGGCTACCACGACGGGCAGGCGCCGTACGGGAAGTTCGTCGGCCGCTTCGGCGTCGCGGACAGCACGTGGCTCGCGAACGACCAGATCGACGCGCAGAAGTTCGACGCCTTCGACCAGGCCTTCGTGGTCCTCAACCGCGGCGCGTATGGCGTTTCCGTGCAGGACAAGGTGGGCGCGGCGCAGAAGATCGGCTTCGACCGCCCCGGCGGCGCCGACGTGTACCAATTCGGGTACCCACGAGCTTCGGCCGACCCCGCGCGTGAAGGCCTGCCGGAGTACACGGGCGCGCGCCTGGCGTTCTGCACGGGCCCGGCGCGCGAATGGCCGGGCACCCCGGACTTCCCCGACTCGCCGAACCAGTGGGGCACGGCGTGCGTGATGGGCGGCGGCTCCAGCGGCGGCCCACGCCTGCGCGACTTCGACGCGAAGACCGGCCTCGGCACGGTCGTCGGCGACAACACGCAGGCGGGCTTCTTCGACGCCGCGGGCAAGCCGTGCGAGCGCGACGCGGGGTGCACGAGGTATCTGGTGGGTCCGCAGTTCAGTACGGCGGTGACGAAGCCGTTGTTCGAAACGGCTCAGCACGCCTGACGCTGGTGAACGACGAAAGGCCGGGCAGCTTGCCCGGCCTTTCGTCGAGAAAACGCTACTTCGCGGCCGGAACCCGCAGCAGCAGAGCGTCGCCCTGGCCGCCACCGCCGCACAGGGCCGCGGCACCCAGGCCGCCGCCGCGGCGGCGCAGCTCGTGGATCAGGTGCACCGCCAGCCGAGCGCCCGAGGCGCCGATCGGGTGGCCGAGAGCGATGGCGCCGCCGTTGACGTTGACCTTCGACGGGTCCAGGCCGAGCTTGTCCGACGACACCACGCCGACCGCGGCGAACGCCTCGTTGATCTCCACCAGGTCGAGGTCGCTCACGTCGAGCTTGGCCTTCGCCAGGGCCTTGCGGATGGCGTTGGACGGCTGCTCGTGCAGCGACGCGTCCGGGCCCGCGACGACGCCGTGGGCGCCGATCTCGGCCAGGGGCGTGAGGCCCAGCTGGGCGGCCTTCTCGGGGCTGGCGACGATCACGGCCGCGGCGCCGTCGGAGATCTGCGACGACGAGCCGGCGGTGATGGTGCCGTCGGAGGCGAAGGCGGGGCGGAGCTTGCCGAGGCCGTCGACGGTGGTTTCGGCGCGCACGCCCTCGTCGGTGGAGAAGACGATCGGGTCGCCCTTGCGCTGCGGGATGGTGACGGGCGCGATCTCCTCGCGGAAGAAGCCGGCCTCGATGGCGGCGGCGGCGCGCTGGTGGGAGCGCGCGGAGAACTCGTCCTGCTGCTCGCGCGTGATGCCGTAGCGGGTGTTGTGCTTCTCCGTCGAGGCGCCCATGGCGACCTGGTCGAAGGCGCAGAACAGGCCGTCGTGGGCCATGTGGTCGAGCATCGTCACGTCGCCGTACTTGAAGCCGCCGCGGGACTTCGGCAGCAGGTGCGGCGCCTGCGTCATCGACTCCTGGCCGCCGGCCACGACGAGGTCGAACTCGCCGGCGCGGATCAGCTGGTCGGCGAGCGCGATGGCGTCGAGGCCCGAGAGGCAAACCTTGTTGATCGTGAGCGCCGGGACGTCCATCGAAATGCCCGCGGCGACAGCGGCCTGGCGGGCGGGAATCTGGCCGGCGCCCGCGGTGAGGACCTGGCCCATGATCGTGTACTCGACCTCGGACGGCGAAACCCCGGCCTGCTCCAGCGCGGCCTTGATCGCGATGCCGCCGAGCTGCGCCCCGGTGAAGTCCTTCAGCGAGCCGAGCAGCCGCCCGATGGGGGTACGGGCCGCACCCAGGATCACGGAACCGGACACGTCGTCCTCCCAAGAATTCTGAACACCGACAGTCTCATGACTGTACCCGGGCCCGCGGCTTCTTGATGGAGCCAGTGTGAGGGGGCGCACGTCTTGGATGGACTCAGTGGTTTTCAGGGGGCTTCACCAGGGTGGTGGCCCTTATCCTGCCCCCATGAACACTGAGTCCATCCAAGCCGTGCTCACCCCGTTCGTGACCGCGATCGACCACGTCGGGATCGCGGTACCCGACCTCGACGAAGCGATCGCGTTCCACAAGAAGCACTTCGGCCTGGAGGTCGCGCACGAGGAGGTGAACGAGGAGCAGGGGGTCCGCGAAGCGATGCTGCGCGCGCCTGGCACCGCGGGCACCGAAACGATGATCCAGCTCCTCGCGCCCCTGCGCGACGACTCGACGATCGCGAAGTTCCTCGGCCGCAACGGGCCCGGCCTCCAGCAGCTCGCCTTCCGGGTGTCCGATGTGGACGCCGCCGCGGCCGCCCTGCGCGAGCAAGGCCTGCGACTGCTGTACGACGACGCCAAGCGCGGCACCTCGAACAGCCGCGTGAACTTCGTGCACCCCAAGGATGCCGGCGGTGTGCTCGTGGAGCTGGTGGAGCCGGCTGCGCGTTAGAACTCTTTCGCCTTCAGCCACTTGCAACGAGAGTGCGGGTTCCTGGTGCAGGGCCGACGCGTCATACTTGATCTCCGTTACGCGCCGCCACCAGACAGCCCGGAGGACCCGCCGGATGGCCAGCCAACTCCAGGAAGCTGCCAGCCGGCTCCAAGCCCTCGCGACCAGCCTGCCGTTGGCCGCTGCCCAGGCCCTCACCCAGGAGCTGGACAGCGTCGCGACCGTCGCCGCCGCGATCGCCGGCGGCTCGTAGATTCGCTCCGGAGCGCGTCCGGCAGGATCGCCTAGAAAGCCTTCGCCGGCGTCGGCACCCGCGGATCAACAGCGAGTGCAGCGGGCCCGTGATCGCGTCGGCAATTCACCCATCGGATCTTCGCCGGCGAAGGGCGAGTGGGTGCGCTCCGACGGCACGATCGTCCCGATTCGCAGCGGTACCGTCGACGACTACTACCAGCGGGTCAACGAGTTCGTTGCCGCGAACCTTCCGCCTGCTCGGCGGAAGGTCGCGCGGCTGGCCTCGCACATGGAAGTCAAGGTCGCGATCAAAATGCGCAACCGGGGCCTGACCGAAGAGACGGTCGTCGTCGACCGTTCGGTATGCGGCACCCGAGACTTCGACAGCTCAGCACCACTGACCTGCGACAAGCAGCTCGAGACCACGTTCCTCGCCCCCGGCTCGATACTCCACGTCGCTCAACCGGACGGCAGTACCATCACCGACACAGGACGGGAGGAACACGCGTGACCCTCATCGCGTACGGCCCCACCTTCCAGAACGGCGAGGAAGGCGGGTTCAACCACGAGCTCACCACCGAAGACGACGTGCGCCAACTGGTCGATCTGCTAGCCCGGGACGGCGTCTTCACCGCCACTGTGGAAGCCGAACACGGCGTCGTGGACGCTCACGTCCAGGACGGCTACGGCTATCTCCTTTACAACGGTGAGGAGATGATCGCCGCCTACACCAACGGCGACCCCGCATCACCGGAAGTCACCGATTCTGAAACCGGCTTCCCCGCAGGATCTGGAATCCCGCTCGGCCAATTCACCGACGCTCTCCTCGAACTGCTGAAGACAGGGCGACTCCCTCAGGTCGTTCCATGGAACGGCACCCAGATGATCGTCACCGACTGACACTGCCCCGCCGTAAACGCCATATCCTCCCCACGGTTCCGCTCGAGGCGCACCCGCCGGAGCCGCACACTAGGACTCCTTCGCCTTCGCCGACAACGCGTTGGCCAGGAAGGTGAGCTCGCCGTCGAACTCGGCGGGGCGGTCGTCGCCGGAGTGGCGGGCGGTGGCGTGGCGGTGGCTGACGGCGCGGGCGAGCAGGCCCGACGCGCTGTCGAGGTCGGCGACGGCGAGGCGGCCGCCCGTGGCGCCCACGATCACCGAGCGGACCAGGCGCACGAGGTGCTGGAAGCGTTCTCCGAGTGCGTCGCGCACGACGTAGTGGGTGTCGGCTTCGCGCCAGAGCACGTGGGACAGGCCGAGCGACCCGGCGAAGCGGCGGTCGAGCTCCGAGACGAGCCGGCGCAGCGACCCGGCGAGATCACCGGGCACCACCACCGCGGCGGGCTCGATGTTCTCGTCGGGCAGCCGGGCGACCAGCGCCGCCAGCAGGTCGGACTTGCGGCGGAAGTAGTAGTGGACCAGACCCTTCGGCACCCCGGCGCGCTCCGCGATGCGGGACGTCGGGGTGGCGTCGAAGCCGGACTCGGCGAAAAGCGCCTCAGCCGCGCAGAGGATCCGCTCCTTCGCCGAGTCATCCGTCATGTCAGCTCCTTCAGTGCGGCATCGCCGTCCGGTGGGCGGCGGTGGCCATCGGCATCGCGGCGGCGCCGGCGATGATCGTGAGCGCACCGGCGACCCAGGACGTCCAGGACGCCCCGTTGAACTCGGTGTACCCCATCACCCACGGCGCGATGAACAGCAACGCCCCGAGGACGACCTGGACGCCCTCGCCGTAGACGACACCGGGCGCCGCGAGCGACACCAGGCCGTCGATGGCGATCAGCGCACCGAGGATCACCATCGTCCACATCGTCATCGTGTCCGTGCTCAGCCAAAGGGGTGAAAGAGCGGCGACAACACCGATGACGACCTCGGCCCAGTCGTGGGGCCGGGTCCAGGCGCGCGTCGAGACTTCACTCATTCGTGCTCACCTCCGCAGAGAACCTGCTGTTCAGAAAGTTTCCCTGCTTCGATCATGCGCCTTGATTGGCCGGCCGGTCAAGATTTGTAGGTCACAGTTGCGCACAACCGGTTCCGGCGTCGTTTTCAGCCATCGGGCTACTGTGTTCCGCCGCTCGGCGCAGGCTCGTCCGGACACCGTGGGTGCTCACCCGTCCGTGACCCCGTAGCGGCTACGGTAGGGCCATGAGCCTTGGCGAGGAACGGGAGCTTGTGCCGCTGGGAGCCGGCTTCGACGTGGCGAAGCGCGGGTACAGCCGAGCGCAGGTCGACGAACACCTGGAACGGCTGGACTCCGACCTGAAGATGCTCACCGGCGACCGCGACGCCGCCATCGCTCAGGCGGGTGATCTCGCCCGGCAGTTGGAGATCGCGCGCGGTGAGATCGCCGACCTGCGCGGGCAGGTCGACCGGCTGGCGCAGCCGCCGACGAGCGTCGAGGGCCTGTCCGAGCGCCTGCAGCGGATGCTGCGCCTCGCGCAGGACGAGTCCGCCGACACGCGGGCGCGCGCCGAGGCCGAGGCCGGCCACATCCGCGCCAAGGCGGAGACCGACGCCAGCGCCATGCGCGCGCGGTACGAGCAGCTGCTCACCGAGCTCGACCTGCGCCGCAAGGAGATGGAAGCCGAGCACCGCAAGGTCCTCGAGGACGCCCGCGCCGAGGCGAAGTCGATCACCGACAAGGCCGAGGCCGAGCGCAACAAACTCGACGCGGAGTCCGAGGCCCGCCGCACGCAGGTCGAAGAGGACTTCGAGATCGCCATGGCCGCCCGCCGCACCGAGGCGATGCGCGTGCTGGCCGAGCAGGAGGCCGCGTCGAAGGCCGAAGCCGAGCGCCGAGTGCGCGAAGCCGCCGAGGACGCCGCCGCCATCCGCGCCAAGGTGCTCGAAGAAGAAACAGTGGCCCGCGCCGACATCGAGCGCCGCCAGCGCGAGTCCGTCGCCGACGCGAACAAGCGCAAGCAGGACTCGATCACCGAGGCCAACGCCCGCCTCGCCGAAGCCGCCGACGAGGCCCGCCGCCGCGTCCGCACGGCCACCGACGAGTCGAACCGCCGCATCACGCAGGCCAACGAGCGGGTCGAGGCGCTGCGCAACGTCCGGACCAGCCTGGCCGAGCAGGTGCGCCAGGCGCGCACGGTGCTGGCCGAGGCCCACCACGTGCTCGGCGAGGCGGAAACGCTGGTGCCGGCGGACATCAAGGCTTCCACCGAGCCGAAGACCCCTGTCCCGGCTGGCGCCCCCGCCGGTTCGGGTTCGGGTTCGGCCTCGGGCGACGTCGAGAAGACAGTCCGCCTCCGCACCAACGACGTCCCGAAGCCCCAGCCCCAACCCGCTTCCGGCCGGGCCGGCAAACCCACCGGCGACTGACCTCCTCCGAACGAGGCTCGTCTGTTCCCAGCAACCCGGGTCCCCGACCCGGGTTGCTTGCCGTCCCGACCACCCACGATCCCCCGGCCCGGGCCTTCCAGCCCCGCAGCGCGACCCCCGAAAGCCCCCAGCGCAGAGCCACCCCGGCACACCCAACGCGACGGACCGCCGCCCGACCCACGCCCCAAATTGGTCACTGTCCGGGCCAGACGCACTCGCACTGCCCGGAGTCTCCGGCCCCCCGCCCAACCCCGCGAAGGCGCCCGAATACCGAGCCGACCCGGGCGCACCTCGGGCCAGCACACACCCAACACGACAGATCGAGCCCCGGGTCCTGGAGGCGACCACAGCGCGAGATCGTGCCGGTGTTGGGATAGAGCGGTGCGATCGGCCGCCAGGCCGATCCGACCGCTCTATCCCAACACCGGCTCAAAGGCGATCTCGCCCGCCCCGGCGGAGCCGGGGCAGAAAACACCGCTTCGCTCGCTGTCTGCCCCGGCGGAGCCGAGGCAGACAGCGAGCGAAGCGACTGGCGAGTAACCTTCCCCGACAAGCGGGGCAGTGACGCCCCGATTCGGGCTTGCCGGGAGGTTTCGGATGGCTGTCTATCGGACCGTGGTGGTGGGGACGGACGGGTCCGACTCGTCGTTCGCCGCGGTGGATCGCGCGGCGGGGGTGGCCGCGGATGCCGAGGCGAAGCTGGTCCTGGTGTGCGCGTACTACCCCGCCAGCAAGCACGACGTGGAGCAGGCGCAGGACGAGCTCGGCGACGAGGCCTACCAGGTCGTCGGGTCGGCGCCGGCGGAGGACACGTTGCAGAGTGCGCGGGACCGGGCCGCGAAGGCCGGGGCGAAGGACATCCAGACCATCGCCGTGAACGGTGAGCCGGTGCACGCGCTGCGCAAGGTCGTGCACGAGACTTCGGCCGACCTGCTCGTGGTGGGCAACCGCGGCCTCAACACGCTCGCCGGGCGGATCCTCGGCTCGGTGCCGGCGGAGGTGGCGCGCAAGTCGGGTGTCGACGTGCTGATCGTGCACACGACCTGAGCCGTGGCCGAATCCCCTGAGGTGCAGCACCAACTCGAGAAGCTTCTCCTCGGCGGGCCGCGCAAGTACACCCGCCTGGAGGTCGCGGAAAAGGCCGGTGTGCCCGAGGAACGCTCGCGCCGGCTGTGGCGCGCGCTCGGGTTCGCGGCGGCCGAGGACGACGAGGTGGTGTTCACCGACGCCGACGTCGCCGCCATGCGCACCGCCGACCAGCTCATCGCGTCCGGACTTGTCGCGCGCAACCTCGAGGTCGCCGTGACACGGGCGCTCGGGCAGCACCTGTCGCGTCTGGCCGAGTGGCAGGTGCACATGCTGTGGTCGCTCATCGCCGAGAACCCGGGCCTCGACGACAGCCAGGTCACCAAGCTCGTCGCGCGGCTGCTGCCCGAGCTGGAGCAGGTGCAGAACTTCGTGTGGCGCCGCCACCTCGTGGCGTTCGCCGGGCGCGCGTTCGCCACCGACGAGGACCTGGAGGCCCGGCCGCAGGTCGTCGGCTTCGTCGACATGGTGGGCTACACCAAAATGACCCGCGAGGTCGACGAGGACGAGCTCAGCCGCGTGCTCGACGGGTTCGAGTCGCTGGCCGCGGGCGTGGTCGCCGACCACCGCGGGCGGATCGTGAAGATGATCGGCGACGAGGTCTTCTTCGTCACCGACTCCCCCGAGTCGGGTGCCGAGATCGCGCTCACCCTCGCCGAACGCACGTCCGCGTCCGACGACCTGCCCGCCGTGCGCGCGGGGCTGGCTACGGGGCGGGTGTTGTCCCGCTTCGGCGACGTCTACGGCTCTGTCGTGAACCTCGCCGCGCGGCTGACGTCCGTCGCCCGCCCCGGCACGGTGCTGGTCGACCGTGAGCTGGCGGCCGCGCTCGCAACCCTGCCGGAGTACGAGCTGCGGTCACGCCGGCCCGTCGCCGTGCGCGGGTACAACCGGCTGCGGACCTCGGTGCTGCGGCGGGCCCAGGACCGGCCGTCGGGGAAGTTCGCCCAAGCGCAGGAACGCGCGGCCGAAGCCATGGGCCTGCCCGAGACGACCCGCCCCGCGACGGAACCGGACGGCCCCGAAGACCTGACGCTCGGTTCGCAGCGCCGGCGCCGCAGGCGCTGATCAGGCGTCGTAGTCCACCGTCACGCGCTCGCTCGCCGGGTGCGACTGGCACGTCAGCACGAACCCCGCGTCCACCTCGGCCTTTTCCAGCGCGAAGTTGCGCCGCATGTCCACGGCACCCTCGGTCACGCGGGCCCGGCAGGTGCCGCACACCCCGCCCTTGCACGCGAACGGCAGGTCCGGCCGGAACTTCTGCGCACCGTCCAAAATGGACGATTCCTGCGGCAGGCTCATCGTGGTCGAGCGACCGTCGAGGATCAGCGTGACCTCCGAGGCGGCGCCGGCCACCGCCGGGTCGACGTGCTTGACCGGCTCCGGCGGCACGTCGTCCACGTAGAACAGTTCCTGGTGGACACTCGACTCCGGCACGCCAAGGGCCGCCAGCACCTCCTGCGCCCCGGTGACCATCCCGAACGGCCCGCACAGCCAGAAGTGGGCCACCGACTCCACCGGCACCAGCGAGCCGAACAGCGCGCGCAGCTTGTCGGCGTCGAGGCGGCCGGTGAACAGCTCGGCCTCGCGGGGTTCGCGCGACAGGACGTGGATGAGCTCGAGCCGCGCCGGGTAGCGGTCCTTCAGGTCGGCCAGCTCGTCGGCGAACATGACCGTGTCCGTGCGGCGGTTGCCGTACAGCACAGTGACGGTGGCGTCCGGCGTCGCGAGCAGCGACGCGACGATCGACAGCACCGGCGTGATCCCCGAGCCGGCGGCGATCAGCACGTGGTGACCGCCCGTGGTCAGATCCGGCGTGAAGGTTCCCGTCGGTGCGGAGACCTCGACGACGTCACCCGGGCGCACGTCCTGCACGAGCCACGACGAGAACACGCCCTCGGGAACCAAGCGCACGCCCACGCGCGGCCGCTGGCCCGCCGGAGCGCAGATCGAGTACGACCGGCGCTCGTCGCGGCCGTCGACGGTGCGGCGCAAGGTCAGCGACTGGCCGGGCGCGAAGGCGAACGTCTCGACCAGCTCGGGAGGCACGTCGAAAGTCACGGCGACCGCGTCGTCGCACAGCCGCTCGACGTCGGCGACCCGCAGCGAGTGGAAGCCGGTGCGCCGGGAAATCGTGCTGGTCAACTCAGATCTCCTTGACGTGTTCGAACGGTTCCAGGCACGCACGGCACCGGCGCAGCGCCCGGCACGCGGTGGCGCTGAACCGCGACTGCTCCTCGGTGTCGAGCGAACCGCAGTGCGGGCACGCGATGCGCGACACGGGCGGTGACAACGTGAGCGGCACCGGTCCACTCGCGCGCCGCGGGGCCGCACCCGGCGGCGCGATGCCGGCCTCGGCGAGCTTGCGCCGCCCGTCGGCCGAAATCCAGTCCGACGACCACGCCGGTTCGAGCACGGTGCGGATCTCGACGTCCGCGTAACCCGCGCCGAGCAACGCGTGCTCCAGGTCGTCGCGCATGGTGTCCATGGCCGGGCAGCCGGTGTAGGTAGGGGTGATGGCCACCGTCACGCGACCGTCCCGCACGGACACCGATCGCAGCACTCCGAGGTCGGCGAGCGTGAGCATCGGCAGCTCCGGGTCGGTCACGGTCTCGGCCACAGCCAGCGGGGTGTTCGATGCCGCCTCCGCGGGAAAAAGCACGTCGGCGGTCACCATGTCGCGTCCGGCATCGCCCGCGCCACGCTCTGCAGCTGCGCCAGCAGGAACCCCATCTGCTCCGTGTGGACGCCGTCGCGACCGGTCCGCCCGGACACGCCGGCCACGGCTCCCACGGTCGGCCGCTCCAGCGTCGCCGCGGCCAGCACCTGGTCGAGCACAACGTCGAACTCCGGCCGCAGCAAGGCCGCGTCCACCAGCTCCAGCGGGTGCGTCTTGAACAGCTCGTCGACGTATGGCCACACCGCGTCGAGCCCCTCCCGCATCCGCTCGTGCGACAGCGAAGTGCCGTCGCCGAGGCGGACGACCCACTGCGCCGCGTAGTCGCGGTGGTAGGCAAGCTCCTTCACGCCCTTGGCCGCGATCGCCGCGAGGACCGGGTCCACACTGGACTCGAGCTGTTGCAGCAACGCCAGCCGCCACGTGGAGAACACGAGCAGCCGCGCCATCAGGTGCCCGAAATGGCCCCCGCCGAGCTCGGCGAGCCGGACGTTGCGGAACTCGTGCTCCGCCCGCAGGAACGCGAGCGTGTCCTCCGAGCGGTCGGTCCCGTCGGCCTTGCCGGCGCGCGCCAGCAGCAGCCGGGCCTGGCCGAGCAGGTCGAGGCCGATGTTGGCGATCGCCACCTCGTCCTCGAGCTCCGGCGCGTTCGTGACCCACTCCTGCAGGTGGTGGGAGAACACCAGCGCGTCGTCGCCGAGCATCAGGCAGTACGCCGCCAAGCCGGCGGCGTCCACACCCGAAGGCACCGAAGTGTCCACACCGGACAGCGGGTCGGCGAAGCCCGTACCGAAGGCCCACCGGGCGTCGTTGTCCTCGGTGATGGCCTCATAGACGTTGTCAAAGGACATCAAGGCCTCACATGTGCGGAACGTTGTCGGGAATGTCGTAGAACGTCGGGTGCCGGTAGACCTTGTCGCCGCTGGGTGCGAAGAACGGGTCCTTCTCGTCCGGTGAGGACGCGGTGATGTCCGAGGCCTTCACGACCCAGATCGAGACGCCCTCGTTGCGCCGCGTGTACAGGTCACGGGCGTTGTGCAGCGCCATCTGGTCGTCCGCCGCGTGCAGCGAACCCACGTGCACGTGGTTGAGCCCGCGCTTCCCGCGCACGAACACCTCGTACAGCGGCCAATCGTGCTTCATCGCGAAGCCTCCTTCTCAGCATGAGCGACAGCCGCTTCCCGCACCCACGCGCCGTCGTCGTGCGCCTGCTTCCGGTGCTCGACGCGCTGCTTGTTGCACGGGCCGTTGCCCTGCAACACGTTCTTGAACTCATCCCAGTCGACCGCGCCGAAGTCGTAATGCTCGCGCGAAGCGTTCCAGCGCAGGTCCGGGTCCGGGAACGTGACGCCCAGCGCCTCCGCCTGCGGCACCGACATGTCGACAAAGCGCTGCCGCAGCTCGTCGTTGGTGTGCCGCTTGACCTTCCACGCCATGGACTGCGCGGTGTTCGGCGACTCCGCGTCGGGCGGGCCGAACATCATCAGCGACGGCCACCACCAGCGGTTCACGGCTTCCTGCACCATGTCCCGCTGCTGCTGCGTGCCGCGCATCATCGTCATCAGCAGCTCGAAACCCTGGCGCTGGTGGAACGACTCTTCCTTGCAGATCCGGATCATCGCCCGCGCGTACGGCCCGTACGACGACCGGCACAGCGGTACCTGGTTGCAGATCGCCGCGCCGTCGACCAGCCAGCCGATCACGCCGACGTCGGCGAAGGTCAGCGTCGGGTAGTTGAAGATCGACGAGTACTTCTGCCGGCCGGTGATCAGCTTGTCGGTGAGGTCCGCGCGGTCCGCGCCGAGCGTGGCCGCGGCCGAGTACAGGTAGAGCCCGTGGCCGGCCTCGTCCTGCACCTTCGCGAGCAGGATCGCCTTGCGCCGCAACGAAGGCGCGCGCGTGATCCAGTTGCCCTCTGGCTGCATACCGATGATCTCCGAGTGCGCGTGCTGCGCGATCTGGCGGATCATCGTCTTGCGGTAGCCCTCGGGCACCCAGTCGCGCGGCTCGATGCGCTGGTCGCGTTCGATGGTGTGCTCGAAGTGTCCGAGTAGGTCTTCCTCAGCTACAGCGGTCACGGCTGCTCCTTCGAAACGAGCGTGAGCACGTCGTACTTCGCCACGGAATCGCCGGTCTGGTTCACGACGTCGGCGTCCCAGCGGACCTCGCCGTACTCCTGGTCGATGCGCGGGGTGATCTGCTTGGCGGTCAGTGTCACGGTGAGCGCGTCGCCTTCCTTGACCGGCGTGAGGAACCGCAGGTTCTCCAGGCCGTAGTTGGCGAGCACCGGGCCCGGCTCCGGCGAGACGAACAGGCCGGCGGCGAACGACACGACCAGGTAGCCGTGGGCGACGATCCCGCCGAACAGCGGGTTCGCGGCCGCGGCGGCCTCGTCGGTGTGGGCGTAGAAGGTGTCGCCGGTGAACTCGGCGAAGTGGTCGATGTCGGCGCGGGTCACCGTGCGCGGGCCGGCCACCACGGAGTCGCCGACGCGCAGCTCGGCCAGCGACTTGCGGAACGGGTGGTCGCCCTCGACGCGCGGCGCGCCCTCGACCCATCGGCCGGTGACGGTGCTGAGCACCTTCGGGCTGGCCTGCACGGCCGTGCGCTGCATGTGGTGCAGCACGCCGCGGATGCCGCCCATCTCCTCGCCACCGCCGGCACGACCGGGCCCGCCGTGCACGAGCTGCGGCATCGGCGAGCCGTGGCCCGTCGACTCCTTCGCGTCGTCGGCGTCGAGCACCAGCAGCCGGCCGTGGTACGGCGCGACGCCCAGCACGATCGTCCGCGCGAATTCCGGGTCGCCGGTCACGATCGACCCGGCGAGGCTGCCGCCGCCGCGCGCGGCGAACTCGATGACCTGCGCGATCGACGTGTAGGGCATCAGCGTGGACACCGGCCCGAACGCCTCGACCTCGTGCGGCTCCGAACGCTGCGGGTCGGCCTTCAGCAGCACCGGCGACATGAACGCGCCGGTCGACTCGTCGGCGCCGACCACGTCGACGTGCTCCAGGTCGCCGTAGACGACGCTGCCGGCGTCGAGCAGGGCCTTGAGCGAGCGGCGGACCTCTTCGCGCTGCTCCAGGCTGGCCAGCGCACCCATCCGCACGCCCTCGGCGGTCGGGTTGCCGACCACGACCTTCGCCAGGCGCGCGCTCGCGGCTTCGGCGACGTCGTCGAGCATCTCCTCCGGCACGAACGCGCGGCGGATCGCCGTGCACTTCTGGCCGGCCTTCACGGTCATCTCCGTGACCAGCTGCTTCACGAACAGGTCGAACTCCGGTGTGCTCGGCCGCGCGTCGGGCGCGAGGATCGAGCAGTTCAGCGAATCGGCCTCCGCGTTGAAGCGCACGGAGTTGCGCACGACCGCCGGGTGCGCGCGCAGCTTCTGCGCGGTGGACGCGGAACCGGTGAACGACACCAGATCCTGCGCGGTCACGTGGTCGAGCAGGTCTCCGACGCTGCCGGCGATGAACTGCAGCGAGCCCTCGGGCAGGATGCCGGACTCGATGATCAGCTCGACCAGCTTCGCGGTGAGGTAGGCCGTCTGGCTCGCGGGCTTGACCAGGCTCGGTACGCCGGCGAGGAACGCGGGCGCGAACTTCTCCAGCGGCCCCCACACCGGGAAGTTGAACGCGTTGATCTGGATCGCGACGCCGTGCAGCGGCACGGCGACGTGCTGTGCGACGAAGGTGCCGCCCTTGCTCAACGGCTCCACCGCGCCGTCGAGGTAGACGGTGTCGTTGGGCAGCTCGCGCTTGCCCTTCGAGGCGTAGCTGAACAGCACGCCGATGCCGCCGTCGACGTCGAACTTCGAGTCGCCCAGCGTGGCGCCGGTGCGCGCCGACACCGCGTAGAGCTCCTCGCGGTGCTCGCGCAGGTGGGACGCGAGGGCCTTGAGCAGGGCCGCGCGCTGGTGGAACGTGAGCTCACGCAGGGCGGGACCGCCCACGCGGCGGCCGTAGTCGAGCGCGCCGGCGAAGTCGACGCCGGTCGACGAGACGCGGGCGACCTCCTCTCCGGTCGCCGCGTCGTGCAGCGGCGCCCCCTCGTCCGTCGCCGTGTGCCAGCCGCCGGAGACGTAGCTGCGGAGCAAAACCATGGGGCCCGACCCTCTCGCCGTGTCGCGCGGTGAGGCACCCGCGCGGAATTACCAACCGGACGTTCAGTAATTCCATCGTAGCCGCTCCCGCCTCTGATCGGAAGTCCCGGTGCTTGACAGCGAACCCGCGCCCCGCCTTTACTAACGGCGGGCCTGGATTACCGGCCATTCGGTCAGTTACTCACGTGGAGGCAACCGAACGTGACCACGCGCAACGCGGCCCACACCATGTTCGACACCGACGAAGCGTCGAAGGGCCTGGGCATCGAGCTCGTGGAGGCCGCCGACGGGCGCGCGGTCGCCACGATGAAGGTGACCGAGCAGATGGTCAACGGCCACGACATCGCCCACGGCGGCTACCTGTTCCTGCTCGCCGACACCGCTTTCGCCCTCGCGTGCAACACCCACGGACCGGTCACCGTCGCCGCCGGCGCCGAGATCTCCTTCGTCGCGGCCGGCCGCCTCGGCGACCACCTCACCGCCACGGCCATCGAGCGCACCCGCTACGGCCGCAACGGCATCTACGACGTCACCGTGCACCGGGACACCCCCGAAGGGCCCGAAGTCGTCGCCGAGTTCCGCGGCCGCAGCCGCGTCATCGAGAAGAGCCGGGAAACCCGATGAAAAGTACAACGCCGGACAGTGTTGTCGAAAGAATCAGCGTCGACGAGCTCGCCGCCCTCCAGCTGATGCGTCTGCAATGGACACTGCGGCACGCGTACGCCAACGTGCCCTTCTACACCAAGAAGTTCGACGAGACGGGCGTGCACCCGGACGACTGCAAGGAACTGGCCGACCTCGCGAAGTTCCCGTTCACCACCAAGGCGGACCTGCGCGACAACTACCCGTTCGGCATGTTCGCCGTCCCGCAGCAGGACATCCGGCGCATCCACGCGTCCAGCGGAACCACGGGCAAGCCGACCGTCGTCGGCTACACCGAGGACGACATCGACACGTGGGCGACCGTGATGGCGCGCTCGATCCGCGCGGCCGGCGGGCGCCCCGGCCACAAGGTGCACGTGGCCTACGGCTATGGCCTGTTCACCGGCGGGCTCGGCGCGCACTACGGAGCGGAAAAGCTCGGCTGCACCGTGATCCCGGCGTCGGGTGGCATGACCGCGCGCCAGGTGCAGCTGATCACCGACTTCAAGCCCGAGATCATCATGGTCACGCCGTCGTACATGCTCACGCTGCTCGACGAGTTCGAGCGCCAGGGCGTGGACCCGCGGGCGAGTTCACTGAAGGTCGGCATCTTCGGCGCCGAGCCGTGGACCGAGCAGATGCGCGCGGAGATCGAGGAACGCTTCGCGCTCGACGCCGTGGACATCTACGGACTGTCCGAGGTGATGGGGCCGGGTGTCGCGCAGGAGTGCGTGGAGACCAAGGACGGCCTGCACATCTGGGAGGACCACTTCTTCCCCGAGGTGATCGACCCGTTCAGCGAAGAGGTGCTGCCGTCGGGCGCGCAGGGCGAGCTCCTGTTCACGTCGCTGACGAAGCAGGCGCTGCCGATCATCCGCTACCGCACGCGCGACCTCACGCGGCTGATGCCGGGCACGGCGCGGCCCGCGTTCCGGCGCATGGAGAAGGTGACCGGGCGCAGCGACGACCTCATCATCCTGCGTGGCGTCAACGTCTTCCCGACACAGATCGAGGAGATCGTGCTGCAGACCGACGCGCTGAGCCCGCACTTCCAGCTGGTGCGTTCGACGCGGGGCCGGCTGGACCACCTGACCGTGCGGGTGGAGGCGCGTCACGACGCGTCGGCGGACGCGCGAGCGGCTGCGGCGGCGGCGTTGATCGCGGGTGTGAAGGACGGCGTCGGCGTGACGGTGGGTGTCGATGTGGTGGAGCCGGACACGCTGGAGCGGTCGGTTGGCAAAATGCGGCGCGTGATCGACGAACGAGACAAGACGTGACGACCCCTCCGGCCCGGCGGGGACGGCCCGGGTACGACCTGGAGTCTTTGCTGCAGGTCGCGGTGAAGCTGTTCAACGAGCGCGGCTACGACGGCACCAGCATGGAAGACCTGTCGCGCAAGCTGGGCATCACGAAGTCGGCGATCTACCACCACGTGCGCAGCAAGGAAGAACTGCTGCGGCTGTCGGTGGACCGGGCACTCGACGGACTGTTCGAGATCGCGGCGTCCACCGAGCAGCTCGACGGGCGCGCGATCGACCGGCTGGAGCACCTCGTGCGCGGCAGTGTGCTGGTGCTCGCCGACCGGCTGCCGTTCGTCACGCTGCTGCTTCGCGTGCGCGGCAACACGAAGGTGGAGCGTTCGGCGCTGGCCCGCCGGCGCGAGTTCGACCGCCTGGTGACGGATCTGGTCAAGCAGGCCGAGGCCGAGGGTGACGTGCGGCCGGACATCGACCCCGCCGTCGCCGCGCGGCTGCTGTTCGGCACGGTGAACTCGCTGATCGAGTGGTACCGGCCGCGCCGCGGCTCGTCGGGTGAGGAGCTGGCGGACGCGGTGTGCAAGATGGCGTTCGACGGCCTGCGCGCCTGAACCGCAGAGCCTGCCGAGGTGACACTCGCCGCCGGAAAGTCCCGCCCGGCGGCGATTCACTCCCCCGTCGTGGTCTTCGGCGGCCGGCGCGCCTGCCAGAGCATGGCGGCGCGCAGCTGCTCGATCAGGACCTCGTCGTCTTCTTCGCTCGGTTCGGCGCCCAGCGGGATCCAGCGCTCGCTGACGAGCGCGCCCTCGTCGTAGTTGCTGATGACGATGCCGTCGTAGGACAGGTCCGCCGAGCACTCACCGCGGCACTCGCCCGCGCAGCAGGGTTCGTCCACGCGCACCTGGCGGTGCTGCAAGCGCACGCTGACCCAGCGGCCCGCAGGCCGAGTCGTGCCACCCTCCGCATCGCTCATCTGCTCCTACCCCACCGCGCCCAGCCCCCGTTCGATCCGTCGTCCCAGTGGGCGGCGAAGTTACCGGCCGGTTGTTCCGGTTCAATAACGGACCGAGTCGATGTAGAAATACCGTCACACACAACAGTGGTACACGGTCTTTACGTGCGGTCAACAACTTGTTGACAGCAGGACGGAGGACGAGAAGGCTGGCACGATGAGCACCGGAACCCGGCCCACGCGGCGCCGGCTGGAACCGGCCGAGCGCAGGGCCGAGATCCTCGCGGTGGCACGGCGCCTGTTCGGGGCCGGCAGCTACGCGTCAGTGTCCACTTCGGACATCGCGGCGGCCGCGGGGGTGGCGAGGCCCCTGATCAACCACTACTTCGGCGGCAAGCGCGAGCTCTACCTCGAGGTCGTGCGGCAGATGATGATCGTGCCCGCGCCCGTGGTCGAGTCGCTGCCCGAAGGCCCCGTACGGCGCCGGCTGGAGGTCGGCATCGAGCGCTGGATCGACGTGGTCGACCGCAACCGCGACGCGTGGCTCACCGCGATCGGCCCGGAGTCCGCCGGCCGTGACCCCGAGATCGAGCGGATCATGCTGGAGGCCGACGACGTCGCGGCCGACCGCGTGCTGGCCGGGGCCCTGATGACCGACGTCACCGAGGGCCGGGAAGAGCTGCGCGCGATGATCCGGTCGTACGGCGGGATGTTGCGCGCGGCGTCTCGCGAATGGCTGATCCGCGGCACGCTGAACCGCGCCGAGCTGCGGACCTTCCTCGTGGAATCGATCATGGGCCTGATCGAGGTCACCTACCCGGCCGTGCTCGCGGAGCGGAACGACGCGCGTAGGCCGCCGGAGTCGTCCCCGTCCACCGTTTGAACGCGTAGATGAAGCTCGACGCCTCGGCGTAACCCAGGCGCAGCGCGACATCTTCGACGGACAACGCGCCGGTGTCGAGCATTTCCTCGGCGAGCGTCTGGCGGACCTCGTCCACGAGCTGGCGGTAGCCGGTGCCGGCGTCGGTGAGCCGGCGGCGCAGTGTGCGCGGGCTGACGGTGAGCTGGCGCGCGATCTCGTCCATGCCGGCGTCGACGCCGCCCAGGCGCACCAGGCGTTCTCGCACGAGCTGGGAGATGCCGGACCGTTCGCGGCGACGGGCCACGAGGGCGTCGCACTGGGCGGCGCACAGGGCCACGGTCTGTTCGTTGGCCTGCGGCAACGGCATGGTGAGGAACGCGGGGTCGAAGCCGGCGCGGTGGCGCTCGGCGCCGAATACCGGCTCGACGCCGAAGGTGTCCACATAGGACCTCGTCGACGATGGTGCCGAATGCCGGAACTCCAGGCTCCGTGGGGAAATCCCCGGCAGCAGGTCGCGCATCACGGTGTGGATCGCGGCGAGGTCCCTCAGCACGAGGAACCGCGAGACGTCGGCGGGTACGCGCGAATCGTCGAGCACCAGGCTGATCCCCTCCGCGTCCAGCTCCACATGGGGGATGCAGAACGTGAAGCTCAAGTCCAGGTAGCGCAACGCGAACAGCATCGCGTCGCGCATCGTCGGGCTGCTGATACACGCGAAGCCGAAGATGCCGAACGTCGTCACGCGATAGCGGCGGCCGAGTTCGAGAGCGACGTCGTCGCCACCGCCGGTGTGCGTGGCGACGGCGCGCACCACGGCCAGCTCCTGCCGCGCGTCGACCTGCCGATCGGGGCCGGTCAGCGCTTCACGCGGGGTGCCCGGCACCAGCTTTTCGGCGGGCACGCCGTGGTCCTCGGCGAACCCGAGCATGAGCAGGACGCTGGCGGTGCCGCGGGGGAAGTCCCAGTCGCGGACCGCGGGGGCTGCCAGCTCTGCCATGGCCGGAATTATGGATCAGGTCAGTTCGGCTGTGCTCGTTGAGGACGTATTGTGTCCGCAATGCCCATTACGCTCGGGCGCATGAAGCTGAGTCTGCGAGCCCTCAACCGCGCGACGATGGATCGGCAGCTGCTGCTGCGCCGGGCGTCGATGCCGGCACTGGCGGCCGTCGAGCACCTCGCCGGATTGCAGGCGCAGGCGCCGTTCCCGCCGTACTACGCGCTGTGGGCGCGGCTGCACGGCTTCAAGCCGCACGACCTGGCGAAGCTGCTCCTGGACCGCAGCGTGGCGCGGATCGTGCTGATGCGCGGCACCGTGCACCTCGTGACGGCGGCCGACGCGCTGGCGTGGCGCCCGCTCGTGCAGCCGATCATGGACCGCGACCTCCGCACGAACACGCTGCACGCGGCCCGCGTGGCCGGCCTCGACCACGGCGAGGTGGCCGCCGTGACGCGCGAACTGCTCGCGGACCGCCCGCACACGAGCGCGCAGCTGGGAGCCGCGCTCGCCGAGAAGTGGCCCGAGCGCGAGAGCGACGCGTTGATGCACCTGGCGCGCTGCCTCCTGCCGCTGGTGCAGATCCCGCCGCGCGGCGTGTGGGGCCAGGCCGGCCAGCCGACCTACCAGCTCGCGGACCGCTGGCTGGCCGGCAGCGAGGCCGTGTCCTCGGCCGAACAGCTCGTGCGGCGCTACCTCGCGGCGTTCGGCCCGGCGACGGTGGCCGACGCGCAGGCGTGGTCGGGTCTCACGAAGCTCGGTGAAGTGGTCGACGGGATGGACTTGCGCACGTACGTCGATTACGCCGGCCGCACGCTCTACGACCTGCCCGGCGCGACGCTGCCCGGCGAGGACGTGCCCGCGCCGCCGCGGTTGCTGGCGCCGTTCGACCAGCCGCTGCTCTCCTACGCCGACCGCACGCGCGTGATCCGCGACGAGCACCGCAAGCGCGTGATCAGCCAGAACGGTCTGGTCAAGGGCACACTGCTCGTCGGCGGCTTCGTGAAGGGCGCCTGGGACCTCAAGACCACCCGCGACGCGGCCACGCTCGTGCTCACGCCGTACGAACGGCTGCCGAAGCGCGACACAGCCGCGTTGGAAAGCTCCGGCAAGCGTCTGCTGACCTGGGCCGAACCCGGGTTGCGTCACGACATCCAGGTGCTTGCCGCGTAATCCCGGCACTGGCCGGAATTCTCGATTATCTGACCGTTCGTGTCCTTCCACCGCGACGGACGCGTGAGTAACTTGCTCAGGATGGGAGACACGGCAAGGACGCCGTCGGTGCTGATCGTGGGCACCGGGTTCGGCGGGGTCGGCACGGCGATCGAACTGAAGCGCGCCGGCTTCCACGACTTCACGATCCTCGAGCGCGCGAACGAGCCCGGCGGGGTGTGGCGCGAGAACACCTACCCCGGCGCGGCGTGCGACATCCCGTCGCCGCTGTACTCGTTCTCCTATGCGCCCAACCCCCACTGGCCCAAGCGGTTCTCGATGCAGCCGGACATCCACGCCTACCTCAAGCGCGTGGTGGCCGACTACGACCTCGGCCCCCACATCCGCTACGGCCAGGAGGTGACGGCCGCGACGTTCGACGAGGGCCGCTGGCGCGTCGAGACGGCAGGGGGCGAGACGTTCGAGGCCGACGTGTTCGTGCCGGCGGTCGGGCAGCTGTCGCGGCCGGTGCTGCCCGACATCGCGGGGCGCGACAGCTTCGAGGGCGTGGCGTTCCACTCCGCGTTGTGGAACCACGAGGCGGACCTCGATGGCAAGCGCGTCGCCGTGATCGGCACCGGGGCGAGCGCGATCCAGTTCGTGCCCGAGCTGCAGAAACGCGCCGCCCGGCTCACGATCTTCCAGCGCACGGCGCCCTACATCATGGCCAAGAACGACACGCGGTACGCGCGCTGGCAGAAGCGCCTGTTCGAACGCCTCCCGGCGACGCAGCTGCTCGGCCGCCTGCGGATCTTCCTGCTCGCCGAGTACGCGACCTACGCGATGACGCGCCACCCCGCGCTGGCGAAAGCCTTCGAGCTGCGGACGGCCCAGCTGCGGCACAAGCACATCAAGGATCGCGCGCTGCGGCGGAAGCTGACGCCGAAGTACCCATTGGGTTGCAAGCGGATCCTGTTCACCAACGACTACCTGCCCGCGCTCGCGCAGCCGAACGTCGAGGTCGAGACCGGCCGGATCCGCGAGATCACGCCGCGTGGAGTACGCACCGAAGACGGCGTGGAGCACGAAGCCGACGTGATCGTGTACGGCACCGGCTTCAACGCCACCGACTTCCTCGGCTCGATGAAGGTGCTGGGACTCGACGGGCGCAGTCTCGACGACGCGTGGCGCGGCGGCGCCCGCGCGTACCTGGGGATGACGGTGCCCGGGTTCCCCAACCTGTTCTGCGTCTACGGCCCCAACACCAACCTCGGCGCGGGCTCCATCATCTATATGATCGAGCGGCAGGCGCGCTACATCCGCCAGGCCGTGGAACAGCTCGCGCGGCCCGGGGTGTCCTATGTGGACGTGCGGCCCGAGGTGGAGGAGCGCTACGACCGCGAGGTGCAGCAGCGGCTGGGCCACAGCGTGTGGAGCGCGTGCACGAGCTGGTACCGCCAGGCCGACGGGCGCGTGAGCACCAACTGGCCCGGTCTGGTGACCGAATACGACCGCAGGACCCGGGTGCTCGACCCGGCCGACTTCAGGGTGGTGGCCTGATCTTGAACAGCACGGTCTCGAACTCCGACTACGACGTGCTCGTGATCGGTTCGGGGTTCGGCGGCAGCGTCACGGCGTTGCGGCTCACGGAGAAGGGTTACCGCGTCGGCGTGCTGGAGGCCGGGCGCCGCTTCGCCGACGACGAGTTCGCCAAGACGTCGTGGCGCCTGCGGAAATACCTGTGGGCCCCGAAACTCGGCCTGTACGGCATCCAGCGGCTGACCCTGCTGAAGAACACCTTCGTGATGAGCGGCACCGGCGTCGGAGGTGGTTCGCTCGTCTACGCGAACACGCTGTACGAGCCGCCGGACGCGTTCTACCAGGACAAGCAGTGGGCGCACATCACGGACTGGAAGGACGAGCTGGCGCCCTACTACGACCAGGCCAAACGCATGCTGGGCGTCGTCGAGAACCCGCTCACGACGCCGGCCGACGAGGTGCTGCGCGAAGTCGCGGACGACATGGGCATCGGCCACACCTACCGCCGCACGCCCGTCGGCGTGTACTTCGGCTCGCACCCGGGCGAAGAGACCCCGGACCCGTTCTTCGGCGGCGCCGGCCCCGCGCGGCGCGGCTGCACCCACTGCGGCGAGTGCATGACCGGCTGCCGCGTCGGCGCGAAGAACACCACGGTGAAGAACTACCTCTACCTCGCCGAACAGGCCGGCGCCGAGGTCCACCCGTTGACGACGGTGGTCTCCGTGCGCCCGGTCGACGGCGGCTACGCGGTGGACACCGAGCGCACCGGCCGCTGGGTCCGGCGCGGCCGGCGCACCTTCACCGCGCGCGAGGTCGTCTTTTCGGCCGCGGCCCTGGGCACACAACGGCTCCTGCACCAGCTCCGCGACGACGGCACGCTCCCGGGCTTGTCACCGCGCCTCGGCCTGTTGGCGCGCACCAACTCCGAGGCCGTGCTCGCCGCCCGTTCGCTGCGCAAGGACACCGACTACACGCGCGGCGTCGCCATCACGTCGTCGATCCACCCGGACGCCGTCACCCACGTCGAGCCCGTGCGCTACGGCAAGGGCAGCAACGTCATGGGCCTCATGGCCACCGTCCTCGTGGACGCCGAACCCGGCAAACGCCGGTGGGCGCTGGGGCTTCGCGAACTGGCTCGACGCTGGCGCCAGCTGCCGCGCCTGCACAACCCGCGGCACTGGTCGGAACGCATGATCGGCCTGCTCGTGATGCAGACGCTCGACAACTCCGTGACCACGTACACGAAACGGGGCCTGCTCGGCCGCCGGATGACCACTCGTCAAGGCAGCGGCGAACCGAGCCCCGACTGGATCCCGGCCGGCCACGACGTGACCCGCCGCGTCGCCGCGAAGATCGGCGGCCTCCCGCAGGGCGCCTGGACCGACCTCGCCAACACCCCGATCACCGGCCACTTCATCGGCGGCTGCACCATCGGCGACTCCCCCGACACCGGCGTCGTCGACCCCTACCAGCGCGTCTACGGCCACCCCGGCCTCCACATCGTCGACGGCTCGACGATCTCGGCCAACCTGGGCGTGAACCCGTCGCTGACGATCACCGCCCAGGCCGAACGCGCGATGGCGTTGTGGCCGAACAAGGGCGAGGCCGATCCCCGCCCGGCTCTGGGCTCGGCTTATCGCCGGATCACTCCGGTGGCGCCGCTCAAGCCGACCGTACCGACGACGGCGCCCGGCGCACTGCGGCTGCCGATCGTCGACCTCCGGATCGGTCGCTGACCAGCAGATTCAACAATCCCTCAACACATCCACCAACCACCACCAGGCACGCTTGCGGCGTCGCACGCGCTCACCCCCCTCTGAGCACGTGCACTGGGGGTGTCTTGAAAGGAGCTCCCGCGACGACGCCCTCCCTGCCGTCGCGGGAGTCCTTCCAAGGTCTTGTCCGGAGCGCCCCTAAGGCAGATTCGCGAGCGCGCCGCCAACGGTGTTCGCGAACGCGTACCCGGCGGACGCGTCCCAGTTGATCGACCAGGTCATGGCACCGCGGATCGCCGGGTACGTGGCCGAGGGTTTGAAGCCGGCGCAGCTGGTGCCGCGTGCGAGGCAGTTGAGCGCCGAGACGACGTTCGACGGAGCCTGGTAGCCGCCGCCCGCCGAGCCGGAAGCCGGCAGGCCGAGGGCCACCTGGTCGGCCCGCAGACCGCCTTGCAGCTGAATGCACGCCAGCGCCGTCAGGAAGTCGACGGTCGCCTGCGCGTAGACCTGGCCGTTGCAGCCGAGCATGGTGCCCGAGTTGTAGTACTGCATGTTGACGACCGTGAGGATGTCCTTGATCCCCAGCGCGAGCTGGAAGTAGCCGCCCTGGGTGGACTGCATGTCGATCGTCTGCGGCGCCATGGTGATGACCGAGCCGCCGCCGTTGTGGATGCTGCGCAGCGCCTGGCCCATGTAGGTGGCGTTGATGCCGTTCTCGAGGTCGATGTCCACGCCGTCGAAGCCGTAGGTCGAGATCAGCGACTTAACGGAGTTGGCGAAGTTGTTCGCCGACGACGAGTCGCTGACGTTGATCGTGCCGTTTTGACCACCGACGGAGATGATCACCTTCTGGCCGCGCGCCTGCACGGTCTTGATGTCGGCGCGGAACTGCGCGTCGGTGTAGCCGCCGAGCTGCGACGACAGGCCGGAGTCGAGCGTGAAGTTCACGGCGCCCGGTGTGCCCGTGGCGTCGGCGAAGGCCACGGCGATGATGTTGTAGCGCGTGGGCACGTCGGCGAGCTTGAGGGCCTTGGCGCCGTTGTAGAAGTTCTGCCAGTAGCCCGTGAGCACGTGTTTGGCCAGGTCACCGGTCGTCGGCGGCTGGGACGTGGTGGGCGTGGTCGGGGTCGTCGGCGGGGTGGTGGGTGTCGTCGGCGTGGTCGGGGTCGTGGGCGGCGGGGTGCCCGGGCCGTCGAGGTTGACGTCGTCAGCCAGGTAGGCCGGCTGTCCGTACCAGCCGTGCAGGTACACGGTGATGCTGGTGGACGCGCCGGTGGTGAAGTCGACCACGAGCTGGCTCCAGCCGCTCGTGCCCGGCGTCCAGGTGCTGGTGTCGGCGCCGCCGGTGCCGGAGACGCCCAGGTAGACGTAGCTGCCCTGCACCCAGGCCGACAGCTTGTAGGCGGTGTTCGCCTTCACCGTCACCTGCTGCGAGCACTGGGCGGTGTCGGACGACGACGGCGCGGCGCTGAGCGCCTTGGTCCCGCCGTGGGCGCCACTGGACACCACGGAGGCGGAACCACTGCAGGTCCAGCCCGAAAGGCTGCCGCTTTCGAAGCCGGGGTTGGCGAGGATGTTGGCCGCCGAGGCGCTGCCACCGATGACGAAGGTGACACCGAGGCACGCGGCCACGGTGGCGATCAGGGCGCTGATCGCGAGTTTGGGTCGGCGGGAAGGGCGAGGTTGTGGGGACCGTTTGGAGAACACAGCAAGACCTCCACGAAAGAGTGAGGCAGGTCACCACAAAGTGGACTAGACCAATCTCGGTGTCAAGGAACCGTTCGGGCGTCGCTTCGACGGGGCCATACGAAAGTCGCACCGCACCGGGCGGCAGAATGCTCGGCACGGGACACCGAGACGGAGCAGGAGCCTGGTTGTGAGCGTGCAGTCGGTCGAGGAACGGATCGCCGAAGAGCTGGGGGTGCGCGAAGGTCAGGTCAAGGCCGCGGTCGACCTCCTCGACGGGGGGTCGACCGTGCCGTTCATCGCCCGGTACCGCAAGGAAGTCACCGGGATGCTCGACGACGCGCAGCTGCGCACGCTCGAGGAACGGCTGCGCTACCTGCGGGAACTCGACGAGCGGCGCGTCTCCGTGCTGGAGTCGATCCGCACGCAGGGCAAGCTCGACGAGGCGCTCGAGGCCCAGATCATGGCCGCGGACACGAAGTCGCGCCTGGAAGACATCTACCTGCCGTACAAGCCGAAGCGGCGGACGAAGGCGCAGATCGCCCGTGAGGCCGGCCTCGAGCCGCTGGCCGACGGCCTCATGAACGACCCGAACACCGACCCGCAGGCCGCGGCCGCTGTGTTCGTCGACGCCGACAAGGGTGTCGCCGACGCGCAGGCCGCGCTCGACGGCGCCCGCTCGATCCTCGTGGAGCGCTTCGCCGAAGACGCCGACCTGATCGGCGAGCTGCGCGAGAAGATGTGGACCGAGGGGCACATCGCGTCGAAGGTCCGCGCGGGCAAGGAAGAGGAAGGCGCGAAGTTCGCCGACTACTTCACCTTCTCCGAGCCGTACGCGAAGCTCCCCTCGCACCGCATCCTCGCGATGCTGCGCGGCGAGAAGGAGGAAATCCTCGACCTGTCGATGGAGGCCGAGGAACCCCGGGCCGAGGACGCCGAGCCGCGCGTCGGTCCGACCGAGTACGAGATGCGGATCGCGCACAAGTTCGGCGTCACCCAGCAAGGCCGGCCCGCCGACAAGTGGCTCGGCGACACCGTGCGCTGGGCCTGGCGCACCAAGATCCTCCTGCACCTGGGCATCGACCTGCGGATGCGGCTGCGCCAGTCGGCCGAGGACGACGCCGTGCGCGTGTTCGCGGCGAACCTGCGCGACCTGCTGCTGGCCGCGCCGGCCGGCACGCGCGCGACGATGGGCCTCGACCCGGGCTTCCGCACCGGTGTGAAGGTGGCCGTGGTCGACGCGACCGGCAAGGTCGTGGACACGCACGTGATCTACCCGCACCAGCCGGCGAACAAGTGGGACCAGTCGATCGCCGAGCTCGCCGTGCTGTCGGCGAAGCACCACGTGGACCTGATCTCGATCGGCAACGGCACCGCGTCGCGCGAGACGGACAAGCTCGCGCAGGAGCTCATCAAGAAGCACCCCGAACTGAGCCTCACGAAAGCCGTCGTCAGCGAGGCGGGCGCGTCGGTGTACTCGGCGTCGGCGTTCGCGTCGCAGGAGCTGCCGGGCATGGACGTGTCGCTGCGCGGCGCCGTCTCGATCGCGCGCCGGCTGCAGGACCCGCTGGCCGAGCTGGTGAAGATCGACCCGAAGTCGATCGGCGTCGGCCAGTACCAGCACGACCTGTCCGAGGTGTCGCTGTCGCGCTCGCTCGACGCGGTGGTGGAGGACTGCGTGAACGCGGTCGGCGTGGACGTGAACACCGCGTCCGCTCCCCTGCTCACGCGGGTTTCGGGCATCACCACGGGGCTCGCCGAGAACATCGTGTCCCACCGCGACACCAACGGTCCGTTCAAGTCGCGCACCGCCCTGAAGGAGGTCGCGCGGCTCGGGCCCAAGGCGTTCGAGCAGTGCGCCGGCTTCTTGCGCATCCCGGACGGCGACGACCCGCTCGACGCGTCTTCGGTGCACCCCGAGGCGTACCCGGTGGTGCGGCGGATCCTCGACCGCACCGGCTCGGGCATCCGCGAGCTGATCGGCAACGCCCGCACGCTGCAGGCGCTCAAGCCGACGGAGTTCGTGGACGAGACCTTCGGGCTCCCGACCGTCACGGACATCCTGACCGAGCTGGAGAAGCCCGGCCGCGACCCGCGTCCGGCGTTCAAGACGGCGACGTTCGCCGAGGGCGTGGACAAGATCGGTGACCTCAAGCCCGGGATGCGGCTGGAGGGTGTGGTCACGAACGTGGCGGCGTTCGGCGCGTTCATCGACGTCGGCGTGCACCAGGACGGCCTCGCCCACGTGTCGGCGCTGTCGAAGAACTTCGTGAAGGACCCGCGCGACGTCGTGAAGCCCGGCGACATCGTGAAGGTGAAGGTGCTCGACGTCGACGTGCCGCGCAAGCGGATCTCGCTGACGCTGCGCCTGGACGACGAGCCGGGTGCTTCGTCGCAGGACCGTCGTGGTGGTGGCGGTGGCGGCGGTCGTGACCGCGGTCAGGGCGGCGGCGGCGGCCAGGGTGGCGGTGGCGGCCAGGGCGGTGGCGGCGGTCAGCGGCGTGGCCAGCAGGGCAACCGCGGTGGTAGCGGCGGCGGTCGTGACCGCGGAGGCAACTCCGGCGGCAACGGCTCGATGGCCGACGCGCTGCGGCGGGCCGGATTCGGCAAGTAGGACCGGGTCAGCGGGCCCGGAGCCAGCGGATTTCGCCGTCGTGCCACTCGTCGGTGGGCGTGAGCCCGGCGGCGGTGGCCACGGCGGCGGAAGCCCGGTGCCCGGGGTGGACGTGGGCGAGAACGGCGGCCACCGGCTGCCGTTCGAGCCAGGCGACGAGCGCCTGGGTGGCTTCAGTGGCGATGCCGCGGCCTTGCCACGGCGTCCCCACCACCCAGGCGATCTCCGCGCCGGCGGCACTCACGGTGGCCTGGACGGTGCCCGTCAGACAGGCATCGCCGCGAAGCCGGATCACCCAGTTCAGCCAGGTCACGGCCGGGTCAGGCGAGCCGGCGGTCATGCGCTGGTAGCGCGTACGCAGGGCTTCCGGAGTGTCCGGGGTGCCGCCGATGAAGGTGTGCAGCGCCGGATCGGACAGCACCCGCGCCATCTCCTCGGCGTGCTCGACCAGCAGCGGCAGCAGGTCCAGCCGCGCGGTGGTGATGGCCCGGGCTTCGAGGCGGGGTGCCGTCACCGAGCACCGGCGTAGCCGAGCGGGCGAGCCCGGCCCGGGATCGCGGACCGGTGAGCCCAGGCGGTCATCACCGCGCAATTCCCAGCAACGCGGCCTCGAGCGCGATCAGGATCTCCGCGGTTGCTTTCGGGTCGCTGAGAGAGCGACCGGTGGCGGCCTCGACCCGGCGCAGCCGATGGCGGACCGTGTTGGGGTGACAGAACAGAACTGCCGCGGCGCCTGACGCCGACCCTCCGTTGTCCCGCCACGCGGCCAGGGTGTCGAGGAGGACCTTGCCTTGCTCGGGCGGCAGGTCGAGGATCGGCCCGAGTACGGCCTGCCGGACTCGGGCCGAGTACGGCCTGCCGGACTCGGGCCGAGTACGGCCTGCCGGACTCGCTGCATCGCGTCGGGCGCGCTGACCGCCGCGACGGCAAGGGGAAAGTCGTCGAACATCGTGACGTGCGGCGTGCCGGCGACGGTGCTCGCCAGCGCGATGCGCGCGAAACGCAGCGCGGCCGCCGTCTCCGTCAGTGCCCGATACGGCGGGCTGACGCCGATCCGGCTGTGCGCCGACGCCGTCAGGGTCGACGCGAGCGGGCGCAGGTCGGCGTCGTTCTCGAAGCGCACGATCCCGATCTGCGCATCGGGCATCAGCCGCCAGGCCGACCCGATGCGTCGTGCCCGCAAGCGGTTCTCGATGCCGGGCAGCGCCTCCTGGGCCAGTTGCACCGATTCGGCCGCGACCACGACGAAGGGCCCCCGTTTGGGCAGGCGCAGCACGTCCGCTACCTCCCAGACGGACGTCTCGTGCAGCGGCCGCCCCTCCAGGAGTGCGCCGACCAGAGCCGACCGCTCGCCCTCGTTCCGCAGCACCAGTGCCATCGTCGCCTCGCGGTGCGCAGCGGCCATCTCCTCGGCGAAGGTGTCGTGTGCGGACCAGAGGTCGGAGGCCGCGTCCACCAGTGCCTGATCGGAGACCCGTTCCTGCGTACGGGCGTGCCGCACGAGGCTGTGCCAGATCTGGCTGAACAGCACGCGGAACGCCGCCATGACCACCGACAGCGGCACCCCTTGCTCGGCTCGCAGAGCACCGGTCGTCCGGGCTGCCGCGACGTCGGCGAACCGGTCCTCCTGCAAGGACCGGAGGACATACTCGAGGTTGCCTCGCACGGATCGCCTCAGGTCGTCTGCCGACACGACGGTAGTCAGGGAGTAGAACTCGACGCGGGCCTCGATCGCGGACGCGATCTCGTCCGCGAACTCGTCGATGGCGCCCAGCAGCCGTCCGGCGAGTGCCACGAGCTCCGGATCGGGCCCGCTCGTGGCCTCGCGTCGCGTCACCAGGTCAGCCTAGAGCTTGTCCTGTGTCAGGCACCGCATGCCGCGACGATCAGGTCGATCGTCTCGGCCGGCTTGCTGATCATCGCGACGTGCGAACTGGCGACCTCCACCGTCTGCGCTCCGGCGCGCTTCGCCATGAACCGCTCGGCCTCCGGCGGGATCGTGACGTCGTCGGCGGCCACGAGGTACCAGCTCGGGATGGTCCGCCAGCCAGGCACTCCGGAAGCGGCGGACAGGCAGGACAGCGCGAACCCGCGCTGGGCGACGGCCATGAAAGCGGCGAGATCAGTGTCCAGGTCGGCGCAGAACAGCTGGTGGAAGAACTCCAGGTCGATGTACCCGTCGGCGTCGCCCTCGGGCGCACCCGGGTACGGGCGCCGAACCAGGCGCTCACCGAGTTCGGACGCCCCGCCGCCGAGCGCGAAGGACTCGAGCAACGTCTCTCCCTCGTCCGGCGCGAAAGCGGCGATGTAGACCAACGCCCGCACGTTCGGGATGCCCGTGCTCGCGTTGGTGATCACGCAACCGCCGTACGAGTGGCCAACGAGCACGACGTCGCCCTGGATCGTCGACACGAAGTCCCTGATGTAGCCGGCATCGGCGGCGACCCCGCGCAGCGGGTTGGCCGGAGCGAGGACCGGGTACCCGCGTTCACGCAGACCGGCGGCCACCCCCTGCCAGCCTGACGCGTCAGCGAAGGCGCCGTGGACCAGTACGACGGTGGGGAGTGCGGAAGCGGCTATGACGAGCCTCGTTCCTGTTGTGGGGTGAAAGGGGTTGCCTGCTCACCGTGCAGCAGGGCACACGCGAACGCGATGTTCCCGATCAACCTGAACGAGGCCGTTTGTTGTCCGTCAGGACAACGGGCCCGAGCGGGTCCGCGCGCGGGTGCGCCCGCGGACCCGGTGCGCCTAGGCGTTCATCTCGTAGGTGCCGGACAGGTCCCGCACCACTGTCCACACGCGAGCGAAGCGGTCGGCGTCCACGACGGGCTTGCGCAGGGCCGCCAGAGCCAGCTCCTGCTGCTTGGCCGTGGAGCTCGCCTTGCCGTTGAGGTCCACCGCGGCCGTGCTGAAGTCCTGCACCAGCACGGCGAAGAGCTGGTCCACGACGTCGTCGGGCTCGCCGGTGAGCTCGGCCTGCTCCAGGATCAGCTGGCCGTAGACGACGAGGGTGAACAGCTCCGTCAGCGCCAGCCCGAAGTCCAGGTCGGCCTGCTGGGCCTCGTCCGGCGCGGCTTCGGTGAGCAGGCGCACGAGGTGGTCGGCCTGCTCGCGGAAGAGCGCCACGTTCGGGATGTGCGAAGCCTTGCCGTAGGCCGTTTTCCAGTCGTGGAAACGGACCTTCGACAGGCCGCGCGCGGGGCCCTGGCGGAAGAGGAACTCGTCGTCCGCGGCGTCGTCGCGGGTCGGCACGGGGGCGTAGTCCTGGGGCGCGAAGAGGTACGCGGGCATGAACTTCGCGATCAGCGCGAGGTTCACCGCCACCGTGCCCTCCAGCTTGGGCAGGCCGTCGATGTCGTTCTTGGCCATGGCGAGGTAGGTGTCGGCCTCGAAGCCCTTGGCCGCGACGACGTCGGCGACCAGGCCGATCACCTTCTGCGCCTGCGTGGTCACCTTCATCTTGGTGATGGGGTTGAACAGCAGGTAGCGGCGGTCGTCCGGGCCGGCGGAGCGGAAGTAGTCCACGGCGCGATCGGAGAACAGCTTCATGCCGACCAGCCGGGCGTAGGCCTCCACGAACTCGCGGCGCACGTGCGGGAAGTCGGTGACGGGCTTGCCGTAGAGGATCCGGTTGTGGGCGTGCGTGATGGCCTCGTACAGCGAGTGCGTGGCCATGCCGATGCCGCCGAAACACAGGTTGAACTTGCCGATGTTCACAGTGTTGAGCGCGGCGCTGAAGGCCTCCGCGCCGACGTGCAGGAGGTCCTCGGCGTGCACCGGGTAGTCCTCGAGCCGGAACTCCGCGACGAACATCTGCGAGGGCACGACGTTCTTCACCACGTGGTAGTTCGGGTGGGTCGAATCGGCGTAGAAGAACACGTACTGGTCCGGGCCCTCGACGCCGTCGATGCGGCCGAAGACCGACACCGTGCGGGCGACGTTGCCGTTGCCGATGTAGTACTTGGAGCCGTTGGCGCGGTAGCCGCCCGCGCCGTCGGGCGTGAGGACGAGGTCGGACGAGTAGATGTCGGCGCCGTGATCCTTTTCGGACAGTCCGAACGCGCCGACGCCGCCCGCGTCCAGCGCGTCTGCCGCCCGCTTGCGCGCGACCTCGTTGCCGCTCTGCCACACCGGGCCGAGCCCGAGGACCGTCACTTGAAATGGGTACCAGAAGTTCAAGCCATAGAAGCCGAGGATTTCCGCCAGCGCGGCCACGCGGCTGGTGTCCCAGCGCTTGTCCGGCGCGCCGTCGGCGGCCGCGGCGGGCGTGAGGAAGGTGGCGAAAAGGCCTTCCTTGCCGGCGAACTCGAGGAAGTCCGCGTAGAAGGTGCGGTTGTGGTAGTCCTCGGTGAGCTTGCGCTTGCCGCGTGACTCGAACCACTCGATCGTGGCCAGCAGCAGGCGCCGGGTCTCCGGGTCGAACGACTGCGGGTCGTAGGCCCGCGGGTTGAGCAGCGGCATGGCTCTCCTCCGTGATTACCGACGGGTAACTTAGCAAGGGGCCGAGGTGCGGGCAAACTCACTCGGCCCCGCGTGCACGTTCGGCTATACTGATCTTGCGGTCCGCTCAGTTCTGCCTCGGATCGCGTGTTGTTGTCGACTACCACGCGCCGCGGCCCCCCGAGGTCTGCGCCGGGCAGGACAACCCTTCTCACGTATGGAGAACCGGGGCGTTTCGAGCGCCCGTACGCACTTATGACCACATTTACTGAACTCGGCCTGCCCAAGTCCCTGGTGGACGCGCTGGCGGCCCAGGGCGTCACCTCGCCGTTCCCGATCCAGGAAGCCACGCTGCCGCACACGCTCGCGGGCCGCGACGTGCTCGGCCGCGGCCGCACGGGCTCCGGCAAGACCTACGGCTTCGCGCTGCCCGTGCTGGCCCGCCTCTCCGCCGGCCCCACGCGCCGGCGCCCCGGCCGCCCGCGCGCGCTGATCCTCGCGCCGACGCGTGAGCTCGCCACCCAGATCGAGGCCACCATCGCGCCGCTGGGCAAGGTGCTGGGCCTGAAGACGACCACGATCTTCGGCGGCGTGAGCGCGTCTCCGCAGATCACGCGCCTGCGCGACGGCGTGGACATCGTCGTCGCCTGCCCCGGCCGCCTGGCCGACCACATGCGCTCCGGCGAGGTGAAGCTCGACCAGATCGAGATCACCGTGCTCGACGAGGCCGACCACATGGCCGACCTGGGCTTCCTGCCCGAGGTGCGGCGCATCATGGACCAGACGCCCGAGCGCGGGCAGCGGCTGCTCTTCTCCGCGACCCTCGACGGCGGCGTCGACGTGCTGGTCAAGCGCTTCATGCACGACCCGGTCACGCACAGTGTCGACTCGGCCCAGTCGCCGGTCTCGACCATGACGCACCACGTGCTGCACCTCGAGGAGACCCACCGCCTGCCGGTGCTCGTCGACCTCACGGCCGCACCCGGCCGCACGCTCGTGTTCACGCGCACCAAGCACCGCGCCAAGAGCCTCACGCGCAAGCTGGTGGCCAGCGGGGTGCCGGCCGTCGAACTGCACGGCAACCTCGGCCAGAACGCGCGCACGCGCAACCTGGAGGCGTTCTCCTCCGGCGCGGCCAAGACGCTGGTCGCCACCGACATCGCGGCCCGCGGCATCCACGTGGACGACGTCACCCTCGTCATCCACGCCGACCCGCCCGTGGAGCACAAGGCCTACCTGCACCGCTCCGGCCGCACCGCGCGCGCCGGCGCGTCGGGCACCGTGGTGACGCTGATGACCGACGACCAGGTCGCCGACGTCCGCGACCTCACCCGCAAGGCCGGCATCAAGCCCACGACCACGCAGATCGGCCCCGGCCACCCGCTGCTGGCCGAGCTCGCCCCCGGCGAGCGCACCTTCGACGCCTCGCCGCGCCGCCCGATCGTCGACGACCGCCCGAAGAAGGTCACCGCTTCCGGCGGCGACGCTTCCGCCGCTCGCGGTGGGCGTCGTGGCGGGCCGGCTCCGGAGAACCGCGGTGGGCAGGGCGCTCGCGCCAACGCTCAGTCGCGCCGGGGCGAGTCGGCCGGACGCGGCGGCTCCAGCCGCGGCAGCCGTGGTGGCGCCGGGCGGGACTCGTTCGGCGAAGGCCGCGGTCGCGGCGGTGCTGCTCGCGAATCGTTCGGCGAGGGCGGCGGCCGTGGTCGCGGTGGCGCTTCGCGGGAAGCGGTCGCCGACGGCGCCGGTCGCGGTCGTGGTGACGCCGGTCGTTCAGCCGGGGGCCGCAGCGGCGCCGGGCGCGCGAACGCCGGCCGCGGTGGCGCCGCAGCCGGGCGCACCGGTGGCGGTCGCAGTGGCGCAGCCGCCGCCCGCACGCAGGGCGAACCGCGCCGCGGTGGTTCCGGCCAGTCGGCGACGCGTTCGCAGCAGCCCAGCCGCGCCGGCTCGGCCTCAGGCTCCAGCCGTGGCGCCGCAGCGTTCTCGTCCGGCACCCGCGCGGGATCTCGCCGCACCGGGCGCTGACCATCCACTTCAGACCGGCCCGCAGGCTCCGCGCCTGCGGGCCGGTTTTTTGTGCCGCAGGCGCGTCAGAGCTGGCCGAGCAAGGCGAACGCGGGCGGGAAGCCGCCCAGCACCACGAACGCGGCGATGTTCGTCTTCTTGTACTGCACCAGCAAAGCCACGAACTCGCGCAGAAAGGCGCTCGGCACGAAGTACGAAGCGGTCTTCGCGCCGATCACGTCCAAGCGCAGCCGCAGGCGGCGAGCGAGGATGGCGGTGCGGAAGACGTGGTAGTTGTTCGTCACGGCGAGGATCCGGCCGGAAATCCCCCGCGCGCGCAGCAGTTCCACGCTGTAGCGCAGGTTCTCGTCGGTCGTCGTGGCCTTGTCCTCCAGCAGCACCGACTCCCGAGACACTCCGGCGTTCTCCAGATACGCAGCCATCGCCGCGGCTTCCGAGGTGAGCTCGTCACTCCCCTGGCCACCGGACACGACCACGACGGCCTCGGGCGAGCGCTGGTAACACTGGACCCCGCGGTCCAGCCGGCTGGCCAGCAGCGGCGGCACGCGGTCACCCAGCAAACCGGAGCCCAGCACGATGATCGCGGCGACGCGGGCGCGGCGGTTCAGCCTGCTGTAGAGCACGGAGTACATGAGCAGTGCCGTGAACACGAACGCGAGATACGCCGAGAGCAGCAGCGCCGAGAGCGCCACCACGATCAGCCACGGCGCCGCGCGCGTGAAGGCGACCGCGCCCACCGTGAAGACGTAGACCGCCAGGATCGCCAGCCCCGCGAGCAGCGACAGCAGGTTAGCCGGCCGATGCCCCTCGCGGCGCCACATCACCGCGCCGTTGGCGACCAGCGCCCACGGCAGCACCAGCGCGGCGACCACCGCCACCACCGCGACGACGATCAGCACCACGGTCTGCAGCCACACCAGCCCCGCCGTGAGGCTGAAGAGCCACAACGCCGTCAACACCAAAGCGATCGCGAACCACACGGCGTTGCCGAACCGCCGTGGCTCGCGCAGGAACCGCACGAAGAAGATCAGATCGGCGAGCAGCGCCAGGATCGCGGGGGCCATGATCGAACATTGTGGTGGGTGCCGCGAAACCGCGTCGGGCGAGCCCCGTCAGAGCGAGGACGTGAGGCCGCGCGCCCGCAGCACGGCGCGCTCCAGCGGCCGGAACACCAGCAGCTCGATCCCGATCCCGACGAGCAGGATCAGGAAGATCGCCGCGATCACCTTCTCGATCGCGTTGAGCGACGAGCCCTGGTTCAAGTACGCGCCCAGGCCGATGCCGAGCTGCGGCGACAGCGCGATGAGCTCGGCCGCCATCAGCGAACGCCACGAGAACGCCCAGCCCTGCTTCAGCCCGGCGAGGAAGCCGGGCAACGCGGCGGGCAGCAGGATGTGGCGGGCCGCGGCCAGCCGGCGCGCGCCCATGACCTGGCCGACGCGCGGCAGGATCGGCGGGATCTGGTCGATACCGGATACGAGGCCGTTGGCGATCGAGGGCACGGACCCGAGTAGCACGACGAAGTAGATCGCCGCGTCGTTGATGCCGAACCACAGGATCGCGGCCGGCACCCAGGCCACCGACGGCAGGCTCTGCAGCCCCGTGAGCAGCGGCCCGATCGCCGCGCGCACCACGCGGACCTTGGCGACGAGCAGCCCCAGCGGCGTCCCGATCACCACGCCCGCGGCGAAGCCGAGCGCGGCGCGGTGCAGCGACGTCCAGATGAAGCCGAACACCTCGCCGTCGGTGAGGCGGTCCCAGAACTCGTTCCACACGGCCAGCGGCGCGGGCAGCTGCGCCTCCGGCCAGAACGCGGCGGCCCACAGGATCTGCCACACGACCACGAGCAGCACGAGCGCGACGACCGGCGGCAGGAAACCCCACGCGAACCGGCGCCAGAACGACGGGCGGCGCTCCCCTACTGGGGCGTCGAGCGCGTCGAGGCCGGAACCGACGGCATCCAGCTCGTCGACGGGTCCGTCAGGCTGCGGCATGGGTGCTGATCACCTTTCGCAGGTGGCCGGTGATTTCCTCGGTCAGCTCCTCGGTGTCGGCCAGCGGCACGTCGGTCCACTCACGCACCACGCGGCCCGGGCGCGAAGACAGCAGCACCACGCGCTGGCCCAGCCGCACGGCCTCGCGCACGTCGTGGGTCACGAACAGCACCGACGTGCCCGTGCGCCCCCACACGCGCAGCAGCTCGCCCTGCAGCACGTCGCGGGTAATGGCGTCGAGCGCGGCGAACGGCTCGTCCATCAGCAGCAGGGCCTGCTCCGCGTCGCCGCCGACGCGGTGGGTCGCCGCGAGCGCGCGGGCCAGCGCCACCCGCTGACGCATGCCGCCGGACAGCTCGTGCGGACGCTTCCCGCCCACGCCGCTCAGGCGCACCAGGTCCAGCAGCTCGGCGGCCTTGTGGCGGCGCTCGGCGCGGCCGAACCCGGCCAGGCGCAGCGGCAGCTCGACGTTGCGCGCGGCCGTGAGCCACGGCATGAGCGCGGCCTCCTGGAACATGACCGCCGGGCGCGAGGTGTTGAGCGTGATCTCCCCCGCCGATGGCGCGTCGAGGCCGGCCACGAGATTCAGCAGCGTGCTCTTGCCGCAGCCGGACGCACCGAGCAGGCACACGAACTCGCCCGGCGCCACCGTCAGGTCCACGCCGTCGAGCGCGACCACCGCACGCCCGGCCGGGCCGAACGCCTTGCCGACGCCGGCAAGCCGCACCGCGGCCGTGCCGGTGAACTCGGTCCGTCCACTGGGGAGGGTGATCGTCATCGCTCGCTGCCTCTTTCCTGAATCACCGGGACGCAGTCACTTGGCCAGGGCGGGGGCTTCGACGGCGGGTTGCTTCGCTTCCTGCAGGACCTCGTTGAGCGGACCGAAGTCGGCGAACCCCTTGAGCGCCACGGCGGACTTCGCGACGCCCGCGGTGACGGAGTCCTGCGCCAGCTGCGGGAACTGCTCGGGGATCGGGTCCGTGGTCAGCTCGATGCCGGAGAACGCGCGGTCGAGCACGGCCGGGCTCAGCGAGCTGCCGGCGAGTTTCTTGAGCGCTCCGTTGACGACCGTCTTCGCGTCCGCCGGATTGGCCTTGGCCCAGTCGATGGCCGCCAGCTCACCCTTCAGCACCGCGCGCACGGTGTCGGGGTGCTGCTGCAGGAACTCGCTGCGCACGATCACCACGGTGGTCGGGAACCGGCCGTCGGGCCACAGCGACTTCTCGTCGACGAGCACCTTCGCGCCGGCGTCGAGCACCAGCCGCGAGGACCACGGCTCGGGCAGCCAGCCGCCGTCGACGTCGCCCTTGCGGAAGGCGTCGAGCGTCTTCGGGTTGTCCATCGTGGTCACGGTGACCTGGCCGGTGAGCAACTTGGCGGCCAAGAACTTCTTGAGCGCCACATCCTGGGTGTTGCCCAGCTGCGGCGTCGTCAGGGTCTTGCCCTTGAGCTGGTCGACACTGGTGATGTCCGGCTTCACCACGAGCTGGGCACCGCCCGAGACCGCGCCGGAGACCAGCTGGATGGCGCCTGCGGACTTGCTGAAGGCCGTGATGGCCGGGCCCGAGCCGATGAACGCCATGTCGAGCGACTTGCCGAGCAGCGCGTTGACCTCGTCGGGGCCGGCGTTGAACGTCTGCGTGGTCAGCTTCGTCTTGCCCAGCTGCTGGGTGAAGAAGCCCTTGTCGACGCCGATCAGCGCCGGCGCGTGGGTGACGTTCGGGAAGTAGCCGAGGCGCACCTCCGTCGCCGCGCCTTCGTCCGTGGCCGCGGCCTGCGGCCGGTCCGCGCGCGAACAGCCCGCGAGTGCGCCCACTGCGGTCAGCGCGACGAGCGCGGCGGCGAACAAACGGGTTCTCGGGAGCTTGCGCACGGGTGGGCCCTTCCAGCGGTGACCGGGTCCCGGCGAGGTTCGCACGGTCACTCACCCGGGCGCATCGACATCCGCATCGCGGGAAAACCGGTGGGAGGCCCTTGACAGGGGTGCCGTTACTTGCTCAGCAGCAGCGAGACGTCGCCGAACTCGTGCCAGAGGTACCTCCGTTCGATGGCCGCGTCGTAAGCGCGCTGCACCAGGGCGGGGCCGACGACGGCCTCGAGCAGGAGCAGATGCGAGGCCTCAGGCGTGTGCAGGCCGGTGACGAGCCCGTCGACGACCTGAGCCGGGTGGTCCGGGCCCAGCACCAGCGACGTCCAGCCCGACGCGGCGGTGACGGCGCCGTCCACCACGGCCGACTCCAGCGCGCGGACCGCGGTGGTCCCCACGGCGACGACGCGGCCACCCTGCGTGCGCACCCAGTTGACCAGCGCGGCCGTGGTGGCGGGGACGCGGTAGCGCTCGGCGTACGGCGGCTCGCCCGCTTCCGGCGACGAGACGCCGGTGTGCAGCAGGATCGGCGCGAAGAGCACACCGCGGGAGACCAGCTGCGTCACCAGTTCCGCCGTGAAGGGGCGGGCAGCGCTGGGCATTTCCGCCGAGCCGGGGTCGCGGGCGAACACGGTCTGGTAGTCGGTGAGCGGCCACGTGCGCGGGACGTAGCCGTAGCGGATGGGGCGGCCGACGAGCGCCAGGTACTTCCCGACGCCGCCTTCGACGTCGACGCGGGCGCGCCAGAGCCGTCGCCGGCCGGCGATGTGCGGCTCGAGCAGGGTGAGGCCGGCGCCGGCGGGCAGGGCGAGGTGCTCGCCCTCGCGGCCGTCGAGCAGCGGGCCACCGGGGGCCCGGAGTTCGACGACCCAGGTGCCCTCGTCGAATTCCACGGCATCGAGCTCGGTGGAGAAGTGGACGCCGACGACGTGGTCGCCGCGTACGGCGTCGACGGCGGCGGGCAGCGTGCCCGAGGTGTTGACGACGAGCAGGTCACCGGGCCGCAGGTGGTCGCCGACCTCGCGGAACGTGGCGTGGTGAACGCCGTCCGGGCTCGCGGTGAGCAGCCGGACCTCGTCACGGGCGAGGCCCCGTGCTTCGGGTGGCGCGCCGGCGAGCAGGTCGTCCGACAGCGTGAAGCGGGTGTGCGGGGTGGTCACGAGCGCACCGCCGTGGCGAGGTCGGCGGCGCGGTAGCGGCCACTGGGCAGGCGTTCGTCGAGCAGCCTGAGGAACGCGGGCACGGCCGTCTCGGGCAGCGGGCGGTCGGAGATGTCCTCGCCGGGGAAGGCAAGCTGGTGCATGGCCGTGCGCAGGTCACCGGGGTCGACGGCGTAGACGGCGAGCTCCGGGTTCTCGACACCGAGCACGGCGGTGGCGTGGTCGAGCGCGGCTTTCGCCGAGCCGTAGGCACCCCAGCCCTCGTAGGGTTCGACGGCGGCGTCGGAGCTGATGTCGACGAGAGTGCCGTTCGCGGTTTTCAGCGCGGGCAGCAGCGTTCGAGTGAGTGCGAGGGGCGCGAAGACATTGGTGCGGTAGACGGATTCCAGGGCTTCGAGCGGGTAGTCGGCCAGCGGGGGCAGCGGGCTGACGCCGAGGCTGCTGGCGTTGTTCACGAGCAGATCGAGCCGCGGCCCGGCGGCCTCGGCGAGGGCGGTGCGGTGCGCAGGGTCCGTCACGTCGCCGGGCACGGCGGTGAAGCCGAGCTCGTCGGCCGTGGCCCGCAAGGCTTCTTCACCCCGCGCGGTGCCCAGCACTGTCCACTCGCGACGGACGAGGGCCCCGGCGAGGGCCCGCCCCAGACCGGCTGACGCGCCGGTGATGACAGCGACTGGCATGGTTCCTCCTGGAGTAGGTACCAGCCAGCGTGCGACCTCTACCTTACTGGAGGTCAACCTTCTTTTCGCCGCGCAGGATCAAGTACGCCACCAGCGAAACCACGAACCCCGCGTAGTACGCCAGATCCGCACCGTGCAGGGCGGCGGCGACAGGTCCGGTGTAGACGGTGGTGTTCATGAACGGCACCGCCGCCGCGAAGCCGACCAAGAACGCCACGAGCGCCGCCCATGACCGGGTGGGTTTCCGCAGCTCAGCGCCAATGTCGAAGCGTCGGCCGTGCTTCGTGCGACGCAGCCAGTCGGGCACCACGACGCCCAGGAACGGCGGGATCCAGTAGCTCACGAACAGCAGCACGTTCTCGAACTTCGCCGACAGGTCGCCGCTGTGCATCCAGAGGATGAGCACGAACGCCAGCACGGTCACCACGACCGCGGACACCGGGCGGCGCAGCCGCACGCCGACCGTTTGGAGGGCGAGCGAGCCGCTGTAGTCGTTCATGGCGTTGGACGACACGGCGGCCAGCGCGATCACCAGCAGCGCCAGCCCGCCGACCGCGCCGCCGCCGACCAGCTGCGAGACGCCGGCGGCGGTCTGGTCGCCCAGCGCCGAGCCGAGCGCGAGGCCGATGCCCTCACCCAGCGCGTACGACGCGACGAGCCCGAGCAGCGTGAACCAGAAGACCCCGGCCGGCTTCGTGTCGGCGGGCAGGTAGCGGCTGAAGTCGGCGGCGTAGGGCGCCCACGAGATGGCGAGGCTGAGCGTGATCGTGGAGAACAGCACGATGGCGCCCGCGTAGTCGCCGCCGGTCGCGGAGTCGGTGAAGGTGATCGGGTGGTCGAGGACGACCTTGACCGCGAGCGCCACGAACGCGACCACGAGCACCGCGCTCATCACGGCCTGCACGCGGTGGATCACGGCGTAGCCGAACACGCCGAGCAGGCATTGCAGGGCCAGCACGAGGACCACGGCGAGCCAGAACGGCAGCCCTGTGAGCTCCGCCAGCGCTTCGCCGCCGAAGAGCCCGACCAGCGCGTCCCACGCGATGCTGCCGAGCCATTGCACGAGCCCCGGCAGCACCACCGTGCGGCCGAATGGCAGGCGCGCGAGCGGCAGTTGGCCCGCGCCCGTTCGCGGGCCCCAGGTCGACAGGTACGCGGGCGGCAGCGAGCCGAGGATCGTGCCGACGAGCGCGACGATGAACCCGGTCGTGAAGCCCAGCCCCAGCGTCGAACCGAGCGTGCCGGTGAAGACGGCGGTCATGGTGAGGTTGGGCGCGAACCACACGCTCGCGAGCCGCCACGGCCGGCCGAACCGGTTCGCCTCGGGCACGGGCCTGATGCCGTGCGTCTCGATGGCGAAGTCGCCCGCGCCGGACGGCATGCGTCCCCCGAAGACTTCCGCGTCGATCCCGCTCATGTACTGGCCCTTCTCCCGTTTTGCCGGGTGTCATGATTGCTGCTGGCCGGGGTTGGGGGAAGCTTCCGCGACGAACGTCTCCCCTGCCAGGAGAAGTTCGGGTCGAGGAGATCGAAAGAGACCGAGTTTCCCAGGTTGTCGGTGACCTCGACCACCGTCCCGGAAACCACGATCCGCTCGAACGGGTTCGACCACAACGCCACCACCCAGCGGAGGTCTCCCACGAGATCGAGCCTCGCGAAGAAGCCTTGCGAGCGCCTGTTTCCGTCGTCGCCGTCGGATGTTCACGCGCCGGGTTCAGGCTGAAACTCCTTCGACGGCCCACGGCCCCGCTGGCACGATGATCGAATGGGGGTTCTGGCGTCGCGGCGCTTCGCCGTGTTCTTCGGCGCGCGGATGGTGTCGTTGCTCGGCAGCTCGATGACGCCGGTGGCGCTCGCGTTCGCGGTGCTCGACGCCAGCCCGGACTCCGGGGACCTCGGCATCGTGCTGGCGTCGAACATGGTGCCGATGCTCGCGTTGCTGCTGGTCGGGGGCTCGGTGGCCGACCGCTTCCCGCGTGACCTGGTGCTGCGCCTCGCCAACCTGGGCAGCGGCGCGACCCAGCTCGTGGCGGCGGGGGTGCTGCTGACGGGAAACTACTCGCTGCCGTTCCTGGTGTGTACAGAGTTCGCCAACGGGGTGCTCACGGCGTTCACGACGCCGGCCCTGCGCGGGATCGTGCCGCAACTGGTCGACCGGGGGTTGTTGCGTCAGGCGAACTCGCTGCTGTCATCGGCGCGCAACATCTCGAAGGTGGCGGGGCCTTCCGTCGCGGGTGTCCTCGTGGCCACCGTCGGCGGCGGCTGGGCCATCGCGGCGGACGGCTTGTCGTTCGTGGTGGCCGGCCTGGCGTTCAGCTTTCTCCGCCTCCCTCCGGTCGTCGGCTCGTCGCGGGCGGGCGTCCTGCGCGGCATCCGCGAGGGCTGGCACGCGTTCCGGCGGATCACGTGGCTGTGGCAGATCGTGGCGGCGTTCACGGTCGTCAACATCGCGCAGACCGGCGTCTGGCAGGTCCTCGGGCCGACCATCGCGCGCGCCACCATCGGCGAGGCGTCGTGGGGTGCGGTGCTGAGCGTGCGGGCCGCGGGGGTGCTGATCACGGGTGTGGTCATGTACCGGGTGGCGGCTCGCCGGCTGCTGAGCTTGGGGCAGGTGTGCGCCGCCTTGTCGGCCACGCCGCTGATCGTGCTGGGGACTTCGCCGGGTTTCGTCGCGCTTGCTGCCGCGGCGCTGGTGGCAGGGCTCGGCGGTGGGGTCGCGAACGTCGCGTGGGATACGACGGTGCAGGAGAACGTCCCCGACCATCTGCTCTCGCGGATGGCCGCTTATGACGACTTCGGGTCTTATGTGGGGATTCCGATCGGTCAGCTGTCGGCGGGGCCGTTGGCTTCGGCGTTCGGCGCCGGGCCGGTGGCCACGGCCGGTGGGGTGGTGCTGGCGGTGGCGGCGTTGGTGCCGTTGTTGTCGCCGGTGGTGCGGAAGATGCGCCACACACCGGCAGAGGCCGGTTCGTCGGCGGGTGGCGGCGGCTAGGTTGAAGTGCCAGGCGAGCCGCCGCCACCGGGCTCCCCTCAGTCGACGACCAGGCCGCCGGTGACGTTGGCGATCGCGCCGGTCATCGCGCTGGAGCGGTCCGAAGCGACGAACGCTGCCACGTTGGCGATCTCGGCGACCGTGGGCAGCTTCTTCCGCAGTGTCAGCGTCTCCATGCGGTCCTGGAACGCGTCGCGGCTGATGCCGTACGCGTCGGCGTGCAAGCCGTAGACCTCGGTGAGCTGCGTCGTCTCCGGCATTCCCGCCGCGTTCAGGCACACGACGCGGACACCGTGCGGTCCGAGCTCGGCCGCCAGGCCCCGTGCCAGCGATTCGACCGCCGACCACGCCGGCGCCATCCCACCCATTCGCGGAGTGGCTGTTCGCGACGGAGATGCGGTGATCGTGAGGATCACCCCCGATCCCTGCTCGATCATGCGCCGTCCCGCGGCCCGGGCGGTGAGGAAGGTGGCCATGGGGTAGGTGGTCATGGGCAGGGCGAAGGCCTCGGGAGACAAGTCGACGAGCCGGGTGCCCTGAATACCCGTCTGCGGGAGGCTGGTCGCGTTGAACGAAACGTCGAGCGATCCCGCCTCGCTCACCACCGCGTCCGCGTGCGCTTCGACGGCGTCGACCTCCAGCACGTCCACCGTGGCGACGTCGGCGACACCGCCCTCGGCCCGGATCTTCTCGGCGACCACCTCCAGACCGGCGCGGGTGCGCCCGGCGAGGAAGACCCGGGCTCCCCCGGCGGCGAAGGCCAGCGCGACGGCGCTTCCGATCGCCCCGCCCGCTCCGTAAACGAGCGCGTTCTTCTTTTCCAGCAGCACTTTCAGCTCCTGATCTTCTCGACGGCGGTCTTCAGGTCGGCCAGGGCCGAGCGGTAGAAGCGGGGGCCGTAGGACACTCGGGCCACACCGAGCTCCCGCAGTGTGGACAGCTCCAACTGCTCGCCCGTGTTGCCGTTGACCGGGCCGGGCAGCTCGGCGACAAGCGTGGCGAGGTCACGCCGGTCGCGTACGCCGATCGGGTAGACGCAGTCGGCGCCCGCGGCTCGGTAGAGCCGACCCCGCCGGATCGCTTCCGCGAGCCGGTCCGGTTCCGGGATTCCGCTGGTGGGCAAGAAGGTGTCGGCACGGGCGTTGATCACGATCGGGACGCCGGCGCCCTCGGCGGCGGCGCGGACGGCCGCGAGCCGGTCGGCCTGCGCACCGGCCTCGACCAGCCCGCCGTTGCGGTGGTCGCTGTCCTCCAGGTTGCAGCCGGCCGCGCCGATGTCCAGCAAGCGGTCGACCAATTCACGCGGCCGCATGCCGTATCCCGCTTCGGCGTCCACCGTGACCGGAACCGAAACCGCGCGGACGACGCGGCCGGCAGCGGCGAACATCTCCTCCCACGGCGCACCCTCACCGTCGGGATGGCCGAGCATCGCCGAAATGGCGGCGCTCGCGGTGGCGACCGCGGGAAACCCCGCTTCGGCCACGATCGCCGCGCTCGCCGCGTCCCACACGTTGGGCAGCACGAGCATCTCTCCACTGTGGAGCTCGCGCAGCCGTTCGGCGCGAACCTTCACATCCGTCACGTCAGTGGTCATGGGGTGTCCTCCGCATCGGATCTTCTCGGCCCGCGCCTTACGGGCCGGAACTCAGTCGACGATGACCCCGCCGGTCAGGTTGGCGACCGTGCCGGTCATCGCGGCCGCCTTCTCAGAGGCGACGAAAGCGGCCACCTCGGCGAACTCCGCCAGCGTGGTCGCACGCTTGCGGTGGGTCGTTTCGGCGACAACGGTCGCGAACTGTTCTTTCGTGATGCCGAGCGCGTCGGCGTGCAACCCGAAGACGACATCGATCGTCGAGGTCTCCTCCATGCCCGTGGTGCGCAGGCAGACGGCCCGGACCCCGGACCGCGCGTATTCCACCGAGAGTTCCCGGTTGAGGGCTTCGAGCGCGGCCCAGGCAGGGCCCATTCCGCCGAGCATCGGGACACCCACCCGGCCTGGTTCCGGTGTGTGCATCAGGATCACGCCGGACCGCTGAACCGTCATGCGGCGCGCAGCGGCCCTGGCGGTGACGAAGTGAGCCCGGGTGTAGGTGGTGATCGGCACCAGAAAACTCGCCACCGGCAGGTCGGTCAGCGGGATTCCTTGCAGGCCTTGCTGCGGAATCCCGACCGCGTTGAAGGAGATGTCGATCCTTCCCGCCGCCTGCACCACCGCGTCGCAATGGCTCTCCACGGCCGTTTCGTCGAGTGCGTCGACCACCGCCGTCTCCGCCGCTCCGCCGATCTCCTTGGCCAGTGCGTCGAGCTTGGCGAGGTTCCGGCCAGTCAGAAAGACCCGCGCCCCTTCACGGGCGAAAGCTCGGGCCACGGCGCTGCCGGCCGCGCCGGCGGCACCGTAGACGATCGCGTTCTTGCCTTCGAGCAGCATGGTCCGCTCCCCTTTTCGCTGTGGTCGATTCCGGGATCAGACACGCTGGGCGCTCGCCCCCGCGATCGCCGCGTACTGGCGCTCCAGCTCCTTCGCCGCCCCAGTGCGCCAGCTTTCGGCTTGGGACTGGGCCATGGGATCCGGGAAGATATCCTCTTCGCCCTTTTCCACCCCGTCGAAGATCCCGCGCGCGACGGACTCCGGGGAGGCCTTCGGAATGTCGACGCCTCGCGACATGTCGGTGTCCACGATGCCGGTGAGGACAGCGTGAACGCTGACGTCGTGTTCGGCGACCAGCGCGCGCAGTGATTGTGTGAGGGAGAACGCGGCGGCTTTCGAGATCGAGTAGGCCGGGATGAGCGGGAACGGGGCGAACGCGTTGACCGACAGGTTGTTGACGACGGCGCCGGCGGACCGCATCAGCAAGGGCAGGAAGGCCTGGGTCACGCTGTGGGTACCGAAGAGGTTCACGGCGAGGTGCTGCTGGAGCACCGAGCGATCACTCAGGTCGTCGTAAAGCGCGATACCCGCGTTGTTGACGAGGACGTCGAGAGCTTCGACCTCGGCGGCGGCTTCGCGGATCTGTGCCGCGTCGGTCACGTCCAGGGCGAGCGCGGTGACCCGCCGGTCCGCGTGGGCCGAGGGGTGCCGCATCCCGGCGTAGACCCGCTTCGCGTTTCGCTTCAGAGCTTCTTCGACGAGCGCCTGTCCGATGCCACGGTTGCTTCCGGTGATGAGAACGGTTTTGCCTGCGATGCTCGTGATGATGACGATCTCCTCTGTCTCGGGTGGCGGTTTCGGGCCACCACCCGAATAGAGACAACCGGGCGTGCGTGAACTCATCGGGAATCCGGGCTCCGGCCGAAGAGTGCGAGCAGTCGTTCGCCCGGTGTTGCCGTCGCCGGGGAACTCAGTGAAGTGGCGAACGCCCGAACTCCGGCACCGGCCTCGACCAGGGGCCGCGACACAGCGAGCAGACTCCGCGCCAGTTCGGCGGGAATGAGGTGTTGTGCTCCGCAGCTCTGCGAAATGTCCCAGCCGTGCACGACCATTTCGGTGGCCGCGGTGTACACCACGATCTCCGCCTGAACCCGCCGATCCCCGACCTCGCACCAGCGATCGCCCGGCAGGACAAAAGCCCACGCGACCACGAGGTCGACGAGGCGGGCGCGGATCGCGGCGACCGGCTCCGCGTCGGGCTCCGGGCCGCGGGCGTACGGTGGCTCGCTCGCGATCAGCACTCCGGTGAGATCTTCCAGCGACGCTCGGACGTGGCGGAGCAGGTCACCCAGGTTCCAATCCGGGCACGGTGTCCGTGCCGACAGATCGGCGTCGCGCGCCAACAGGACGCTGCGCAACAGGTACCGGGCGGCGCTGCCGAGAACGGACCTCTCCTCGCCGCCGGGACGCACGAGCGGCCCGCTCACGTCCGGGCAGCGCGCGGAGTGGCAGGTGGTGCCGGTACCACCGCAGGCAGGTCGAAGGCGGCGATCAGGCCGGGATCGAGAAAGGCGTTGATGCGGGCGACGTGCGCACCGATCAGCGAAAGAACCTGCACACCGTAGGCGTGGAAAGCGCCATCGCCGCCGCGCTGGTACACGGCGAAGGCGGGGGCGCCGTTGGCGCGCGTGGCGATCAGGCGCCACTGACCCGGCGTGCTCAGGACCTCCCTGGCCAAAAACGCGCACACCACGTCGGCGCCGGTGAACCACGTGGGAATCGGAGGCATCTCCAGCTCGACGTCGGCCCGCAGCAGGTTCGCCAGCGCGGCGACGTCCGCGTGTTCGAAGGCCGCGACGTAGCGGTCGAGAAGGTTCCGCAGCTCGGGTTCCGTGGGTTCGGCGACGTCGTCCGCAATCGGACCGGCCTGAGCCAGGTGGGCCCGGGCGCGTTGCAACGCGCTGGTGACCGCGGCGACGGAGGTGTCGAGCATCTCGGCGACCTCTCTGGCGTGCCAGCCGAGGACGTCGCGCAGGATCAGGACCGCGCGCTGCCGCGCGGACAGCTGCTGCAGGGCCGCGACGAACGCCAGCCGCACCCCGGCGCGGCCGGACACGACCGTCGCGGGGTCGGCGGTGGAGGCGTGCAACAGGCTGTCGGGCGCCGGCTGCAGCCAGGGGATGTCCGCTTCCGGCCCGCCGAGCGCCACCTCGGCGTCGTCCGACGGCGCGCTGAGGCCCGACGGAAGCGGTCGGCGCCGGCGGTTCTTGAGCGCGGTCAGGCACGTCGTGGTCGCGATCTTGTACAGCCACAACCGCACCGAGGAGCGGCCCTCGAACCGGTCGTAGTAGCGCCAGGCGCGCAAGTACGTTTCCTGCACGAGATCTTCCGATTCCTGCAGCGACCCGAGCATCCGGTAGCAGTGCGCGAGCAGCTCCGGACGATGACGGTCGGCGAGCACTGCGAACTCCGCCTCGCCGGCGGCCGTCATCGCCGAGCCACCCGGCCGCGACCGGCCCTGGCGGCCGGTTCTTTCGCGTCGGTGAGGTCAGGCGTCGTCATAGCGGTTCTCCGTCCGGTCGGCCGGTGGTCCGGCGTCCTGGTAGAGACAATCGGGCGCCCGCAAACTCATCGCTGAAGCGAGGGTGAATTTCGGACGTGGCACCGGTCCGGGTCGGAGAAGTGGTCCGGCCCGGGGCTGGGCCGCCGACGTCGTCGAACTGACCCCGGAAACGACGCAGGCCCCCACCCTGCCGAAACGCGGCAAAGCGGGGGCCTGCACCGACCCTCAGTAGCGGATCACACGAGCAACAAGAACGGCAAGCCGTTCGGCGAGCCCAGGCCGGTGACGTCGTCGTAGCCCTTGGTGGTGTGGATCGTCAGGTTGGGGTAGTCGAGCGTGCGGGCGGAGGTCAGCAGGCCGTCCGACGCGTCGACGCTGTTGGCGAAGTCCACGCGCTGCACGGCGGCGTCCACGTGTTTCACGTCGTAGATCGTGCCGGTGCGTGACGTGAGCTGGTAGAGCGCCGGGTTGATGAAGCCGTGGTGGAAGTGGTCCAGGCTGTCGGCCACGGCCATCACGCCCGCGAAGACCGGGGACGCCAGGCTGGTGCCGCCGATGCGGTACTGGTCGTAGTAGTCGCCGTCGGGGAAGCGCTGGGTCTGGCCCACGAGCATGCCTGTGTTGGGGTCGGCGACCGCGGAGATGTCCGGGACGACGCGGCCCTTGGCCTTGCCCTTCTGGTTCTTCGTGGACAGCGCGTCCGGCACGATGCCCTTCTGGTACGCCGGCTGCGGGAACACGCGGCTGGTGCCGCCGCCCGCGCCGCCGTTGAAGGCGCCCGGGAAGGACGGGGCGTAGGCGCCCGCGGTGAGCGTGGACTTGCCCGTTTCCCAGCCGGTCTCGAAGGTCCGCTTGCCGGACGCGTCGACCGCCAGCGAGGTTCCGCCGACGGCGGTGACCCACGGCGAGGAAGCCGCGAAGTCCGGCGAAGGCGTGCCGAGGCGCGCGGCCTCGTCACCGTTGTCGCCGGAGGAGAAGTACACGCCGATGCCCTCGAGCGCGGCCTGCACGGCGATCTGGTTGAACGCCTTGATCTCGTCGGCCGGCAGGTCCTCGCCGGTGTCGCCGTAGGAGTTCGACACGATGTCGGCCTTGTGGCCGGCGATGATGTAGTTCAGCGCGGTGTCGAGGGAGAGGTCCTCGCAGTCGGAACCGCCGACGTAGAGGATGTTCGCACCCGGCGCGAGGCCGTGGGCGGCTTCGACGTCGAGGGTCTCCTCGCCGTACCAGCCGGAGGCGTCGCACTGGTCCGGGCCCTCGTCGGCCGGGTTGACCGGGAAGACGTGCTGGCTGAACTGCGCCTTCGTCAGCGGGTGCGCCGGGTCGTTGCGCTTGGCGTACTCCGACGCGTCGGCGTAGATGGTCGGCGAAGCGAAGGCGTCCACGATCGCGATCGTGGTGCCGCGGCCGTCGGCCCCGAGCTTGGCGGCCTGGTCGAGGCCGTACGCCGAACGCAGCTGCGCCGGCTTGTAGCCGCACGGCGCGTACGGCAGCTGCTTGCCGTTGTACGCCGGGTCGGTCGTGTCGGTCTTCTGGCCGTAGTAGTCGCTGCACGGGCCCGAGTTGCGGAAACCGGCGCCGGGAGGCGCGGTCGCCGGGCCGGAAGACTTCGCGGAAGCGGTGTCGGCGCCTGAGGTGTGGTCCGGCTTCAGCAGGCTCGTCGCCTGGTCGACGCCCACAACACCCAGCACGGAGGAAGCAAGTGTTGCCGGCACGGACAGGTTCTTGTCCGCCGCCCGCAGCGTCTGGCCCTTCACGGCGTACTTGCCGAGCGTGACGTCGAACGCCTTCTGCACCTGGTCCGCGGTACCGACGGCCTCCACGTACGCGCGGTTCGACGGCACGTCGCCGATCTGGAACCCGGCGCCCGACAGCCACGTCTTCACCGCGGACACGGTCTGGTCCGAAGCGGTGAAGCGGTCGCGCACCTGCTGCGGCGACAGGTACTGCCGGTAGCTCTTGGACTGCGGGTCGGACACGCCCGCCGCCACGGCTTCGGCACTGGCCTCGTCACGCAGGTTCAGGTACACGCGGAAGTCCAGCTTCGACGCCGGCGCGGTGTTCGCGACCTTGGCCCCGGGGTTCGCCCAGAGCGGGTGCGACGCGGGGATCTCGGCCCGGCCCGGGGCCGACGCCGCAGACGCCAGCCCCGGCGTGGCGGCCGCGAGGCCACCCGCCATCGCCAGCGAAAGGAACACGGTGAGACTTCTTCGCACAGGCAACTCCCTCGTGAATCGCGGCCCAGGCCGCAGACGTCCGGCCCGAGACTAGGTCCGCACCGGCCGCCGGGGAAGCGTCCCGCCCACCGGTGCGGAACCGTTATCTCGAAGCCGCACTCGATCTTCGTTGGCACACAAGGAGGAAGTCCGGTTCGTCCACACTGTCCCGAGTGGAATGTCGCCTAATGGAACAAAAGTCCGATTCAAAGTTCCGCATCGCGGTATCACGGAGCACGCCGGACGGGGAAGCACCACCTACTTCCGTCGGTTGCTCACACCGCCTGCAGCCCCTTCGAACCCGCACCGACCACGAAGCTCTTGTCCGTCTTGATCACCAGCTTCGCCGGGTCGTTCACGCTCGTGTCCGACACCACCACGAAGTCGGCCAGCATCTGCGCCGGCGTCGCGGTGACGCGCACGTAGCCGCGTTCCCCCTTGCAGTACTTGATGTGCGGGTTGTTCGCGAGCCACGCGGCCGACGGCGGCGCGGCGTCGTCGCTGTTGGACGTGACCGACGTGGTCACCAGCTCCGAGCCGACGATCGGGTCGCTGTGGTCGAAGTAGTCCTTGCGCAGGTCGGCCGCCCAGTGCCGGTGGACGTCGCCGGTGAGCACCACCGGGTTCGGCACCCCGCGGTCGATCCAGCCTTGCGTGATGCGATCGCGCGAAGCCTGGTAGCCGTCCCACGAGTCGGGGCTCTCGCACGTGGTCGAATTGCCGTCGCCGTCGCGCTGGGCGAAGAACACCTGCTGGCCCAGGAAGTCCCACGTCGCCGGGTGCGTCTCGAACGCCTTGAGCAGCCACTGTTCCTGCGCCGTGCCCGTGATGGTGCGCGAGGTGTCGCGGTACGGACCGCACGCCGTGCCGGTGACCTGCGCGCTGCGGAACTGGCGGGTGTCCATCATGTGGAAGCGCGCGAGGTTGCCCCAGAGGAACTGGCGGTACAGCTGGATCGACGAGCCGTTGGGCTTGGCCGTGGACCGGATCGGCATGTGCTCGTAGAACGCCTGGAACCCGTAACCTTTACGGGCGGCCGAAGCCGGGCTCGTGGTGGAGTTCCAGTTGTTCATCACCTCGTGGTCGTCGAACACGACCAGCCACGGCGCCAGCGCGTGCGCGGCCTGAAGGTCCACATCGGTCTTGTGCTGGCCGTGCCGAGCCCGGTACAGAGCCAACGTCGTGGTGTCCGAAGGCACCGCGAGCCGCCGCGGGTTGAGTTCCGCCTTCTTACGCCCGGAAGGCTTTTCGTAGATGTAGTCGCCGAGGAACAGCACGAGGTCCGGATCGTCGCGCACCACACCCTTGTACGAGTGGTACCAGCCTTCCTCCCAGTGCTGGCAGGACGTGAAGCAGTATTTCAGCTGGTTCACGGCCGCACCCGCGGCGGGCGCCGTGCGCGTGCGCCCGACCGGCGATATGTAGCCGGCGGTCTTGAAGCGGTAGAAGTACTCGCGCGCCGGCTCGAGACCCGTCGGCTCGATGTGCACGCTGTGTGCGGACGCGCGCACAGCGCTCACCGAACCGCTTTGCACGATCGAGGAAAACGCCTCGTCGTTCGCGATTTCCCAGTCCACCGCGTACGTCGCGTCGGGCATGCCGCCGAAGCCATCGGCGTTGAGCGGCGCGGGCGCGAGCCGCGTCCACAGCACCACGCTGTCCGGCAACGGGTCGCCCGAGGCGATACCGAGCTGGAACGGGTCGTGGATCGCCGGGGCGGCGACGGCGGTGCGCGCGTTGGCCCACGAAGGCAGTGCGGTCGTCGCCGCGGCCGCGGTCACGGCGGCGAGTCCGCCCAGCAGCACCGAGCGCCGGTTCACCTGGCCCATGTCAGGGGATCCTTTCGGGGAGTAGGGGTTGTCAGGCCGCGAAGTCGGTGAGGCCGGCACTGCAGCCGGCGAACGTCGGCGGCGAGGTGTTGTGGCCCGTGCAGACCTTGTAGAAGACCCACTTGCCCTTCGCGACGGGCGCGGCTTTGTCCACCGAGGTGCCGCTTCCACCGGAAGCCCAGACGTAGTACGGGCCCGAGCCGTCGGCGAGCCAGTACTGCACGACGCCGGAGCTGCCGTCGGCGTTGGTGTCGTAGGCGACGAAGTGCGCGTCGGACGAGCGGAACACGCCTTCGGCGGCGCAGGACGCGGCGCACTGGGCGCTGCCGGTACCGGTGCCGCAGTCGGGTGCGACGCGGCCGTCGGAGCCGGTCTGCACGTAGCCGTCGGACACGTAGCCGCCGAGCGCGGGCACGTAGTCCCAGATCGTGGTGGTGCCGAGCGGGCCGGCCACGGAACTCCCGGTGGTCTGGCACTCGATGGCGACGGTCGCGCCGTTGGCCACCGTCTTCACGGCGGTGGCGGCGGCATTGGGTGCGCGGCGGACGTTGAGCGGGTCGCCCGCGGTCTGGACCTTGCCGGGCACCGTGGCAAACGCGGGCACCGCCGCGGAAAGCCCGAACCCACCGATCGCGGCCAGGACAACCCCGAATCCGGCGAGGCGCCGGAGCTTCGAACGCTTCATGGCCATAGCGTGTCGAAGCCTTGTACACGACCCGTACAAATCGCGATATAGGGGACGTGAACCGCCGAATGGATCTAGCTAACCTGCGCAAACGCTCCTAGCATGCCCGGTCATGGGGACCTTGCCGCTCAGGCGGGTAAATTGTTGACTTCGCTGGCGTTCCGAATTCTCGGACCGTTGGAGGTCATTGCTGAAGGCCGGACCGTTCCATTGGGCGGGCCGAAGCCGAGGTTGCTGCTGGCCGCGCTGGCTTTGCAGCCGAACGTCGTGGTGTCCACCGAAGTGCTGGTCGAAATCCTCTGGCCGGGTACTGCACCTCGCTCCGCGGCAGCCAACATCCGCACCTACGTCCATTCCCTCCGCAGGCGGCTCGCGGAAACGGCACCCGAGCTGGGTGACCGCATCAGCAGCCGTGCGTCGGGATATCTGCTCTCGGCCGCAGACGAAGAACTCGATCATGTTCTGTTCGCCAACCACGCTGCCGAAGCGCGGAAAGCTTTCGAACGCGGTGACGCGGAAGTGGCGCTCGCGTTGCTCGACAAAGCCGACGCGCTTTGGCGCGGCGAAGTACTCGAAGGACTGCCGCACGACCACGGCTGGGGCGCGGCGATCGCGCGGCTGGCCGAGCTGCGCCTGTCGGTGCAGGAGCAGCGGCTGCGGGCCCGCCTCGCGCTGGGGCGCCACGGCGAGGCGATCGCCGAGCTGCGCGGCCTCGTCACCGAACACCCGTTGCGCGAACAGCTGTGGCAGCAGCTCGTGACGGCGCTGCGCGACGGCGGCCGGATCGCCGAGGCCGTGGAGGCCTACGAGCTGGCCGAGCACACGCTGGAAGAGGAGCTCGGGGCGAAGCCCGGGCCCCGGCTGCGGGAGTTGCGGGCCACGCTCGTGGCGCCCGCCGCGGTGCCCGAGCTGCCCGGGCTGCCGGCCGAACTCGCGGTGCCGCGGCCGCGAGCTCAACCGGAGCTGCCGATCTGCCAGCTCCCGCTCGACCTGCCGGACTTCACGGGCCGCGAAGACGTGGTCGGCCGGCTGGTCACGCGCCTGCGCGAGCACGGCGAGACGGGCCGGCCGACGGTGGTGGTGCTCTCGGGCGCGCCCGGCGTCGGCAAGTCCGCCATCGCGGTCCGCGTGGCCCACGCGGTGCGCGACGCGTTCGGGGACGGGCAGCTCCACGTGGACCTCGCCGGCACGTCGTCGTCGCCAAGGGCGCCGATGGGTGTGCTCGCGGAGTTGTTGCGCGCGCTCGGCATTCCCGACGCGGGCCTGCCGCGCGATCTGCCGGAACGGTCGGCGCTGCTGCGCTCGCGCCTGGCCGGCAAACGCATGTGCGTGGTCCTCGACGACGCGGGCAGCGCCGCCCAGGTGCGGCCGCTGCTGCCGGGCACGGGCGCCTGCGCGGTGCTCGTGACGAGCCGAGTGCGGCTGCCCGACCTCGACGGCGCGGTGGCGGTCGACGTCGACCTCCTGCCCGAACCGGAGGCCGCGCGGCTGCTGGAGGGCATCGTCGGGGCCGAGCGCGTGGCGGCCGAGCCCGACAACGCCGCCGCGATCCTGCGCCAGTGCGGGCACCTTCCGCTCGCGATCCGCGTGGCCGGGGCGAAGCTCACCAACCGGCCCAGCTGGTCGCTGCGGATCCTCGCCGACCGGCTGCACGACGAGCGGCGCCGGCTCGACGAGCTGCGCGTCGGCGACCTCGCCGTGCGCGCCAGCGTGACGCTGAGCTACGACCTGCTGCCGATGTCGGCGGCCGCGGCGTTCCGCTGGCTGGGTGCGCTGGGGCCGATCCAGTTCCCCGCCTGGGTGGTCGCGGCCGCGCTGGGCCGTCCGTCGGCCGACGACGTGCTCGACGTGCTCGTCGACGCCCACCTGGTGGAGCTCGTCGCGTCCGACGCCACGGGCCAGCCGCGCTATCGCCTGCACGACCTGCTCCGCGTGTACGCGGCGGAGCTGGCCGGGCTGGACGCGCCGGAGAAGACGCGCCGCGCGGCGCGACGGGTGCTCGAGGGTTACCTCGCGCTGGCCGTCGCGGCGGCGGAGCGGATGCCGATCCACTTCTTCGGCCAATACCGCGACCACGCCGTGCCGTACCCGGAGCTGCCGGACGGGTCGGAGCAGCTCCTGGCCGACCCGGCCGCGTGGTTCGCCGCGGAGCGCCATTCCGGCGTCGCCGCGGTGACGCTGGCCGCGCAGCTCGGGTTCGACGACCTGGCGTGGCAGCTCACGGCCGCGTTCACGCCGTACTTCGACCTGCGCGGGCACCAGGACGACTGGCACGCCACCCACGAGGTGGCGCTGGCGGCGGCCCGGCGCGCGGGGGCCGTGCACGGCGAGGCGATCGTGCAGCGCAACCTGGGGCAGATCCACCTGTACCAGGACAGCTACGCCGAAGCGTTCGTGGCGTTCGACGCGGCGCGGGAACTCTACGAACGCGTCGGCGACGCACAGGGCACCGGCATCGCGCTCGCCGGGCTCGGCACGATCCTGCGCATCCAGGGCGACAACGACCTCGCGCTGGAACGCTGCCACGAAGCGTCGAAGCTGTTCGCCGAAGCCGGCGACCGGCACGGCGAGGCGGTGATCCGCATCGCCGTGGGTGCCGTCTGGATGGCGCAGAAGTGCTACGCACCGGCCAAGCGGTGGTTCACCGACGCGCTCGAGCTGGCCGCCGCGATCGGCGACCGGCACCGCGAGGCCCACGCCCTGCAACGGCTGGGGCTGCTGCACCAGCACGAGGGCAACCTCGGGCCCGCGCGCGAGTTCGTGACGCGCGCGATCGCCGTGTTCACCGATCTGGGCGACGACCACTGCGTGGGTTACGCCAACCAGAACCTCGGTGAGCTGTGCCTGCACAGCGGCGATTTCGCCCACGCGCAGCTGCTGCTGGTCAACTCGCTGAGCGTGCACCGCCGCAACGGCGACCGGCGCTCGGAGGCCGAGGTGTCGCAGCTGCTCGGTGAGCTGCATTCCGCGCTCAGCCAGCCGGAACGCTCGCGCACGTACTCCGAGCGGGCGCTGGCGATCTGGCGGGAGCTTTCGGCGCGGCCGCAGCAGTCGGCGCTGGAAACGCAGCTGGAGTCCGCTCCAGGTGAGGGGCCGCGGATCGTGTCCGCTTGACCCGTACGCGCGGGCTCACTTGCGCGGCAAGGGGTCCTGCCGAGACGAGGATTGCGTCTCGGCAGGACCCCTTTGTCGTGGAGGAGCGGGAATGGTCCGAAGAGGTCTGGTTCGGCGAGTGCTCGTAGTGCTGGCGGCGGTGCTCACGGTGGTTCCCGTGACGCCGGCCGCCGCGGCCGGGTCGTGGCGGGTGGATCTGTCCACGGTGGACAGTGACGACGTGAACGTGTCCTCGGTTTCGGGTTTCCTGACGTTGGCTGACTCCGCGTGGAACCCGGTGACCGCACGGAGTTCAGGTGTTCTCGTCACGGCAACCCGTCACCTCGCCTCCTCGGTGGGCCGGGTGACCGCGCGGGTGGCGGACGACGTCCCGGCCGGCACCGCCGTGGAGGTCGACGTCCGGGGCCGCGACACGGCCGGCGACTGGACCGAGTGGACACCGGCGGGCCAGGAGCTCCCGTTCGCCGTCGAGGTGGTGCAGGCCCGGATCTCCCTGTCCGGCACGGCGTACGGCGGGCGACCGACCGTGCGCTCGGTGGCGCTCACCGCGTCGGGCGGCTCGGCGCGGGCCGCGGTCGTCACCGAGCCGTTGACCTACCGGATCTACGCGACGCGCGAAGGCCTCGTCGGCGGCAAGACGTCCAACGGTCACGTGATCGCCAACAGCGACCACTTCGTGTCGTTCCCCTCCACGAAATCGGTGTCCCCCAAGGGAACCGGCTCGTACACGGCGAAGGTCTGCCGCACCGACGGCACTCGCTGCGAGTTCGCGCCCGTGTGGGAGGTCGGCCCCTGGAACACCCACGACGACTACTGGAACCCGGCGGAGGGGCGCGCCACCTTCCCCACGCTGCCGCAGGGCACGCCCGAAGCGCAGGCCGCGTTCGAGGACGGCTTCAACGGTGGCAGGGACTCCCGCGGACGCGCGGTGAAAAACCCGGCCGGGATCGATCTCGCCGACGGCGTCTTCTGGGACGGCCTCGGCCTCACCGGCAGCTCGTGGGTCGACGTGACCTACCTCTGGACCGGCACCGGCGGCCCTGCCGGCGTGATCACCACCGCCGGTGCACCGCTGAACCTGCGCGAGAGCCCCAGCACGTCAGCGGCGACAAAGGGCGTCGCCGCGCCGTACGCACGCGTGCCGATCGAGTGCTCGGTGCCCGGTGAGTCCGTGAGCGGCGCCCTCGGCGCCAGCGCGATCTGGGACCGCATCGGTCCGGACCTCTACGTCTCGGACACGTACGTGAAAACCGGCGCCGCCGGTCCCGTCGTGCCGATATGCCCTTGAGCTGCGATGACAGGCGACCAATACTGGACAATTCGCCAAGCCTGAGGGGGCAGCATGACCACACTCGACACGAAAGACGTGACTCCGTTGCGGCGGGGGTTCGCGGGGACCGTCTTCACCCCGGCCGACGACGGCTACGACGACGCGCGGAAGATCTGGAACGGCCAGATCGACCGGCACCCGGCCGTGATCGCCCAGGTCGCCGGCACCGCGGACGTCGCGACGGCGCTGGCGTTCGCCCGCGAGCACGGGCTGCCGGTGAGCGTGCGCGGCGGCGGGCACAGCTTCGGCGGGTTCTCGATGTGCGACGACGGCGTGGTGATCGACCTGAGCGCGTTGCGCGCGATCACCGTGGACACGCACACACGCACCATCCGCTGTGGCGGCGGCACCACGTGGGCCGAGCTCGACGCGGCGGGTCAGCAGGAGGGGCTGGCGGTCCCGGGCGGCACGATCAGCGACACCGGCATCGGCGGTCTGACGCTCGGCGGGGGCGTCGGCTGGCTGACCGCGCGCCACGGCCTCAGCGTCGACAACCTGCTCTCGGCCGACGTCGTCACGGCCGATGGTGTGCCGCTGCACGCGTCGGTGGACGAGAACGCCGACCTGTTCTGGGCGCTGCGCGGCGGGGCCGGCAACTTCGGCGTGGTGACGGAGTTCGAGTTCCGCGCGCACCCGGTCGGCCCGATGATCGAGCTGGGCCTGTTCTTCTGGCCGCTCGCGCAGGGCCCCGAGGCACTGCGGTTCATCCGCGACACGCTCGCGACGCTGCCGCCGACCATGGGCGCGATGCTGGTGGGCCTCAACGCCCCGCCGGCCGACTTCGTGCCACGCGAAGCGCACTTCGCGCCCGGGTACGCGCTGGTCATCGCCGGGTTCGAGGGGCCGGAGGAGCACGCCGAAGTGGTCGCGCAGGTCCGGCGCGGGCTGCCGGCGGCGTTCGAGCTGGTGACACCGATCCCGTACGTCGGTCTGCAGCAGATGCTCGACGAAGCGGCTCCGCGCGGGCTGCTGGCGTACGAGAAGGGGCTGTACGTGGACGAGCTGAGCGACGAGGTGCTCGACGTGATCGCCGAGTACCTGCCGCGCAAGTCGTCGCCGCTGTCGATCACTCCGATGTTCGTGATGCGCGGGGCCTACTGCAGCGTGGCCGAGGACGCGACAGCGTTCGGCGGCACGCGCACGCCCAAGGTCGCCGTGAACCTCGCCGCGACCACGGCCGATCCGCAGGAGTTCGAGGCGGACCGCGAGTGGGTGCGCGCGTTCTGGACGGCGCTCACGCCGTTCGCCTCCAGCGCCAGCGGCTACGTGAACTTCATGACCGAGTACGACGAGAACCGCGTGCGCGCGGCGTACGGCGCCGAGAAGTACGACCGGCTGGCGCTGATCAAGGCGAAGTACGACCCCGGCAACGTCTTCCACCTCGGCGCCAACATCCGGCCTGCGGTGGCCGTCTGACACGTCGTCTGACACGTCGTCGGACCGGACCAAGGTGCCGGCCGCCCGGGGACACGGCGGCCGGCACCCACCCGGGCCGGGAACTCAGTGCCCGGACAGGTCGATCGCCTTGTCGAGCTCGCGGGGCTTCAGCACGCGCAGGATGCCTTCGAGCAGGTAGTAGTCCGCGTACGGCAACGAGATCTCGATCCCGTCCTCGGCCGGGCGGTTGCGCGTGCAGCGGGCCACCACCGCGTCGGCGCGGGTCGACTTCGTCGTGAGGCACGTGCGGGAAGTCGCCTCCAGCAGGCGCAGACCGGCGGCGCGGTACTCCGGGCGGCCCGCGGCCGAGGCGAGGTCGATGAGGCCGCACGCCATCACGACACCGGCGGAGGCGTCCTTGATGTCGTTGGGCGCCTGCGGGGCGCTGTAGTCCCACACCGGCACGTTGTCGAGGGTGAGGGCCTTCAGCGCGAAGTCGGCGAGCCGCCGCGCGGTGGTGAGGAACGAGCGGTCGCCGGTGCGGCGGTACATCGTGGTGAAGCCGTAGATGCCCCACGACTGCCCGCGCGACCAGCACGACGCCGGGCTGTAGCCCTGCACGGTGTTCGGCCCGATCTCCGCGCCGGTGGCCGGGTCGAAGTCGAACACGTGGGGCGTGGAGCCGTCGGGGCGCAGGAACACGCGCTGCGCCGTCTTCGCGTGCTCGATGGCGATGTCGAGGTACTGGCTGTCGCCGGTCTGCTTGGTCGCGAAGTCCAGCAGGTCGAGGTTCATGATCGTGTCCATGATGATCCGGCCCGCGTCCTTCGGGTCCGTCAGCGAACCCCAGGCCCGGATGAAGTGGCCCTTGGCGTTGTAGCGCTTGATCAGCGACGAGGCCGCCTGGATCGCGCCGGCGCGCCACTTGTCGTCGCCGGTGATGCGCCACGCGGTGACCCACGACGGGTAGAACAGGAATCCGAGGTCGTGCGTGCTGGTGTCGTTCTGGCGCGGCGCCAGTTTGTCGGCTGACGCGAGTGCGAGCGTGCGGAATTGTTCGTCACCGGTGTGCAGGTATGCCATCCAGAGTGTGCCAGGCCAGAATCCGCCGACCCAGTCACCATTCTGCGAAAAGGCCCATTTCTCGAACTTGGTCCCGGTGGGAAACGAGGTGACGCCGGGCGCGACCGCGCTCAGCTTCTTCACCGCGTAGTCTGCCGCTGAGCGGAACACCTTCTCCTGGCTCGCGATGTCGGACACTCCCTGCTCCGAAGCCACCGCCGGAACGGTGCTGGTCGCGGTCGCCGCCACGGCGGCACCGGCCGCGGTGGTCAGCAGGGTACGCCGGGAAACGCTCACGATTGCCCGCCATTTCACAGTCGTGGAAAACACCAGTGGGGAAATGCCTCACGAGAAGGCCGCCTGAGTTTTACACGACCGTCATGTGCTTGTACACCCACCAAAGCGTGCTTTCACGGTTGTGAATTGTTCATGGATGTGAACTCGCTATTCCACGCTCCGGACCGGAGTGAACCACGTGCTCACTCCGGTCCGGACCACTCAGTGGTGGTGGTGCGCGTGAACCACGGCGTGCCCCTTGCCGCGGCCGATCATCCACTTGTTCACCGGCACCGTGATCACGAAGGCGACGATGAGCGAGAACAACAGCGAGAGCCAGAACAGCGCGGACGCCAGGCCCGCGTCCATCGCACCCGGGACCACGACGATCACGAGGTTGTCGACGATCTCCATCACCGCGATCGACACGGTGTCGGCGGCCAGCGCGACCTTGAACGCCGCCGAGAGGCTCAGGCCCGACTTCAGGACACCGCGCATCGTCAGGCCGTAGCCGAAGACGAACGCGAGCACGATCGACAGCACCACGGTGGCCGCATTGTGCAGCCCGAACGCGGTGCCGAGAACCATGCCGAGCACCTCACCGATGGCACAGCCGGTGAGGCAGTGCAGCGTCGCCTGGATCGCGGTCGACCAGGACGCGCCGTGCTGGTGGTCAGTCATGTCACCCACTATACCCCCTTAGGGTATCTCACTGCTGGGGAATGTCGCTGTCACGGTCAGCCGCCGAGGAACGACTTCATCGTGGTGATCTCGGCCTCCTGGGTGTCGACGATCCGCTGGGCCATGGCCTTCGCGTCCACACTGCTCCCCTGGGCCAGCTCGGTGCGCGCGATCGCGACGGCACCGCTGTGGTGCTGGATCATCAACTCGAGCCACTTGCGGTCGTAGGCCGCGTCGCGCAGCTGGTCGAGGCCGGCGGTGTCGACCATGCCAGGCATCTGACCGTGATCCATGCCGCCCATCAGTGAAGGCACCGGTGCGCCCCAGTCCTTCAGCCATGCTGTGAGCTGGTCGATCTCGGGCTGCTGGGCCTGCTGGATCTCCTTCGCCAGCATGATCACGCGCTGGTCGCCGGTGTGCTGCGGCACGGGCCCGGACATCTCCACGGCCTGACGGTGGTGCGGGACCATGTCCCGCGCGAACGTGACGTCCGCGGCGTTGTGATCAGCGGGCGGGGCGAAGGTCTGCGACGAGCAGCCGACGAGCACGGCGGCGATCGCGGGCAGCGCGAAGCCCGCCAGGAACTTGCGATTCATGACGTTTTCTTTCCTCACTGGGTACGACGGAGTTCGGACACGCCGGAGCTCGTGCCCGCTCAGATCCGCAGTGCGCAGGAGGCGGTGAGGCGTTGTCGACCCGTTCGTGGAGGCGGCGCCCGGGCAAACCCGGCGGACCAGCGTTCGACCGGACCCGACACCACACCCTCGTGGCGCCGGCGCAGCAAGGCCAGTGCGAGCAACAACCCCGCCGCGGCCAGCAGCACAGCGAGGCACAGGTGCAGCATCACGTGGCCGCCATCGCTCGCGGGCGGCGCGGCAACCGGATCCGCCGACGTCGAAGCCACGGGCACCGGAACCATCGCCACCGCGGGCGCGTCCATCGCCGAGTGCGCAACGGACACCGACTGAATCCCGCTCATCTCACCACCGCCCATCCCACCACCATGCGGCGCCGGGATGTGGTGCATCGCGAGCACGCCGAAGACCAGCGCGCCGAGCAACAGCCAGCGCGCCGGAGCCGGAAGCGGGAACCCGCGGGGCGGTCGAGTCATCACCCCCAGGGTAGCCACATACCCCAAACGGGTACCAGGTGCTTCCAAGATCACCGTTGAACTCACTTCCGTAACCCTTTGCACACGACCGGTTGACCCCTGTGAGCACGCTCCCTTACGTTCACTCCAGGTCGCCGACGGTGCGCAGACCGTGAACCGAAGGAATGGTGGGGATGCGAGGGCCGTCCAAGACGCTCTTCCTGGGCGTCGCGCTGCTGCTCAGCGCGGTGGTGGGGCTCGGCAGCTGTTCCTCCGCGCTCCGGACGCCGACGGCCGACGGCGACGAAGCCCCGGTCCGGATCGCCTTCGTGCCGAAGGTCGCGGGCATCGCGTACTTCGACGCCATGAACGCGGGCGGCCTGGAAGCGGCGAAGCGGCTCGGCGCGCAGTGGATCACGCGCGGCCCCGCGACGGTCGACCCGGCGGCCCAGACCGCCATCCTGCACGACCTCGTCGCCCAGCACGTCGACGTGATCGCCGTGGCGCCCAACGATCCCCGCGCGCTCGCGCCCGCGATCGCCGACGCTCGAGCCAAGGGCGTCCACGTACTCACCACCGACACCGACGCGCCGGAAACGCAGCGCGAGGTGTTCGTGAACCAGGCTTCCCCCGAAGGCGTCGGCACCGCGCTCGTCGACGCGCTGATGGCGAAAACGAGCGGCGGCGGCAAGTTCGCGATCGTCTCGTGCGGGCGGACCGCCGCGAATCTCAACGCGTGGATCTCCGTCGAGCAGAGCTACGTAGCCCAGCGCTACCCGAAGGCGCAGCTCGTGGAGACCGTCTATGCCGGCGAGGACACGACCACGGCGACCGAGCTCGCGAAGCAGGTCCTCGACCGCCACCCCGACCTCACGGGCCTGATCGGCGAGTGCACCACGTCGGCTCCCGGCGTCGCGCAAGCGGTGCGGGACCAGCAGAAGATCGGCCGCGTCTACACCGTCGGCACGGGCACGCCGCAGACGATGAAGCCGTACCTGCTCGACGGTTCCTGCTCGATGTCGGTGCTGTGGAACGTCGAATCGCTTGGCTACCTCACCGCGTGGGCAGCGGAGCAGCTGGTGGAGGGCCGCTCTTTCGGCCCCAGCAACAACGTGAGCCTCGAACTGCCCGCGGTGAAATACGACGCGCGCTCGAAGACCATGCTGCTCGGCGACCCGCTGCTGATCACCCAGGACAACGTGGACCAGTTCAAATACTGACGGCCGGAGCCCCGCTGACGGAGCCCCGGCCTCAGTCCTCGCTACGAAACAGTGCCTTATAACAAAAAAGTGCCTTGCTGTGAAACAGAACCTCAGCGCACGTCGATGGTGACCGCCGCCGTGGTGACGCGGGCGGGCAGCTTCGTCGTGTCGATCTTCAGGTACTCCCCGTCGTCCTGCTGACCGTTGGGCAGCGTCTTGGCGTGGAGCGCGTACGGCGGCGCGGTGTTCGAGAGGCCGTCGATGCCGAAGTCGTTGTCGTTGCTGACCACGAGGGTGCGGCCGCCGTCGGTGGTCGCGACGCCCTCCACCTTGTCGTGGCCGAAGAAGCCGCCGGTCGGGTCGAACCCGGTCACCAGCGCGCCGAGGTCGACATACAGCTTCTTCGCCACCGGTGTGATGCCCACCTCGGCGAGGTCCGCGGTGGCCTCTTCGGTGGTGTCCTTGCCGACGTAGGCGTCGATGCTCGACTGCGCGTCACCCACGAGCAGCCCGCCCTTGGCGGAGTCGTAGGCGGCACCGGCCACCTTCGCCTTCGGCCCGACGTCGGTCGCGCCGCGCAGGTCGATCTCGTAGATCTTCTTGAACGCACCGGGCTCGAAGTTGCCGTCGCGCTCGTCCACGAGGAACTTCGTCGACGAGAGCGCGGTGATCTCGCTGACGGCCGTGCCCGTGTCGTCCGGGTCCTGCAGCAGGTACAGGTACTCGTGCGTCGCGTGCGTGCGCAGGTCCACCGTGACGATCCGCAGCGTGGTCACGTTGCCGGGCTTCTTCGTGAGGTCCGGCTGCTGCAGGGCCGACTGCATGATGCCCACGAGCGTCTTGCCGTCCGGCGTGAGCGCGAGGCCTTCCATGCCCTTGTTGGGCACGCGGTACTTCAGCTCCTTCGGCAGCGAGCCGTCGAACGGCGAGAGCCGCTCGATCGCGCGGCCGTCGGCGCGGAAGTGGGTGATGAAGGGACCGTACTCATCGGACACCCAGAACGTGCCGTCGCGTTCGGCGACGAGACCCTCGGAGTCGTACCCGTTGGGAGTGGCCGGCAACGGCTTCCCGTCGAGGCCCACGATCGTCTCGCCGGTGTCGGCCGCCGTGCTGACCTGCCCGTTGTACGGCGAACCGTCCCTGGCGCGCAACGGGATCCGCTTCTCGAGCACGGCCTTGCCGTCCTTGAGGCGGAACTTGCCGATGGCCGGGTCGAACGCGGGCAGCGGCTCCACCTTGGACCCGTCCGGCGCGTCGACGTTCGGCCCGCGGTCGGTGAGGCCGTAGAACTCGTCGCGTGACCCCGGCACCGGCGTGAGCGCGGAACCGTAGGCACCACCGGTGAGCTTCACGCCGCCGATGGTCGCGAGCGGCGGCAGAGAGGTCGGGTAGAGCTGCACCGCGTCCGACACGGAGTACGTGAAGGTGTCGCGGCCGTGGAAGCCCGGCGCGGGCGTGTAGCTGAACGACCCACTGGGGTCGAGGGTCAGCGACCCGTGCGCCGGCGCGGTGTGGCGCACGATGGCGCCGCTCGCGTCACCGCTGCTGTCGTTGCCGAGCACCCCGTCGCCGTGCACTTGCAGTGCCCGGCCGGCTCGCGTCCCGTAGTGGTCGTCGCGGGCGGCGAACGCGGCGTGCCCGTCGCCTCCGTGCGCCGACGCCGTGCCGGTGGCCAGCAGCGGCAGGGCGAGGATCCCCGCGGCGACCCCGATTCTCACGCGCTTCATCCGTTTTCTCCTCTTCCGGCGTCACACGACACCGGAGGAGAAGTCTGGTTAACAGAGTTGGACAACCGCCGTCTTCGAGGCGACGCCCGCGTTAACGGCCTCGTCTCACATGCGCTGCCGCCGCGCCACCACCGATCACGAGAACCAGCACGGCGACGCTCCACCTGCGTTGTTTCTCCACGCGGTGGCCGGCGTCGGCCACCGGCTGCGGTGTCGCGACGGGACGGAACTTCGTCGGTGGCGCGACCGAGGTCGAGGCGACGATCGGGGCGGGCGAAGTCGCGTTCGGCGGCTGGGGCACCGCCGGCGGCTGCTCCGCCAGCACGGGCGGCGGTGGGTCTTCCGCCGTCTGCGAAGGTTTCACCGAGTTCGACGACGGTGGGGGATCCAGTCGCGGGGACGGCGGAGGCGGTGGGGGTGGCGGCGGCGGGGGCGGTGCCGTTGCCCCGGCGAGACACCCGGCCGCGTCGGAGGCGTAGAGCTCGGGCCCGGTGCTGATCTCTTGCGCCCCTCCGGAGCCGTCGCGCGGCAGGCGATAGGTCACGCTGCGGTGGCCGATGCGGTTCGCCGTCGCGTAGAGGGCACCGTCCGGACCGAACACGACCGAGCCGTACGCCGTGGCGAGGGGGAACTTCAAGCCCGGCACGGTGGCGACGCGGCCGTCGCGCGGGTTGATCGTGACCACCGAGCCGTGGCCGGCGGCCGTGACCGAGACGCCGTAGAGCAAGCCGTCCGACGGGTTGTAGGCGAAGTCGTCGACGCCGGTGGACAGCACGATCGGCCGCAGCTGCAGGTGCGCGACCACGTCGAGGTAGTGGGGACTGGCCGGGTCGACGTCCACTGTGTACAGGCTGTTGGCGTGCAGCAGGTACCACGAGTTGCCGGCCATCGCGCCACCCGTGGAACCGGTCGCCCAGCTCCAGATACCGTGGCGCGCGCCGGCGCGGAACACGCCGCCGAGGTCGGTGACGTGACCCGAGCCGTCGATCCGCACCGCGTGGGCGCCGTCGTGGAAGTGACCCGAGGCCGGGCCGTCGGCCACGCCGTAGACCACACCTTGCGAGGCGGAGTAGGCCATCGCGTTGATCGTGTAGCCGGGATTGCCGAGCGACTGCCGCTGCCCCGTCGGCAACGTGAGCCGGACGAATGACGACGAGTGCGAGTTCTGGCTCTCCACCTGGAGAACTGGGCACGTCGCCGGCGCGGCCGGGTGCGTCCGGCCGGGTGATTCGAGCCACCCCGACGCCACGAGCAGCGCCGACACGGCCGCCACGGCGGCCGCCACCGGGAGGAAACGGGGAATGCGCACGGCCCTCAGCCCAGTCGCGCCAGTGCCGAGCTGAACGCGTCGGGTTGGATGCTCGCGCCGCCGGCGAACGGGTTCTGCAGCTGGAAGATCGCGTAGAGCAGCAGTGCGATCGTGCCGGCCAGCGTCGACACGATCACGAGGTGCGCCGCCATGCGCGTGCCGCCGAAGAGGTTGGGCAGCAGCACGGAAATCAGGCTGCCGAAAATCAACGCGAACCACACCACGGAGCCGACACCGCTCGAGGCGGCGTCGGTGAGACGCGCCTGTCTGGCCTGGTACACCTGCCACAGGTCGTTGGCGGCCTCGGTCTTGCGGTCGTTCTCCCAGTCGCTGCTCGCCTGCGCGCCGGCGATGGTGCGGCGCAGCTGGTCGAGCTGCGTCCAACCGGTGTCAGGGACCGTGCCGCCGTCGGCCAGGCGCGGCCATTCTTGGTGCTGCACAGTACTGGCGTACGCGGTGGCGAGCTGCTGCACGCGTTGGCCGGTGTCGCCTGGCAGCGCTTCGGCGGCCCAGGTCATGGAGACGAGGCTGTCCGCCTCGGTGTAGGAGCCGTCGCGCGCGGTCCCCACCGCGTCGAAGAGCGAGATCAGCACGAACGCGACGAGCACCGCGTGGAGACCGCCGACAATGGTGAACACCTGACCGGCCGCATCGTTGTTGTCACGACGACCTTCATCCCAGCCGAACCGCCTCACCAGATAGCCGATACCGCCGCCGACCACGGCCGCTCCGACCACCCAGAAGATCCCGGTCAGGTAGACGTTCATCCGACCCCTTTCACACTCGCAGACCACTGGATCCGCCATTGTTCGACGAATTCCCGGAAGTGGGCCCGCTCAAGTTAGTCATCTGATTCCCGAGCGACAAGAAGCGGCAGTTCGGTTCATTCGAGTGGCCCTGCGAGGCCCCCGATGATCACTGGAACGGAGCAGTTGAATGTTGGAACACCTGCTCTGGATACGCCCGTTCACCTGGGGTGCGCCGGCGATCTTCGGTCGAACTTCCCGTCCGGGTGAGTCCTGTCGACCGAGTGTGACGAACGCGGCGCCGACGAAGATCGTCTAAAACTGGCGCTTCGACAACAGCAACTGGAATGTCCGATTACCCGTTCTGGCAAACAGGTGAACCGACCCGGTTACCCGATCGTGGGATTGTCGGGCGAGGCCGGGTTGCTATGTTGATTCCGCGGTGCCGACCCGAATGAATTGCAGCAGGATAACGAACTCCAATTCGTGCTGGAAACTTTCTCACACGTCCGAAATCCGACGATAGGTGGTTTTCGCTGTGACCGTCACGGACCCCGTGGACTCCGCGAATCAGGAACAACCGCAACTGAGCCTGGGCCGGGCCGCGGCCCGCACGCTCGCGACGACGACCAAGTCCGTTCCGCAGATGCAGGGCATCACCACGCGGTGGCTGCTCAAAGTGCTGCCGTGGGTGGAGGTCTCGGGCGGCGCGTACCGCGTGAACCGCCGGCTGAGCTACGCGGTGGGCGACGGCCGCGTCACGTTCACCACGACCGGCGCCGAGGTCCGCGTGATCCCGCCGGAGCTGCGTGAACTGCCGGCGCTGCGCGGTTTCGACGACGAAGAGGTGCTCATCGAGCTGGCCGGCAGGTTCGTGCAGCACGAGTTCTCCCCCGGCGACGCGCTCGTGGAGTTCGGCCACCAGGCCGACCAGGTCTTCCTCGTGGCGCACGGCAAGATCAGCAAGGTCGGCACCGGCGCGTACGGCGACCAGACGGTGCTCGGCACACTCGCCGACGGCGACTACTTCAGCGACACCGTGCTCACCAACGCCGACGGGATCTGGGAGTACACGGCCAAAGCCGTGACCGCGTGCACGGTGCTTTCCCTGTCCCGCAGCGAGTTCCAGGGCGTGCTCGACCGCTCCGACGCGCTGCGCGAGCACCTCGACGCCGTCGCCGCCGGTTCGGCCGGCCCGGCCAACGACCACGGCGAGGCGGTGATCGACGTCGCGTCCGGGCACGACGGCGAACCGCAGCTGCCGGGCACGTTCGTGGACTACGACAGCTCGCCGCGCGAGTACGAGCTGAGCGTGGCGCAGACCGTGCTGCGCGTGCACAGCCGCGTCGCCGACCTCTACAACCAGCCGATGAACCAGATCGAGCAGCAGCTGCGGCTCACGGTCGAGGCCCTGCGCGAACGACAGGAACACGAGCTGGTCAACAACCGCGACTTCGGCCTGCTGCACAACGCGGACTACTCCCAGCGCGTCTCCACCCGCACCGGCCCGCCGACGCCGGACGACTTCGACGACCTGCTTTCCCTCGTGTGGAAGGACCCCGCGGTCTTCCTGGCGCACCCGAAGACGATCGCGGCGTTCGGCCGCGAGTGCAGCCGCCGCGGTGTGTACCCCGACGCGGTGGACCTCGGCGGGCACCAGGTGCCGGCGTGGCGCGGCGTGCCCGTGTTGCCGTGCAACAAGATCCCGGTCACCGAGACGCGCACCAGCTCCGTGTTGCTGCTGCGCACGGGCGAGCAGTCGCAGGGTGTCGTCGGTCTGCACCAGACCGGGCTGCCCGACGAGTACCAGCCGGGCCTGAACGTGCGGTTCATGGGCATCAGCGAGCAGGCGATCATGTCGTACCTGGTCAGCGCCTACTACTCCGCCGCCGTGCTGGTGCCCGACGCGCTGGCCGTGCTGGAGAACGCCGAGATCGGGCGCGGTGACTGAGCATGGCCGCGCCCGCCACCCCGCCGCGCCCGCCCGAGGCCGCCCCCGCGCGGCCCGGGCCGGCGCCGCTGCCCCTGTCGGCGTTCGGGCCGACGGGCCTGGGCACGAGCGCGCTGCGGATCGTGCCGAGACCCGCGTCCCAGCGACCTGGAGAAGCTGAGCCCACCAAGCGAGGAACCACATGACCGTGACCGAAGAGCCGCCGCTTTCCCTTTCCACGCGCGCGGCCCGGACCCTGGCCACCACCACCAAGTCGCTGCCGCAGATGCGCGGCATCACCCCGCGCTGGCTGCTGTCGCAGCTGCCGTGGGTGGAGGTGCCGGCCGGTTCGTACCGCGTGAACCGCCGGCTGACCTACACCGTCGGCGACGGCCGGGTGAGCTTCTTCAACACCGGCGCGCGGGTGCAGGTGGTCCCCGCGGAGCTGGCGGAACTGCCGCTGCTGCGCGGGTTCGCCGACGCCGACGCGTTGTCGGCCTTGGCCGAGCGCTTCGAGCAGCGCGAGTACGAGCCGGGCGACACCATCGTGACGGCGGGTTCGCCGCTCGACTCGGTGGCGCTGCTGGCGTTCGGCAAGGTTTCGCGCACCGCACCCGGTTCCTACGGCGAGGAGGCGCACCTCGGCACGCTCACCGCGGGCGACCACTTCGGCGCCGAACTGCTGGGCGGCTCAGCGGGGAACTGGACCTTCACCGCCAAGGCGGCCACGCGGTGCATCGTGCTGGCGCTGCCGGCGGAGGCGTTCGCGCGGCTCAACGGTCGCGTCGAAAGCCTGCGCTCGCACATCAGTGACGTGCTGGCGAGCCCGGGCCGCGAGCACAACAAGGCCGGCGAGGCGAGCATCGACCTGTCCGCCGGGCACGACGGCGAGGTCGCGCTGCCGGGCACGTACGTCGACTACGACCCGGCGCCGCGGGAGTACGAGCTCGCGATCGCGCAGACGATCCTGCACACGCACAACCGCGTGACCGACCTCTACAACCAGCCGATGAACCAGCTGGAGCAGCAGCTGCGGCTCACCGTCGAGGCGTTGCGGGAGCGCCAGGAGCACGAGCTGGTGAACAGCACCGACTTCGGGCTGCTGCACAACGCGGACCTCGGCCAGCGCGTGACCACGCGCAGCGGCCCGCCGACGCCCGACGACCTCGACGAGCTCCTGTGCCGTCGGCGCAAGTCGCGCTTCTTCCTGGCGCACCCCAAGGCGATCGCCGCGTTCGGGCGCGAGTGCACGGCGCGGGGCCTCTACCCGGCCAACTCGATGCTCGACGGACGCCGGGTCACGACGTGGCGCGGGGTGCCGCTGCTGCCGTGCGACAAGATCCCGATCTCGCCGCAGGGCACGACCTCGATCCTCGTCATGCGTACCGGCGAGGAGGACGCGGGCGTGATCGGGCTGCGCCCGGCGGCGTTGCCGGACGAGTACCAGCCGGGGCTGAACGTGCGGTTCATGGGCATCAGCGACCGGGCCGTGACGTCCTACTTGGTCAGTGCGTATCACTCGGCCGCAGTGCTGGTGCCGGACGCGCTGGGAGTGCTCGACGACGTCGAGATCGGGCGCTGAGCTTCTTTTTCGGAGGGGATGTATGACCACAGTGGACGCCCGGGCGCGGACGGTGCCGGAGGTGCTGGCGTGGAGCCGGGACCTGTGGGAACCGGCGATGCGCGCGGCGGTCGACCGGCTTCCCGACTCGATGCGCCGCATCGCCGGATACCACTTCGGCTGGTGGGACGCGTCGGGCGCCGAATCGGCCGTACCGGCCGGCAAGGCCCTGCGGCCGGCGTTGGTGCTGCTGTCCGCCGAGGCGGCCGGCGGCGATCCGGCCGACGCGATCGCCGCCGCCGTGGCGGTGGAGCTGGTGCACAACTTCTCGCTGCTCCACGACGACGTCATGGACGGCGACGAAACCCGCCGCCACCGGGCGACCGCGTGGACCGTGTTCGGCACCAGCCCGGCCATCCTCGCGGGCGACGCGTTGTTGACGTTGGCCTTCGACGTCCTGGCCACGGACGGTCCCGCCGCTGCTCGCGTCCTGAGCACGGCAGTGCTGGATCTGTTGCACGGCCAGAACGAGGACCTGGCCTTCGAACGACGAGCGTCCGTGGACCGGTCCTCCTGCATCCGCATGGCCGAGGGCAAGACCGGCGCGCTTCTGGGTGCCGCCTGCACCCTGGGCGTGCTGGTCGTCGGCGGCCGCGGCACGCACGTCTCGGAACTCGGCGCGTTCGGCCGCTCGCTCGGCCTGGCGTTCCAGCACGTCGACGACCTCCTCGGCATCTGGGGCGACCCGGCCGTGACGGGGAAGCCGGTTTACTCGGATCTGCAGAACCGGAAGAAGTCGCTGCCGGTGGTGGCGGCTTTGGCCTCGGAGACCCCGGCCGGCCGGGAGCTGGCCGAGTTGTATCGGCAGGACGCTCCGCTGTCGGCTGGGGAGCTGGCCCAGGCGGCCGTTTTGGTCGACTCGGCGGGTGGGCGTTCGTGGAGCTCTTCGGAGGCTGCGCGGTTGCTGGCTTCGGCATTGGCTTCGCTGGCCTCCACGACGCCGGCGCCGCGCCCCGCGGCGGAACTCACGTTGCTAGCCCACCACATCACCCGCCGGGACCACTGAGCCGCGGTGACCGACCTGGCGCGCTCGTGTCCCTCCCCCAGGACACGAGCGCGCCGTTCCCGTGCGCTGCCGAGCCGTTGCAGCACGTCTGAATTGCAAATCTGTATTCAGGTGCTACCGTCAAGCACATGACCGAACCTCATGAAGCACTGCGGATCACCGAGGCCTCTCCCACCTACTGGCGGGCGACCTTCACCAACGGGCCCCTGAACGTCTTCGATTCGGCGATCATGATCGCCCTACAGGGGCTGCTCGACAGAATGGAAGCGAGCGACGAACTCAGAGTCGTGGTGTTCGACAGCGACGTCGAAGACTTCTTCCTCGCGCACTTCGACATGAGCGGCGCGTCGACCGAAGTGGCTCGCGCCCAGGGCCCGACCGGGCTGCCCACGGGGCTCGACATCACGACCCGGCTCACCACGTCGCCGGTGATCAGCATCGCGAAGATCCGCGGTCGCGCCCGCGGGATCGGCAGCGAGTTCGCCCTCGCGTGCGACCTGCGCTTCGCCAGCAAGGAAAGGGCCGTCCTGGGACAGCCCGAGGTCGGCGCGGGAGTCATTCCCGGCGGCGGCGCCATCGAGCGGCTCTCGTCACTCGTGGGCCGTGGGCGCGCACTGGAGATCATCGTCGGCTCCGACGACTTCGACGCCGCCACCGCCGAGCGCTACGGCTACGTCAACCGAGCCGTGCCCGACGCCGAGCTCGACGAGTACGTCGACACCCTCGCGAGGCGGATCGCGTCGTTCGACCGGCGGCCCATCGCCGCGGCCAAGACCCTGGTCAACCGGACGACCCTGCCCGAAGTGGGGCACCTCGTCGAAAGCCAGACGAAGTTCGGCGAGACGCTCACCTGGCCCGAGACCACGGCCCGCGTTCGCGAGCTGTTCGGCCGGGGCTTGCAACAGCCCGGTGACCTCGAGACCCGGTTCGGGTACCACCTGGGCGTGCCGTCGGAGGAAGCAGAGCGAGCGTGACCCATGGCACCGACATTTCGGTGCAGCTGGGTTGCGAAGTGATATTCTGACCGCTATGGCACCACTGCAAAATGCCACTGAGGAACTGACCGACGAGCCGGCGTGCTCCATCGAGCGAAGCCTGGAAGTACTGGGCGAACGGTGGACCTTCCTGGTCCTGCGCCAGCTCTTCCTCGGCCAGACGCGGTTCAGCGAACTGCGCGAGTCACTGGGCATCGCACCCAACCTGCTCAGCGCGAGGCTGCGCACGCTGACCGAGGCCGGGGTCGTGGAAACCGCGCCGTACCAGGAGATCGGGGCTCGGCAGCGGCAGAGTTACCACCTCACCAAGGCCGGGAGCGAGTTGTGGGTCGTGCTCATGGGGCTGCAGCAGTGGGGTGACGTGCACCGGCCGCGGCCGGCCGGGCCGTCTGCCGTGCGGCGGTCGAAGACGACCGGGCAGGCCGTGCGGGTGGCGTTCGTCGACGAGGACGGGGTCGAGGTGCCCGTCGACGAGGTGGAGATCATCGCGCAGTGAGCGCACATCTGAGTACTAAATCTGTATTCAGAGTGGTAGCGTGGCCGGCATGGACATCAAGGGATCTGTCGCGCTGGTCACCGGAGCCAACCGCGGCATCGGCCACGCCTTCGCCCGCGCGCTCGTCGAGCACGGCGCCGCGAAGGTCTACGCGGGTGCGCGAGACCCTGCGACGGTCACCGACCCCGACCTCACGCCGCTGCGCCTGGACGTCACCAGCGCCGAGGACATCGCGGCCGCCGCGGCCGCGGCCGGCGACGCCACGATCGTGATCAACAACGCGGGCATCCTCGGCAACGTCGGCGAACTGCTCACCGGCTCACTGGACACCGCTCGGCAGGTGCTGGAGGTCAACTTCTTCGGCACCTGGGCAGTCTCGCGAGCGTTCGCGCCCGTCCTCGCCCGCAACGGCGGCGGCGCGCTCGTCAACATGCTCTCCGTGGCCTCCTGGAAGGGAAACGTGAGAACCGCCGCCTACTCGGCGTCGAAGGCGGCGCAATGGTCGCTGACCGACGCGCTTCGCGAAGGCCTGCGCGACCAGGGCACGCTCGTGGTGGGCGTGCACGCCGGCTACGTGGACACCGACGGCGCCGCATGGCTGGACGTCCCCAAGATCGGGCCGGCCGAGGTCGCGGCCAAGACCATGCAGGCATTGCTGGACGACCGCGCCGAGGTCCTGGTCGACGACGCGGCGCGCCGGCTCAAGGCCACACTTTCCCAGCCCCTCGACTGAGTACCGCTCACCTACCCGGCCGAGTCAGCCCGTCACGATCGGCACCTTCGGACGACATGGCCTTGTCACCCTTCGCCAAGGCCTTGATGCCGCGCATGGCGGGCGGGCACGCCGTCAGCCCACGCAGACGGGGCCACTCACTTGCCCGGCCGAGCCAGCCCGTCGTCGGCAGCACCGCGGGACAAGACGACCTTGTCGGTGTTCGACAGCGCCTCCGTGCCGCGCGCGCTCGGCGGCGCGGAGCTCAAGTCCCGCAGACGGATGGGCGGGCCGAGGTCGATCAGCGTCGGGATGTACTCCGCCTTGGAAACAGCCCAGTGGCCGTCCGTCTGAGTGAAGGTGAAGCGCGCGGCCGTGCCTTCCTCGGTGGAGCCGCGGGGGTCGTCGTGGCGGGCGATTTCGTTGCCGAGGCCGTAGGCGACCCACTTGCCCTCGACCTTCTCGAAGGGCTGGACCACGTGGGCGTGGTGGCCGACGATCAGGTCGATGTCCGGAGACGCCAGTAGCTCCTTGGCCAACGAAGCCTGGTCGTCCGTCACCGAGTGCTGGTATTCGATCCCCCAGTGGAGGCTGGCGATCACGACCTCCGCGCCGGCCGCACGGGCGGCGTGGGCCGCCGCGACGATGTCGTCGGCGTCGATCTGGTTGGCCAGCCAGGGTTTGCCGGCGGGAACCTTGATGCCGTTGAAGCCGAAGGCGAACGACAGCTGCGCCACCTTGACACCGTGGACGTCGAGGATCAGCGGCTTGTCAGCCTCGGCGGCCGAGCGCGCCGAACCGGTGTGCTTGAGGCCCACCTCGTCCAGCTTGTCCAGCGTCCGGGTGATGCCGGCCGCACCCTTGTCCAGGGTGTGGTTCGAAGCCGTGGAGCAGGTGTCGTAGCCGGTGTCCTTGATGGCGTCGGCGATCTCGGGCGGCGCACTGAACGACGGGTACCCCGTGTACGGCCCGCCCTCGGGCGCGAGCGGCGTCTCGAGGTGGCAGATGGCCAGATCGGCACCCGACACGAGCGGCTTCACGCCCGCGAGGATCTGGCGGTAGTCGATCTCACCGCCACCATCGGCCTCCGCCTGGTCGGTGAGCGCGGGGTGGATCAGCACGTCGCCGGTTGCCACGACCGTGAACGACGCGGGCGTGGCCGAAGAAGGCAAGCCGGCAGGGGCCGAAGGAGCAGAAGCGGGCAAAGCGGCCTGAGGAGCCCCGCTGCATCCCGCCAGCACCAGCACGGCACCGGCCCATCCCACGATCGAGCGGCGGATGTGCGTCATGTTCGCCCCCTTTGTCCAGCTGCGGGCCACATCCTGCCGCATGTCGACCGGACAAGACTCAACGCCTGCCATAACGGACCGTAATCGAACCCAAGTCAACAAGAAAACCCACCAGCAACCGAAACAGCAGCACGATCAGCGCGGAGCAACAAACCCTGGTCAGCCGGGAAAAAATACGATAATTAGCCGCCAACCACCAGACGGAAAATCACTCTCCGTAGGTATCCATCCGCTAACTGCGGCAGATCCCGTGGTTGACGTCACCCGATCAAGTGTCTTGTAATACGAGTCACGCGGAGTTCACGCCCACGCAACAGTCGTCCTCGGCCCCCATGGGAGCACTCGATGTCCACATACCCGCACAGGTCACGCACCTGGAGCGTTGTTGGTTGTTGTTTGATTGCCGGTGCAGTGTTGGCCGGATGCTCCTCCGGCAAGGACACCGCCGCGCCCGCGCAGCAGGCGCCGACGAACGGCAAGATCACGCTGTACTACCTGCAGAAGCAGGGTGACCAGCAGTACTTCGTGGAGCAGGCGCAGGGCGCCCAGGCGGAGGCGAAGGAGCTGGGTGTCGACCTCAAGGTCGTGAACCTCGGCCAGGACGCCAACAAGGCCATCACCGAACTCGACGCCGCGGTCGCGCAGGGCGCCAACGGCGTCGCCATCGTGGTGCCGGACCAGGCCATCGGCCCCGAGGTCATCGACAAGGCCAAGAGCTCCGGCATCCCGATCATCGCGTCGGACGACGTGATCAAGGACGGCACCGGCAAGGCCGCCGCGTTCGTCGGCTTCAACGGCACGCAGATGGGCACCTCGGTCGGCCAAGAGGCCGCCAAGCTGTTCAAGGCCGCCGGCTGGTCCGCCGCCGACACCAAGGTGATCAGCGCCTACAAGCAGGACCTCACCGTGTGCACCGACCGCGTCAACGGCGCCAAGGCCGCCTTCGACAAGGACTCCGGCGCCCAGGTGCAGGTGATCAACGTCGGCACGGACAACTCGCCCGTCGACGCGCAGAACCGCGCCGGCGCCGTGATCAGCTCCAACCCGGGCGTGAAGCACTGGGTCGTGTGGGGCTGCAACGACGAGAACGAGACCGGTGTCGTCACCGCGCTCGCCAACTCCGGTGTCGGCGCGAACGACATCATCGGCGTGGGCCTCGGCGCCTACCTCGACTGCAAGGACTGGGCCGCGGGCAAGGACACCGGCAACAAGTCGTCGCTCTACATTTCGGGCGCCGAGGTCGGCAAGAGCGCGATCCAGGTCCTCGTCGACAAGGTCAAGAACGGCAAGGACCTGCCGCCCGAGACGATCGCCAAGACCACGATGGTGAACAAGGACAACTTCAAGGCGGCCGGCGTCAACTGCACCTGACCCGACCGCGGCCCGGGGGTGTCCACACGCGACACCCCCGGGCTCCCCTGTGAGGAAGGCTGAGGAAGGCTCACCATGGCCAGTTCCACGGCGCTCATCGCCGAGGGCATCGGCAAGCGCTTCTCCGGCGTCACCGCGCTCGACGACGTGACGCTGGAGTTCCACTCCGGCGAGGTGCTCGCGCTCATGGGCGAGAACGGCGCCGGCAAGTCGACGCTGCTGCGCGTGCTTTCGGGCGACCACGAGCCCAGCGACGGCACGCTGCGGGTCGACGGCGAGCCGGTGGTGTTCGACAACCCGCGCGCCGCGATGGCCGCGGGCGTGCGCGTGATCTACCAGGAACCGGAGATCATCCCGCACGTCTCGGTGGCGGAGAACGTGTTCGTGGGCGAGCTGCCCTCGCGCGCCCGCGTGTTCAGCCGTCGCACGCTCAACCAGCGCACGCACGAAGCGCTCGTCGAGTACGGCTTCGAAGGCGTACTCGACCCCGCCACGCTCGGCAGCAAGCTCTCGGCCGCGCAGCGCCAGCTCGTCGAGATCCTGCGGGTGCTCACCGCGGCCACCCCGCCGCGCGTGATCGCCTTCGACGAGCCCACCTCCTCGCTCTCGGAGCACGAGGTCGACGCGCTGTTCCGGCTCATCCGCCGGCTGCGCGACTCCGGCGTGGCCGTGGTCTACGTGTCGCACCGCATGAAGGAGATCTTCCAGCTCGCCGACCGCGTGGCCGTGCTGCGCGACGGCAAGCTCGTCGGCGTGCAGCAGGCCGCGGAGTCCGACGAGAACCAGCTGGTGCGCATGATGATCGGCCGCGACCTCTCCGCGCTGGAGCGGCGCGAGACGGCTGATACCGGCGAGGTCGTGCTGCGCCTGAACCACGTGACCACCGACGACGTCACCGACGTCTCGTTCGAGGTGCGTGCCGGTGAGGTCGTGTGCCTGGCCGGGCTCGTCGGCGCCGGGCGCTCCGAGCTGGCGCGCGCGATCGTCGGCGACCTGCCCGTGCGCTCGGGAACCCTCGAGCTGGACGGGAAACCGTTCAAGGCCCGCACACCCGGCGACGCCGTGAAGGCGGGCATCGGGTTCGCGCCCGAGGAACGCAAGACCGACGCGTTGCTGATGCAGCGTTCGGTGCGCGACAACGTCTCCATCGCCGTGCTCGACCGCCTGCGCCGCTTCCGCGTGATCAAGCGGGCGAAGGAGCGTGAGCTCGTGGCGGAGTACATCCGCGAGCTGCGCGTGCGCACGCCGTCGATGGAGCAGGAGGTGCGCAAGCTCTCCGGCGGCAACCAGCAGAAGGCCGTGCTCGCGCGCTGGCTCGCCCGCCGTCCGCAGCTGCTGATCCTCGACGAGCCCACTCGCGGCGTCGACGTCGGCGCGAAGGCCGAGATCTACCGCATCATCGACGGTCTCGCCGCCGAAGGCGTCGCCCTGCTCGTGATCTCGTCCGACCTGCCCGAGGTGCTCGCGCTGGCCGACCGCGTCGTCGTGATGCGCGCCGGGCACGTCGCGGGCCAGGTGAGCCGCGACGAAGCGACCGAAGAAGCCGTACTGACCCTGGCCATCCCGGCGACGGAGCCGGCCGCCGAAGACATCCAGGAGGTGGGGGCGTGAGCACCCCGACCCGGCCCAGCCCCGCGCAGGAGCAGCCGACCGAACAGCCCGACCCGCACCGGGTGTCCACCGCGCGCAAGGTGCTCAACGGCATCGGCGTGCAGAACAGCAGCCTGATCATCACGCTCGTGGTGCTCGTCGTGCTGCTCTCGACGCTGAACGACAACTTCTTCCGCACCAACAACCTGCTGCTCATCGGCAGCGCGATCACCATCATGGGCCTGCTGTCGCTGGTGCAGACGCTGGTGATCATCCTCGGCGCGCTCGACATCTCGGTCGGCTCGATGGCCGGGCTCGCGTCGGTGATCTCGGCGATGGCCTTCACGTCGACCGGCAGCTCGATCGTCGGCATCCTCGCCGCGGTCGGCACCGGCATCCTGTGCGGTCTGGTCAACGGCCTGATCATCATCTTCGGCCGGGTGAACCCGGTCGTCGCCACGCTGGCCACGCTCGCCACGTACAAGGGCATCGCGCAGGTCGTGTCCGACGGCAAGGCGCAGGGCTACACGGGCGCCGACGACCTGTTCATCTTCCTGGCCAAGGGAAGCGTGCTCGGGCTGCCGACGCTGGTGTGGGTGTTCCTGATCGTCGCGGCGGTGCTGCACTTCCTGCTGAAGTACACCGACATCGGCCGCAACGTGTTCGCCATCGGCGGCAACGACACGGCCGCGCGCCTTGCCGGCATCAACATCAACCGCTACATCATCGGCGTCTACGCGCTCGTCGGCGTGGTCGCGGCCATCGCGGGTGTGCTGATCACCGCGCGCACCGGCTCCGGCCAGCCGACGTCCGGCTCCGAGGGCCTCGAGCTACAGGCCGTCACGGGTGCGGCGCTCGGTGGCACGATGCTCAAGGGCGGCAAGGGATCCATCGTCTCCACGGTGCTGGCGGTGTTCATCCTCGGCGTGCTCGACAACGGCATGTCGGGCCTGGGCATCAACCAGTTCTGGCAGAACGTGGCCCACGGCGCGCTGCTCGTGGTCGCCGTCGTGCTGCAGCAGCTGCGCAGCGGGGAGCGCCGCGTCGGTCTGCCGGCCTGACGTGGGCTCAGTCGTCGGGGCTGACGGGGCCGGCCTGCACGCCCGCATCGTCGACACGCTCGGCCGCCTGATCGTCGAAGGGGCGCTGCCCACGGGCCAGCCGATCGTGCCCCAGGACATCGGGCGCCGCTTCAAGGCCTCCCGGACAGTGGTCCGGGAGGCCTTGCGGGTCCTGGAGTCGAAGGGGCTCGTGGCCGCACGACCGCGCGTCGGCACCTGGCCGCAGCCACCGGAGGCGTGGGACGCGATCGACCCCGACGTGATCGGCTGGCGCGTCGGCGGCCCGGATTCGCTGCGGCAGCTGCACGATCTGATGGAGCTTCGTCACCTCGTGGAGCCGCAGGCCGCGCGGCTGGCGGCCCGGCACCGGGCGCCGGACGAGCTCTCCGCGCTGGCGGCGGCGTACGGGCTGATGACCGACGCCGTGGAACGCGAGGACACCGAGGCGTTCACCGAGGCCGACACGCTGTTCCACGCCGCCCTCGTGCGAGCCGCGGGCAACGCGTTGCTCACCCAGCTGCAGGTGCCGGTCGTCGCCGCGCTGCGGGCCGCACCCGAGCCGACGACGGGCACGCTCGTGGCGCACTCGCGTGTGCTCACCACGGTGCTGGCGAAGAACGCCGACGGAGCGGAGAACGCGACGCGCCGGCTGCTGGAAACCGTTGCGGCGTACCGCTCACCGGCACCTTGACACGCCCAGTGGTCCACACCATAGTCCGTGATCGACCGGCCACCGACCGATGGCCTCCGCCGCCATGAGCTGCTTGAGGAGGACGCACCCATGCGTTTCTCGGGAATCCGCGGTTTCGCCGTGCTCGCGGCGGCGGTGACGGCCGGTGGGCTGGCACCGGCCGTGGCGAGTGCGGCACCGGCGGCGCCGGCCGCGCAGTGCTCCGTGGCCGACGCGATGGTGAAGGCCGGCGACTACTGGGTCGCCCACGGGACGAACCTCGCGCCGGCCGACTGGCAGAACGCGACGTTCCACGTGGGCAACCTCGCCGTGGTCCGCACCACCGGCGTGTCCAACCACCAGACCCTGCCGTGGGGCGAGGCCAACAACTACCTGCTGCCGACGACAGCGGGCCGGCCGTTCGCGGCCGAGGACGAGGCCGCGGGCGAGGCGTACCTCGACCTGTACACCTACTTCCACCCCGACCCGCCGATCCTCGCCGACCTGCGTTCGCGCCTGGCCGACGAGGTCGCGAACGTGCAGGCCGGGCACACGGACTACTGGGACCACGTGAGTGCGCTGAACATGGCGATGCCCTCGTTCGCCCGCATAGGCGTGATGGACTCCTCGGAGCCGACGCTCGCCGCGATGCAGAAGCTGTTCCAGCACACGGAGAAGAGCCTGTTCGACGAGTTCTCCGGCCTGTGGCGCACCGACCCGCACTCGCTGTCGTACTGGTCGCAGGGCAACGGCTGGGCGCTGGCCGCCCTGACGAAGGTGCTGCAGGTGCTGCCCGCGAACGACCCGCGGCGGCCGGAGTACCTGCGCGTGTTCAAGAAGATGGCGACGACGCTGAGCGTGCTGCAGCGGCCGGACGGCTTCTGGAACGCCAACCTGCTCAACCCCTTCGGCGGCCCGGAGAGCAGCGGCACGTCGCTGATCACCTACGGCCTCGCGTGGGGCGTCAACGCGGGTGTCCTCGACAGCCGCTGGTTCAAGCCGGTGGTCGATCGGGCGTGGAAGTCCTTGTCCACGAAGGCGGAGACCACCGACGGCTTCGTCGGCTACGTCCAGCCGAAGACCGACGGACCGGGTTCGGCCAAGGCCACCGACACTTCGGCCGCCGGTGTGGGCGCGTTCCTCCTGGCCGGTCAGCAGGTCGCCGACCTCACCCCGGGTTGCGCTCTGCCGCCCGCCAGCTGAGGTGCTTTGCGTGAAGGGCCGCCACTCTCGCAGTGGCGGCCCTTCCGTCTACTTGAGACAGTCCTGGGGGTCCCCGCGGGTCAGCGCCGGGTCGTTCTGCTCGAACGTCTTCGCCACGCCCGGGCCGGACGTGCGTGTCTCGAAGCGCACGGTCACGCGGCCGTGGCCCGCGCCCTGGACCCAGCCGGTGCCGAACTCCGGGTGCACCACGTCGTCGCCCGGGCGCCAGCCGCTCGACGACACCGGCGCCGACCCACCCGGCGACGGCACCACCGCCACGACGGGCTCCGGCGAAGGCCCGGCCGGTACGGCGAGCGAGAACAACGCGTCCTGGTGCGGCACCGAAAGCCCGCTGAACGCCACCCCCGCCAGGCGCACGCCACCGAACTCCTGCGGATCCAGCAACAGCCGCTCGGCGGTGGCCGCGAGCTGGTTGAGGTCGTCCGTGGGCGAGGCCGTGGTTTCCGACCGCGTCACCGTGCTCATGTCCGTGTGCCGCAGCTTCACCACGACCGTGCGCGCGACCCGGCCCGCCTTCACCAGCCGCGAATGCGCCCCCGCCGCGATCTTGCGCACCTCCGCCCGCAGCCGGCCCAGGTCCACGATGTCGACCTCGAACGTCGTCTCCGCGCTCACCTGCTTGGCCTCCCCACGCTCGGCCACGGGCCGGTCGTCAGTGCCACCGGCCAGCTTGCGCAGCTCACGCCCGACCACGCCGCCCAGCGTCGCCGCCGCGTCCGGCTCCGACAACGCCGCCAGCTCCCCCAACGTGAGCACGCCGATGGTGCGCAGCTTCGCCTCCGCGACCGGACCGATCCCCCACAACGCCCGCACTGGCAACGGCGCCAGAAACTCCCGTTCGGTGCCCGGCGGCACCACGAGCAGCCCGTCCGGCTTCGCCCGATCCGAGCCGATCTTCGCGACCTGTTTGCCCGTGCCGGCCCCGATCGACGCCGTGAGCCCGGTCTCCGCGCGAATCCGCGCTCGCAGGTCGTCGGCGAACCGCATCACCTCGTCCACCGACGCAGCGGACAGCGAAGGTGGCTCCGCGAAAGCCTCGTCCAGCGAAATCCGCTCCAGCACCGGCGCCACGTCCGCGACGATGTCGAAGACCTGCTTGCTCAACGTCTCGTACAGCCGGAACCGCGGCGGCAAGACGACCGCACCCGGCGGCAACAGCCGCCGCGCCTGCGACATCGGCATCGCCGAACGCGCACCGTACTCACGGGATTCGTAGCTCGCCCCGGCAACGACACCACGCGGCCCCGTGCCGCCGACGACGACCGCGCGGCCCCGCAGCGTCGGGCGCGTGAGCTGCTCGACCGAGGCGTAGAAGGCGTCCAGGTCGAGGTGGACGACCCAGCGGGTCACGTCAGCTCCCGCCGGTGGCGTCCAGCAGCCGGTGCAACGCCGTCGTGTAGGACTCGAAAGCCGCGCGGCCCTTGGCGGTCAGCTTCACGAGCGTGACGGGCGTGCGGTGCTCGTAGGCCTTGGTGATCTCCACGTACTCGGCGTCTTCGAGCTTGCGCAGGTGCGTGGAGAGGTTGCCGGCCGTCATGTCCAGCAGCTGCTGCAGCCTCGGGAAGGTGATCTGGTCGCCGTGGTGCAGCCCGGCGAGCGCGACGGTGACGCGCAGCCTGGCCTGGGCGTGGATCACCGGGTCGAGCTCCGGCAGGCTCGCCTCGGTCACCGGTCGGCCACTCGCGTCGGACCGGATCGCCGTTCCCGGATGAAGTACACGAGCGATGCCACGAGGAACCCGCCGCCGCCGGCCAGGGACAGCACGAGGAAGTTGCCCGGCACGCCCACGAGCACGCTCGCGCCGCCGCAGACGATGATCCACGCGCCGAAGCCGTACTGCAGCTTGTCCTGCCACAGCATTCCGCCCGCGAGGTACAGGACGCCGGTCAGCAACAGCGAGGTGCCCGACCACAGCAGCGAGATCGTGTGCGGGTCGAGCTCACCCGCCTTCATCACCCGGACGTTGATCAGCGACAGCGCGGCGAACGAGATCATCCAGCTCCAGCCGTACATCGCGCCGGTGCGACGCGACGGGCCGCGGATCCCGCGGCTGATGCGGCCGCCGTAGTAGGCCGAGTACGCGATGGCCGCCACGAACAGCACCGCGACCACGATCCCCGCGACCCACCCGGGCATGAGCGGCCTCGCGTGGCTGTCGTCGGCCAGGTACACCAGTCCCCAGCCGACCAGCCACGTGAAGGCCCAGACGCCGAGCAGACGCGCCGGGCTGGCCCCCAGCTCCCGGCGCGTCCGCTCGTTCTGTCGGGCGATGAGGTTCAGCGACTCGGCTGCCGACATCGGCTGCTCTTCGTCGTCATCCACCTTGTTTCGCCCTCCCACCGTGCTGACCCCTATGCAGCACGGAAGTTACTGTGCTGCTGGTTACCAATCCGACCACAGTCACGGCGGGAAGGGTTGCCACACACGGTAACGTCCAGTTCCGTGCCCGCCTACTTCTGGTCGGATTGGTAACAGCAGTCAACTAACTGACCTTGGCCGTGTCCAACCGGAACCGCCGGACGACCACCAGTGCGGGCACGACCAGCCACGCCGCCAGCACGCCCACCGCGAGACCGAGCCCGCTCGCCCCGCCCACCGGCATCGTGCCGACGCGGCCGAGCCAGTACGTCGGGAAGAAGTGCGCCACCGTGGTCATCCAGCCGGGCATGATCGACAGCGGCATCCACAACCCGCCGAACACTCCGAGCGGCAGCATCAGCGCGCCAGTCATCGCGCCGACGGTGTCGCCCTTGCCGAACAGCCCGAGCAGCAGGCCCAGCACCGCGAACGGCAACGCGCCCAGCCACAGCGCCACCGCCGTGAGCACCCACTGCGTGGCCGTGAGCTCGACCCCGCGCAGGGCGCCGGCCACGAAGATCACCACGAGCACCGGCAAGGCCATCGCCATGGCGGAGGCGATCTTCACGAACACGTAGTCCGGCGCGCGCATCGGGGTGAGGCGCAGCTGGCGCTGCCAGCCATCGGTGCGTTCGGTCGCCACCCGCGTGCCGGTGAACAACGCGCCGCTCAAGGCGCCATACGCGCCCATGTTGATCATCGTGGTGGTACTCGCCTTCACCCCGTCCGGGCCGACGTAGTCGCCGAACAGGCCACCGAAGAGCAGGAACATGCCCAGTGGCACGGCGATCGTGAACAGCGCGAACTGCGGGCTGCGCACGATCCGCACGATCTCCAGGCGCAGGTAGACGAGGTTCATCGCAGGGCTCCTTCCGGCTCGTCGGTGTGCTGGTCGCCGGTCAGCGCGAGGAACGCTTCTTCCAGACCCACTGCCTGGATCTCGATGTCGCTCGCGTCCGGGAACGTGGTGAGCAGCGCGCGGATCGCGAGGTCGGAGTCGGCGCACGCCAACTCCGCGCGGGCGCCCTGGATACGCGCGGTGGTGACCCCGGCGAGTGCGGCCAGCTCGGCCTCGTTCGCACCGGGCACCACGGCCCGCAGCACGCGTCCGGAGACGGCGGCGCGGACGTCGGCAACGGTGCCGTCGGCGACCACGCGGCCGTGGCGCACGAGCACCACGCGGTCGGCGTAGTCCTCGGCCTCGGCCAGGTAGTGCGTGGCGAACAGCACCGTCCGGCCGCCTGCGCTGAACTCGTGCATCGAGGCCCAGAACGAGCGCCGGCCGTCCACGTCCATGGCGGCGGTCGGCTCGTCGAGCACCAGCAACTCGGGGTCGCCGGCCAGGGCCAGCGCGTAGCGCACCCGCTGCAGCTGGCCGCCGGAAAGCTTGCCGCAGCGGCGGTTCGCGAAGTCCGTGATGCCGGCGCGCTCGAAGACCTCCGCGGCCGCCAGCGGCTTGCGGTACATCGAGCGCATCAGCGCGACGAGCTCGGCCGGCGTGGTGTCGCGCAGCAGGAAGCCGTTCTGCACCATCGCGGCCATGCGCCCGGCGTCGACGGCCGCCCGCGCGTCGCCGCCGAACACCCGCACCTCGCCCTCGTCGGGCCGGGTGAGCCCGAGCAGCATGTCGATGGTGGTCGACTTGCCGGCCCCGTTGGGGCCGAGCAGCGCCACGACCTCGCCGCGGCTGACCTCGAGGGTCAGCTCCTCGACGGCGTGCACCGGCCCGAACCGTTTCGTCAGGCCTCTCAGACTGAACGCCTCACTCATCCCGTCCCCCATCGACTTTGCGTTGCAAACCTGCTGGGGAACTTTGTAACACAAACCTCGCTGTGATGAAAAGTGCTACGAGCCGCGAACTTGGTAAATCAAGGTCTTTCGAGGGCCCTGGAAACGACGAAGCGCCGGGCGGGGACAGTGCCCCACCCGGCGCTTCGGCCGGCGTTTCAGCTGGTCAGAGGTGACCCAGCAGCGGAAGCGGGTCCGCCTTGGCCTTCGCCTGCGCGGACGCCGACGGGGCCGGTTGCGGCTGCGGCAGCGGCGCGCACTCGACGTCGGCGGTGCGGCCCGGCTTGCGGGCCGGCAGGGCGCCGGTCGCCAGGTAGTCCGCGATCTTGGTGTCCACGCACGCGTTGCCGCGCGGCGTGATGGCGTGGCTCGTGCCACCCGGCTCCGCGATCAGCGACGCACCCGGGAAGCGGCTGCGGACCTCGAGGCTGCCCTCGTACGGCGTGGCCGCGTCGAGCGTCTCGTCGATCATCAGCACGCTCTGCACGCCCTTGCCGTCGACCTGCACGGGCTTGCTCGCCTTCGCGGGCCAGTACACGCAGGGGGCGTTGAACCAGGCGTTCTGCCAGGTGAAGTACGGCGCCTTCAGGAAGGTCTTCCAGTTGTCGAGGCGCCACTGGTTCCAGTTGGTCGGCCACTGCACGTCGGTGCACTGCACGCCGAGGTACACGGCGTAACCGTTGTCGCTGTCGGACTCGAACAGCGCCTTGACCAGCGACGGGTCGTTCTTCGTGACGATCGCCGACAGGGCGTCTGCCACGTCCAGCCAGGTGAGCTGGTAGTAGCTGGCCTGCTGGATCACGTCGGTCAGCTCGTCGGGTCCGATCTGGCCGCCCGCGGGCTTGAGCGAGAGCTTGACCAGCTCACGGTCGACGGTCGCCTTCACCGAGGCCTGCGTCTTGCCCAGGTGGTAGGTGTTGTCGTACTTGGCGAGCCAGCCGAACCAGATGTTGATGTTGCGGTCGAACGCCACATCCTGGTTCAGGTTCGCCTGGTACCAGACGTCGCGCGGGTCCACCGTCGAGTCGAGCACCATACGGCGCACGCGCTGCGGGAACATCGTGCCGTAGACCTGGCCGAGGTAGGTGCCGTAGGAGTAGCCGTAGAAGTTGATCTTGTCGGCACCCAGGGCGGCGCGGATGGAGTCCATGTCGCGCACCGAGTCGGTGGTCTTCAGGTTGTCGAGCAGCGCCTTCGGGTTCTTCTTGGCGCAGTCCTCGGCGTAGCCCTTGGCGCGGTTGAGCCACGCCTTCTCGAGGCTCGGCGTGAGCGGCACGTACGAGGGCCGGTCGAAGCTCGTGTAGCTGTTGTCGCACGAAAGCGCGGGCTTGCTGGAGCCGACGCCGCGCGGGTCGAAGCCGATCCAGTCGTACGCGTCGCCCGCGTGGTTGGGCACGTTGGCGCCGACGCGCGAAAGCGTCAGGCCCGAGCCGCCGGGGCCACCGGGGTTGGTGAGCATGACGCCCTGGTACTGCGCGTCCGGCGCCTTGTGCTTGATGCGGCTGACGGCGAGCTGCGCCTTCTGGCCGCCCGGGTTGCTGTAGTCCAGGGGCACGGTCACGAAACCGCACTGGGCGCCGGCCGCCTGCAGGCCGGCGTTGTCGCACTGACCCCACGCCACGGGCGGCGGGGTGTAGGCGGCGGGGGCGGTGGCCGGCGCCGCTGACGCGACGGGCGCGGTGACCAGCGAGGCCAGCGTCGCGACGGCGACTGCCGCGAAGACAGCACGTCTCACGGGAGTTCCTTCTCTGTCGGGGTTCTCGTCTGTCGGGTCCGCCAGACGTTAGTCGTCTTGGCCGCGCCCGGCCGGTTGATCGCGGCGCTCTGCCCGATAGTCCCTACGAAAGGTGGACGTCGGAAATTCGGTTGGTCCCCGCGCCGGGTCGCCGTTACGGTGGCCGCCATGACGATCTTCCAGCGCTTGCGGCAGCTTTAGCCCCGGCGTGACTCTTCACGGCCGCGCGTCCGCGGCCGTCTTCCTTGCGCGCCGCGTCCTCCCCCTTTGACGGAGTCGTTCATGCGCGAACACATCGTGATGGTCGGTACCACCGCACCGAGCCACATCTACCCGTCCCTCGGCGTCATCGCCGAACTCGTGCGGCGCGGGCACCGGGTGAGCTACGTGGTGGGATCGCCTCTCGAATCACTGGTCACCCCCACGGGCGCCCGCGTCGTGACCCACCCGACCCTCCTGCCCCTCGGCGAGGCCGGCGCGTGGCCCGACGACCCGGCCGACGCCATGCGCGTCTTCCTGGACGAGGCGATCGCCGTACACCCGCAACTGCTGTCGACGTTCGACGCCGACCGCCCCGACCTGCTCCTCTACGACATCGGCGGCCTCGGCGCGCCCCTGCTCGGATCCCGGTACGGGGTGCCCGCCGTGCAGCTGTCGCCCACGCTTGTCGCATGGGAGGGCTACGACGAGGACATGAGTTCGGTGATGGACCCGATCAAGGCCTCACCGTCCGGTGTGGACTACGCCCGCACGATGACCGCGTGGCTGCGGGAAAACGGCGAGACCGAGGAGGCGTGGACCTGGCTGTCCCACCCCCCGCGGGTGCTGTCGCTCATTCCGCGAGCGATGCAGCCCCACGCCTCCCGGGTCGGGCCGCACGTCCGGTTCGTCGGACCATGCCTGTCGCCCGATCGACTGGCGGAGTCGTGGACCCCGCCTGATTCGGGGAAGCCCGTGCTGCTGGTTTCGTTCGGCACGGCGTTCACCGACCAGGTACCCGTGTACCGGGCTTGCCTGGAGGCGTTCGCCGACTCACCTTGGCACGTCGTGATGTCGATCGGCTCGTTCGTGTCCGCTTCGGACCTGGGCCCGCTGCCACCGTCGTTCGAGGTGCACTCCCGCGTCCCCCAGCTGGCGGTGCTTTCGGCGGCCTCGGCGTTCATCACCCACGCCGGCATGGGCAGCTGCACGGAAGCGCTGTGGTACGGCGTCCCCACCGTGGCCATCCCGCAGGCCGCCGACCAATTCGGCAACGCGGCGCAACTCGAGACGCTCGGAGTGGGGCGACACTTGCCGGCTTCGTCGGTGACCGCTGCTTCCTTGCGTTCGGCGGTCGCCGAGGTCGCGGGCTCCGCCGAGATGGCCGCACGGCTGTCGTCGTTGTCCACGGAAATCCACGCCCACGGCGGCATTTCGGCGGCGGTTGATGCGGTGGAGGCGTTCTTGAAGTAACCCACACGCGTATCATCAAGCCCCGGCGGTAATCATCGCCGGGGCTTTTCTTTTCGCACGTTACGCCATTTGTGTTGCCATTGTATTTTTGCGCTACCAGGCGCGATTCACCGACTCAGCGGTACGAACAGCGGTGAATACCCGAGGACGATCAAGGGATTGCCGAGGGGGCCGAAGGGGAGCGATGGCGCATAACTCGAGCTGCGGACGATCCGGGAGCCGCACGTGCGAATGTCGAGGGTGCTGTGGAGCACTGCATGGCTGGACCGGATCGATGACGCTGGCCAAGGCCACAGACCCCCAGGATCGCGCGAAGCTGCGAAAGGAGGCCGACGAGGCGTGGAACGCTGCCACCCAGAAAAACAATCGACCACATCGGAGCACGTACAAGGAGAAGGCCGCGGCGATCGACACCGCCGTAGCCGAGATCATCGATCATCTAGCCGATGACTACGCACAGCGTCACGGGAAACGTCTTCCGAAAACGGCACACGGATCAGCCCGCCCCGTAGCAGAAGGACCGAATGCGGCAGCGGAGGACGTGGGCCAGAGTCCGCGCGCAGCGAGCCCGATCAGAAGTCATCAGCCTGCCGTGAAGCCCAGTCCGACCGCTCCGGATCCACGAGCGGAACTCCACCACGGCGGCGGCCACGATGGGCCACCCCCACCCCCGAGTTCCAGGGTCGACGAGATCGAACGGCTCGGCAAAGCACTGACTGACGTCGTCCTCAAGGACGTCGAGAAGGCCTACCCGGGGCCGCTTCCGGACTCGACGAAGGTGGCACTCGCCGACCACTTCTGGTGCGACCTCCTCGCACAGTTCGCGCACCTCATCGACGAAGGCGTGAAGGCCGTCGATGGCATCCCTGACCGGGCCACCAACCTCATCCTGGCGTCACGAAAGGCGCATCGACGTTTGCCGCTCGAAGAGATCGTGGTGAAGACGGCGGTCAAGAGTATGTGGAACCTGCTGCAGCCACTGGCCCCTCCGTTGGCAGCTCTGAACGGGTTCAAGAAGCTTCTGCCAGTGGTCCGGGTTCTGGCGGTGCTGATCTGCAAGTCTCCAGAGCGCCACGAGGCCGTGGTGACCTACTGCGTTGATCCACTCACGAAGTCGCTGACCGACGCAGTGAAGAAGCGGCTGCTCAAAACCCTGAGCGGGTGGCTGCCCGGATTGGCCGATGAGGAAGGACCTGCGGCGGCATGACCCAGGAGCCATGGTGGCGGTGTTCTTGAAGTAGCCGACGGCAGGCGTACCCGACCTCAGTCGAGACCCCCGGGTCCCTCAACCCACCCCGCCTCCACCCGCGCGACCTCGGCCGCGGAGGCCGTGGCCGGTCACCGAGCGGCCACGGGCGAGCCTGTGGTCGCTGCACCGTCCGTCCCGACCAGCCGACGGCGCGCGGGCTCAGGCTCTGATCTCATTCAAGTAGTTGTAGATCGTGTACCGGGTCACGTCCAGGTGGGTGGCCAGGTGGTCCACCGCGTCCTTGATGAGGAAGAACCCCGCCTCGTCGAGTTCGCGCACGACGGCGGCCTTGTGGCGCTTCTTCATGAGGTCCACGGGGATGCCCGCCTTGCCGATGGCGCGGTCGACCAGGAAGCGTTGCAGGCTGTCGACGTCGGGCGGGAAGGTCTCGGGCCGCGAGGCAGCCGCGTCCGAGGACGGTGACGTTTCGCTGTTCACGCACAGGCAGCCGACTGCCACGCCGTCGGCGTCGCGGAGGAAGAGGGTGGACGAGCGGATCGCGCGGCCGTCCGGGCCGTGAGTGCGGTAGTTGGTCAGGTCCTGCGTGGTGCCGCGGCGGACGAGGCCGAGCAGGAGGTCCGTCATGGGCCCGCCGGCGGTGCGGCCGGTGACGTCGCCCGCGATGGCGACGATGGAGTCGGGCAGGCGGGACAGGTCGTGGAGCAGGACCTCGTTGCCGGGGCCCAGCATGGCGGCCAGGCCGTCGACGGCGGGGATCAGGGCGGTGAGCAACGCGGGCGTCGCACCACCCGAAACCACCGACGGGAAAGTTACCGAGGTACGCGGGCGCAGGAGACTGTCCAAAGCGGACCGGACGGCCTCGGCGGCGGAAACCGGCGTTGACGCGTGCGGCGAGAGGCGGACGTGTTCCGGCCGGACCGTTGCCGCGATGCCGGCCGCCGACAATGCCGCACCCACCTGTTCCGCCGGGTGGCCGGGCAGCTCGAACGCCAGGATCCCCGCCCGGCGGTCCACCGCGGACACGACCGAAGCGCCCAGCGACAGCAGCACTTCCTCCAAGGCGTCCACGCGTTCGCCGATCCGACCGGCGATCGCCCCGACGCCCGCCTCCTCCACCAGCTCCAGAGCCGCCGCGAAGGCACCGGACGTGATGGGGCTCAGGTTCGAGATCGACCAGCCCGCGGCGGTCGTGTCGGCGGGGTGGATCTCGTCGTCGAACAGGCCGGGGTCGCGCGCGCCCGTCCAGCCGGACAGGATCGGGTCCATGCGCTCCAGCGCACGGTCGGACAGCACCGCGAAGCCCGTGCCCCAGCCGGCGCGCAGCCACTTCTGGCCGCCGACCACGAGCACGTCCGCGACCTCCCACGGCGCCTCGATCACGCCGAAGCCCTGGATCCCGTCGACGACCAGCAGCCGATCGCCCACCACCTCGCGCAACGCGGCGAGGTCGGCGCGGTAGCCGGTGCGGAAGTCGACGGCGCTCACCGACACCACCGTCGTCTCGGGCGTCAGCGCTTCGGCAACCCGGGAAGGCGTGACAAACCCGGCGGGCAAGCGGCGAACCCGCACCCGCCCGGCCTGGGACGCGCGCGCCCACGGATACGTGTTCGCCGGGAACTCCCCCGTCGAGACCAGCACCTCGCCGTGGGAGTTGAACGCCGCCTGGAACAACCCCAGGCTCGTGTGCGGCAGCAGCACGGTGTGGTCGGTGTCGCTCCCGCACAGCCGCGCCGCGGCCGCCTTCGCGCGCGTCTCCTGGCGCATCAGCTCGTCCACAGTGGACGGCCCGGCCTTCGTCGCCGCTTCGAGCAGGCTCGCCGTGGTGTCGAGCACCGCGTGCGACGGCGGCCCGAACCGCGCGAAGTCGAGGTAGCCGGCGGGCTCGTCGAACTGCAGCAGGTACCGGGGCGAGATCCGCGTCACGAGAGGACCCGCGCGAGGAACTGGCGGGTGCGCTCGTGCGCCGGGTTCTTCAGCACGGTCTCGGGCGGGCCCGTCTCGACCACCGCGCCGTCGGCGAGGAACACCACCTCGTCCGCCGCCTCCGCGGCGAAGGCCATTTCGTGCGTCACGACCACCATCGTCATCCCCTCCCGCGCCAACGTACCCATCACCGCCAGCACCTCCCCTACCAGCTCCGGGTCGAGCGCCGACGTCGGCTCGTCGAACAACATCAGCTTCGGCTTCATCGCCAGCGACCGCGCGATCGCAACACGCTGCTGCTGCCCACCGGAAAGCTGCGCCGGGTACGCGTCCGCGCGATGAGCGAGCCCCACGCGGTCCAGCAGCTCCAACGCCTCCTCGCGGGCCCGTGACGGGTTCATCCCGAGCACCCGCACCGGTCCCTCGATCACGTTCTGCAGCGCCGTCCGGTGCCCGAACAGGTTGAACCGCTGGAACACCATGCCGATGTCCCGCCGTTGTCGCGCGACGTCCTTTTCGCGCAGTTCATACAGCTTCCCGCCGCGCAGCCGGAAGCCGATCGGCTCGCCGTCGACCCAGACCTGCCCGGCGTCGATCGTCTCCAGGTGGTTGAGGCAGCGCAGGAACGTGCTCTTGCCCGCCCCCGACGGTCCGAGCAAGCACACCACCTGCCCCCGGCGCACTTCGAGGTCGATGCCCTTGAGTACCTCGGTGTTCCCGTAGCTCTTGCGCACCCCCACAGCACGCAGCAATGGCTCAGACACGGGCACTCCTCACCAGCGGCATCCCCCGCAACGCCTTCCCCACCCTCGCCGCGGGCCCGCGATCGGCGGCGCCGAACGAGCGTTCCAGGTAGTGCTGCCCGACGCCGGCCACCGTCACCACGACCATGTACCAGATCGCGGCCGCGATGAGCGTTTCCATGACCAGCAGGTTGTTGGACGAGATGTTGTTGGCCGCGTGGATCAGCTCGGTCACGCCGATCACCGACGCCATCGAGGTGCCCTTGAGCATGTTGATGAAGTCATTGCCGGTCGGCGGGATGATCACGCGCATGGCCTGCGGCAGCACCACGCGCCGCAGCGTCGCGCCCGGAGTCATGCCGATGGACTTCGCGGCCTCGGTCTGCCCGACGTCCACACTGGTCAGCCCCGCGCGCACGATCTCGGCCATGTAGGCACTCTCGTTCAATGCCAAGCCGAGCAGCGCCGCGGTGAACGCGCTGATCAGCACGTTCGTCTGCTCGTGGACGAGGTAACCGCCGAAGGGCAGCGGGATCGAGATCGTCGGGAAGATCAGCGCGAGGTTGTACCAGATGAGGATCTGCAGCAGCACCGGAAGCCCGCGGAAGAGCCAGATGTACGCGGCCGCGAACCATTTCGCCACCGGGTTGGCGCTGCGGCGCAACAGGGCGATCAGGATACCGAGCACGATGGCCACGGCCTGCGAGATCACCGCGAGCACCACCGTGTTGAGCAACCCGACGGCCATCACACGGTAGAACACGAAGTCGGGCACCGAGTCCCACTCGATCTGGGCCTGCGCGAGCGCGAACCCCAGCAGCACGAGCAGGGCGACGATGACCACCGCCGAAACCCAGCGGCCCCAGTGCTTCAGCCGGACGATCGGCAGCGGCTCAGCTCCCGCCATTGACGGCCGCCTCCTTGACCGCGCCCTGCTCCACGCCCCAGGCCTGCAGGATCTTGCCGTACGTGCCGTCTGCGACGAGCTCCTGCAGCGCCTGCTTCACGGCGTCGCGCAGCTTCGTGTTGGTCTTGGTGAAGCCGATGCCGTACGGCCCGCCCTCGATCGGCGCGCCCGGCACAACCTCGAAGAACTTGCCGTCACCCGCGGTTCGCGAGATGTAGACGGCGCTGGGCAGGTCGTTGAGGATCGCGGCGACGCGGCCGGTGCGCAGCTGATTCTGGTTCTGCGTGTCGGAGTCGGTGGCCGTGACGGTGATCGCCGGCTTGCCCGCCTGCGTGCACTCGGTGCTCTGCGCGGCGGCGAACTTCTGGTGGCTCGTGCCCTGCACCACGGCGACGTTCTTGCCGCACAACGTGTCCGGGCCCGTGATGTCGTCGGGGTTGCCCTTGCGGACCATGATCGTGATGCCGGAGGAGAAGTAGTCGACGAAGTCGATCTGCTGCTGGCGTTCCTTGGTGTCGTTCATCGCCGCCATGGTCAAGTCCACGCGGCCGGACTGCAGGCTCGTGATCAGCGAGCCGAACGCCATGTCCTGATACGACACCGTGACGCCCAGTTTCGCGCCGATCGCCTTCGCCAGGTCCACCTCGTAGCCGATCGGCGTCTTGCCGTCGCTCGAGTAGAAGTTGTTGGGCGCCGACTGGATGTTCGACGCGAGGTGCAGCGTCTTGGCCTGTGCGACGGCGGCCGGCAGGGCGGCGGTGAGCTGCGCGTCGGGCTTCACCGCGGCGATCAGCGCGGCGTTGTCCGGGATGGGCGAGGCTCCCGCGCCGGCCGGCTGCTGCGCGCCGCCGGCGCCGTCGGGACCACCTCCGCAGGCCGCGGTGACGAGGGCGAGCGCACCGGTCAGCAGGGCGGCCTGCCAGGCGCGGGTACGGGACGGCGACGGCATCGGGGACCTCCAGGGCGTCGTGGTGGGCGGAACGGTACAACCGGCTGTTGAAGTGGTCAACAACCAGTTGAAGTCCGCTGGTCCGCTAAGGTTCGATCATGCGCATCGGAGTGCTCGGAGCCGCGGGAATCGTCCCGGAAGCCCTGCTCAAGCCGGCCCGGGAGAACCCGGACGTCGACATCGCGGCCATCGCGGCGCGCGACATCTCGCGCGCCCACGAGTTCGCCACGAAGCACCGCATCCCCGAGGTGCACGCGACCTACGAAGAGCTGCTCGCGGACCCGTCCATCGACGCCGTGTACAACCCGACGCCCAACGGCCTCCACGGCCGCTGGACCCTCGCCGCCATGGCCGCCGGCAAGCACGTGCTGTGCGAGAAACCCTTCACCGCCAACGCTTCCGAGGCCCGCCTCGTCGCCGACGCGGCCGAGGCGGCCGGGCTCGTGGTGATGGAGGCCTTCCACTACCGCTACCACCCGTTCACGCGACGCATGGAGGAACTGCTGGCGTCCGGCGAGCTGGGCGAGGTGCAGCACATCGAGACCGCGGTGTGTTTCCCGCTGCCGCGCTTCAAGGACATCCGCTACAACCTGTCCCTTGCGGGCGGCGCCACCATGGACGCGGGCTGCTACGCCGTCCACATGGCACGCGTGCTGGGCGGCGCGACCCCGTCTGTTGTGGATGCCCGCGCCAAGCTGCGTTCCCCGGAAATCGACCGCGCCATGACGGCGTCCTTGCGCTTCCCGTCCGGCGCGACGGGCCGCGTGCGCGCCTCGCTGTGGTCGTCGGACGTCCTGCGCATCAGCGCCCGCGTCGTCTGCAGCGGCGGCGAGCTGCGGGCGATCAACCCGCTCTCACCGCAGTTCTGGCACCGCCTGTCCATTCGACGCGGCGATTCCCGCTCAGTGGAACGCTTCTCCCACCGGCCCTCGTACGCCTACCAACTGGAAGCCTTCGCCGACGCGGTATTGCGCGAGGTGCCGAACCTGACGCCCCCCTCGGACGCCATCGAAACCATGACCGTCGTCGACGCGATCTACGAGGCCGCCGGCTTGCGCCCTCGCGTCCCCACGTCCTGACGCGCCTTCATCAACGCGAACCCCAGTAGGTTGAGCCCCCGCCACGCGCGGGGCTCGCCCACGCGCTGGTCGTCCGGCGCCAGCCCGATCCCCCACACTCGATCCACCGGGCTCGCCTCCACGAGCACGCGCTCCCCCGTGTTGGCCAGGAACTCGGCCAGCCCGGCGTTCTGCCCGAACTTCGCCACGTTCCCCTCCACGACGATGTCGAACCGGCTGGCGTTCCACACTTCGGCGTCGAAGCCTCTTACTTCGCGACCGAGGGCCTTCGCCGCGCCCGGATGCGGCGCCACCCGAATCCGCTGCGCCGCGCCCTCGTCCCCGAACAGCCTCGCCTTCCGCCACATCATGTAGTGCTCCGCGGTCGCGAACAGCCGCCCGTCCACCTCGAACCCCGCCGGCCACCACTGGCTCAGACACCCGGCCCCGATCCGCCAACCCGGCTCCGGCCGGTGCCCCCAGAACGGCAGGTACTTGAACCGCCGCCCCCGGTCCAAGGCACGACAGAGCTCATCGAACGTCCGCGGCTGTGGTCCCATACGGACAGTGTGAACGACTCCGGGGAGTTTCGCTCGAAGTTTTCGCAGGTTGACGGGGTGGAGGCTGGGGTTTGGGGGTATGGGGGCGGCTGGATGGGGGATGGGGGTTTGTCGCTGAGTGGGATATGGGGTGGGGTTGTTGTTGGGGGTTTCGTGGTGCGAGGCAGGGTGAGGGTGGTTGGTGGGGGTGGTTGATTCGCTGTGGGATTCGCTGGGTCCGGCTCATGGGGGCAACGCGAGTTGACCCTCCGAGGCGATGCTGGGCGGCTCGCCTCGGCAACGCTAGGCGACTCACCCTGGCAATGCGACTCGGCCCACTCCCAAGACGTAACCCACCTCAGCATTGCTGAGTTGACCCACCTCTCACAACACAACCCATCCCCCACGTCTCAAGGCACCCGTACGCACAACGCAACGCAACAGGGCCTCCGAAACGGAGCCCCCTTCCCAACCACCCCCTGGTTCCCCACCACACAAGCCACACCTTTCCCCCACCACAAAACGCAACAGGCCCTCCCAACCGCGGGAGACCTCCCACCCCCCTTCCCCTTCCCCTCCCCTTCCCCTCCCGGCTCCCCGACAAGAAGCCTCAGCGCGGTTCGGGGCTGGTTGTCAAGGTACGCTTTCCCGCCTTGACAACCAGCCCCGAACCGTGGCCATAATTGTCGGCTTCGGGGAGCTCTCGCCAAGCGTGTTTTGTCTTTTCGCCTCCGGCGATCTTCTTCACCCAAAGAAAAGCCCGCCTAAGGCGGAAAGGGACTGTTCCAAGATCGGTGTTTCCGGCCCGACACGCCGGGCTGAGGTCCGGCGGGATGGGCACTGTGAGTGATGACATCGGACCTTGTGAGTCGACGCAAGCGTGACGAGAAGCCGGCGCAGCTGTCGCCGGAGCAGGCCGCTGCGGCGGCGATGGTGGCCGAGGCCAAGGCGCGTGGGCTGGCGTTGACCGGCCCGGACGGGCTGCTGAAGCTGTTCACCAAGAACGTGCTGGAAACGGCATTGAACGAGGAAATGACCGAGCACCTCGGGCACGAGAAGAACCAGGTCGACCCGGACCGGGAATCGACCAATGTGCGAAATGGTAGTCGGCCGAAGACCGTGATCTCGGACGCAGTCGGCGAGGTGCGGGTCGAGGTGCCGCGGGATCGGGAAAGCACGTTCGAGCCGCAGATCGTGAAGAAGCGGCAGCGTCGGCTTGCCGATGTGGACGAGATCGTGTTGTCGTTGTATGCGAAAGGGATGACCACTGGCGAAATAGCCGCGCATTTCGGTGAGATTTATGGGGCGTCGGTGAGCAAGGAGACGATATCGCGGATCACCGACAAAGTGATAGCCGAGATGCAGGAATGGGCCAGCCGCCCGCTCGATGTGATCTACGCGGCGGTGTTCATTGACGCGATCCACGTCAAGGTCCGGGACGGGCAGGTCGCCAACCGCCCGGTCTACGCGGCCATCGGCGTGACCGTGGACGGGCACAAGGACGTGCTGGGCCTGTGGATGGGCGTCGGCGGCGAGGGCGCGAAGTTCTGGATGAGCGTTCTGGTCGACCTGAAGAACCGGGGCGTTCGTGACGTGTTCTTCCTCGTCTGCGACGGTCTCAAAGGCCTCCCGGAGACTGTTGCGAACGTGTGGCCGCAAACCATCGTTCAGACGTGCATCGTTCACCTGATCCGCAATACGTTCCGGTTGGCGGCGCGGCAGAACTGGGACGAGATCAAGAGGGATATTAAACCCATCTACACCGCACCCAATCCTGACGCGGCGCTTGCCGCATTGGACGAACTCGACGAGAAATGGGGTAAAAAGTATGGTGCGATGATTCGACTGTGGCGCAACGCGTGGGAAGAGTTTGTACCGTTCCTGGACTACGATGTTGAAATTCGGCGCATGATCTGCTCGACGAATGCGATCGAATCACTGAACGCCCGCTACCGGCGGGCGATCCGTGCGCGCGGGCATTTCCCCACCGAGCAGGCCGCGATGAAGTGTCTGTATCTTGTGACACGCAGCCTGGACCCGACGGGGACCGGGCGCGCCAGGTGGACAATGCGTTGGAAGCCCGTGATCAACGCGTTCGCCATCACGTTCGGTGACCGCTGGCCGGGAGCCGAAACCTACTGACCGACCCGCCGGAAACACCGATCACGGGATAGACCCGGCGGAAAAGAAATGCACCTATCACCACCCCGATTTTTCTATCGTTCTACGGTAGAGAAGGTAAAGAATCGGGGGGGCCGGGGGAAAGAATGTTGAAGAAGATCTCGTTGCAGCCCGAGTGGGGGGTTGTCAATGCACCGAAAAGACCCAAGCCAGGGTCGGTACCTTCGTTGCAGTCCCGGTAGAAGTTGGCAATGCAACGGCGTTGGCCGCGATCAAGCACATGGCTGGGAAGATCGGCGCGCCAAGGGTGGCCGGCCCCGTGCGCGAGAACCTAGCCCCCGCCCGGTACTGACCACCCAGCCAGCTAGCGTGGCCGGCATGGAGATCGATCTGACCGCGCGCAGCGACGAGTTCCGGGCCTTCTGGACCGAGCGGAGGCTCGCCTCCCTGACCACGGTCCGGCCGGACGGCACGCCGCACGTCGTGGCGGTGGGAGTCACCGTCGACTTCGAGGCGGGCGTGGCGAGGGTCATCACGTTTTCCGACTCCCACAAAGCGCGCCTCGCCAAGGCCGCGGGCGAGGGTGGCGTAGCGGCGGCGGTGTGCCAGCTCGAAGGGCCCATCTGGTCGACACTGGAAGGACTCATGGTCCTCCGCGACGATCCGGAAGCCGTCAAGGACGCCGAAAACCGGTACGCCGCGAGGTACCGTCAGCCGAAGCCGAATCCCAAGCGGGTGGTGTTGGAGATCCGCGTCAGGAAGGTCATCGGCAACGCCTAGGCGCGGGCGTGCACCAGCCAGGTGTACTCCGCGATCAAGGCGGCGAGATCCGTGTCCTCACCGGCGGCCGCGAGTTGCTGGTGTCCCACGAGCATCGCCAGGCCGAGGGCGGTGAGGGTGCGAGCGAGGGCGGCATCGCCCACCAAACCCTTGACTGCGCGCCCCACGGTCTTCAGCCGGGCGTCGTCCACCCGCTTCTGGGCCGCGCGCACGGCCTCGTCGTTGGCCGCCCAGGCGCGGATCGCTGCCTCGGCCTTGTGGTGCAGGCCGAGTGTCAGTTCCATCAGCGCCGCGAAGTCTGCGGCAGGGCCGGCCTGGCCGAACGAACCCGAGGCCAGGATCAAAACCTGCCGGTTCTCCCAAAAGACCAGTAGATCCTCGACGAACGCCGACCAGCCGCCGAAATGGTGATAAAAGGACCCGCTCGTCACACCCAGATCGCGGCACAAACGGCCGACGTTCAAACCGGCGAAACCATCACCGGCGAGCACGCCGAGCGCCGCCTCGAAATACTGCTCCCGGGTCACCGCGGCCATCAGACGTTGCGGTCCCGATCCCGCCAATAGGGCTCCCGCAGCGAGCGCTTCAGGATCTTCCCCGTCGCGTTGCGCGGCAATGCCTCAAGAACGTCAACACTGGCCGGGCACTTGAAGTGCGCCAAGCGCTCCCGGCAGAACTCCAGCAGTTTGTCCACGTCGACCACCTCGCCCGGCATCGGCGCGATCACGGCCTTCACCTGTTCGCCCCACCGTTCGTCCGGCACGCCGATCACGGCGACCTCCGCAACGCCGGGGAACTCGGCCACCACGCGTTCCACCTCGGGCGAATAGACGTTCTCGCCGCCGGTGATGATCATGTCCTTCACGCGGTCTTCGAGAAATACAAACCCGCCGTCGTCGACGCGGCCGATGTCGCCCGTGCGCACCCAGCCGTCGACGATCGTCTCGGCGGAGGCCTCGGGTTTGCCCAGGTAGCCCGACATCCGCTGGTCCGTGCGGATCCACACCTCGCCCGACTCGGCGTCCTCCAACGTCGCCGGGTCGACGATCCGCACCTCGACCCCGGGCACCGGCGTGCCGGCCGAAGCCAGACGCTCGGGGCGAGACGCGTCGCGGTGCGCGACGCCGTCGAGAGTCGTTACGGCGCCGGACAACTCAGTCATGCCGTACACCTGCACGAACTCCATGTCCGGCCACGCGGCCAGCGCCGTGCGCAGCAGCGGGAGCGGCATCGGGGAAGCGCCGTAACCGAGGTACTTCAGCCGGGAGAACCCGGCGATCGCCTGTTCCCCCGCCTGCACGATCGCGCCGACGACCGCCGGCACGAGGAAGGCGTGCGTCGCCCCCGCGGCCAGCGCGCCGAACAGCGACGGGGCGTCCGGTTCGCGGGTCATGATCGTCGGCAGGCCGGTGAGGAAACCCAGGATGGCGTAACAGGTTCCGCCGACGTGGAAAAGCGGCATCGCCACGAGGTTCTTGTCGCCGTCGGCCATCGGGAAGGCCGTGCCCACCGCGGTGCCGTGCGTCAGCACGCTGCGGTGAGTGAGCACGGCGCCCTTCGGGAATCCCGTGGTACCGCTGGTGTACATCACGAGCACACCCTCGTCCTCGCCAACCGAAGGCAAGTCCACAGAGGACGGATCACCCGCCGAAACAAGAGCCTCGAAAGCGTCGGAGTCCCCGCCCACGACAACGAACTGCCGCAAAGCAGGAAGCCGATCCCGGATCCCCTCCAGAACCGGCACCAGCTCCGCCCCGACGAACACGATCTCCGCACCGGAATCCGCGAGAATGTACGCCAGTTCGTCGGGCGAAAGGCGCCAGTTCACGATCGCGTTGGCCGCCCCCAGCGCCGCCACCGCGAAGGACACCTCAAGGCACGCCGGGTGGTTCTTGTCCACGAACGCCACCCGGTCGCCGCGCCCGACGCCGTCAGCCGCCAGCGCAGCGGACAGCCGCCGCACGCGCTCCTCGAAATGCGCCCAGGTCCGCGTGACGCCGCCGAAGGTCACCGCCGGCTCGTCGCCCCGCTCGCGCGCCCAGTGCTCGAGCACGTCTCCCAGCAGACGAAAGTCGGGACGTTCGTCGACAGCCATGCTGCGGCTCCCTTCGCAGGCACCAGCGCCATAGAGTGCTCTATGGTGCGACGCCGAATCCCCCGCCGTCAACACCCCGGCCAGGGGAAACTCGCTCAGGCGAACAGCGCCAGCACCCCTTCGGCGCTGCGCACCACCACGTGCGCGGCCGCGCGCTCGGCCGGCGGGCGGTCCTGCCGCTCGGCCTCGTGCCGCCACCGCAGCACGGCGTCCGCGCCAGCGGCGTAGACCTCCCGCGGGTCCGTCTCGAAGTCGAGGCCCAGACGTTCCTCCGGCGTCGTCCCTTGCGCACCCAGCAGCCGCACAGCCTCGTCCGCGGGCTCGCCGGACAGCGCGGTCCGGCCGCCGCGGATGTCGGCGATCAGGCGCAGCTCCGTGAAGTCGTGGGCGGTCGCGGCGAAGCGCTCTACGCGCGCCTCCAGCCGGTCACTGCCCGGCCGCGGTTCGTTCTGCAGCACGGTCTCCAGCCGCACCACGGCCGTACGCGCCTTCAGCGCCTCAGCGCGCGCCGCGAAGCACCCCGCGACGGTGTCCCGCAGCTCCCCCAGGCCACTGCGCCGCACGAGCTCGGTGGACAGCTTCACGCGGCTGTCGCTGCCCGTGCGGATCAACGTCAGCGCCAACTTCACCCCGAACAACCCGAACCGCGAAACCAGCGAACGCCGCGTGTCCACCGAAACCGGCCCTGGGAACGCGGGATCGGTGAACGCGTCCACCGACAGCAGGTAGCGCTCCAGCTCCTCGCGCGGCACGGCGGCGAACGCGGCCAGCAGCTCGAACTCGTCGTCGGTGAACGCGCGGGCGCCGTACGCGAGCTGCGCGGCCACGGCGATCACGCCCTGCGCCCCGCTGCACAGCGGGTCTTCGCGCCACGCACGGCGCGCCAGCTGCTTGGCCGTGAGCAGCGCGTCGATGCGGCCCGCTCCCGTTTCGTCGGCGCGCGCGAGGACCAGGACCGTGTCCACGGCCGTCTGCCGCGCGAACGCCGAGCGCGCGGCCGGGTGCGTGCTCGCCAGCTCGTCGGGCTCCAGGTGACGCAGCAGCCGCACGGTCGCGTCGGTCAGCACCGAGGCGGACGGGTCGTCGACCAACGTCAGATCGCGCAACGACCGCGTTTCGCCGAGCGCCGCCGCGAGCGTCGACTTGCCCGTGCCCGGCGCACCGGTGATGCCGACGCGCAGCGGTTCGTCCAGGTGGTTGAAGGCTTCGTGCAGCGACGCGGCCGCGCGCGGGCTGTCGCGGTAGAGCCCGCCGGCTTCGGCCAGCAGGCCGCGGACGTCCTCGGTCACGCCGGCAGCTCCCTCGGCGCGCGGCCAGCGAGCACACCCAGCTCGCCGGCGCGCTGGTGCAGACCGGCCAGACGCTCGATCTCGCGGCGCAGCTTCACCATCCGCCGTTCCCGCTCGGCCGAGCCGGCGATGATCGTCTCGCGTTCCCGCGCGAGCTGGTCGGCCAGCTCCTCGGCCAGCCCCGTGAAGTGATCCCGCAGTTTCCGCTGCACGCTGCGGATGGCGTCGCGGCACTCCTTGGAGAAGCGCAGGAAGACGTCGTCGACGTGGCGCTGCGCGGTCATCTTCGCCACCGCCTGGCGGCGCTGCAGCCGCATGCCGCCTTCGTCGCTGATCGTCTTCGCCGCGAACGCCGCGCCCGCGCCGAGCGAGACGGGGTTGATCAGCGGCAGCCCGGCGAGGCTCGTGACGAGGCCGAACATGAGCACACCGCCGTAGGAACCACGCAGACCCGTGAACAGCTTCTGCCCGATCTTGAACCCCTCGATGCGCGGCTGGCGGACGTCGGCGATCAGCTCGGCGCCCGACTCCCCGAGCCGCAGGTCGTGCAGGTCGTATTGCGCCCCGAACGCCGCGGCGACGGCCTGCGCGATCCACTCCGCGCGGTCGGCGGTGAAGTTGTAGTTCGTCTCCACGGCCTCGGCCAGCGTCTTGTCGAGCCACGGCCCGAACTCGTCCCACACCTTCACCGGGTCGCCCTTGTCGAAGGTCTCGTCGATGGTCTCGACGATCTTGCGGGTGCGCTCGCGCAGGTCGTACTCGGCGTCGGACTGCAGGTCGCCGATCTCGTCGGCGAGCAGGTTCTGCCAGCGGGTGTTGCGCTTGCGCAGTTCGTCGGCCTTGCGCTGCGCGCGGTGCAGCAGGGTCGTCTGGTCCACGCCCGCGTCCTGCCCGGCGAGCTCCGCACGGGCCCGCAGCGTCTCCACGAGCTCAGCGGTCGCCGCACGCACGCTCAGGGCCGCCAGCACGGCGCTCGTGTGCTCGGGTGGCCGCGCGGCCTGCTCGGCGATCCACGTGAGCAGCGGGGGGAAACCGGAGCGCGAGTTGAGGTCCTGGTCCCCCGCCTTCGCCGCGGCCATGCGCACGGTGGCCGACACGGGCAGCACGGGCGAGTCGATGCCGGCGCCCGCCAGCAGCGCGCGGTCGCGTTCGGCGACGGCGCGCCAGCTCGCGCAGACGTCGATCTTCGTCAGGGCGACCACGACGTGGGGGCACCACGTGCGGACGTGGTGGGCGAGCGCGACCTCCGCCTCGCTGAGCGGGGTGGTGGCGTCGGAGACGAGCACGACGGCGTCGGCGTCGGCCAGCACGTCGAGGGCGGCGGCGGTGCGCGGCGAGCGCGGGTCGCCGATCGCGGGGGTGTCGACGAGCACGAGGCCCGCCGAAAGCAGTTCGCGCGGCACCCCGACCTCCACGCGGCGCAGCGAGCCCGGGGGGCGTGCGCCGAGTTCACCGGTCAGCTTTTCGACCGGCACGGGTACGCGTTCGTTGCCGCGGCCCACGAGCGTGGCGGCGGGTTCGGCGGAGTAGCCGATCTCGACCGGCACGGCAGGCGTCGCGGCGTCGCCGACGGCGCAGACGGGTGCGTTGAGCACGGCGTTGACCAGGTAGCCCTTGCCCTGCTTGGGAAAACCCAGCACGGCGACTCGGGTCGCGCCTGGCGGCCGGTCGCGGCGCCGGCGCAGGCGCTGCACCAAGTCTTCGCGGCCGTGGGACCGGCAGGCGTCCAAGGTCTCGTCGAGCACTTCGAGCCAAGCGGAAGCGGTCACGTCGAAGGAGTGTCCCCCGTGCACGAGGAGTAAGCGAACCGGGTGGTGGCTCCGCGGTCGCACCCAGACCGCGGAGCCACTCCCGTCAATGCCTGTGGATCACAGGTGCAGGTCGAGCCCGCCGCCGCCGTGGCTGGTCTCGGCGCCGGCCTGGAGGTCGATGCCCAGCGTGTGCTGGCCCAGGTCCGTGACGGTCGAGACGGTGTCGTGCACCGCGCCGAGACCGGCGTCGGTGCCCGTGTGCGCGTCGGTGCCGGTGTGGGTGTCGGCGCGCTCGCCGCCCAGGTCCGGAACGACCGAGTGCGTGAGGCCCTGAACCTCGTTGGTCACGCCGCCCACGGCGTGGTCCAGGCCGCCGGCACCGAGGCCGTTGGTGAGGTTGCCGACCTGGTCGGTGACGGAGCCCGCGAGGTCGCTGACGTGACCCTCGACGCCGCCGGCGGCCTGGGCGAGGTTGCTCGTCAGGCCACCCACGGGAGCCATGGCGCCACCGGCGACAGGCAGGTCGCTCGCGTGGAGCGCCGAACCGCCGTCGACCGCACCGGTGACCTGGCCGGCAACGTCCTGGACCTGCGCGACGGCGCCACTGACGGCACCGGCGTCGAGGCCGCCCGAGAGGTCGTTGACCAGGCCGAAGGCGCTGGTCGGGTCCTGCGCGAGGGCGGTGACGCCCGCGGCGGTGTTCTGCAGGTCGGTCACGCCGGACAGCATGCCGACGGCGGGCAGCTCGCCCACGACCGGGAGGTCGCCCACGGCGGGCAGCTCGCCCACGGCCGGCAGCGCCGGCAGACCCGGGACGGCCGGCAGCGCCGGGACCGAGAGGCCGTCGACACCGGGCAGACCCAGCGACGAGGTGAGCGCCTGCAGCTGCTCGATGGCGCCCGCGGGGCCGTCGGCGAGGACGCCGGTGAGGTCGCCCGCCTGCGGGAGGTTGCCGAGCGAGCCCAGGTCGTCGACCGGGATGTAGTCGAGCACCAGCGGCATGACCTCGTGCACGTCGGCGGCGCTGATGTCGCCGAGGCCGGCGGCCTGCAGGGCGGCCTGCGGGTCCTGGGCGAAGGCGGCCAGCGACATCGGGTCGCTGAGCAGGGTGAGCGTGAAATCGTGCAGGGTCTGCACCGGGTCCATGTGGGGATCTCCAGAGGTGTTGATTGCGGGGGATTGGCCCGGCCGTCCCCGGCCAGGTTGCCGATGAAGGTAGAGACGGGGCTCCCGGTCCACATCGGGGTTCACTCCCAGTTGTCGCGCGTTGCACCGTTAGGGGGTCGGCTGCTCCCCGTTAGGGAGCGCGGGTGACTCATCGGCCCACCAGTGGGGTTAAAACCGACATTCGCGCGGCGTTGGTGACCCGAACGCGTGAGGATCGCCGGGGGCCCGGGGATTCGGCCGCGCACCCCTCCGGGACGGCCCCTCGAAACCGGCTCCGCACCCCCGTTCACATCGGCGTTCACTAACAGTCGCAGCTCGCTCAGCCGTTAGGGGGTCGATATGAGATCGTTAGGGAGTTACGGGCTCATCCGTTCGGGGGCTCGGTTGGGTAAATCCCACCCGAGCTTGCCCGGATGACCCGAACGGGTGAGGATGGCGTACCCCTAGGGGGCGGATTGCTCTCCTTGGCCCGTCCCGGTGCGACGAAGGGAGGAAGCGGCGTTGCCCTATGTGCTCGGCATCGATGTCGCCCACGCCCGGACCCACGCCGCCACCCGCCGGAAGCTTGCCGACGGCTGGGGCGCCCCTGAACCGCTGTGGCTCGGCGAGAGCTCGCCGGCCGCGGCCACCGCGTTATTCCTGGACGATGAGGGTTACTTGCTCACCGGCGACGCCGCGGCGCGCGCCGGAACGAGCGTTCCGTCTCGCTTGCTGACGGGGTTCCACCGCCGCATCGGCGACGACGTCCCCGTGTTCGTCGGGGGCGAGCGGTTCTCGCCGGAGTCACTCACCGCAGTCCTCGTCGAGGGCATCGCGGAGCACGCGGGCGCTCAACTGGGAGGAGCACCCCGCCACCTCGTCGTCACCCACCCCGGTGATTGGGGCGACTACCGGCGTGACCTTCTGCGACGAGCGCTGGGTGAATCCGGCTTCGCCGCCGTGACTTTGGTGCCCAGTTCCATTGGCGCCCTTTATGCCCATCTGCCCGATCCCGGACCCGGCGACCAGACGGCCGTGGTGTGCGAGTTCGGGCCCGACGGCGTCACCGTCACGCTTGCGACGGCGTCCGGCGCGGGCGGCTGGGTGGCACGCACGAGCACCGAGGGCGTGGCGCCCGCGGCTGCCGTGAGCACGGCTTTCGCGCTCGCCCACGGGATTTCGGTGCTGCCCGACGCGTTGGCGGGCATCGTGTTCTCCGGCGAACCCGGGCCGGGGGCGTTGCCGGGCCGGTTGCCGTGCCCCGTGTTCGCCTCACCCCAGCCCCCGCTCACGGCCGCGTTCGGAGCCAGTAGCCTCGCCGCTCAACGGATGAGCCCGCCCGCCCGGCGGGAGCAGCCCGTCGCGGAGACGACCCTGATCCCCAAGGTCGACTCGGTACCCGAGCTCGCCGAGCGGCCCTCCCCGCCGCCGGTGGACATCACGCCGTTCGAACTGCCCCCGCCCGAAGGCGCCGCGAAACTGCTGCGCCGCTGGCGTCCGCTCGCCGCGGCCGCCGCAGTGCTCGCGATCGGTTCCTCGGTCCTGATCGCCGCTCTCTCCTCCCACGAAGCCACGGCGGACAAGGGAACCGCCCCGGCCCACCCCGCGTCCCTCACGTCATGCGCCCGCCCGGGCGCGGCCCCCACCGGTGAAGGTCACTGTTGAACGCACTGCTGGCGAAAACCGGCACCGACGCCGTCCACCCCGTTGCGCGCCTGCTCCTCGCCGAGCTGGCGGCTGTGACCGCGACGCCCGCGCGGCTCGTGGTCGTCGCGCCCGGTGGCTACGGCAAGACCACGCTGCTCGGCGCGCTCGAGTCGGGCTGCCGCGAGGCCGGCGTCGACGCGACGCTCGTCGACGACGCCGACCAGCTCGGCGAGGAGGACGTGGCGAGACTTACGGCGCTGGCGGGACCGGTCGTGCTGGCGCACCGGCCGAACCCGCGTTCGGAAGCGTTGCGCGCGTTGGCGGAACCCTTCGCCCGGCAGGTGGCGCTGCCGCCGCTGGACGCCGAGGAGGTCGGGGCGCTCGCGCGGCAGCTCACGGGCCGGCTCGTCGACGGGACGGCCGCCGCCGCGTTGCATTCCCGCACCGGCGGGGTGCCACGGCTGGTGGAGCGGGCGGTGACCGGGCAGCTCGGCGAGTTCCGGGCCGAGCTGGCGGAGCTCGACGACGACGTGCTGCGGTACTTGATCGCTGCGGAGGCCGGGGCCGGCCGCAATCTCGACCTGCTGTGCGCCTTGCTGGAGCTGGCGCCGGACCGGTTGCCCGAGGTCGTCGACGGTGCCCGCGCGACGGGGCTGCTCGACGCGAACGACGGGTTGTTGCCGGTCGCCGCGGAGGCCGTGCGCACGTACGGGCCGCCGGCTCGTCGGCTGACGGTGTTGCAGCAGCTCGTGGAAATCCAGCTGCGGGGCGGGTTGCCCGTGCTGGAGCTGGCGAAGTCGTTGCTGGACACGGGAAGTTCGGGTGCGAGCGCGGCGGCTGCCTTCGCGGCGGCCGCGGGTGAGGCGTTGCCCGGGGACACGAAGCTGGCGGCGCGGCTGTTCGAAGCCGCCGCCGAGGCGGGGGCGCGCGACACGGCCGTGACGACGGGGTGGGCCCGGGCGGCGGCGTTGTCGGGTGACCTCGACACGGCGCTGCGGCTGGGTGACGGGATGTTGAGCGGCGACGATCCCGAGGCGCGGGCCGCCGGGGCGGAGATCGCCGCGACGGTGCTGGCGCACCGGGGGGAGCTGGCGCGGAGTGCGGAGCTCTACCGGTGGGCCGCGGCGGCGGACGCTTGTGCGCCTGGGGACGGTGACGGGCCGGATCTGACCGCGTCGACTTGGGGCGCACCCCGACCGATGCCCGGCCACAACGCGCCCGTGCCCGGCGAGGCTTGGGCGCCTTCGTGGAACAACGCCCGCGGGCCCGAGGTGTACCGGTGGGCCGGGCGCGGGGCCGCGAACGCATTCGCGGCGATCGCGCTCGTCGGGTCCGGCCAGCTGGACGCGGCACGGACCTTGGTGGACGCGCCCGTGCCCGGGGTGGCGCCGACGTTGTTCGCCGGTGCCGTGGCGCGGACGGCCGGCGGCGTCGTCGATTCGGTGAGCGGGCAGGGCGCGGACACGCTCTCGGCGCTCGTCGGGGCGGCCGCGATGCTCGAGCCGGCCGCCACGGGCGCGCCGCTGCCGGACAGCCCGGCCGCGCTGGCCGCGCTCGTCGGGCTGCACTCGGGTGAGCTGGGGCTGGCCGAATCGGTGCTGGACCGCGCGCTGGCCAGCGACGTCGGCGGCGACCTGCTCACCGCGCGGCACCGGCTGTTGCTCGGCTGGGTAGCGATGACCAGCGGGCACCTCACGGCCGCCGCCGAACACCGCGACGCCGTGGCGGGCACCCGCCTCGAAGCCCGCGACGAGCTCTTCTTCGCGACGCTCGAACTCGGCCTCGCGCGGCGCGCGAGCGACCTGGTGGGGCTGCAGCAGTCGTGGGACCGCGCGTACCAGGCGTCGATGCGGCAGCAGACCGACCTGTTCACCCTGCTGCCGCTGGGCGAGCTGGCCATCGCCGCCGCCCGCACCGGCGCGCACGCGAAGCTCACGCGGCAGCTGCGCCACGCCCACGCCATGCTCGGCGAGCTCGGCAACCCTCCACTGTGGACGGTCTCCCTGTGCTGGCACGAGCTGCACGCCGCCATCACCGTGGAAGACCTGGACACCGCTTCCCACCAGCTGGCCGCCCTGACGAGCTTCGCCGGCCACGGCCGTTACCCCGCGGCGCTGGCCCGCGCCGCCACGTGCTGGCTCGCGGTCCTCGGCGGCGCCTTCGACCACGACGAGGTCTCCGCGGCCGCCGCCGAACTCCACGAACTCGACCTCTGCTGGGATGCCGCCCGGCTGGCCGGCCAGGCCGCCATCCGCACGTCCGACCGCAAAGCCATGGTCCAGCTCCTCGAAGCCGCCCGCCAGTTCCAGGCCGGCACCGGCCGCCGCGAATCCGCCACCCCGGAACCCGGCGCCGCCCCCGGCCTCAGCACCCTGAGCGAACGCGAGCTCGAAGTCGCCCGCCTCGTCGTCGACGGCCTGACGTACAAACAGGCCGGCAGCAAGCTGTTCATCTCCGGCAAAACCGTCGAACACCACATGGCGCGGATCCGGGCCAAGCTGGGTGCGGCGGACCGGCGCGAGCTGCTCGCGACGCTTCGGGAGCTGCTCGCCAAACCCGACTTCTCCTGAGCCGCGGCAGGCGCATCAGTCCCGGCTGGGACCGAAGCGCTCCGTGCGGATCGAGTGCGGCGAGTGGCCCAAAGCCAGCAGAGCGTCGGCCACCGTTTCGACGAAAGCGGTGGGCCCGCAGACGAACGTGGTGGGCCCGAAGTCCGTCGGCCAGCTGGCCGTGTTGAGGGTGGCGACGCTGATGCGCCGCGGAATTCCCGGGGCGCCGTCGGGGAGTTCGCGGGTGTAGACGTACGTGACGTCCAGGCCGGCGTACGGCTTGCGCAGCTCGGCGGCGTAGTAGAGGTCCGCGGGGGTCCGCACGGAGTACACCAGGCGGAACAACGCGCGGCTCCCGGCAGCGCGGCGGGCGCGGATCATCGCCATCAGCGGCACGACGCCGGAGCCGCCCGCGACGAGCAGGACGGGGGCGGGGTCGGTGGGGCGCCAGACGAACCAGCCGCCGATCGGGCCGCGGATCTCGACGGGGTCGCCGACCGCGTAGGGGCCCGTGAGGTGTTCCGAGACCTCGCCGCCGGCGACGCGCTGCACCGTCAGCTCGAGGCGGTCACCGTCGGAGGGCGCGGCGAGGGAGTAGCTGCGCTGGGCGGTGTAGCCGTCTGCGGCGGTGAGGCGGACGTCGACGTGCTGGCCCGCGAGGTGGCCGGGCCAGCCGGGGACGTCGAACACGAGGGTGCGGGCCGTCGCCGTCTCCTGGCGGATCTCCGCGAGGTTCGCGACGCGCCAAGCTAGTCGCCCTGATACCGCTGTTCGCGCCATGGGTCTCCGTAGTCGTGGTAGCCGGAGGACTCCCAGAAGCCCGGCTCGTCCTTCGTGGCAAGTTCCAGCCCGCGCACCCACTTCGCCGACTTCCACAGGTACAGGTGCGGCACCAGCAGCCGCGCCGGCCCGCCGTGTTCCGGGGTGAGCGGCTTGCCGTTGTACTCGTACGCGATCCACGCCTGCCCGTCGAGCAGGTCGGCGAGCGGCAGGTTGGTGGTGTAGCCGCCGTAGGAATGCGCCAGCACGTAGTCGGCCTCGGTGTCGAGGTCGCCGATCAGCGTCTCCACGGGCACGCCGCGCCAGCGCGTGTCGAGCTTGGACCACTGCGTGACGCAGTGGATGTCCACGGTGAACTTCTCGCTCGGCAGGGAGGTCAGCTCGCGGAACGACCACGAGCGCTTCTCGCCCTTCTCCGTGGTGACCGCGAACTCCCACTTGTCCAGGTGCACGCGCTGCGTCGGGCCCGCGGACAGCACGGGGAAGTCCTCCGTGAGGTACTGGCCGGGCGGCAGCCGCGGGTTGCCGCCGCGGGCGCGACCGGTGAACCCCGGTGTGATGACACCCATCGCGGACTCCTTTCGCTGACCCTCCAACGCCCAGCGCAGCCTACCCGCGAACGTGCAATCCGAGCGATGTCACCAGCACCGTCGCTTGTTCAGGCGACACGATCGCCCCGCCGAGCTCGGCGTGCACCGGGTCGAGCGCTGAGAGGTCACTCCCCCGCAGCTCGGCGCCGCCGAATTTCACCTCCAGCAGCTCGGCACCCGACAGGTCGACGTCGGCGAACGTCGCCCCCGTGCAGTCCGCGCGCGTGAGGTCGGCCTCGCGCATCCGCACGCCCTGGAACGTCGCGCCGCGCAGGTCCGCGCCCGCGAGTCCCGCGAACGACCAGTCGCCCCCGAGCACCTTCATCGGCCGCAGCGAGCACTCGGTGAACCGGCTCCCCACGAGCTTGCACCCGCTGAACTCCGCGTCGAACAGGTTGCAGCGCGTAAAACCGCAGCCGGTGAACGCCGTGTCCACGTGCTTCGAGGCGTTGAAGCGCACGTTGCCGAACACGCAGTCGACGAACGAGACACCGTGAGTGACGGCCTCGGTGAGGTCGACGTCGTGGAACTCGCACCGCTCGAACCGCCGCCCGGTGAACTCCTCGGCGTACCAGTCTTCGCGGCGGAAGGTCAGCTCGATCTCGGCAGGCTCAGCGGTGTGGGGCACGCGGTCAGGCTAGTGCCTCGTCAATGGTGGCTGGTGCGGTAATTGATCTTCGAGTCGAGTGTCCATCCTGATCGCGGACGATCGATGACACCACGCGAACGCAGATCTGCGTGATCACCGGGCGCGACCCTCCGAGTCGCCGATCAGGTCGGGGTCACGACCACCAGGAGCTTCAACGGCCCTTTGGTGTCCACGTCGCAGTCCGCCGCGCGCGGCGGACACGAGTAGCCGTGCGGAGTGATCACCAAGCCTACTTTGCCCGGCGCGACCGCCTGGTAGATCGAGGTCTCGCCGTCCACCTGGGCCAGCCGGAGCACCGACCAGATCCGACCGTCAAGGGCGCGCTGGGCGATGTTGTAGTCCAGCTTGACCAGACCGCCCACCGGCAGCTCGACCGTGAGGTCCGGATCCATCCCCGGACTGACCTCCTGTTCGGCCCCCTTGGGCAGCGAGTACCCCGCCGGGGCCACCATCGGCCCCTGGTCGGGCACCACCGACCGGGTGCACCCCGCCGACACCAGCCCGAGCAACACCACCACGACGATCAACGTGCGCACTCGCGCGAATCTAGCGCCCCCTTGGCGCAACGCGGACGGCATTCTCGTCCGAACTCACGCCGCGCAGACCGCAGCCGTCGCCGGTCATGTCCGCCGGCGCAACCCATCCGACAACCCGACTACCTGATCAACGTTGCTTGACGAGGCACCAGTCGTCGCTCTGCGGTCCTGAGCCGGGCGCCCCGTCGACCAACCGGCGCAATTTGACCGGTGACGCGTTTCACCCTCACCCGGAAGTGGGAATTAACCAGCATGTCCAGATGGCGAACTTCCACCAGAACCAACACGGCAGCCCGAGTGATCACCGGAATCGGCGCGTTGTTCGCGTTCATCGAGGTGCTTTACCTGGTGATGCTGCTCGCCGGCGCCAACGCCGCGAACGGCTTCTTCATCTTCATCCGGTCATTGGCCGACCCGCTCGCGCTGTTCTTCCCGGGCCTGTTCCCGGTGAGCAACCCCGACCTCGCGGTCATCCTCGACTACGGCCTCGCCGCGGTGTTCTGGCTGGTCGTGAGCGGGATCATCGCGCGGCTCGTCGCCCGCTGACCCGTTTTTGCCCCGGTCAAACGTGTTTCACGCCAACACCGGGCGAAAAGCGCGGCGAACGCCACAGCCGGAAGCGACCGGTTACCGCGCCCCATACGATGTCCGGGTGAGCGAAGGCAGATGGTTCGAGGGCTGGCCCGAAATCGCGGGCCTCGCCGCCGCGGCGGGTCGTTCCCTGCTGCCGAACGTGCCCGCCACGCCGGCTGCCCTCGCGCGCACGGTCACCGAACAGCTCGTCGGCCGCCGGCTCACCGCGAAGGCCAACGGCGGCGAAGCCCGCTTCACCCTGACCGAACTCGAATACCCCGCCGATTCCCTGCGCCTGGCCACCGGCCGCGTCGGCGACGTGCGCCTGGTCGCCGAGGACGTCGAGTGGCCGACGTCCGCGACGAGCACCATCCCGCTGCGCCGCGTTGTCCTGCTGGCCAAGGACGTCCGCCTGCGCAGTCTGCCGACTCCCACCGTGGTTCCGGGTGAGGTCGAGCTGGACATCACCGTGCCCGGCAGCGTCGTGCGCGAACGTGTGGCCGACGCCCGGCCGGATCTCGTCGCGACCCCGCACGACGACGGCTTCCAGGTGCGCTGGGCCAAGCGCCCCGGCTGGGGCCGGCTCACGCTCACGCCCGCCGTCGCCTCGGACGCCGTGGTGCTGACCCCGACGACCCTCCACATCGGACAGCGGGAGTTCCGCGCCCCGAAACGGATCCGGCCCGTCGTGCTGCCGCTGCCCGAGCTGCCGAAGGGGCTGCGGCTCACCGGCGTGCGGCCGGCCGACGACGAGCTCGTGCTCCACACCGTCGCCGACGAGTGGCCCGAGCGCCTCTCCCGCATCCCGCTGCCCGACCTGCTGGCCTGGCTCACGACGGCCGCGCTCACGCTGAGGCTGCCCCGGTTCCGGTAGCGCTCGCCGACCACGCGACCGGCAGGGAATGCACCCCGTAGACGAGCATGTCCGTGCGCAGCGGCACTTCCTCGGCGGGAATCGCCAGGCGCAGCTCCGGCAGACAGCCGACCAGCTCCGCCAGCCCGACCCGGAGCTCGGCCCTCGCGAGCTGCTGTCCCAGGCACTGGTGCACCCCATGCCCGAACGCGAGGTGCGGCGTACGCGGACGCTTGAGGTCCAGCCGTTCCGGCTCCGGACAGTGTTCAGCCGCGCGGTTGGCCTGCGGCACCGAGATCAGCACGGTGTCACCCGCCGGGATCGTGACGCCGCCGACCTCGAGGTCCTCCGTCGCGACGCGGTTCGGTCCGATGTGGATGATCGAGAGGTAGCGCAGCAGCTCGTCGACGCCGTTGTCCAGCACGGACGGGTCCTCGCGCACCAGCGCCAGCTGGTCCGGGTGTTCGAGCAACGCGAAAGTGCCCAGCGCCAGCATGTTCGCGGTCGTCTCGTGGCCCGCGCCGAGCAGCACGGTCGCGATGTCGACCAGTTCCTGTTCGGTCAGCGCCGGGTCGGCGTCGCCGTGGATCAAGCCGGACACGAGGTCGTCGGCCGGGTGCTCGCGCTTGTGCGCCACCAGTTTGCGCATGAACGCGTAGATCGACTCCGAGGCCTTCGCGCGCTCCTCGTCGCTCTTGGTCAGGTTGAGCGCGATGCCGGTGTGCTCCTGGAATTCCGCGCGGTCCGCGTAGTCCACGCCCAGCAGCTCGCAGATCACCAGCGAGGGCAACGGCAGCGCGAACGCGGGCACGACGTCGCCCTCGTTCCCGGCCGCGCGCATGGCGTCGAGGTGCTCGATCGAAATCTCGCGGATCCGCTCTTCCAGCAACTGCATGCGCCGCACGGTGAACTGGCCGGTGAGCAGTCGGCGCAGCCGCGTGTGCTCGGGCGGGTCCATGAACAGGAACCGGCCGTCCTCGCGCTGCGCCACGTCCACGGGGCAGCGCGCCTTGCCGACCTCGTCGGGGCGCAGGTCCATCGCGCTGCGGTTGCGCACGTTGTCGGAGCTGAACCTCGTGTCGGCCAGCACCGCGCGGGCCTGCTCGTAGCCGGTGATCACCCAGGCGTGCGCGCCGTTGACCAGCTCGATCCGCGACACCGGCGCCTTTTCCGCGAGCACGGCGGGCGGGTCGAACGGGCACTTGCCGCGCTCCAGCATCTCCGGCGGAACCGGGCGGCGCATCGTGGGCGGTTTCGCGGCGGTCATCGACGATCCTTCCGGATGGTGGGAACACGAGGGGCGGTCAGCAAACCGGTGAGGGCGTCGGTCAGTGCCTCGCCGACCAGCGCCCAGTCGGCGGGCACGCCGGTGGCCGCGGCGAGCCGTTCCTGCTCGGCGCACGTGTGGATCACCGCGACGCGCGCGGTTTGGCTCCGCAGAGCCGTTTCGGCGGCCGGCAACGGCGTCACGTGCGCCCACACCGCGGCCGTGCCCTCGACGAACTCGACGGCCAGCACCGGCTCGACGCCCTCGACGTCGAGCAGCGCCGGATCGGTCACGACCTGCGCCAGGAATCGGGCGCACCAGCTGGGGATGCCGAGGCTCGCGAGGTGCTCGGTGTAGGGCAGCACGAGGCTCGCCACGTGGTCACGCGGCCGCTTTGACCGCCGGACGGCCGCCACGCGTTCCTTCGCCCGCGCGGCGATCGGCTCGACGTGCGAGCGCGTGATGGCGCGGATCAGGTCTTCGCGCGTGCCGACGTGGTAGGCCAGCGCGGAGTTGTTGGCCTGTCCGGCGGCCTCCACGATCTGGCGATTGGACACCTGCGCGAGCCCGCGTTCGGCGAACAGGCGCTCTGCCGTTCTGAGAAGCAGCTCGCGAGTCGCTTCGGCCTGTTCCCGGCGTGAGCCCGGTTCCGATGTGCCCGTTACCGATGTGCCTGCCACCAGCGCACTCCCTCGTAAGACGATCTTCTTACGAAGCTAGTACTAAGAAACGCGTCTGACAACCATGCGTCGGAAATCACCGATCCGGCGTCAAGACTCTTCGCCGAGGTAGCGCGTGTGGTCCTCCTGGCGGTTCACGTCCGCCGAGTAGTACTCCGCGGCGAGCTTCTCCGCCTTGCCCCGCAGGAGGTCCAGCTGCTTCGCGAGCTCGTCTTCCGCGCTGGTGCCGTCCGCGTCACGCCGGGAGGCGAACCAGCGCGGCAAGTTCAGGTACGTCTCCACCGACATCGGCAGGTCCGTGCGCGCGAGCAGCAGCACGCGGTACTGCAGGTCCGGCGTCGAGGCGAGCCGCAGCGGGTCCTTCAGCAGGTCGGACAGCACCTCGGCGACGTGGCGCACACCGTCCACAGCGGACGGCGGCAGGCGCCCGGAGTGGCCGGCCACCGTCTGCACCAACGCCTCCAGCGACGAGCGCACCTCCGCCGCCTCCACGGTCGGGTCGACGACGAGCCGCACCTTCTCCGGCGGCGCGACGAGCGCGCCCGCCGTGTAGAGCACGGCCATGACCACGAACATCAGCCACAGCGGCCCGATCACCCCGACCGCGTACAGCACGAGGCCGATCAGGCCGCCGATGCAGCCGGCGATGTTCTTGGTGGAGCCGAACCAACGCCTCATTGGTACCCGCGAATCTCCTGGAAGACACTGGACAGCTGGGTGTTGCGGGCGTCGAAGACCTTGCCGCCGGTCAGCGTGGCGACCTGCGTCAGCTCGTCTCCGCTGCCCTCGCCGAACAGCACCGTGAACACCGGGATCTGCTTCATCGCCGCGGGCAGCGACGCGAAGGACGACTTGAAGCCGTCGAGGTTGGAGCCGCTCTCGTTCTGGCCGTCGGTCATCAGCACGATCGAGTTGAACCGGTCCGGGTCCTGTGCCACCAGCGGTTCCATCACCTGGTACGCGCGGTCGAGGCTGTCGTAGATCGCGGTGCCGCCGTCGGCCTGCAGGCCTTCGGCGAAGCTCTTGATCTTCGCCAGCTCGCCCTGCGGGTTCTGCTCGGGCACGGTGAACGTGACCGGATTGCCCGGCGCGGTGTTGAACGGCAGCATCGTCACCTCCTCGCGGCTGCGGAACTGCCGGTAGCGGCCCACGAGCGAGTTGTCCGCGCCCGTGAGGCCGGCCAGCGCCGAGCGCAGCGCCTCGATGCGGTCGCCCTGCATCGAGCCCGACGTGTCGAGCACGTACAGCGTGCGCGACGGACGGCGGATCTTGCTGAAGTAGGCCGAAAGCAGTGCGTCCACGGCCTGCTGTGTCGCCGGGAACGGCAGCTCGACCAGGTCGTGGGGCACGAACTGCGCGCCGAGCTGAACCCCTGGCACCACCGGGCGCCGCTGCGTGACCTGCATGATCCGCCGCTGCACGTCGGGGGTGCGCAGATAGTCGGTGAGCCGCTGGTGCGCGTCGCGGGCGTCGTTGCTCGCGCTGGTCAGCAGCGTGAGCGGGTAGTCGGCGGTGATGACACCGTCGCTGGGATAGATGAGTTTCAGCGGCTGCGGCAGCTTGCCGGAGGAGTTCATCGACAGCAGCACGGACTCGTAGTTGACCAGGCCGTCGACCTTCGCCCCCGGGTCCTGGCCGGTGGCGCGGCGCTGGAACGCGTCGGAAAGCCAGCCCGACGAGCCGGCCGACATCACCTGCGCGCTGAAGAACTGTGTGAGCTGCGGCGTGACGGCGGTGATCTGCTGCGCGTCGATCGCCGTGCCGGAGTGAGCCAGGGCGGACGCGACGCCCACCAGCGCCGAGAAGCCGGAGTTGGACGCCGACGGGTCGGTCATCCCGTAGGTGAACTCCTTCTTGCCCGCCGCCGCGGCGATGTCGCCCCAGGTCGGCGCCTTCTTGTCCCACCCGAGCCGCTGCGCGACCGGCTGTGACAGGCCCAGCACCACGGGCGAGCCCATGATCTTCACTTGGTTGCCCAGGCGCTTGGCCGCCTCGGGAATGCCCGCGGGGTAACGGTTCGAGGAGAACCAGACGGCGTCGTACTTGCCGTCGAGGCTGCCGTTGGCGAGCGACTCGGCGCCCTCCAGCGTGCCGGTGAACGTGAACTTCACCTTCACGCCCGTGGCCTTCGCAGCCTCGTCGAGCACCGGTTTCATGTCGGCGAGCTCGCTGCCCGCGAGGATGCGCAACGTGCCGGCTTCGGGCGGCCCGGCGTCGGTGCCGGAGCTCGGATCCGACGACGAACACCCCGTCACCAGCAGGGCGGCGGCGAGCGCCAGTACCGCGAGTTTCTTCACAGCTCCCCCTCGTGCGAACGGCGCAGCCGGTCCTCGGCGCGCCGCAGCTCACCGGACAACGACTCCACTGTGGACGCCATGTGCATCACGGCCTCGGCCTTGAACCCGTCGATCGCGTCGAGGGCCGAGTAGATCCGGTCGAACGAGTCGCGCAGCGTGTCGACGGCGACCGCCGGGTCGCTCGACGCCTTGCGGATCTCCGCGCTCTGCGACTCCAGCAGCGCGGCGTTCGCGCGCAGCAGGCCGTCGGTGGTCGACTGCAGGGCCGCGACCTCGTCGAGCACGTCGCGCTGATTGGCCAGCGCCGCGCTCACGAGCAGGGCCACGCGCAGCGCGGAGACAGTGGTGGACACCGCCCGCTCGACGCCGCGGATCAGCTCGTCGTTGGTGCGGCGCACCAGGTCCAGCGCGAGGTAGCCCTGCGCGCTCACGGCCAGCTGCGTCAGCACGTCCTGGTGGCGCTGGCGGATCGGGTACAGGATGTCGGCGCGCAACGCGTTGGCGTGCGAGGGATCCGTGAGGTCGAAGACCCCGGCCTGCCGGTCGATCGCCCCGTCCACGGCCTCCGCGAACGCCGCCGCCTCGGCGAGCCGGCCGAGCGTGGCCCACAGCCGTTCGCGCTCGCCCTTGAGCGCCGCGTTGTCGCGCCGCAGCACGTCCTGGCGGGTACGCAACTCGCGGACCAGTGCGTTCACGGGCTCGTTGGCGGCGCGGTAGCGGTCGAGAGCGCGCTTGGCACTCGCGGCCGCCGGAAAGATGCCCAGCAGCTTGCGGCCGGTGATCGGCAGCTTGGCCGGGTCGAGCTCCGCGACCGTGCGGCGCAGCTCGACCAAGCTTGTGGTCACCTGCTGCTGCGGCGAGCCGACGGAGCCGCGCGCGGATTCCAGCGCCTTCGTCGAACGGTCGAGCATCGTGCCCGCGACCGTGGCCGCCGCGCGCATGTCCGCTTCGCCGACGGCGAGGAGCTCGTCGAGCAGCGTGGTGAACTCGGGCGACTTGACGTCGAGCGCTTCCAGGCGCGTCGCGAACTCACCGGCGCGACGGGCGATGTCGGCCCGGGTGTCGTCACCGAGCGCGATCAGGCCGGCAGCGCGCTCCACGGGGACCGCCGCCACCGGCTCCGGCGGGGTGAGAGTGAAATCGTCCATCAGTACTGCTTCTGGATCGCGTCGAGCATCCGTTCCAGCGTCTCGAACGACGGCGGCTCGACCGTGTCCACGAGATCGGCCGGCACCGGGGCCTTGGCCGCGGCCACGACGTCGCGGAACTGCTGCGGGTTCGTGGTGCGGAAGCCGAACGTGGCGGCGAGCTTGCCCAGCTCCGGATCGGTCGAGAGCAGCTGGCCGACCTTGTCCCCGTTGGGAGAGAACGGAACCAGCGTGTGCTTCGAGTACACCGTGGGCGCCGTGTAGAGCATCCGCATGTCGGGCTGGATCGACCCGTCGTGGCGCACCAGGCGATCGACGTACTGCGACTCGTAGATCAGCGCGAGCGGCGTCTTGCCCATGCCGGCCGAGAGGTAGTCCTCGAACGGCCCCTCGGTGCTGTTCTGCGTGTACCCCTGGTCGAGGAACAGCTTCGACACCTGGGGCAGCACCTTGGCTTCCTGGTCCGGCGTCGAGACGACGTTGTTGCCGTTGGCCACGAACGACACGATCGACAGGTACATCGCCGCGGAGTTCGACTCCCGCGGGTCGGTGGTCGTCACGAGGATGTTCTTGCGCACGGGGTACGCGGTGTTGCCCGGCAACTGGTCCCAGCGCGTGCCGGCCTGTGTGAGCTGCAGGTACTTCGCGATGTCGAGCACCTGGTAGTCGCCCGCGCCCTTGTGCACGGCGCCCGCGGCGCTCAGCAGCGAGACGATCGGCTCGAACGTCGCGATCGCCATCGGCGACTGGAACGGCGTGTACACCGTGGTCACCTTGCGGTCGCGCTGGATCTTCTGCGCCGCCGGCGACGACGAGGGGAACGCGAACTCGTACTTGGCGAGGTTGACCGTGGTCGCGATCTGGCGCGAGCCGGCGGTGTCGACCTCCACCTTCAGGCCGTGCTTGGCGAACGCGTCGACCACGCGCTGGTCGGTGAAGAAGGCCTGCTTCTCCGAGCCGATCACCCCGCGCACGACGGTGAGGTCACCCCCTCCCGACGCTTCGTCGCTCCCGGACCGCCCCCACACGATCACGGCCACGACGGCGAGCACCAGAACCACAGCCAGCCCGATGGACAACCGGCGTTTCACGAACCCACCTTCCGCACGTCCCGCGACGCGTCACCTCGGATCCTTCAGCCCCCGCAACTCGTTTGACGCGCGGCACGAGGAGTTCGAAGTGAACGATCAATGAACGGACGGGGTCGATCGGGATCCGGTGAAGTCCCGGCTTTTCCTTGTGACGGAAGGGAAATGACGAACCGCCCGCGCACCGCAGCCGGTTGATCACGGCAGCGGCGCGCGGGCGGTCAGCGCAAACGGCTCAGAGCGAGGCTTGTTCCTCCACCGGCAGACAGATCTCGAACCGCGTGTCGCCCGGCACGGACGTCACCTTGATGTCACCCGAGTGCCGTTCCACGATGATGCGCCACGAGATGTCGAGGCCGAGGCCCGTGCCCTCGCCGACGCCCTTGGTGGTGAAGAACGGCTCGAAGATGCGCTGGCGCACCTCTTCCGGGATGCCGGGGCCGCTGTCGCCGATTTCGACGCGCACCTGCTTGCTCTCCTGCCACGTGCGCAGCGTCAGCGTGCCCTCGCCGCCCATGGCCTGGACGGCGTTGTCGATGATGTTGGTCCACACCTGGTTCAGCTCGGCCGCGTAGGCCGGGATGTGGTCGATGCCGCGGTCGTAGTCCTTGACGACCCGGATCTTGTCGCCGATCTTGCCTGACAGCATCACCAGCGTGGAGTCGAGTCCTTCGTGGACGTCGATCCACTGGTGCGGCGCGCGGTCCATCTGCGAGTACTGCTTGGCCGCGCCCACGAGCACCGAGATGCGCGTGGTCGAGTCCTCGATCTCGCCCATGAGGATCTCGGTCTCGAGCGCGTACGCGAGCCAGCGCAGGGCACCGTCGAGCAGGCCCTCGCCGACGGATTCCAGGACGCCGTCGAGGTTCTCGGTCTTGAGCCCGGCCGCGACGAAGATCGCGGCGAGGTCCCAGCCCTGGTCGATGTCGTGGTCGTCGAACCAGTCGCTGATCTCGTCCTCGCGGTCGGACTGCTGCATCGCCGAGAGCCGCGGCGCGTCGGCAACCGTCTTGACCAGCTGTTCCTGCACGTCGAGCAGCTGCTCCAGCAGGTCCGGATCGATGTCCTTCTTCGCCAGCAGCGCGAGCTTGTGGCGCATCCCGGCCACGCGCTCGCGCAGCGACGCCGTGGCGCGCACCGCGGCCGCGGCCGGGTTGTTGAGCTCGTGGGTGAGCCCGGCCGAGAGCTCGCCGAGCGCGAGCAGCCGGCGCCGCGACGAGATCACGGTGTCGGAGTTGCGCCAGCCGAGGTACATGCCCTCCAGCAGGTGCGCGGCCATCGGGAACCACTTGCGGAACTCCACCGCGAACTCCGCCGAAGGCAGCGCGAGCAGCGTCAGGTCCCCGACCGCCCGCACGGTGGCGCTGTAGGTGTGCTCGGTGTCCTGGTGCACGAAGAACTGCGTGGCGCCGAAGTAGGAGCCGCGCTGGTCGGAGCGCTTCACCTCGACGTCGGCGCCGCTCACCAGCCGCGACATCCGCAGCGCGCCCGAGAGCACGATGTAGAAGCAGGTGGCCGGATCGCCCTCGCGGTGCACTGCGGTGTCGCCCTCGTAGTGCTCCAGCACGGCGTGCTGTTCGATCCAGTCCAGCTGCTCGTCGGAGAGGTGCTCGAACAGGAAGAGGCCGCGGAGTTCTTCGCGCGGCAGTGCGGGCTCCTTCACTGTTCCTCCAGGTAGCGGTGGACCAGGGTGACGGCCATGGCGCCCTCGCCGACGGCGGAGGCCACGCGTTTCACCGACTGCGCCCGGACGTCGCCGGCCACGAACACGCCGGGCACGGACGACTCCAGGTGGTACGGGTCGCGGTCGAGCGGCCAGCCGGCCGGCTTGCGGCCCTCGGCGACCAGGTCGGGCCCCGTCTGGACGAACCCGTGGTGGTCGCGCTGGATCACCTCGCCCAGCCAGTCGGTGCGCGGCGCCGCGCCGATGAAGATGAACAGGTGCCCGGTCTCGACCTTCTCCGTCGTGTCGCCGTGGCACAGGGTCACGGCCTCGAGGTGGTCGGCGCCGTGGGCCTGGACGATGGTGGTGCCCGTGCGGACGGTGATGTTGTCGATGCCCGCGATCTGCTCGATGAGGTAGTGCGACATCGACTTCTCCAGCGAGTCGCCGCGCACCAGCAGGGACACCTCGCTCGCGTGCTGTGCGAAGAACACCGCCGCCTGGCCCGCGGAGTTCGCGCCGCCGACGATGTAGACGTGCTGGCCCTTGCACTCGGGCGCTTCCGTGGCGGCGGAGCCGTAGTAGACGCCGCTGCCGGTGAGCTTGCGGATGCCGTCGGCCTCGTGCGCGCGGTAGGTGACGCCGCTGGCGAGGATCACGGCGTGGGCGGCGATCTCGGAGCCGTCGCCGAAGGTGACCACGCGGCTCGACCCGCGCACCTCCAGCCCCACCACGTCGCGCGCGGTGAGCACCTCGGCGCCGAACTTCTGCGCCTGGCGCCGGGCGCGGTCGGTGAGCTGCGCGCCGGAGACGCCGTCGGGGAACCCGAGGTAGTTCTCGATGCGCGAGCTCGTGCCCGCCTGGCCGCCCGTGGCCTTGCGCTCGACGAGCACCGTGCGCAGGCCTTCCGACGCGCCGTACACGGCCGCGCCGAGGCCGGCCGGGCCGCCGCCGATCACCACGAGGTCGTAGAACTCCTGCGCCGGCCGCGTGGACAGGCCCACCGCGACGGCGATCTCGCTGCCAGTGGGCTGCTTCAGCACGGTGCCGTCGGACGTCACGACCACCGGGATGTCGGTCTCCACGGCGCCGGCGGCCTGCAAGATGCGCCCGCCTTCGTCCTCGTCCACCGAGTACCAGCGGTACGGCACGGCGTTGCGCGCGAGGAAGTCGCGCACCTTGAACGACGGCGCCGAGTAGCGGTGGCCGACCAGCTTCGTCTCGTCCACGGACTTGTCGCCGACCGCGAGCCACGTCTCCACGAGGGAGTCGATGACCGGGTACAGCTTCTCCTCCGGCGGGTCCCACGGCTTGAGCAGGTAGTGGTCGACATCGACCACGTTGATCGCCTGGATGGCCGCGTCCGTGTCGGCGTAGGCCGTCAGCAGCGCGCGGCGGGCGTTGGGGAACAGGTCCATCGCCTTCTCGAGGAAGGCGATCCCGTCCATGTGGGGCATGCGGTAGTCGGCGAGGATCGCCGCGACGGCGTCTCCGCGCAGCTTGATCTCGCGCAGGGCGTCGAGGGCGTCGGCCCCGGAGTCCGCACGGATCACGCGGTAGTCCTTGCCGTAGCGGCGACGCAGGTCACGCGCGACCGACCGCGAAACAGCGGGGTCGTCGTCGACGGTCATCAGGATCGGCTGGCTCACACCCGACAGCCTACGGCGTGGCCTCGGGCGGGGAGAACGCTCGCGCGGGCTGGACTTGCTCCAGCCGGGCCTGGACCTGGGGATCGGTGCCGGAAGTGCCCGCGCGAACGGTCCGTTCGTGCCGCTGGAGCGCAGCCGGGCAGCTCAGGCCGGGCGGCCCAGCAACGCGAACGCCCGCGCGGCCAGCTCCCTGACCCGAACCCACTCCGGTGCGGTCGCCAGAGCCTCGAACGACCACGGACCCGTCGGGCCGCTCATCTCTTCGAGGAGGCCGTCGAGCTCCGCCAGCACCGCGACGGTGTCGGCGGGCAGGATGTCCTTCAGCGCCGCGAAGTACTCGTCGAGCTCCAGCGCGAGCTCGTCGGCGTCGCGCAGTCCCTGCTTCTCGAGCAACGCGATCTGCGCCGCGGCCGGCTGCGCCAGGTCCCCGACGGCGATGACCAGGTGCCGGAAGAAGGACTCGTTCATCCCACCGAGCGTAGGCGCCGCCGGCCCGAGGCCACGGCCGTTTTCGCGCTCCCCGGTCACTCAGCGGAGAGCAGTGCCGCGAACTGTGCCGCAAATACCCCGACCGATCCGGATCCGCGACCGTGCGCAGAGCCGAGATCCGCCCGTCCCGCGTTTCCACCACGGTGAGGCCCACGATCTCGCCGTCCTGGAGGAAGAGGATGCCCGGGCCGCCGTTGACCTCCATGAGCAGGAAGTCGGACACCGTGGCGAAGCGGGCGAGGGTGGCGGCGGCGTTGCGGCGGACGGCTGCGCGGCCGCGGACGTGCACGCGTTCGCCGTCGCCGAGGTCCATCCAGGTGGCGATGTCGGCGACGAGCAGGTCCTCGAGCAGTTCCAGCCGGCCCGAGCGCACGGCCGTCATGAAGCTCTCGGTGAGCCGCATCGAGCCGTCGTCGGACGTCGGGAAGCGGGTCTCGCCGGTGTCGACGCGGCGGCGGGCGCGGCTGTAGAGCTGGCGGGCGTTGGCCTCGGTGAGCTCCAGCAGCGCGGCGAGCTCCGGGTACGGGTAGTCGAATGCCGAGCGCAGAACGAAGACCGCGCGCTCTACCGGTGTCAGCGACCGCATCAGCACGAGCATCGCGAACGACACCGACTCGCGCCGCTCCACGGTCTCCAGCGGGCCCAAGGCACCGCCGCCGGTGAGGACGGGTTCCGGCAGCGCGTCGCCCGCCGTCGACTCACGGCGAGCGGGCGCGGACGTGAGCCGGGTGAGGCAGAGGTTCGTCACGGCCTTCGTGAGCCACGCTCCGGGCGCGGTGAGCTCGCCAGGGTCGACAACGGCGCCAGCGCAGGTAGGCGTCCTGCACCGCGTCCTCGGCGTCGTCGACAGAGCCGAGCAGGCGATAGGCCAGGCCGAAAAGCCGGCCGCGTTCGTCGGTGAAGAAGTCGGTTGTCACAAGGCGCTCCCCTGTTCAGTCCTCACTGCGCCACCGCACGAAGACCGCAACCACCACCACAGTAGAGAGGGGACCCCCGTGGCCACCACCACCCGAGAGACCGTCGAACGGTTCTACGCCGAACTGTTCAACGGCCGCAACTTCGACCTGATCGACGAACTGCTCACCCCCGACGCCGTGAACCACGGCCCGTCCGACGAGTCGGCCCGCGAGGCCGTGATCGGTGCCGGCGAGATCGTGCACGCGTCGTTCTCCGACGCCGTGCTGCACGTGGACGACATCCTGGTGGACGGCGACAAAGCCGCCGTCCGCTGGACGATGACCGGCACCCACGACGGCGATTTCCTCGGCAGTCCGGCCACCGGCAAGGCGATCCGCATGCGCGCCACCGTCGTGTTCGGCCTGCGCGAGGGCCGCATCGCCGAGCTGTGGCCGATGCTCGACTTCCACGACCTGCTGCAGCAGGTCGCCGCCTGACGTCGTTCCCGCCGCCGGAGGCGAACACCCTCCGGCGGCGGGAACGGCGTCAGCTCGCCAGCAGGACCGGCTGCGTCCCGAACGACACCGTGACCCCGGTGCCCGGCAGCAGTTCCGCCGCCGAAACGCTCGGGAGGTCGGCCAGCACCGACGTGCCGTCGGACAGCAGCGCGGTGACGCGGGTGACCGCGCCGCGGAAGCTGTGGTCCGTCACCACCGCACGCCCGTCCGAAGCGGCCACGAGCGTGACCGCCTCCGGGCGCACCAGCACCGTCACGGCGTCGCCGTCGGTGCACCGGCCCGGTTCGGCCAGCACGAGCCGCTCCCCCACCACGTCGACGGACGCGCCGCCGACCGCGACCACGCCCGGGAGGCGGTTCATCGTGCCCACGAACTCCGCGACGAACGCCGTCGCGGGCCTTGCGTAGAGCTCGGCCGGGCTGTCGCACTGTTCGAGGCGCCCCGACCGCATCACGCCGACGCGGTCGGCGATCGACAGCGCCTCCTCCTGGTCGTGCGTCACGAACAGCGTCGTGATGCCCACGCGCAGCTGCAGCCGGCGGATCTCGTCGCGCAGCTGCGTGCGCACGAGGGCGTCCAGCGCCGACAGGGGTTCGTCGAGCAGCAGCACGCGCGGCTCGATCGCCAGCGCGCGGGCCAGCGCCACGCGCTGCTGCTGGCCGCCCGACAACTGGTGTGGGTAACGCTTCTCCTGCGCCGACAGCCCCACGAGCTCCAGCAGCTCCTGCGCCCGCTTCTGCCGCGCCGCCGTGGCGACGCCGCGCAGCCGCAGGCCGAACGCCACGTTGTCGCGCACCGTCAGGTTCGGGAACAAGCTGTAGGCCTGGAACACCATGCCCATGTCGCGCTTGTTGGCCGGCACGCCGACCACGTCGGTGCCGTCCACCAGCACCTCGCCGGCGTCCACCGCCTCCAGGCCCGCGAGCACGCGCAACGCCGTCGTCTTGCCGCAGCCCGAGGGGCCGAGCAGCGCGACGAGCTCGCCCGGCGAGATCGTCAGGTCCAGCCCGTCGAGCGCCCGGACCTCGCCGAACTCGCGGCGCAGGCCGCGGAACTCGACGGACGCACCGGTCTTTGTCTGCGGAGTCTCCAGCACAGTTTTCACGCCACACCTCGCGAAGCCTTGCGGCGACCGGCCACAAGGGACAGGACGAACAGGAGCAGGAACGCGACCAGCAGGGACAGCAGGGAAACGGCGACGGACACGCCCGCCTCCGACTGCCCGGTGCTGACCGTCCACACGGGAAAAGTGTCCATCAGCAGGATGCTCGCCAGCGTGTACTCGCCCAGCACCAGCGCCAGGTTGAGGAACGCGGCGCCGAACACGGCCGAGCGGATGTTGGGCACGATCACCCGCAGCAGCACCGTCGGCCACGACGCGCCGAGGCTGCGCGCGGCTTCCACCAGTGTCGGCAGCGAGATCGCCGCCAGGCCCGCGTCGAGCGTGCGGTAGGTGAAGGGCAGCGCGAGGATCACGTACTCCAGCACGAGGATCACGGGCGTCCCGTTGATCACCTCCGGCGCGTCGCGAAACACCACGAGCACGCCGTTGACCAGCACGATCGGCGGAATGACCAGCGGCAGCAGGCTCACACCCTCGATGAGGCGGCGCAGCTTCGGCTTGCGCAGGTGCACCCAGCTCACCGTGGGCACCATCAGCAGCAGCGTGAGCGCCACCGTGCCGGCCGCGACCCACAGCGACGTGCCGAGCGTGGGCAGCAGGTCCGGCTCGTCGAGGATCTTGCCCCACGAGGAGAAGCTGTGCGTGTTGTTCACGTCGCGGAGACTGAACTCCACCGACGCGCCCATCGGCACGAGGAAGTACAGGCCGAACAGCGCGAGCACCGTCCAGCGCAGCGCTTTGTTCTTCACGACAGCCACCTCGAAGCGCGCTTCTGCAGGTACGCGTAGATCGCCATCACCAGTGCGACCACCACGACCATGCCGAGCCCCAGCGCCTTGCCGAGGTTCTGCTGGTCGGCCACGACGTTGCCGCTCACCAGCGAGCCGATCTGGATCGGCACGAGCGGAACGACGCCGGTGGTCAGCGCGTAGGCCGTGGCGTAGGCGGAAAACGCGTTGGCGAACAGCAGCAGCGTCGAGGCGAGGAACGGCGGCAGCAGCACCGGCACCGCGATCAGCCGGAAGTACTGCGCCCGCGTGGCCCCGAGGTTCGCCGCGGCTTCGCGCCACTGCTCGCGCATGCCCTCCAGCGCCGGGGTGAAGACGATCACCATCAGCGGGATCTGGAAGTACACGTAGACGATCGCGAGGCCCGTGAACGTGAAGAGGTTGAAGCCGCCGGCGTAGATGTCGAAGCCCAGGCCCGCCAGCGCCTTCGTGACGATGCCGATGCTGCCGAGCGTCGCGATGAACGCGAACGCCAGCGGCACGCCGCCGAAGTTGGCGAGCACGCCGGCGGCGCTGGAGACGACCTTGCGCAGCAGACCGTCGGGCTTCGAGCCGAGCACCGCGTTGGCCAGGATCGCGCCGAGGATCGCCCCGGCCGCGGCCGTGAGCGCCGAGAGCTCGATGCTGGTGGCGAAGGAGCGCCCGAACTGGTCGGCGAACGCCGCGGTGAGGTTGTCGGTGGTGAAGGCGCCGTCGTTGTCCTGGAATGCGCCGACGGCCACCATCACCACCGGCGCGCCGAGGAACACGCCGGTGTAGAGCAGGAACGGCAGCAGGCCGAGGTGGCCCGCCACCCACGAGAGCACGCGCCGCGCGGACCCGGGGCGCACGGGCGCGGCGGCGGGAGCGGCCGGGGCCACTCCCGCCGCCGCGGTGACGGTTTCGGCGGTCACGTCAGCCGAGCGCCTTGGCCCACTCGTCGGCCAGGACCTTCTTGGCGTCGTTGACCTGCGCGTCGGTGGGGAACTTGACGTCGCCCTCCACCTTCGGCAGGGCGGCCAGCGCGGTCTTGTCGGCGGTGCCGGCCGCTTCCATCTTCGGCAGGCGCGCCGGGCGCGAAAGGCCCTTCAGGAACAGGTTCTGGCCCTCGTCGGAGTAGAGGAACTCCTCCCACAGCCGCGCGGCGGCAGGGTGCGGGGCGGTCTTGCTGATGCCCTGGGCGTAGAAGTTGGAGTAGATGCCGTCGCTCGGGACGGTGACCTTCCAGTCGACCTTGCCCTTGAGCTTCGCGGCGTAACCGGCCTGCAGGTAGTCCCAGTCGAGCGTGATCGGGGTCTGGCCGCTCTCGATGGTGGCCGCGCTCGACTGCACCGGGATGAAGTTGCCGGACTTCTTGAGGTCGGCGAAGAACTGCACGCCCGGCTTGATGTCGGCGAACGAACCGCCGTTGGCCAGGGCCGCGGCGTAGACGCCGGCGAACGCCGCGCCCGCCTTCGTCGGGTCGCCGTTCAGCGCGACCTTGCCCTTGTACTCGGGCTTCTTGAGGTCGGCCAGCGTCTTCGGCGGGTCGGTGACCTTCGAGGCGTCGTAGCCGATGGAGATGAAGCCGCCGTAGTCGAAGAACCAGGAGCCGTCGTCGGCCTTCTGGCCCGCCGGGATGTCGTCGAACGTGGTGACCTTGTAGGGCGCCAGCAGGCCGTCGGACGCGGCCGAGAGGGCGAACGCGCTGCCGAGGTCGACCACGTCGGGCGCGCGGTCCTGGCCCTTGAGCTGCTTGACGGCGTTGATCTCGTCCTGGCTCGAGCCCTCGGGGTTGGCCTCGGTGACCTTCAGGCCGTACTTCTTCTTGAAGGCGTCGAGGATCTCGCCGTAGTTGGCCCAGTCGTGCGGCAGGGCGATCACGTTGAGCTCGCCCTCCTTCTTGGCCGCCTCGACGAGCTTGTCCATACCACCGAGGTCGGCGGCGGACTTGGCGGTGGCGACGCCCGAGCTCTGCTCCGAGCCCGACGCGCCACCCCCGCAGGCGGTGAGCAGGAGCGTGCCGGCGGCTGCGACCGCGGCCAGGGCAGCGAAACGTCTTTTCACTTGTCCAGTCCTTTGATACCCGGGGTGTGGGAATGCCGAGCGAACAGTCCACGAAGGACACAGACGGGTCGTGAACCGGACGTGAATGGCCAGTGCCCTGCTCATGCACGCTGATCTTGCTTCGGCGCAGCGCGACGGTGCCGCTGCGGTTGGTGATCTTTGAGAACGGTGTGGTCACGAAAAAGTCGCCCAGTTTCCGGAAGTTCCGGGAACCGGGCGACTCCTGTCGATCGTTTGCGCGTTCTCACGTGGACTGGGAACCGGTGCGCGCCGAGGCCGCCACCACGGCGCGCACCGGTTGTCTGGAGCGCCTGCGCTACGGGTAGCTCACCAGGTTCACGGGCTTCGTCCCGTCGGGCGTGGTCGCGCCCGTCGTGTTGATGACGTGGGTGATCGTGCCCGCGTGGTTCAGCGACACGGTGACCATGTCGTGGAACCGCACGCCCGGGGTGTTGGGCGCCTCGTACGCATGGGCGCTGGCAACCGACGGGTTGGTGTTGAAGAAGCAGTAGCTGCCCAGGCCCCACGCTTCGTGACTGGTCACGTTCGGGCCCACCTTGTAAGCGGAATAGCCCTGCGAGGAACCGTTCATCCACGATGCCTGGTTGGGCACGTCGTAGGGCATCTCGTTCTGGAAGAAGTACGTGCGCCCGCCGTTGCCGTTCCAGACGACCTGCGTTTTCTGGTAGTGCTCGACGAACAGGCCGTACATCGTGACGTTGTTGCCGTTGACGGTCAGCCCGTTGTCGGCGGTGTTGGTGTTCCAGCCGACGAAGCTGTTGTTCGCCGCGTGGTCGGCGCGCCAGATCCACATGTGGTCGCCGATCACGTTGTTGCTGTTCACCACCAGGCTGTTGGTCGCCTTGCCGACGGCCGGGCCGCCGATGCGGAAGAACACGTCGTGCAGCGAGGTCGGGTCGGCCGAGTGGTCGGCGGTCGAGCCGGGCGCGCCGACCTGCATGAGCGTGTTCGAGTTCGTCGTGCCGGCGTCGATGAGCAGGCCGGCGACCTTCACGCCGTTGACGTCGTCCACGTTCATCGCGGTGATGCCGTTGTCGGGCACCAGGGTCGCGATGCCGAGGCCGAGGACCACGGTGTCGGGGCGGGTCACGTGCAGGGTCTGGTTGAGGTGGTAGACACCCGGCGTGATCAGCAGGTTCTTGCCCGCCGCGAGCGCGGCGTTCATGTCGGCCGCCGAGGCGCCCGGCTTGGCGATGTAGAACTGGTCGATCGGCAGCGAAGAGCCCGGCGCGGTGCCGTTCGCCCAGCTGGTGCCGGAGGTGTTGGTGCGCAGGGCCGGCACGAAGACCTGGTACTTGCCGGCGCTGTCGATGTAGAGGAACGGCTTCTCGCGGACCACCGGCGCCTGGCCGACCGTGGTGTAGGGCGGGCTCGGGAACGTGTTCTGCGGCGCGCCGTTCACGCCGACGAAGACCATGTTCCAGTTGGAGCCGTTCCAGCTGCCGAACTGCGAGTCGCGCGAGATCCACTGCTGCTGCGAGCCGGAGCGGACCTGTCCGTCGATCTTGGTGTCGGAGATCCAGCCGCCGCTGGCCCAGCCGCCGTCGTCGAGCTGCAGGTCACCGCGCACGTGCATGCGCCGGTAGGGAGCCGCCTGGCTTACCGCCCACCGATCGGCCCCGCCGGTCGGGTTCACCGACAGGTTCTCGGCGCCGCGCCAGAAATTCTGCGTCGCGTTCTGCGGCGGGAACCAGTCGGCTTCCACGTGCACGGCGCCGTTGATCGTCACGGCGTCGGGGCTGAGCCCGAGGCCGAGGACCTGGGTGTAGAAGCCGACGTTCACGTCGTTGGAGTACGTGCCCGGCTTGAACATCACGGCGTAGCGCTGGCTGCCGAACTGGTTCTTCTCCTGCTGGCTGAAGATGCTGTTCAGCCTGCTCTGGATGCTCGCGGCGGACATCGACGGATCGAAGATCACGACGTTCGGGCCGAGGTCCGGGTCCTCGCTCGGAGGAGTCGTAGTACCACCCACGGGAGTTATTGTGAACGATTGCGCACTGGTGTTATTACAGGTGTACTGCTGAAGCTGAACGCTGTCTGCGATAGAGGCGCTCGGCACGTCGAGACACTTGCCACTGTTGCGGTTCACGAAGTGGTACGCACCACTCGCTTCCTGCACCGGCTGCCACTGCTGGTTGACGCCGTTCGAGTAGGACCAGAGCTGCACCAGTCCACCGTCGGCCTTCGAGACGTCCGTGATGTCCCAGGACTGGGCCGCGTTGAGCTGCGTGTTCACGCGGACGTAGCCGTCGGTGGTGGGCTGGAACTGCCAGGTTTGGGAGGCGGTTTGGTTACAGCTGTACTGCTGGACCACCGTGCCGTTGGCGCTGGCGGCGGATTTCGCGTCTACGCACTTGCCGCTGTTCACGGACTGCACCGTGAACCACTGATCGGGCGCGATGGCTTGGGCTTGGGGCTGGGCTTGGGCTGCCGGCTCCGCCTGCGACACCCCCGCGTACCCACTCACCAGCGCCAACGCGGACAGCACCACCGTGCCCACTCTCCGCAATCCCATCGGAACCTCCTCCACCGCACCGCGGCGTTCGACGAGCAGGAAACGGCAAGGCTCATGCCCAGACATGAAGACGCGGCGTAGCGGGCGGGGACCTCGGCGTCACAACCGGGTGAAAATGTAACGGCGCCCACACGGGGAGTCAATACAGAGCTAAAAATAAGTCATGAAGAGGTCCTTGAGCTGGGGGTTCTCGGGGCGGGGTCCTGGACTTCATCAGGCAGCTCTTGCGCCAACGACAGTGCGGGCCTCTCCGCGATGATCTCCGCAGAGGTGATGATGAGCAGCTGATTCCGTCGAACCAGGGCCGGCGCAGGTGGTGCATCGACCCACCGATGCAGAAAACCCTGAAGGACGAGCGGCCACGTACGTTCTCGGCACCTCTCAGCGATGGATCGCGTCGCGGTCGGCTTCGAAGCTGCCCAGCGCCGCCCCGATCGGGCGGTGACCGTCACAACGAAGATCTCGTCCTCGCTGCACCTGGCCGCCTTCAGCTCGTCGATGTGCCTACTGGTTCGGGAGAGCGTGCTGCCGATACTGCGCATGCGGCCCCGCTCCCTGGCGGGAGCGGGGCCGCCGGTCACGCGGTTAGTTGACGTACACCGAGTAGCCGATGCCACCCGACCTGGTGCCGTCGGCCGTGTTGCCCCACACGGTGACCGAGTAGATGCCTCGGTCCGGTGGGGTCCACGTCATCGTCCCCGCACCCGAACTGTCCGCCGGCACCGTGAACTCCTCTGTCACGGCACCCCGGTCGTTCCGGACGTAGTAGGTGTACGAGACGATGCCCGGCATACCCGGCGTGAAGGTGAACGTCCCCGGCACACCAGGACCGCCCGACCACTCGCTTTCCGGGTATTCCTTGGACGACACGTACGGCGCGCTCGAGATGCTGAACCCGTACGTGTTCTCCTGCGAGGAGACCTTGTCGGCCGTCACCGTACGCACCCGCAGGTTGTGGGAGGCCCAGCCTTCCGGTGGCAGCGGGGGAGTCCATGCCAGCACGGAGCGCCCGTTCTGAGCGGCCACCTGCTGGAACGGACCCCAGTCGAACGAGTACTCGAACGCCACCGCATCCGGCTGGCGGGCTTCCAACGTGAAGGTGCCGGGGAACACCCGCCCGTTTGCCTGGAACTCCTTCGAGGTCACCGTTGGATCGTTCGTCACTGTCCACGTGATGTTGTCCGTTGACGACCACACGCCCGCCGTGTTCCTCGTGCGTACCAACATCTCGTAGTCGCCGATCCTTGGTGGGGTGTAGCTCACCGTCGCGGTGTTCCCGCTGACCGGCACGGTCCACCTGGTCGCCGGGTCCGCCGTCAGCCAGTACTCGAACTCCACGGCGTTCGGCATCGGGGTGGTGAACGTGAACGTGGCGGCTCTGCCCTCCGTCGCGATGTCGCCCTCGTGGCCGATCGTCGGTCGCCAGGTGTTGAGCGACAACCGTTTCTCCGTCACCGGGGACAGCCCGCCGGACGCGTCGCGGGCCTGGACCCGCAGCAGGTTCTGGTCAGCCGAGGTGAACTCGACCGGCAGCGTGGCGGTTCCGTCGGCGTTCGCCTTGACCGTCCACTTCGTACTCTCGGCACTCGCGAACCAGTAGTTGTACTCGACGACGTCCGGCATTCTCGGGGTTGCCGTGTACGTGGCCGAGGTGCCCAGGTCGACGTTCTCGGGCCCGCTTACCACCGGTGACGCATCGACGAGGAATCGGTACTCCCGTTCCGGCGACGTTACGCCCGAGGTGTCGGTGCTGCGCACGAACAGCACGTGATCACCACCGGTGGCCGGCGTGATCGTCACCTCGGCGACGCCGTCCTGGCCGGCCGTGACCGTGGCGGACGCGCCGTCGTCCAGCCGGTAGTCATACGCCACGACGTTCGGCATCCCCGGCGCGAACCGGAACACACCCGGCACGCCGATACCGCCGGCTGGGCCGCCCTGCGGCGGGTAGCGGTCGGACGTGACCGTCGGCCGCGTCTCCTTGACGAGGAATGAGTAGTAGGTGCTGAGCGAGAGGTTGCCCGCCCGGTCCCACGCCCGCACGAGCACCGACTGCCAGCCGTTGGCCGTTGGCGTGAAGCTGACGGTGGCCGTGCCGTCGGGGCCTGCGGCGATCTCACGCGTGTTCGCGCCGAAGTTGTAGTCGTACCGCGCGACGTCGGTGGAACCGTTGGGGGAGAAGGTGAACTCGCCCGACACACCGACCCCGCCGCCCTCGGCGTCCGCAGGGTACGTCGCGGAGACGACGGCAGGCGCGTTCGGATCCGTGCGGTCGACGGTGAACCGGCACGGGCCCACCGTGGACGACTTCGCACCCCAGCTGTCCTGTGCGTACACCTCCCACGCGTAGGTGCCGTCGGCGAGGTCCGAGGTGTCCGGGTACGCCGCGGCGGGGTTGCCCGACCCGGCACCCGTGTGCCGTTGCGACGGGTCCGCCACCGGCCACCACGTGAACTGCCCGGACGTGAAGTCGCCGTCCGGGTCGGATACCTGTGCGCTCAGCTCCAGCTGGCGGCTCACCAGTGCTCCGGTGCCGTCCTTGGCACAGGGTTCGTCGTTGGTGCGGAGGTCGGTCGGCGGCGCGGGCGGCGCGTTGTTGACCACCCGCAGCGTTGCCGGGGCCTCGATCAGCCGATAGAACGCCGGGTCCGCCTCGTGGGATTCGGCGACGCGGAAGCCCAGCGTGAGGTGACGGTCCTTGTGGTCGACCGCGTCCCGCACCGCAGTGGTGACGTCGAACGTGGCGTCGTTGTCGATGCAGGTGCCGTCGGCGCCCCTGGAGGCTACCCGTGTCCGCTCCGCCGGGCGGTTCTGCCAGGTCGACTGCTTAGTGTAGGCGGAGGTCCGCCACACCTCGGTTGCGCGACTGTCGCAGTCGACGTAGTGCGTCTCGCCGGCCGAAAGCAGCACCGTCGTGAACGGCACACCTCGCAACGAGCTCAGGTCGAAATTCACGTACGAGCGTTGGAGGTGCGGTGTGTTGTCCCAGGTGCCGATCGGCAAGTTGCCGGATGGCTTGAAATTGGCGGTGGTCGGTGTCGCTGAGTCGACGTAACCCCAGGACGTCGCGGACAGCGTCACCTCGGAACGCTGTTGACCAGTGGTTTCCGCTGCCGCCATCGCGCCATCGGTGCCGGTGAGCGCGATGGTGAGCGCGACGGCGAGCAACGTCAGTGATCTTCGTAAGGTCATGCTGGCCCTCCCCTGCTGCATGCATGCAGGACGTACACGCCTGAAGGGGAGGATTGGTTGCCCTATGGTTCAGCCCGCTCGCAGGCGCTTCACTGGCGGGAGAAGGAAGGCGTAGACCACCGCCGCCGTCGCCGCCCTGGCCAGAGCCGGGGCGCTCGGCGCGACCGCGCCGAGCGTCCAGGGATCGCGCACGAACTCGCGGAAGAACGACACAGCTCGGTGCCTGGCTTTCAGAGCGCTTTCACTTTGTTCGATCTCATTCTCACAGGTTAGGTTCACGCACTTGACGAGGACGGAATTGTTACGGAATCCGCCCGTCGGATTCGTTCAGTGTTCGTCAAGTGTCCAGTCTGTTCGGCGTCGGCGCGACGATGATGTTCGGATATACCGCGCTTCAATGAATTGATAGTCTGGAGCGGCGGTGGTAGGCGGTGACTCCGCCTCCGCCCACGCCGCCGATGCCTGCGCCGGGCGAGTGTTTGGCGGTGGTCCCCCTCTTCGCTGGTGTGGGGGTCGGGCGCCAGCCAGGCCTGGGAGCGGCGAGGAACACCGCGCCGACGCCGGGCTGAGGCTGTGGCAGTGCTCCAGTTCTGCCCCAGCAGGGGCACAGGATGTCGCCGCAAGCTGATCAGCGAAGATCGAGCCCGCAACGTAGAAAACCCCTCCGACCAGCCGAAACGACTTGATCGAAGGGGTTCATTGCGATGTGGAGCTAAGGGGATTCGAACCCCTGACCCCCTCACTGCCAGTGAGGTGCGCTACCAGCTGCGCCATAGCCCCGAAGCGAAGGTGAACTCCGCATCTCGTGTGAACAAAGACTACACCCCGCCATGGCGCTCCTTCACCGGGGGGTCCGCCAAGGTCTGAAGCCCCCAAAACCCCAGGTCGGACCACCCTTCGGTGACCCGCTGACGGTCCATCCGACTGGCCGAAGGTCGGCGTGAACACGGCCCCACCGCCAGTACCGCGTCACCGCGCCTCACCGGGCCGCCACGCTACGTGACACCACAGCCACCCAGCGCCCAACTGCCGGCGAGGCCACCTCGAGCACCGGCACCACTCCGCCAAGCCCGCGCATCCCCCACGACCGAGACCTCGTCGCCCTCGTCGCCGAGCCCACTCGACCGTCCGGCTGCACGATCGTGAAGCTCATCCTCGGTCCGCAAACCTCAAACCGATAATTCCGACTCACAGTATCCAGGCAAAGTGCATGATGTCACCAAGCGCATCTTCAGCAGTGCCGCCAAGAACAGGGTCACCCAACAGATCCTTGAGGACGATGATCAGCCGACCGCTGACAAGCCCATGCAACCGCCCGAGGTGACCCATGCAAATCACCGCCAGAGAACGCAGCTGAGCATCATTCCCCTCTCTCAGTTGATCCAAGAGCAGATCCTCTACCCATTCACGGTCCGGTTCGTTGTACGTCAGCGACAGAAGCGCCCGCGTCGACCGAGAGAGATCGCCACTCGCGATGTCCTCCAGCATCTCTGCCCGCCACGCCTGGTCCACCTCTGCACCATCGTCCACGGCAGAACGATATCCCCCACCCCGACAGCACACCACGGGATTTCCTTCGCAGGCAGCGGTGGCCCACGGGCTCACGTCAGCCCCAAACCTCCACCGAACTACCCTGCTCACCGCTAACTATGATCTCCCTTATGCCGGCACGCACCAGCAGCCCGCACGGGCGATCCGCTTACAGTTTAACCTAATTTTCAAACCGTTGATCCGCGCATTGAGCGACGTTCATTAATCCAGCTTCGTCAAAGTCGATAAATACCCGCGCCCCCGAAATCCGCCACCAGTACTCGCCGGAAACAAATGGCTCACACTTCGACAGCTCTTCTCCTGAAACTCTGGCGTTGTCCATAAGTTCCTTGAGGGTGAAGTTATCCACCCTGGACGGAGCCCCCGACGGGCCGGGAAGGATTATGTCACCACCGGACGGCTCAATCGCGAGATACCAAAGAATTCCGCCTTCCGAAAACCCCAATTGAAGATCCCCAAAGGCGTATATGGCCGGGAGCGGCCCCGTAACCGCGTCGGGATCTCCAACCACATCCAGCACTGCAGCCAGCATGATTCCTGGCTTGAAGTTGTCGAGCTGACCGCTTCTGAAGAAATTCAGAACTTGAACCCGATTCAACGTCGCCAGCCAAAGTGGAGTGGATCATTCATCGACATACCCTCCATTCAAGCCGCCGATCCAATCCCCAATAACGTGTCTTCGCTAATGGAGAAGGATACCACCGGACGGCCACCCTCCTTGTGAACGTGGAATGAGGGCTGAGGTGACTTGCCGCGCTAAGGGTCCTGTGTTAAATTCGTGGCGAGCCCCGTATGGGCCTATGCATGGAGGTAGCGGCTAACCAGCCACAGAGACCGGAACTCCGTCTCTAGCAGTTCGTCAATCCCCCTGTCGGGATTGCTGCGCCATGCCCAGGCTTGCGGGGTATTTTCGTGTCTGATTCTGTGCCGCGACGTCCTTCCGGAAACCGCCGAAAGGAAATACGTGAAACCCAGCAATGGCCAAGCAGAAGACTGGTCCGGCTTCGATGTGAGCGCCTTCCAGCGCCAGGTCATCGCCGAGTTCAGGGCGAACAACGGCAAGATGACCGGCATGTTCGAGGGCTGGGCGCTGGCCGTGCTGACCACGATCGGCGCCAAGACGGGTCGGCCGCGCGAGGCCATCCTCGGGCACCTGGAGATCGACGGCAACGGCGTGGTCGTCGCGTCGGCCGGTGATGCGGACCACAACCCCGCCTGGTACCACAACATTCGCAAGAACCCGATCGTCACGGCCGAGACCGGCGAGGACACCTACAAGGCGATCGCCGCCATCCCCCAGGGTGCAGCGCACGACAAGCTGTTCGAGCAGGTCGTGGCCGAGGCACCCGGGTACGGTGACTACCAGGCCAAGACGCCCCGGCAGATCCCAGTGATCGTGTTGCACCGCATCGAAGCCGCACCCGGGGAAGAGCGAGTGAAGGGCATGGGCGACTGGATCGTCGAGGTCCACGACTGGCTGCGCGGCGAGCTGCGGACGCTGCGCGAGCAGGTGGACAAGGTCGAGGAGGGGGCCGCGGCCACGATAACCCGGCCGGAGCCGGACATCGGCCAGCAGATGCGCATCCACTGCCTGAGCTTCTGCGCCGCGCTGCGCCGGCACCCCGTCCGCGAGGACGTCGCGGTGTTCCCGCCGATCGCCGAGCAGTTCCCGGCCCTCGCGCCCGCCGTCGCGCAACTGGCCGAGCAACACAAGGTCGTGGCGGAGCTGCAGGACTCGATCCAGGCGCTCGTCGGGGGCTTTATGCCCGGTGAGTCGGATCCCGCCGAGCTGCGGGCCGAGCTGGAACGTCTCTCGGGTGAGCTGGAGTCCCACTTCGACTTCGAGGAGCAGGCCGTGGTGACCGCGCTCAATGCCACGGCCCCGGCACCTCAGTACGGCTGAGTCGAACGATCACCGGACGGCAACTCGCCGCGTTCGCGCGAATTCCCTAATTCTCTTAACCCGTCCAGTTAAACGGTAGCCGCCTGCACTGGGGATCGAATCCATCGGGCAACTTCCAAGCTGGTTACTGACAGCGTTCGTTGTGCTACCGTCGCCGGAAATGGTCCAGAATTTGATTGCGCCGAGCGTCTGGCCCGCCGTCGGCTTCGTCGGGAACGAGAAAGGTTAGATGTGTCTGTGTCAAGGACGACTGGCGTACTCGGTGATCGTGTCCTCGCCAAAGTGGCGTTGCGGATCATGCCGTTCCTGGCCCTGCTGTACTTCGTCAACTACCTGGACCGGGTGAACATCGGCTTCGCCGGTCCCAACGGCATGAACAAGGCTCTCGGCTTGACGTCCACGGCGTTCGGCTTCGTCTCGGGCATCTTCTTCCTCGGCTATCTCATCCTCGAGGTGCCGAGCAACCTCGCGTTGCACCGGTTCGGCGCCCGGCGCTGGTTGGCCCGGATCATGATCACCTGGGGTGTCCTCGCGACGGTGCTGGCGTTCGTGCCCAACGCGACCACGCTGATCATCCTGCGGTTCCTGCTCGGCGTGGCCGAGGCTGGCTTCTTCCCCGGCATCATCCTGTACCTCACCTATTGGTTCCCGGCCGCGCAGCGGGCGAAGGCCGTGGCGCTGTTCATGGTTGCCGTGCCGGTCTCGTCCGCCATCGGGTCCACCGTGTCGAGTCTTCTGATCGTCGGCGGCCACGGGGTGTTCGGCCTGGACGGCTGGCGGTTCATGTTCCTGGTCGAGGGTATTCCGGCGGTCCTGCTGGCCTTCGCGACCTGGTTCTGGCTCACCGACAAGCCGGAACAGGCGAAGTGGCTCAACGCGGACGAGCGGCAGTGGCTCATCACCGCACTCGAAACGGAACGGAAGGCGACCACGGCCGAGCACCACTGGCCGCTGAAGAAGGCGCTCACCCACCCGCGGATACTCGCGCTGGCGTTCGTGTACTTCGCCGTCGCCTACGGGTTGTACGCGCTCGGCTTCTTCCTGCCGACGATCATCGCCGGGTTCGGCGCGGAGTTCGACACGAAGCTGACCGTGGTCCAGTCCGGGCTGGTCAACGCGATCCCGTACGTGATCGGCGCCCTGGTGATGGTGTTCTGGGCGCGCCACGGCGACCGCACCGGAGAGCGCAAGTGGCACGTGGCGCTGCCCATGCTGGTCGGCGGGATCGCCATCCCGATCGCGCTGTACCTCGGCAACCCCTACGCCGCGATGGTCGCCGTGACGATCTGCGCCGTCGGCGTGTGCTGCGCGCTGCCGACGTTCTGGGCACTGCCCTCGAACTTCCTCGCCGGAACTGCCGCGGCGGGAGGGATCGCACTGATCAACTCCCTGGGCAACATCTCCGGCTTCGCGGCGCCGTACATCACCGGCTGGCTGCGCGACCTGACCGGCACCCAGCGCACGGGTCTGTGGGTCGTCGGCGCCTGCATGGTCGCCGGCGCCATCGTCACCATCGCGCTGGGCGCCCGGCCACGGATGTCCGCGGTGCCGGAACGGAACACCAGGTCCGCACGGGAGTCGTAGCCGGCGGCTACATCATCGCGGCAAACATGGTGGCCATACCGGCGGCCATCAGTGCCTGTGTGGCGATGGCGAGCTGGGCCCGGCCCGAGGCCAGCGGCTTGGTGCGGCGGCGCGCGAGGAGCTCCGAGAGCCACCAAGCGCCGGCAACGGTGGAACCGATGGTGAGCAGCCAGTTGAGTCCCGTGATCAACGGGGATGTGCCGGCGGTGTCTGACGTGGTGTCCACAATGGCCATGTGCATGCCGGGCATGTGCATGCCGGGCATCGAAGAACCGTGATGACCACCGACGGCGGCGACCTTGACCGGAGCCGGTAGCAGGCCGTCAGTCATCACCGCGTACATCCAGGCCATCGCGAGCATCATCAGAGCGTGATAAGCGTCGGCCCGCCGATGTTCCGCGGTCCGCACAGCGCCGGCGACGAACCAGACAGCCGCCGACACGAAGAGCAGCAAGGGAATCGTCGTCGGGAGGTCGGCACCGCGCGGCCACGCCATCACGGCCATCGCGAGAGCCATGAGCGCGTGCAAGGAATGTCCGACGACGCCCCGCCGAGCGAGGCGACCGACGGCGATTCCGTGCACGCGCTCAGCCACGCACAGGGCGAAGAGCGCGGTGACGACCCACCGAAGAACAAGATCGTGGATCATCGGGATAGCGCACGAGTGACATGCGCGGTGATCAGCTCGTACATCCGGCGGATCGTCTTCGTGTCGTCCGTCATGATGTCGTAGCCGTGGTCCACATCGGACACCTCGACGTACTCGGCAAGCGCGCCGACGACCTCGAGTTTGTCCGCGTACTGCTTGGCCTCGTTGCGCAGCCGATCGTATTCCGCGGCGATGACCAGGGCCGGAGCGATGCCCGCGATGCCGTCGGCGTTGTCGCCCCAGGCCGGTGAAACGTAGCGGTGGCAGCGGCCAACGCGGTCGGGCACGTAGGCGGTGTCGAAGACCTCGCAGAGCCACGGCTGGAGCACCGCTTTCGAACCCAGCGGGGTCGGCTTCCGGGAGGGCGGTGTGACGATGTCGAGCGGTGGGTAGTGCAGGATCTGCAACGAGATGGTGGGGCCGCCCTTTTCCAGCGCCATCCGCGATACGGCCGCGGACAGGTTGCCGCCCGCGCTCTGGCCGCCGACGCACAGGCGGGTGCCGTCCCAGTCTCGCTCGGGTTCCGAGGCCCAGCGGACCACGTCGTAGAACTGTTCGACAGGCGTGGGAAAACGCGTCTTCGGGGCGAGTGCGTAGTCGGTGTTGAGCACGACGACACCAGCGTGCGCGGCCAGAAAACGACACCAGGCGTCGTCCTGTTGCCGGTGCCCCACGACGAAGCCGCCGCCGTGGGCGTTGACGTACACGCCGGGGACGCAGGCCTCGGACGGCGGGAAGTACAGCGTCGCGGCGACCGGACCGTGGCGAGTTTCGACGCTGATGTCGGTGGTGCGGACAGTGATTTCAGGGAACCGAGGTTCGCCGGCGGGGTGGATCGCCGAGTTGATCTTGGCGGCGAACCTGCGGGCGACGATGTCGGCCACCGGCCGTCGCGACAATACTGACATGAATCCTCGTCTCGTTTCGATCCGGTCGCGGCGACGGTCAGCCCTGGTGCTGCCGGGCGCTCGGGTGGCGCAGGTGGTCGCGAGCCACGATCTCTTCCGGCTCCAGCATCGTGATCATCTCCACGCCGGGAGCGCAGATGCACACGGCGACGAACCGCGCCCAGGAGTCCGGGTCCGGGTTCGCGACCTGGTAGTGCACGACGTCGCCGCCGGGCTCCCAGAACGCCTCGCCCGCAACGATTTCCCGGGGCTCCTCACCTTCCAGCTCGAAGAAGATCTTGCCTTCCGTCACGTAACCGAACACCGGTCCGGAGTGGCGGTGCGGCGCGAGGCCCGGGTCGGCCGGCGGGAGTTCGACGAGCTGCGTCATCGCGTGCGAACCCTCCGGAATCGCGGGCGGAGTGGCGTGGAGGAGATCGGTGACCTTGACGTTTCCCTTGGCCAGCATGGCTCTTTCCTTTCGTAGAGGACGAGCGCGGGGTGCGCTCCGTCCGGTTTCAGGCGGTGGTTGCGGTGTGGCCCAGCAGTTCGCCGACTGCGCCGAAGGTGGATTGCGTCGGCCGTTCACCGGTCCGGTCCAGCCCGAAGACGGCTCCGTACGAACGCAGGGCCGCGAGGTCGCGGTGATCGGCAATGGTGACCGAGGCGGAGGGGGCCGCCGTTTCCCGCGCGGCGAAGACGTAGATTTCGGGCCGTAGTTCATAAGTCGTGCACTCGTCGGTGCCGGCGCGCCCGGCCGCGGGGCCGGCCAGGCAGCGCCACGCGTACGAGCTCGGTTCGAGGTGGACGTGCTCGTAGCGGCTTCCGTCGCCGTAGGTCCACCGCACTCGCCGGCCCAGGAGCGCGGCCGTGGGTGCCGGTTCGGTTCCGCTCGTCGCCAGTCCCTCGATGCGGCCCGGCAGAAAGGTGTGCTGCACCCTGGTCCGGTCCTCGGCCGGATCCCCGATCGTGCTCACGACCGCCAGGCTGCGTCCGTGTTCGAAGTCGAGAACGAGGCTCACGGCCGCGTTGGGCACGTCCCGACTGTGGTGGAACTGCGTGTACACCAACCCTTCCGCGATGTCGAAGGCCTCGTAGTCGTCCCGCCCGGACACCACCGGGTGCGGGTCGCCGGGTCCGGGCTCGTAGCTCCAGTCGACGATCGTTGCGCCGAACCGGTGCGACACGCGGCTGCCGTGCGAGTTCGTGAAGACGATCTCGCGGCCGGCCACAGTGGAATCTCTGGTCATGAGTTCTTTCTCCGTTCGTCGTCGGACCGCGAACACCGGTCAGGTGAGGACGGGGTTCTTTTCGATGTCCCAGCTCACGTGCAGCGATTCCGGGCCCCGGAACGAGGTGTTGGGCACGTAGTGGAATTCCTGGTGGTCGAGAGTCATGTGCGGCAGGCGCCGCGTCAGCTCTTCGAGGTAGATGACCATCTCGAGCCGCGCGAGGTGGTTGCCGAGGCACATGTGCGTGCCGGCGCCGAACGCGATGTGCGCCTTGGCGTCCCGGTCGATGTCGAACCGTTCTGGCTCGTCGAACACCGCGTCGTCCTGGTTCGCCGACGCGATCACCATGAGGATCTTCGCTCCGGCGGGAATCGTCACTTCGCCGACGGGCACGTCTTCCTTCGCGATCCGGCGCCACGCGGCGACCGAAGGGTTGAGCCGCAAGCACTCCTCGACCGCGCCGGGGATCAGCGACGGCTGAGCGCACAGACGATCCCACTGGTCGCGGTTCCTCAGCAGCGTCACGACCGCGTTCGCGGTGGCGTTCGTCGTGGTTTCGTGGGCGGCCATCGCGCCGCCCATGACGTTCGTCTGCAGCCAGGTGTCGGAGATGACGTCCGGGTGTTCGCGCTGCATCTTGATCGCGTGGCCCAGCCAGCCGGGCGGGTCGTCGAGCTCCTTGAGCTTCCCGATGACGCGCTCACCCATCGCCCAGAACTGGCCCAGGCCGTCGGCGGCCCGCACCTGCTCCTCGGGGCTCGGCCGTCCCCAGACGAACTCCGTCATCGACGTGGCCAGCCTGCGCACGGTGTCGACGTCCTCTTCGGGAATCCCCAGGAACTGCAACGCGACCAGGCACGGGATGTCCCAGAGCATGTCGGCGATGAGATCGGCGTGGCCGCGCTCGACGAAGCGGTCGATGTAGTCGTTCGTCGTCTGGCGGATGTAGGGAGCGAGGGGGTCGATCCGGTCGGGCATGAACGCCGGAGCGTTCAGTCGGCGGTACTGCCGGTGCATCGGCGGGTCGGAATCCGCGAGAACGGGGCAGGGCGCGAAGTCGTATTTCTCGAGTTGCGCGCCCGCCGCCTCCGAAGGCGGCGTGACCGGCGTCAGCGTAATGGCCGCGGAGAACTTGTTGAACTGGCTGAAAACCGATTTGACGTCTTCGTGTCGCGTGACGACCCAATAGTCCGAGTCGTCGTTGTAGAACACCGGCTGGCTCTCGCGGGCCCAAGCCAGCGAGGCTCCGGGGTTCTCCTGGTATTCACGGTCGAAGAACGAGAAACCCGCGGCGGTGTGAGCGACCGGGCACCCGGTCGCCGGTTCGTTGCTGCTGACAGCGCTGTCCATGGGCAGCCTTCCTCTCTTCGGTGTGCGATCAGAGATCGAGCCGGATCTTCGGACACGCGGCTCGGCTGATGCAGATCATCAAGGTGCTGTTCTCTTCCTGCTCCTCAGGACTGAGAACCGAGTCGCGGTGGTCCGCGCGGCCCGACACGATGTTCGTTTCGCAGGTCCCGCACGTGCCTTCCGAACAGGAGAACGGTGCGGGAATGCCGGCCGCCCGCGCGACGCCGAGAATCGAATCGTCCGGCCCGACTGAAACGGTGATCCCGGTTCGCACGAATTCGACTTCGAAGTTGTCGAGAACGGTCTCTTCGAGCTGGGTCTTGGGAGTGAACCGCTCCAGGTGGATCTGGCCGGCGATTCCGAAGTCCGCGGCCATCGCCTCCACCGCGCATAGCAGACCCTCCGGGCCGCACACGTAAACCGCCGTACCCGGAAAGACTCCGGCCAGGATGCCCGCGAGATCGATGCGGCCGTGGGTGTCCTCCGGAACCAGGGTCACGCCGCCGCGGTGAGCCTGTTTCAGGTCGTCGGCGAACGCCATGTTGCCCCGGCTGCGGCCACCGTAGACCAAGGACCATTCGGCGCCCGCCCGATCGGCCGACTCGATCATCGGCAGGATCGGAGTGATCCCGATTCCGCCGGCGATGAACAGGTACCCGGGCGCTTCGACGAGGCGGAAGTTGTTGCGTGGGCCCCGAACCGTGAGGCTTTCGCCTTCGCACACTTCCTGGTGGACGCGTGCGGAGCCGCCTCGGCCGTCCGGTTGGTGCAGCACGCTCACCTGCCACGCGCGAAGATCGCTCGGCTTGCCGCACAGGGAGTACTGCCGGACCAGGTCCGGTCCGAGGACGAGGTCGATGTGCGCCCCCGGCGTCCACGCGGGGAGGTCACGACCGTCGGCGGGGACGAGCGTCAGCTGCGTGATGGTGTCGGTGATCGGCGTTTTCGCCTTGACTTCCATCACGAGGTCGTCGTGCGCCTGGTTCTCGGGGTCCGCCCACCGGGGCTGTTGACCGGAGTGTCCGGCCTCGAACTGCGATGCCATGGGGACTCCTTCGGATTTCGCCGGGTGCCCCGACGTGTGCTTCGTTGCACCACCGCACGCCGGCGACTCGGCCGGTTCGTGCGTCGCTGACTGGCAGCCCTTGTAATCTCCGTCACTGTGGGACCACGCACATGGGGGAGATCACGGGAGGCGGTACGGAAGTTACGGACGTCCGTACTCGGATGACGCCGACGAAGCAGCTTTGACCTGCAAGGTCCAGTACTGCAACGGAATCCGCTCGCGCCGCGGCTTTCGCAGTCCGGTCAGAGGGACTGGGCGATGTACCAAGAAGCGATCTGGCTGCGCGAGCTGAACGCCAGGCGCGTCATGATGTTGTCGATGTGGCTCTCCACCGTGCGTGCGGAGATCACCAGAGCTGCCGCGATCTGCGGGCTGGTCAGCCCTTTCGAGATCAACGCCGCGATCTCCTGTTGGCGGCTGGTGAGCACGGGTGGTTCACCCTCGGAAGCCGACTCGGCGACCTGTTCCGCCAAGGCGTAGGCCATGATTCCCGTCGGAGATCGCTTTGCCCCGGCCTGCATGGCCGTGGTCAGTGCGCGGGACGGCATGGTCTGTTCGAGCTGAGCCAGACAGGCGGAGTGGTAGCCGGTGAGTTTCGGCCCGAACGCCACCAGCTCCGTCCCCGTGCGCTGCCAAAGGCTTCGAGACGCGCCGAGCAGCTGCGCCGCGCGCTCGCACTGACCGGTCGACCCCGCGATCCAGGCCAGAAGCTCGGTCATCAACGCGGTGCCCAGGGACGGATCGAAGTCGCGGTGATCGCGCAGCGCGTCGACCGCGGTCGTCTGCGCCGCGGCGCAGTCGCCTCGCAGCCAGTGGTCGAGACCTTGGCTCCACTTCAAGTAGGAGCGCGCCCACAGTTCGTTGCGCCGGTGGCACACGGCCAGCGCCGCCGTGCTGACGGCCAACGAGTCCGCGCTGCGGCCGGCGAGGGAAAGCGTGACGGCGTATTCGAAGGACGCCATGAGCCATTCCGGAGTCTCGTCGACCTCGGCCAGCTCTGGCAGCGCGACCTCGAAGTGGCTCTCGGCCTCGGCGAGGTCGCCGCGCAGCTGTGCGGCGAGTCCGCGCAGACCGCGGCACTGGCCCGCCGCGTCCGCCAGGTGGAGCCGCGTCGCCAGCGCTTCGCACTCGTCGAGGCGCTGCGCTGCCGCCTCCTGGTCACCTTGGAGCAGGCTGACCCTGGCGGCGACCCACAGCGCTTTCGCCCGAGCCGCCGTGGGCGCTCGCTCGCCCTCCGGCGCGTCGAGCGCTTCGTCGGCCCAGCTTCGGCCCTCGGCGATGTACCCGTCGGCGTACCAGCGGTAGCGCAGCCCGGCTACCAGCTCGAGCTGGTAGCCGCCGCCGGGGGAGGCGGCGTCGAACGCGGCGCGGAGGTTTTCGCGCTCGACACGCATCCACCTGGCCGAAGCGGCTTGCGCGGGCCCGCTCCACGAACGTTCCAGATCCTTGACCACGTCGAGGAAATACTGCCGGTGACGGACGCGGAAGCGCGCCGAGCCGCCCGTGAGCTCGAGTACCTCCGCGCCGTACGCCCGGATGGTCTCCAGCATCCGGAAGCGCCTCGACGATTCCTGATCCTCGACGTTCAGCACGGACTGGTTCACCAGGGAGCTCAAGAGATCGAGCGTGGGGCCGCCGTCGTCGCCGCACACGCCTTCTGCCGCGGTCAGGTCGAAACTGCCCGCGAACACGGAGAGGCGCGCCCACAGCCGACGTTCCGCTTCCGTGCAGAGGTCGAAACTCCAGTCCACGAGCGACCGGAGGGTCTGCTGGCGCGGCGCGGCCGATCGGCTGCCGATGGTGAGCAGCCCGAACCGGTCCGACAACCGGTCCAGGATCTGGTCGAGCGAAAGGATGCGCATCCGGGCGACCGCCAGCTCGATGGCCAGCGGAATTCCCTCCAGCTGAATGCACAACCGCGCTGCTGCCGCGGCATTGTGCTCGCCGAGGACGAAGCCGGGGGACGCGGCCACGGCCCGTTCTTCGAGCAGCCGGATCGACTCGAACTGCGCCAGGGACTCGATGCTGACCTGCTCCGCGCCATCGGGAACGGTGAGCGGAGGTACCGGGTAGAGCAGCTCCTCCGTCACGGTCAGCGACGTGCGGGTGGTGACCAGAATCCGGGCCGAGGGCGCGTGCCGCAGTACTTCGTGGACCACCAGGGCGGCCCCGGCGAGGACGTGTTCGCAGTTGTCGAGGATGAGCAGGATCTCGCGATCGCGAAGGTAGTCGATCAGCTTCGCGGTGGCGTCGCGATTCGACTGGTCCGCGATCCCCAGCGCGTGGATGACCGCCGCCGGCACGTCGCCGCCGTCCGAGACGGACGCCAGTTCGACGAAGTACACGCCGTTTTCGAAAAGGTGGTTCATCTCGTCGGCGAACTGCAACGCCAGCCGGGTCTTGCCCACTCCCCCCGGACCGATCAAGCTCACGAGCCGCCCGGCCGACAGCCGGTCGCGGATTTCCTTGCGCTGCTGACGCCGGCCGACAAAGCTGGTCGCGGTGAAGGGAACGTTGCCACTGCGAGCTCTCGCCTTGGCCACGGCGCCTCCACGGGTCGGCAGAACGATCAGGCGCGCGCTGCCTGGTCGACGGTTCTGCCCATGATGAGTTCGAACCCGATGGGGGTCAACCTGCGCCGGCGGTGCTCGGCTCGCTCAGTGGCCGCGGGCGATCCACTCGTCCAGGTGCGGCGATTCTTCGCCGACCGACGTGCCGTCGCCGTGTCCGGTGTGGACTCGGGTGCCCTCCGGCAGGACCAGCAACCGGTCCCGGATCGACGAGATGATCGTCGGGAAGTCCGAGAACGAGCGGCCGGTCGCGCCGGGGCCGCCGGCGAACAGCGTGTCGCCGGTGAACAGGGCGCCGGCCTCCGGTAGGTGCAGGCAGATCGAGCCCGGTGAGTGCCCCGGCGTGTGGATGAACTCCAATGCGGTGCCCGCGACCGCGATGCGTTCTCCGTCCTCGGCGCGCCAGAACCGCTGCCCGGGATGGGTCAGCTCCCACAGCTCCCGGTCGGCCGGGTGCAGCAGGACCGGCGCGTGGAGGTGCTCCCCCAGCTGCGGGGCGACGGTGACGTGGTCGTTGTGGCCGTGGGTGCACACGATGCCGACGACGTGGCGGTCGCCGACCGCCTCGGTGATCGCCTTCTCGTCGTGCGCGGCGTCCACGACCACCACCTCGTCGTCGTCACCGACGAGCCAGACGTTGTTGTCGACGTCCCACGTGCCGCCGTCGAGCTCGAACACGCCCGAGGTCACGACGCGGTCGATCCGCAGCGCGCCGCTCACAGGATCACCACCGACCGCAGCACCTCGCCCGCGTGCATGGTGTGGAAGGCCTTTTCGACGTCGTCGAGGGAGATCCGCTCGGTGACGAACTTGTCCAGGGGCAGCCGGCCCTGGCGGTGCAGGTCGATCAGCATCGGGAAGTCGCGCTCCGGCAGGCAATCGCCGTACCAGGACGACTTCAGCGAGCCACCGCGGGCGAAGAAGTCCAGCAGCGGCATCTCCAGCCGCATGTCCGGGGTCGGGACGCCGACGAGCACCACAGTGCCGGCCAGGTCGCGCGCGTAGAACGCCTGCTGCCACGTCTCGGGGCGCCCGACCGCGTCGATCACGACGTCTGCGCCGAAGCCGCCGGTAAGCTCCTGGACGGCGGCGACCGCGTCGGTGTCCGAGGCGTTGACCGTGTGCGTCGCGCCGAGGTCCCGCGCCCAGGCGAGCTTCCGGTCGTCGCGGTCGACGGCGATGATCGTCGTCGCGCCGGCGAGGCGGGCGCCGGCGATCGCGGCGTCGCCCACTCCCCCGCAGCCGATGACCGCCACCGAGTCGCCGCGGCCCACGCCGCCGGTGTTGACCGCAGCGCCGAGCCCGGCCATCACGCCGCAGCCGAGCAGGCCGGCGACCGCCGGGTCCACGGTCGGGTCCACCTTCGTGCACTGCCCGGCGTGCACGAGGGTCTTGTCCGCGAACGCGCCGATGCCCAGCGCCGGGGTCAGCTCGGTGCCGTCGGTCAGCGTCATCCGCTGCGTCGCGTTGAACGTGTTGAAGCAGTACTGGGGGCGGCCGCGTTTGCACGCCCGGCACTGCCCGCAGACCGCGCGCCAGTTGAGGACCACGAAGTCCCCCGGCTGCACGGATTCCACCCCGGCACCGACGCTTTCCACGGTGCCGGCGGCCTCGTGGCCGAGCAGGAACGGGAACTCGTCGTTGATGCCACCTTCGCGGTAGGTCAGGTCGGTATGGCAGACGCCGCACGCCGCGATCGCGACGACCACTTCACCTGGGCCGGGGTCCGGGACCACGATGTCGGTCAGCTCGACCGCCGCGCCCTTCGACCGGGCGATCACCCCGCGCACCTGCTGTGGCATGCCCTGAAACCTCCGTTGGTGACCAGCCGAGGCATGCGTGGAAACGCATGCCTGACGCGACCCTAGAACGGGTGACCACGGGTGCGACCTGGTCGTTGGTCGAGGGAAACCTGGTCTTCCGGCCAGGGTCGGCGGTCGTTATCGTGATCCTGGTGTCCGACCACATCGAGCTGACCGAGCTGCGGGAGGTCGTCGAGGGCCCGCTGCGCGAGATCGCCGCGAGGTTCTCGCGGTTTCTCGCCGACCGCTGGCCGCACCAGGCGCTCGTCATCTTCACCCTCGAGTGCACCGGGCGTCCGCGCAAAGTCGCCGGTGCCACGGCGATCACCGGGAAGATCACCATCGCCGAGCTCGAGCAGCTCAAAGCCGCCGTGCCGCACGACAGCCAGCTGACCACGCACGCCGGTCTGGGCGGCGCCGACCGGACCGTCTGGGCCGCTCTCGACGCCGGCGGCACCCTGCTCGCGCTCGTCCCGCGGTCCCCACGGGCGCGGTGCCCGCAGCCGGCGCTGCTGGGCGCGCTGTTCGGGATCGTCGCGACCTCCATCCGCCAGCAGGTCGAGCAGGCCAGCCCCGACTACCTGGCCGAATCCCGGGCGGCCTCGACCGAACGGGCCCGCACGATCGCAGAAATGGCCGCGGCCCACGAAACCGCGCTCGTCACGATCCTTACGGCGCTGCGCTCCACCCGTCTGGACGACCGCCCCGCCCGCCTCGCCGCGACCGACTCCGCTTCGGCCGCGCTGGTGGCCCTGCGCTCGGCGCAGACGTCCGACCTCGCCCTGTCCGAAGAGCCGGCCCACAGCGCGTTCACCAGGCTCCGCCGCGAAGTCCGGCAGATGCTCCGCCACCACGACGCGGAGCTGGAGTTCGTCACCCCGCCGAAAGACGCGCACCCGCTGCCCGGCGAAATCGCCCACGCGGCCCGCGCCATGACCTGCACGGCGGTGCTGGCCTTCACCACCCAGCCCGACCTGACCCGCCTGAGGGTCGCCTGGTCCACCGACACCACCACGCTCCACCTCGACATCCGCGACCGCGAATCCGGCCACCTCGACGCCGCCGGCCTCCGCCGCCAACTCGACGGCCGCGCGAAAACCCTGGGCGCCACCGTCGAGGTCGACGCCGTCCCCGGCTGGGGCAGCCGCGTCGCCATCGCCGTGCCGTTCGAGCCTGCCTCGGATCAGCCGGATGACGCCCTGCTGTCCACGCTCAACCGGCGTGAGCTGGAAGTCCTGCGGCTGGTGTCGAGGGGGCAGCGGAACAAGGCGATCGCTGAGGCTCTCGGCATCACGGAGAGCACGGTGAAGTTCCATGTGGCGGGGGTGTTGAAGAAGCTGGAAGTGAGTTCGCGGGGTGAGGCTGCCGCGCTCGCTTTGGCGGCGGGAATCGCCACTGCTGACTGATTGTGTGCGCCGATCGGTGACCGCGTGGTCGAGATCGGCCGGCCGTCGACACTTGCGAGCGGATCAACGGGACAGGAACGCGCGGGCCGCATCAGCGGCGTCAGCGAGGGTTTCCCTGGCCTTGATCATCCGACGGATCCGCAGGAAGACCCGCGGGGAGTTGACCGACAGAACCCCGGTGAGCGTGCCGCCCTCGCCGGTGAGGACGAGGAACGCGGGTTTCGGACCGTCGGCCTCGACGATCGGCACGCGTTGCGAACCCGGCCGTCCGGCGAACTGGATCGACGTGTCGTACTGGTCGGACCAGAGGTACGGGACCGAGGCGAACGGTTGCCGCTTGTCCTGCGCCGCGAGCAGGTTCCGGGCCGCCGCCGCGCCTTGCTCGGTCGCGTTGGACCAGGCCTCGACGCGCATGCGTGCGCCGGCCTTCGAACGCGAGGTAGGGCGGGGTGTCGAGCTCGTCGAACACGCACACCGGGCAGGTCCGGGACTGCCTCTCCGCGCGACGCAGCGCCGCAGCCGGGACGCGGCCGGGTCCAGGCGGCGCACGACCGTCGGCGCGTCCGAGGGCCGGGCCTCCCACGCGTCGGCGAGCAAGTCGAGCTCGTCCGCGGACAGTCCGTGGACCGCCGCGATGGGCGGAAGTGACGCCGGGAGCTCGGCGGGGAAGGTGCTTCGAGCAGTGGACATGACCACATCATCGGTCCGTCCGGGCCGCACCGGCAACAGCCATCGGCGCGTGGTCATGACCGGATCGGTCCTGATCCCGTTCGGGGGAAACACTTCCTGACCGTTGGGGCTGCGTGTTCCCGTGGGCTTGGTATGTCCACAGTGGCCGCCACCATGTCTGTCACATATGGACGGACAACGCAGCGCCGTCACGCTCGGTATCACCGCCGCCGCTACGACGGGAAGACCGGGATCAGCGGGTTCGACCCTCGGTGAAGCGTGTCCGAAACGTTGCCGTCTCCGCCACTTGAAGCCGTAACGACCGGTCGTCGTCGCCGATGTTTTGCGGCGAGGTCAACGAGGTTGGGTGGTACACAGTGGACGATTACGACATCGAGAACCATCCGGACCTGATGGACCCGGACTGGCGGCGGCACGCCGAGAAGGAGGCGTGGGTCGATCTGCGGCGCAACCGAAGACGGGGGAAGTGGCTCAAGTGGCTGGTGACCTCGGCGATCGTGGTGGTCGTCGTGGTGGGGGCCGGGGCCGGGTTGTACGTGTGGGGGAAGTCGACGGCCGAGCAGAGCACGGATGCGGACGTCGGCGCGCCGGCGTCCTCGTCGGTCGTGACGACGGAGGCCGCGCCGACCGAGCTGCCGGAGGAAGGGCACGTCGATCTGACGCGGCCGTTCGAGGACACGCCGGCGCAGAACTGGGCCGAGGGGATCGCGGGGCTGACCATCCCGGCGGCGGCGAAGGTGGGCTCATTCTCGGCGAAGCAGGTCGGGCAGGCCGAGGACCAGGTGAAGCAGGCGATCACCGCCGCGCAGTTCGACCCGGACACGCTGGATCGCCACAACCCGGCCAAGTACGTCGCGCTGATCGCGCCGGCAGAGAGGCCGGACATCCAGGCAGACCCGCGGGGTTACATGATCTTCCTGGCGGACGGCTATCACCTGCTGCCCGTCTCGCCGAGGATGACCGGGTCGATGACGGTGAAGCCGGGCCGGACCGGGGAGCTGCTGATCCACACGTCCTACGTCGTGGCCTACGCGTTCGACCCCGGCAACCGCCCGGTCGAGGGCCCCGGCGACCTGGTGCCCTTCGTCCGCGTCGACGCCGACTACGCGGTGCGTAGCGGATCCCAGTGGCAGGCGTCGAGCCGCGGGCTGACGGTGGACAAGACCAGCTCGTACTACGACAGCGTGGCGTGCACGAATGACGAGAAGCTCACGCCCGCGTTCAGCGAACGCGACTACTCCGGCACGTCCGTGTCGCCCGAGCCCGGCCGGTTCGACCCCAGCAAGCCGATGCCCACCCTGGACAACTGCCACAGCACCCCCGGCTAGACGACGCCAGCTTCGATCAGCTGTTGCCAGATCACGCCCTGGTCCACGACCTCGACACCGAGTTTCTCCGCCTTGGTGAGCTTGCTCGCCCCGACGTCGGCGCCGGTGATGAGGAAGTCGGTGCTCGCCGAGACCGACGACGCGGTGGTCGCGCCGGCCTGTTCGCATAGCCGTTGGAAGGTCGGGCGGGGAACTTTCTCGCCCGACCGCGGGTCGCTGATGCCGCCGGTGATCACGACCGTCTTGTCGGCCAGCGGCGCGCCGGCGGCCACGACCGGTGGGAGGTCTTCCTCCAGGACGTCCAGCGAAACGCCGCGCTCGCGCAGCCGCTCGAGCTCGGGCCGCAGCCGCGTGAGGTGCTCGATCAGTGACGCGGCGACCTTCGGCCCGATGTCCTCGACCGCCACGAGCCCGTCCTCACCGGCCTCGGCGACCGCCTCCAGCGAGCCGAAGCCCGCGCGGCACAGCCGGGCCGCGGTGCCTTCCGACGCCATCGGGATCGCGAGCCCGATCAACGCCCGCCGCAGACCGACCCGGCGGCTGGCGTCGATCGACTCGATCATGCGCGTGGCCGAGACCTCGCCGATGCGGTCGAACTCCAGGAGCCGTTCCTTGGTCAGCCGGTAGAAGTCGGACGGGTGCTCCAGGATGCCCATCTCGGCCAGCCGTTCGATCCACACGCCGCCGATGGCGTCGATGTCCGCGGCCGCGCGCGAAGCCCAGTGGATCAACCGCCGCACGGTCTGGGCGGGGCAGGCGACGTTGGTGCAGAACAGTTCCCGGCTGTTGCCCTGCTCCGTCAGCGGCTGCTCGCACGACGGACACCGGGTGGGCGGAACGATGTCCCGCTCCGCGCCCGTGCGCTTCGACGCGTCGAGCACCCCGGCGACGAACGGGATCACGTCGCCCGCACGGCGCACCAGCACCGTGTCGCCGATCTTGATGCCGCGGGCGCGGATGACCTCTTGGTTGGCCAGGGTCGCGCGGGTGACGGTCGTGCCGCCCACGAACACCGGCTCGAGCCACGCGACCGGGGCGATCTTGCCCGTTTTGCCGACGTCCCAGACCACATCGGACAGCACCGTGGTCTTCTCCTCGGCGGCGAACTTGAACGCCAGCGCGCCCCGCGGTGAGCTCGAACGCGTGCCGGCGGCGGCGTACGCGTCTCGGTCGGCCAGGCGCAGGACGGCGCCGTCGAGGTCGTAGTCGAGGTCGTTGCGCTGCTGCTCGATCTTGGTGATCACCGCCTGCGCGGCCTCGGCGTCGGCGCAGCGGCGCATGTCGGCGGCGGTGAAGCCGAGCGCCTGGAGGGCGCGGGCGAGGTCGGTGTCGGCGCTGTCGGGGTCGGTGTCCAGGTCGAAGGCGAAGAACCGCAGGCGCCGCTCCGCGACCGTCGCCGGGTCCTTCGCGCGCAGGGTGCCGGCGGCGGCGTTGCGCGGGTTGATCAGCGGTTTGTCGGGGTGGGCGGTGTTGTAGGCCGCGAACGTGGAGCGCAGCATCACCGCCTCCCCGCGCACCTCGACCCTGCCGGGCGCGTCGACTTTTCCGGGCACGCCGTCGGTGAGGGCCCGGACGAGGACGGTCACGTCGTCGCCGGTCGTCCCGTCGCCACGGGTGACCGCGCGGGCCAGGCGGCCCTGCTCGTAGACGAGCGCCAGCGACAGGCCGTCCAGCTTCGGCATCACCACGACGGGCTGCCCGGGGAAGCGGTCGAAGAACGCCGCCACCTGCTCGGGCTTCGTCGCCTTCTCCAACGACAACATGGGCCGCGAATGCCGGATCGGCGCGTGCAACACCGCCGGCGCGCCCACCTGCTCCAGCGGGTTCGGGTCGGGCGCCAGCGCCGGGTTGGCCTCGATCAACCCCCGCAACTCGTCCTCGACCACGTCGTACTCCGCGTCCGCCACCACCGGCGAGCCCCGGTAGTACGCGTCGCGCAGCACCACGATCTGATCGGCGAGTTCCTGAATCCGCTTCCGAGCATCCACGGCTGAGGACGCTACCGGGGCGCACCGACAGAAGTGACGCTGTGGCTGGTCACGGCCAGGGTGATTTTTTCGCCGGCGAAGGGGCCCGCCGGGGCCACGTCAGTACCGGGCCAGGGCCTGCGCGATCGGGCCCGAGGCGGGCACGCGAAACCACCACCATCCCCGACCGGCGAGGTCGATGTCCGCGACCTTCGCCATCCGGTCGCCGGAGTCTTCGACGGTGAAGGACCGGAACAGGTCGTCGGCCGAAGTGACGTCCGGACGGACCCGATCGGCGAGCCCGGGCTCGAGGCCGGCGAGCGCGTCCTCGACGAAGTCGCGCATGAACAGCGCGGCGGCCAGGTCGTGTTCGGTCCACACAGTGTGGTCGGTTGGCGGCAGCGTGCGATCGCTGTCGAGCTTCTCGACGTGGAGGAACCAGGCTTTCGCCCAGCGCAGGGCATCGTGGTCGTCGCCCGGCCCGGACTTGTTCTCGACGATATCCATCCCTTGACATCGTTCCAGGGAGCGACTCGGCGATCGACAGATTTATGGTGGCAAGGCGTTCTTGACGCCCGAAACAATGACGTGGCGGGATCCGTACCGGGCGGCGAGTACATTGTGGACTCTCATCTCACCTTCTTCCGCGACACAGGAACCGCCGGCCAGTACGGCAGAAGCCAGTGCAGCAGCAGCCCGGACAGAGCCGAGACCGTCACGGCCCCCGCCGAGCCGAAGATCGTGAACTGCTCGTCCACCTTGATGCCGGCCGATGTGGTGATCACCCAGCCCAGGCACCACAGCACGGGCATCGCGACGACCCAGGCCCAGCGGTGGCGCGCGGCCGGGGGCAGGGCGGCCAGCTGCGCGGCGCCCAGCAGTACGCCGGTGAAGGCGCCCATGATCGCGAGGTCGGCCGGTGAAGTTCCGTAGTCGACAGCGGCCGCGCCGATGAACAGGCCCGCGCCCATGCCGACGGTGGTGGCGGGGATCCAGCGCAGTGGGTCGAGCCGACGGCGGCTGACGAGGGCCTGGCCGGTGCCGACGACCAGTCCGGTCACCGCGCCGCCGAAAAGCGCGGCCAACGGGCTGTCGACCCGGCCGACGACGACGCCGCCCGCCACGCCGCCGAGGGGGAAGGCGAGGAACCCGACCGTCCAGAGCACCCACGTCGCGAGGAACGAGTTACGCGGCATCATCGGCATCTCCCCTGATCAGCAGCATGGTCACCCCGAGCGCGGCCACCCACAGCCCCCAGGCCACGCTGCCGAGCAGCCCCGCCAGGTCCCAGACCAGGAAGCCGGGCACTGCCGTGGCTGAGGCGGGTGGTCGTCCCCGCGGTGGTGAGTGCCATGCCGGCCCCCTCTGGGCGCGATGTGGACGCTGCCGGATCACGGTACGTGGCGGAGTCCCTGGTCGAGGTCACTCACGGAGACGGCCGAAGTGCGCGAGAACAACGGTGTGGAACCTCGTGGCTGTGGCGGAACTGCAGGACGAGGGCGGCATCCGTGCGCACGAGGTGGGTGCGCGCTCAGTGCCGGTCACCGCCACAAAGCCGGAGTTTTCACGGCGGCCGCAGTAGGGTTTTGGTCGTGCGCGAAGACAACGTCCGGAGTGAGCGAGTCGCGAAGATCGTGATCACGGTTCTGGGCGGATTCCTGGTCGCGCTGGGAGTCGCCGCCGCGACGGGGCTTGTGTTCCTGATGGCCTTGGCACAGAGCAATCGTGACTTCGCCGGTTCCGGGGGAATGTTCACGACGTTCGGCCTCGCGGCAGCGTGGACGATCCTGGGCGGGGCAGCGGCGATCCGGGCCTCCCGGCGAGCACGCACCCGGGCGATCTGGCTGACGGGTCTCCCCTGCCTCGCACTCGGTGCGGTGCCGGCCGCTGTCGTCGCGGTCGACGTGTTGTTCCTCATTCCTGGCTGACGCTCACGAACGAGGACCGAGGCTGTCCGCGATTGGTTCTAGCCTCGGCCAGGTCTGAAAGCAGCAGTGGGAAGGAACCCAGTGAACTTCGCATCCCTACGGATCATCACCGGCGACGTCGGGCGGCTCGTCGCGTTCTACGAGCGGGTCAGCGGACACGCGGCAAGGTGGAGCACGCCCGATTTCGCCGAAGTGGGATTTCCCTCGTGCACGTTGGCGATCGGGAGTACGCGCACGGTCGGACTGTTCGGGGCCGGGTCGGCGGAGGCCGGGGTGAACCGGTCGGTGATCGTCGAGTTCATCGTGGACGATGTGGACGCGCGGTATGCCGAGTTGAGTGAGTGGCTGGAGGAAGTGGTGACCCCGCCGACGACAATGCCGTGGGGGAATCGCGCCTTGTTGTTCCGCGATCCCGACGGGAATCTCGTCAACATTTTCACGCCGGTCACCGAGGAGGCCGTCGCGAAGTTCGTTGCGGTGTCACGGTAGGCCCCGGTCACCTACCCGAGCGAAGCCGGCGACGCAACCCGCACGGCCCACGAGCCGGGGTTACCGTCGAAAGTGATGGACCGCAGCGAGCAGGGAGGTCGTCATGGCCGGAAAGTTCGAGGTATACCAAGACAAGGCTGGAAAATTCCGGTTCCGCCTCAAGGCCGGCAACGGTGAGATCGTCGCCACGGGTGAAGCGTACGAAAGCAAAAAGGCGGCGAAGGCCGGATGTGAAGCGGTTCAGCGCGCGGCGGCCGGTGCGGCTGTCGTCGACGCGTGAGCGAGCCGGATGGTCTGTCCTTTTCAGACCGACCACCCGGCTCGCCCAACCCCCGGCACACAAGAAAGATCAGGCAGGTTCGACGCGGAACACCGCGATCCGGTCGGCCGACTCGGCCACCGCGTCCGGCGAAGCGGCCCCGGCCAGCCCTGTGGTCACGAAGCGTTTGCCCACGCTCGCGGGACTTGTGGCGACCAGTTGACGCAGCAGCGGACGACGGTCCTCCACCGGGACCTCGACCAGCCGCGCCGTCAGGGCTTTTCGGCCTCTCGTGAGCGTCACGGTGTCCGCGGCGCGTGCGTTGGCGACCCACGCCGCTTTCGGGAAGGCCTGGAAAATGTAGCGGCCGCCGCTGAGTTCGTTGACGGCGATGGGGAACGTGCGCGGCTGCCCGGTGCGCCGGCCCTTCACGGTGAGCAGCTGCATCGGCCCGAACGCGATCCCCCCGCGCTGGAGTCCGACGATGATCTTGTTGATGGTGTTGGTCATCCGGCGGTAGCTGTCTGTGCTCATGCTGCCGATGGTACTCCCAGCTGTACGAGAACGATATAATATCGAACACGTATATCACCAGGACGCCGGCGCAGCTTCGGCCGCGATACCCTATGGATTCCATACGAACCAAGAGGGGACGGCGGCATGAGTCCAGCCCCCGACCGGGCCACGGCACGGCGGCGACGGCAGCTGACGACGTCGGTCAAGGACGCCGTCCGCGACCTGAACATCCAGCTGTCGCTGCTCAACCGGCGCTTCGGCAGCCGTGTGGAGCTGCGTGATGTCGACTGGACCTGCCTCGACTTCATCAACCGCCACGGCCCGCTGTCGCCGACCGAGCTCGCGCGCCGCGCCGGGCTGCACCCCGCGACGCTGACCGGCATCCTGGACCGCCTGCAGAAGGGCGGCTGGATCGTCCGCGAGCGCGACCCCGAGTCGGCCGACCGCCGCGCCGTGACGCTACGGGGGGTGCGCGAACGCAACGCCGAGCTGTTCCAGGTCTTCTCCGGCATGAACACGCGTATGGACGACCTCTGCGACCGCTACACCGACGCCGAGCTCGAGGTGATCGCCGACTTTCTCCGCCGAACGTCTACGGCTGGGGAGGATTCAGCTGAGGAGCTGGCGCCCTAGAGCGTTTTGTCCTTGCGTACCACCAGGTTCGCGAGCTGGACGCGCGAATGGACGTCCAGCTTGCCGAACACCGCGCGCAAGTGGGTGCTGATCGTGCTGGGCGACAGGACGAGTTCTTCGGCGGCGGAGCGGTTGGTGTGGCCGTCGGCGATGAGGACGGCGACGCGGCGTTCCATGTCGGTGAGGGCGTCCCAGCCGGTGCCAGGACGTTGCGGGACCGCGGCCCAGCGGCGGCGGCGGACACCGGCGGCTTGGAGGATGCGCTGCACGCGGGTGGCGGAGGCCGTGGCGCCGAGTTCTGCGTAGCGATCGCGGGCGGTGTCCAGGGCGGCGATGGCTGCCGGGCGATCGACGGTGTCGAGGGCGAAGCGGCCGAATTCCTCGTCGGCACGGGCGGACAGTAGCGCTCTTGGGCTGTCCTGCAGCGTTTTCCTGGCAACGGCGAAGTCTGCTGTGGACAGAGCTTGGACCAGGAGGTGGGCTCCTGCGAGGCCGCGGACGTCCGGGTTGCGCTCGGCCAGGTCGGCGAGGAGGGCGGCGCTCGCGTGCACGGTCTCGGTGTCGCCCCGGTGGTGGGCCGTGCAGGCAGCGGCCACGAGCCAGTCTTCGGGCCAGAGGGCGCCGTGGGTACGGACCGCGGCGACGATCTCGGCGGCGCCGCGGGGGTCGCCGTCGGCGTCGGCGAGGAGAGCGCGGGCGAGGGTCGTCTCGGGGCTGACGTGGGTCCGAGCCTCGGCGTTGTCGCCGCGCAGGAGGGCCAGGATTGCGAGGAGCTCGCGCAGCTGTGGTTCGTACGTCCGGTTGTGCAGCTCCGCCATGAGTTCGGCGGCGGTGGCGGCTGCGCTCGCGGCTTTGTTGACGCGACCGGCGCCGAGGGCGAGCTGGGCACGGATCAGGGCGAGTTGCGGGGCTTGCCAGGAGTCGGCGAAGAGGGTTTCGTCGCCGAGGCCACGCAGAGCTCGGTCGATGTCGTCGGTGCGGGCCAGGGCGATCATCTCGCGCGCGGCCAATTGCCCGGTTTCCGGCGCGCCGTAGCCGGTCACGCCCTGGGCTGCGACTCGGGCCGCGGCGAAAAGGGCGTGCGCGCGGCGTCGGTCTTCGGCTCGCCCTGCGAGCTGCGCGGCGGCGGTGGTCGTGAGGACGGCGGCGATCGGGTCATCCGCGGTGGTGGCGGTTTCGGCGATCGGGCCAGCTGCTGCCGCCACGGCGCCGCGCTGGGCGACCGCGGCGCCCGCGATCGGATCGCCGCCCGGCTGGGTCGCGGTCCCCGAAGCGGCCGGATCCGAGCCGCGGTGGGTGTTCGAGGCACCATCCGGCGCCGACGACAGGCCCGCGGCGAGGGCGCGGTAGCCCGCCAAGCGCGCGTCCAGCTCCGGCACCCCCGACGGCTCGCGCGAGCGGTCCGCCAGCTCGTCCACCTGCCCGGTCGCCCAGAGGCGGGGCAGCAGCAGGAGCCGGACGCGAGCGTGCAGGTCGGCGGGGAGGGGGGCGGCGAGCAGCAGGTCGGCGAACCGCGTGGCCTCCGCGTATTGGTGGGCCGAGCCCAGGATCGCGACCGTCTCCGCGCCGATCTCGCCCCAGGCGGGGTCGTCGCCGTTGGTGAGGGCGAAGGCTTCGCGGATGAAGGTGACCGAGGTGACCGCCATTTTGGCCAGCACCTCGTACGCCGCGCGGCGCAGGACGTCCGCGGCGGCCGCGTCGCCGCGGGTGGCGGTGGCGAGGACGTGCGGGGCGGCGGCCGCGTAGCCGCGGCCCCCGGCGAGGAGGCGGTCGGCGAACGCGCGGTGCATGGCGTGCCGGCTGGAGGGCGGCAGGTCCTCGTAGACGGCGTCGCGCAGCAGTTCGTGGCGGAAGTGGACGGTGGTGCCGTCGTCGGCGAGGAGTCCGGCGTCGATGGCCTCGATGAGGGGCTCGGTCAACACACTCAACGACGCTGAGCCGAGCAGGGCCGCGGCGTCGGACAGCAGGAAGCTCGGGCCGACGACGGCCGCGATGCGCATGAGCTCCCGGCAGGGTGCCGAGGTGGCGGCCAACCTTCGACGCACGCCTTCGAGGAGGCCGGACGGCACCCGCGAACCCCCGCCCGAAGCGGCGCCGGGTTCGAACAGGCCCTCCAGCAGCTGCACGGTCAGGAACGGGTTGCCGCGCGCCCCGGTGAGGCGGCGCAGCACGTCGGCGTCCGGGGCGGCGCCGAGCCGGTCGGCGGCGACGGCGAGCACGGCGTCGCGGCTCAGCGGGGTGAGCTCGACCGTGGTCACGGGCAGGTCGGGCGCGGCCGCCTCGGCGACCTTCTCCGCCGGGCCGCCGCCGGGCACCGGACGCGACGCCAGCACCCACGCGATCGGCGTCACGAGCAGCCGCTTCGGCAGCACGCGCAGCGCGAAGCCGGTGAGGGGGTCGCACCACTGCGCGTCGTCGATCGCGAGGAGCACGGGGCCGTCCTGCTGTTCGACGAGCGTCGCCAGCCGTTCGACGAGCCACAGCGGCTGCTCGTGCAGGCCCGCCAGGTCCATGAAGTCCGCCGACCCGATCAGCGGCGCGACGCCGAACCGCAGCGCCGGCCCGAGCGAGGCGAGCGGGGTGACGCGATCGTCCTCGTGGGCCGCGCTGTGGGCCGTACGGAACCCCAGCCGCCCGGCCTGCTCCACGACGGTCCGCAGCAGCGCGGTCTTCCCGATCCCCGGCTCACCGCTGAGCACGATCACGGCGGGGCGCCCGCGTTGCACGGTCCGCAGCGCTTCGAGCACCAGGCCGAGTTCGGCGGAACGGCCACGCAGCGTGTGTCCGGATCGAACGTCCGATCCGGACAGTGTGCTCGTCCTCGGGTACTCCCCCGTCACGGCCTCGACCATACGCGGGGCGGCATGGCGACGAGTTTTCGTCCTGGTTGCGACCACAGAGCTGATCGAACGACCGGAAAACCCGGTCCGAACGGCCAAACCCGCGGCGGCCCGGCAAAACGGGCCACCGCGAGCGAACCGAAGACGGTCAGCGGGCGGCGCGCTCGATGACCTGGGTGACCTCGGTGGGGTGGGAGGTCGGCAGGTCGTGGGCCGAGTTGACGGTGTAGACGGTGGCGCCGGCGCGTTGGGCTTCCCAGCGTTCGGCCGCGGGCGGGATGGCCTTGTCCTGGGCGGCGACGATGGCGTACACCGGGATGCCCGTGGGGACTCCGGCGGCGGCCGGCTCACCGAGCGCGCTGGAGTTGATGGGGCGCTGGGTTGCGGCGTCGACGGCGGCGTCGGTGGTGGAGCGGTCGCCGGCGAACAGCGAGCGGAAGCTTTCGGGCTTGACGTAGGTGTCGCTGGCGCCGCCGGGGTAGTTCACCGTGTAGGTGGTGTCCGGGCCGAGCAGCGAACCCGGGAACTGGGCGAGCAGCTGCCCGGCGCTTTCGCCGGCCTTCGGGATGAACGCGGCGGTGTAGACCAGCGCCTTGACCTGCGCTGGGTCCTGCGCGGCGACCTCGGTGATCAGGTTGCCGCCGAAGGAGTGGCCGACGAGCACGACCGGTCCCGTGACGCTGCGGACGATCGTGGTCAGGTAGGCCGCGTCGGAGGCGACCCCGCGCAGCGGCACAGCGGGCGCGATCGCCTGGTAGCCGGCGCGGCGGAGCTGGGTGATCTCGCCGGTCCAGCTTGCCGACTCCTCGAACGCGCCGGAGACCAGCACGATGGTGGGCTTGGCCTTGTGGCTGTCGGCAACGGCTGCGTGCGCGGGCTGCGCCGGGTCCGCCGACGCCGTGGTGACGATGACCCCGCCCAGGGCGAGGGCGCCGGCCGCGGCCGCGGCGGTGATCTTCCATCGGTTCATCGTTGTGCTCCTCGAGTGCGTTTTCGCTGGTCTGGGGCACAGCCAACCGCGAACGCGGCGGCACCGGCATCGGACGAACACAGGAGATCCACCTGACGACCACCCACGTCGGCGCAGCGAGAGTGCACCCATTTCTCACGCGAACGCAGGAGATCGACTCGACGCGGTGGGCGACCGGGTTTCGCGCCGGTTGACTCCGAGGCATCCGCACTCACGAGGGAGTCGACAATGCCCAACCTGCCCCTTCTCGACAAGACCACCGCGCCCGGTCCCGCCGCCGATCTGCTGGCCCAGGCCGAAAAGAAGCTCGGCCGGCTGCCCAACAGCTTCAGGGCCATGGCCAACAGCCCCGCCTTGCTGCAGGCCTACCTCGGCCTGTCGGGTGCCCTCGCCGGCGGCACCCTCCCGGCCGGCGTGCGCGACCAGCTCGCGCTCACCGTCGCCCAGTACAACGGCTGCTCCTACTGCCTGTCCGCCCACAGCTACCTCGGCGAGCACGTCGCGAAGGTCTCGCCGGACGAGCTCGAGCGGGCCCGCCACGCGACGTCGGCGGACCCGCACACCGCGGCCGTGCTCGGGCTGGCCGACGCGATCGTGCGCACTCAGGGACACGTCGGCGCGGAGGTCCTCGACAAGGCCCGCGCCGACGGGGTCACGGACAGCGAGATCGCCGAGATCGTCGGCCAGGTCGCGTTGAACGTGCTGACCAACTACTTCAACGTCCTGTCCGATGTGGACATCGACTGGCCGGTCGTCGTCACCGTTTGATCCACTCTGGACAGTCGGCCCCGGACTACCCCGCGGTGAGACTCTGGGGCCGGCTGTGCGGGTAGGCGTCGGCGCGGTTCTGGAAGGTGAGGATGGCGGGGTTCTGGATCACGCCGTCCTCGATCTCGACGGCCCTCCGCAGGGTTTCGTTCGCCGTCCGCGCGTTGGCGCCGCCCAGCACCGCCCGCAGGTACGGCAGCAGTGCCTCGCTGATCTCCCAGGTGGCCGAGTTCCACAGGTAGGACGGGCTGTGGTCCACCGCGTAGTACGTGACGTCGTCGCCGACCACGAACGTCGGCTGCGTGAACGTGGTCGGGCGGGCCCAGCTGAACCCCATGCCCAGGTCGCACGACACGTCGATGATCAGGCTGCCCCGCGCGAACGCGGCGAGGTCCTCGTCGATCAGGAACGTCAGCGGCGCGGCGGTGTCCTGCAGCACGCAGTTGACCACGATGTCGTGTCCGGCCAGGAAATCCGCCAGCGGCACCGCGCCCTCCGGGGTGAGCGCGTGGCTGCGGCGGAGGTCGCCGGTGTCGGTGACGTCGTGGTCCAGGTGCACCATCGTCGCCGAGTGGATGGGCGAGCCGACGGCCGTGACGCCGCGGTGGGTGAGCACGTGGACGTCGTGCACGCCCAGCGCGTTGAGCGCGGTCACCGACCCGCGTGCCGTCGCACCGAACCCGATCACGACCGCGCGCAGGCGCCGGCCGTAGTCGCCGGTCGAGCCGGCGAGGTGCATGGCGTGCAGCACCGAGCTGTAGCCGGCGAGCTCGTTGTTCTTGTGGAACACGTGCAGGCCGAACGACCCGTCACGGCCCCAGTGGTTCATCGCCTCGAACGCGAGCACCGTCAGCCGTCTGTCGACGGCCAGCTGCGTCAGTTGCTCGTCCTGCACACAGTGCGGCCAGCCCCACAACACCTGCCCGGACCGCAACTCCGCGACATCCCTCCAGAGCGGCTTCGCCAGCAGCACGACGTCGGTCTCCGCGATGAGCTCTTCCCTCGACCTCAGCCCCCCGACCAACGCGGCCAGCTCCGCGTCCGGCACACCGAACCGCTCCCCGTACCCGTGCTCGACGAAGATGTTCTTCCGGAGATCGGCGTCGATCCGGCCGAAATGCCGAGGATGAATCGGCAACCGCCGTTCGTTCTCTTTCCGTGATCGCGCGATGACGCCGAGAGATAACTGGTGCACAAGGGCCCCTTTGGTAGACCCCAGTCTTAACACAGTTTTTGCGCCTGCGGGCAACGCCGCCGGTGGCGAGGATCAGCGGACGACCTCGTAGTGCAGGTGGGTCACGCCGGGCGCCGGGACGACCTCGATCAGGCGCAGGTTCACGTGCGCCGGCAGCTCGTGGAAGAACGGGCGGCCTCTGCCCAGCAGGATCGGCACCTGGTGAAGCACGACCTCGTCGACGAGCCCGGCGGCGAGGGCCGAGCTGGCGAGTGCTCCGCCCATCACGCCGACGTCCTTGCTGCCGGCGATCTCCCGCCCGGCGGCGATGGCGTCCGCGATACCGGTGGTCACCAACGTCTGCGCCTCGCTGATCTCGGGCACGTCGTGGTGGCTGACGACGACCAGCGGCGCCGTCGGGTGGGGGCTGCCGCCGCTGAAGTGGCTGGAGTGTTCGTAGGTCGTCCGGCCGGCGACGGCGGCGCCCAGGCGGGAGGCCAGCCCGTCGAAGAAGCGGGCGCTCGGTTCGCTCAGCCTGAAGCCGTCGAACGTGGTGCTCTGCGTGTCGCCGTCGGAGTACCAGTCGAAGAGCATGGCAGCGTCGCCGAGGCCGCGGCCGAACTCGGCCTGGCCTTCAGGCGTGTGGCCGCTGAGGTAACCGTCGACCGAGACGGCGTGGGCGGTGATGACCTTGCTCATGGCGGTCTCCTTCGGTCCGGGACTGCCCATTCTGCCCAGCTCAGAGCCGGTGCCGCCACGGAAAACCCGTGGCGGCACCGGCGGGGCGGGCCAGGGCCGACCCCCGAGAAGGCCCCGGCGAAGCTACTCGGCCAACCGCGTCTGCACCTTCGAAACAGCATCGGCCTGCGAAGGAGTTACCTGTCGCGCCGAAGCCACCTCCGCGCCACAAAACTTGTCCGCCGCCGGGCGCGTGCCGTCCACCAGGAACTGGGTCACGGCGTTGTAGCCGCAGCCGTTGAGCGTCGGCAGCCAGACTCCGTGGCCGCCTTGGTCGACGATGACCATGCGCGCGCGGTCGCCGAAGAGGCGGCGGGTCTCCAGCGCGCCGGACAGCGGCGTGCCCGGGTCGCGGGTGTTGTTGACCAGCAGCAGTTCGACGGACCCTGGTCGCTGAAGCGCACCGGCTTCTCGAGCGGCGCGCTGGGCCAGGAGGCGCACGGCCAGACGTTCGCCACGGCGGCCCCGAACAGCGGGTGCCGAACGCGGTCCGTCGCGACGTCGCGCTGGTAGGTGTCGATCGAGCGCGGCCACGCGTTGTCGCCGCAGACCACGGAGATCATGGTGCTCTTCTGGCTCTGCAAGTCGGTTTCCCCGCCCTCGGGCGCGGGCAGCGGGCCGGCCTCGCCGTTCTGCAGGCCCTGCCACAGCTGCGCCAGCGTGGGGAAGCTGGAGTTGCTGTACACCAAGGAGAAGCTGCTCTGCCGGAACACAGAACCGTCCAGCGTCCCGAGCGGTTGCCGATCGAGCTGCGTGGCGAGGCGGTTGGGCCCAGGACCACGCGGTGCAGCTGCTCGACCTCCAAGCCGGCCCGACGCGGCTCGACGATGTCTTCCGCGCCCTCGGCAGCTCGTGAACCCTTGAGAGAAGGACGTTTCCGTGCGCAACTACCTGTCGAACGCGGTGCAGAAGACGCAGACCCGGACGCGGCACGAAGCCGCCCGCTACGCGCGTGAGCACGACTGGCTCTAGCGTCCGTCCACTGCGGACCTGAAACAAGCAGACACAAAGAAAGGCAGGAATACTTCTCCTGCCACTTCCAACGTATACCGCACCCCGGGGCTTGCGGCAAGACCCTGGTGACGGCGCACAATCGTCCACCGTGGCCGGAACCCGGGTGTCCGGCCCGGAGTCGAAAGTGAAGCGGGGGAAGTTTTCGTGATCGATGTGCTCATCGCCGGTGGCGGGCCGACCGGCGTGATGCTGGCATCCGAGCTGCGGCTGCAGGGCCTGGACGTGGTCGTGCTGGAGCGCGACGCCGGGCCGAGCAAGATCGTGCGCGGGCTGGGCCTGCACACGCGCAGCCTGGAGGTGCTGGACCAGCGCGGGCTGCTGGAGCGGTTCCTGGAGCTCGGTACGACCTACCCGATCGGGGGATTCGCGGGCATCGCCAAGCCGATCCCGCCGAACCTGGACACCGCCTTCCCGCACACGCTCGGCCTGGCGCAGACCGTCGTCGAGCGGCTGCTGAGGGAGCACGCGCTCGAGGTCGGCACCGACCTGAGGTATGGGTGCGAGGTCGTCGGGCTGAGCCAGGACGACGAAGGCGTGACGGCAGAGCTGGCCGATGGCTCGCAGCTGCGTTCGCGCTACCTCGTCGGCTGCGACGGCGGCCGCAGCACCGTGCGCAAGCTGCTCGGGATCGACTTCTCGGGCCACCCGTCGCGGCGGGAGTGGCTGCTCGGCGAGGTGGAGCTGGTGGCGCCCGCCGACGAGGTGCTCGCCGTGATGACGGAGGTCCGCAAGACCCAGCTCGGATTCGGGGCCGGCCCGCTGGAGACCGGGGGCTACCGGCTCGTCACGCCCGCACTGGAGGTGGCCGAGGACCGCACGCGCCCGCCGACGCTGGAGGAGCTTCGGGACGCCACGCGCGCGACCGCCGGAACCGATTTCGGCATGCACTCGCCGCGCTGGCTGTCGCGCTTCGGCGACGCCACCCGCCTGGCCGAGAGCTACCGGTCCGGCCGCGTGCTGCTGGCCGGCGACGCGGCGCACATCCATCCGCCGATGGGCGGGCAGGGCCTCAACCTCGGCATCCAGGACGCGTTCAACCTCGGCTGGAAGCTCGCGGCCGCGGTACACGGCTGGGCGCCGGACGACCTCCTGGACACCTACGAAACCGAGCGGCACCCGGTGGCCGCGTCCGTGCTCGACAACACGCGCGCGCAGGCCGAGCTGATGTCGCTGGAGCCAGGTCCGCAGGCCGTGCGCCGGCTCGTGTCGGAGCTGATGGACTTCGAAGAAGTGCGGCGGTTCCTGATCGAGAAGGTCACCGCGATCGGCATCCGCTACGACTTCGGCGACGGCCCCGGCCTGCTCGGCCGGCGGCTGCGCAACGTGAACCTGAAGCGCGGCCCGCTCTACGCCCAGATGCACGCCGGGCGCGGGCTGCTGCTCGACCAGACCGGCGCGCTTTCCGTGGCGGGCTGGGCGGATCGCGTGGACCACGTCGTGGACGTCAGCGAGGAGCTGGACGCGCCCGCCGTGCTGCTGCGGCCGGACGGGCACGTGGTGTGGCTCGGTGACGACCAGCAGGAGCTGGCGACCCGGCTTTCGCGGTGGTTCGGCGCCTGATTCCGGGTTCGACGCGGCCGGCGTTCTCTTCGAGCCGCCGGCCGCGTCCGCACGGTCAGGCCTCGCTGCCCCAGCCGCGCTGGAAGCCGTCCGAGGTGAGGCCCTCGCGTTCGCCCGGGGCATGGAAGATCGGCAGGTAGCGCTGCGCTTCGAACTCGCCGAGTTCCTTGAGCGCGGCGACTCCGGGGGACGCGAGCCAGGCATCGAGGTCCGCGGGTGAGTCCCAGTGCGTGAGCAGGAGGTAGCGCACGGGCGCGAGCTCGGGGAACTCCTGCAGCGGCCCGACGAGCTGGAACGGCTGCGCCTCGAACTCGCCGACCACGGTTTCGAACGGCCGCACGCCGAACCCGGGCAGGCTTTCGGTCAGCTCCGACAGCACCTGCGCGGCTTCGGTTTCCGACAGCGGGGTCTGGCGCGCGAGGGCGATCTCGGAGAACACTCGGCCCTGGATCTCCTCGCCTTCCGAGGGAAGGCGCCACTTGCGCAGGTACACCGACTTGAACCACGTCCGGTGCGCCTTGTTCTGCACGGCCGTGTGCGCGCGGTCGTGGTACCAGTCGTCCATCGCCGCCGGCGTCGACCACTTGCCGCAGAAGTACAGCCACGGCGAGTTGGCGATGGGCCCGCCGATCACCGCGCGGAACCCCGGCGACGCCGCCGCCACGGGACCGAACTTGTCCTGCGCTGCCCAGAATTGCTCGTCGACACCGGGATTGAGCGTGAAGCACGCCTCCATCACGGTGAGGGTCTGCGGGATCGTCGTCGAAGAGGTCATGCGTCGTCCCTGTCGGTGTGTGGTGGTTGCCGCTGACTACAGCACGGAAGTCCGTGCCACCTCGGGCTTTCAGTGACGCACACCATATGCCTCACTTGCGACGGTCGTCAACAACAAGCGATACAAGAAGAGCCGACCGGGTGAACTGTCCACAATGGCTGCGAGTTTGAGAACACAACTGTGTGCAGTGATGTTGACCGGAGAGTGCGCCGAGGGCTACCGTCTGATTCCGTCGAACACCCGCGTGTCATGAAAATCGGCTCGTCGCCCCGAACGGAGCTCTCCCCGTGGCCCCCTCGTTTCCCCTGCCCACGTCAGCCGACGGCATCCCCGACGCGTTGCTCGCCCGCTTCAACTCCGGCGACGTCGACGCGATGGAAGACCTCTACGCGCCCGAAGCCGTATTCGTGACCAACCCGGGAACCACGGTGAGCGGTTGGCCGGCGATCCGCGAACAGCTCGCCGTGTTCCTCGAGCGGAAGCTGCCCATGAACTGCGAAGTGCGCCACGCGTTCGTGGCCGGCGAGGTCGCGATGTTCGCGCTCGACTGGCGCCTCGAAGGCTCCGACGTTTCCGGGGTGTCCACCGACATCGTGCGCCGCGGCACCGACGGCCGCTGGCGGTTCGTGATCGACAATCCCTTCGGCACCGCGGCTCGCGAACCCGCGTGAACACTCGCCCGCCCGGTCGGTGCCGGACGGGCGAGCGTCCCGGGAGAGGCGGAAAAGAGGACGAACTGCGGGGGCTTCTCCCCCGGCCTCAGCTTGTGCAGCCAAGCCGCTTGCTGCGCCGGCGCGTTGGGCGGGCTCGCGCCGCCGCCTTCCTGGGCGGGAGCGCCGTCGAAGACCGTTGACGGGGCGGCGAGAGCCCCGAGACTTATTCCTCTGCCGGACGGCTACTTGGTGATCGTTGCTCGGTGATTGAGCACTAGGATCGCTGAATGGAGCTGAGGCAGGTCGAGCACTTCCTCGCGGTGGTGCGGTGCGGGAGTTTCACCGCTGCCGCGCAGGAGGTGCACGTGGTGCAGTCGGCGCTGAGCGCGTCGATCCGCAAGCTCGAGGGCGAGCTGGGCACGCCGCTGTTCGAGCGGACCACGCGGCGGGTCGCGCTGACCGAGGCCGGGCGCGCGCTCGTGCCGGCGGCGCACCGGATCGTCGCCGACGTGGTGGCCGCGCGCGGCGAGGTGGCGGCCGTCGCGGGGCTCGCGAGCGGGCGCGTGTCGATCGGGACCATCCAGACGCTGACGGTCGTGGACCTGCCGGCCAAGCTCGGCGTGTTCCGCACGCGGTACCCGGGCGTGCGCATCCACGTGCGCGAGGGTTTGGTGCCCGATCTGGCGGCGGCGGTCGCCAGCGGTGAGCTGGACCTGTCGTTCCTCGCGGGCGAGGAACCGTTGACCGACGAGCTGAGCAGTTTCGCGCAGTGGAGCCAGCACCTGGTGCTGCTGTGCCACCCGGGCCACCGACTGGGCCGGCGCCGCCGCGTCCGCCTCGCGGAGCTCGACGACGAACCATTCCTGGACTTCAGCGGCAGCGGGATCCAGGCCATGGTCGCGCGCCGCTTCGCCGACGCGGGGCTGCGGCAGAACCGCGTCTGCGAGGCCACGCACATGCCGCTGCTGGTGGAGCTCATCGCCGCCGGGCTGGGCGTCAGCATCGTGCCGGAGCCGGTGGCCGAGCGGTCCGGCCTGCCGTTCGCGCGGATCGAGCAACCCACGTTCAGCCGCGCGATCCACCTGGCGGGCCGGGGTCCGGCTCCGGCGAACCCGGCCGCGCGGGCCCTTCTGGCGCACCTGCTCTCCTGACCTTGGGCCTCGCGAACAGCAGCCCACACCCCACGAGCGCGAGCGCCATGGCCACCGTCGTGTAGCCCACGAGCGCCGCGACCGCCGCCAACGCCAGCGCGCGCACGCCGAAGCGCCGCAACAGGCGGACGAGGTCCGTGGTCTCGGTGTCCATGCCGTCGAGTATTCGCCTGGCCGGGTCAGCGAGTCCAACGCAGAATTTTGCTGGTATTCAGCTGTGTGGGAGCTGAATCAGGACGCGTGTCGATTTCGGGGAACGCCGTTCGACGTACCCGTGACCGATGCGAGGAGGAAACACATGGCGCACGACACGAACGGTCCCATCAGGCTCTACATGTCGATGTCACTCGACGGGTTCATCACCGGGCCCGACGATCGGGCCGGGCAGGAGCTCGGAAAGGGCGGCGGGAGGCTGTTCAACTGGCTCGACGACCGCCACGGAGACGGCCCCAGTGGCCGGATCTTCCGCGAGGCCATGGCGACCGGCGCGGTGATCTCGGGGCGGCGGACGTTCGAGCTGGCCGGACGGTGGCAGGGCGACCACCACGACGGCGTGGCGATCAACGTCCTGACGCACCACGTCGATCCGGACGACCGGCCGCCCGGCAGCGCGCGGTTCTTCACCGACGTCGGCGAGTGCGTTGCCGAGGCGCGAGCCGCCGCGGGTGGGCGCGCGGTGCTGGTGCACGGCGCGGGTGCGGCGCAGGCGTTGCTGCGCGCGGGTTTGCTGGACGAGCTGGAGATCCACCTCGTGCCGGTGTTGCTGGGCGGTGGGCGACGGCTGTTCGACGACACGCGCGTCGAGCTGCGGCAGGTCCGGCAGTTGACCGATCGGGACGTCACGCACCTGCGTTATGCCGTGGCGGGCCGCCCCCGCTGACGGAGGCGGCCCGCTGGGTCAGGAAATCAGCTGTGCGCCGCGGCCAGCTGGGACTGGTCGGTGGCCGGCGGGACGAGCTTCGGGTATTCCTTCTGGAACTTGGTGATCATCGTCGCGGAGGGGACGATCTTGTTCGGGTTGCCCTGGCCGGTGGCCTGCTTCTCGCCCCACGCGCCGGCGGCCTTGCGCTGGTCGGGGGTGCCGTGGCTGTGCTGGCAGTCGCCGATGGAAGCGTTGAGGTAGGTCACTTCCTGCTGGGTGCGGGCGTCCCACGCCTCACCCTTGGCGTGGGCGACGAAGTAGCCGCCGTACGCGTCGGGGCCCATCTCGCCGGACTCGTTGCGCGGGAAGTTGTCGTGGGCGAAGTCGACCTGGTGGCCGTATTCGTGGCCCAGCACGGCTTCCACCGCGACGTCGTCGAAGCCGAGCAGGTTGGTGGTGTCGAGGATGCCGTCACCGAGCATCACGCGCTTGCCGCCGAAGCTGTCGGCGGGCGCGGAGAACGCGTTGAGCGTGAGCAGCGGGTTGCGCCCGCCCTGCAGCACCGGGAGCTCGAAGAGCACCTTGTTGGCGAGCGCGGCCGCGTCCTTCACGCGCGCCGGCGCGAGGCCGAGGCCGAAGGTCTGCGCCATCTTCGCCGGGCTGCCGAGGTCGGTGCCCTTCCACGCGACGAGCTGCACGTTCCAGCTCTCGATGTCCCAGAACCCGCGCAACTTCGAGATGGCCGAGGTGGCGCGCGACGTGTACTGCCCGTCGGTGCCGAACACCTGCGGCTGCTTGTCGGTGGCGACACCCTGCGCGTAGAGCTGGCCGAGCGCGGAAAGCGCGTCGAAGGCCTGCCCCTCGACCGGCGTGAGCTGCGAGGCGAGCTGGTTCGCATACGTGAGCAGCGCGCCCTCGGTGCAGTCCGCGGCCGGCTTCTGCTTCGCGTTGCCCTGCTTCTGGCCGATGTGGTCGATCGGCGAGTCGATCAACGCGTCGACGCCGGCCCGCGCGCTCGCGGGAATGCCGTTGTACAGGTCCACGACGTTCTGGTACAGCTGCGTCACGTCCTGCTCGACCGTCGACGGCGCCGGCTCGGCCGCGAACGCCGGCACGGCCGTGGCCACCGTGAGCGCGCACAGCGTGCCCGCCGCGGCCAGAGTTCTGCTGAGCGTGCGTGGAAGTTTTGGCACAGGTGTTCCCCTCCTGAGAAAAGACCCGGGATCAAGATCGACAAGCAAGATCACCTTAGGACGGACTCAGGCCCCGAAACGGGCGTCACTCGAAGACCCCCGAGATGGCCTACACCATTCGGCGGGTTCGCGTAGCCAAAAGTACTAGGTCTGAACCGGTCGTCAACAACGACCGACGAAAGTTCTGAGCCAGGCAGGGGAAACAGCGGTTCGGACACAACCTTTTCGCGCCAGGCTCACTGCATTTCGAATGAGTGCAGCAACGCCGGAAAACGCTCGAATGCTTCCCCCAGCCGCGAAGCGAGCTCTTTCAGCAAAGGCAGCCGCGTGGCCACGAACTCGTCCACTGGCAGGTAGCCCGACACCGTCGAGCAACTGACGCCCGCGACCACCGTGCCGCCGAACACCGGGCAGCCCAGAGCGGTGATGCCGACGTCGAGCTCGTCGACGACCACCGCGTAGCCGTCCTGGCGGGCTTGGGCCAGCGAACCACGCAGCGACTCGGCAGAGGTGATCGTGGAGGCCGTCCGGGGGGCGAGCGTGGCAGCGGCGAAAAAGGCATCGACCACAGCCGGACGCTCGTGCGCCAGGATCGCGCGACCGGAAGCGCTGACGTAAGCCGGCACCCGAGCCCCGGGCGTAATCGCGAAGCGCATCAACCGGTCTGTCTGCACGTGGCAGACGTGGAGGATGTCCGTGCCCGCCAGAGCCGTCAAAGAAACGCTGTCGCCGGTTTCGTCGCGGACGCGTTGAAGCAGCGGCTGCGCCAGGCTGCTCAGGTTCATCGCGCGCGTGTAGCCCGCCGAGAGTTCCAGCACGCGCGGAGTGAGGACGAACCGCTTGTCGACCTGCGCGAGGTAGCCGAGCTCCACGAGGGTGAGCAGGAAGCGGCGCGCGGCGGCCGGGCTGAGGCCTGTCGCGGCGGCGACCTGGCTCAGGGACATTTCGGGCTGATCGGGCCCGAACGCCCGCAATACGGTCAATCCCCTGGCCAGCGAGGTGACGAACTGTTCCTTGTCCGCGCTTGACATCGTCGCGCTGCCCTTCCTAATCTCCGTTTACCGCCTAGCGGAAAAATATTCGCTAGGCGAAACTTTAGCACTGCTCCGGCTCAACGAGGAGGCTCGGCGTGCGAACCAATGAACAATCGGCACACCTGACCAGACGGGCGACCATCGCCGCGACGTTCGGCACCGTGGTCGAGTGGTACGACTTCTTCCTCTACGGCACGGCTTCCGCGTTGATCTTCCCGAGCCTGTTCTTCCCGTCCGCCAGCTCGCTCAACGGTTCGCTGCTGTCCTTCGCCACCTTCGCCACCGGGTTCGTCGCCCGGCCACTCGGCGGGGCGATCTTCGGGCACGTCGGCGACCGCATCGGGCGCAAGAACGCGCTGGTCATCACGCTGCTGGCCATGGGTCTGGCAACGCTGGCCGTCGGCCTGCTGCCCACGTACGGGCAGATCGGCGCGCTGGCCCCGATCCTGCTGGTGGTGCTGCGGATCGTGCAGGGCATCGGTACCGGCGGCGAGTGGGGCGGCGCCGCGCTGCTGACCAAGGAGAACGGCAGCAGCCGGCCCGGGTTCTGGGGCGGGTTCCTGTCCAGCGCGGTGTTCGTGGGGCTGATCTTCGCGTCGGTCGTCTACGTCGTGATCGGCGCGCTGGTGAACAACGAACAGCTGCTGTCGTGGGCCTGGCGCATCCCGTTCCTGCTCAGCGTCATCCTCGTCGGCGTGGGCCTGTGGGTGCGCAAGGGCCTGCCGGAGACGCGTGAGTTCGCCCGCATCAAGCAGGCCGGCGAGCAGGAGCGCGCGCCGCTGGTCAAAGCGTTCAAGCAGCCACGCAACATGCTCGCGATCTTCCTCATGCGGGTCGGCCAGAACGCCACGTTCAACATCGTCTCCGTCTTCATCCTCACCTACGCGACCAAGCAACTCGGCCTCGGCAAATCACAGATCCTGTGGGCGACGGTCATCGGCGCCGCCGTCGCGTGCGTGCTCTGCCCGGTATACGGCCACCTCGGCGATCGCTTCGGCTTCGGCCGCGTGATGATCGTCAGCCTGCTCTTCCAGGCTGTGTTCGCATTCCCGTTCTTCCTGCTCGTGGACAGCAAGGGCGTCGCGCCGGTGATCATCGCCGTCACGGTCGGGATCGCCGGTGCCGGAGCGGCGACCGACGCCATCCAGGCCGGCTACTTCGCCGGGCTGTTCAGCACGCGCAGCCGCTACAGCGCCATCTCCGTCGGCCGCGAAGGCGGCACCGTGGTGGGCGGTGGCCTCGCGCCGCTGATCGCCACGGCGTTGCTGGGCTGGCTCCACGGCAGCCCTTGGGCGATCGCCGGCTGGATGACGCTGACGAGCTTGATCGGCATCGGCGGAGTGCTGCTGGTGCGCCCGCACCACGCGGCCGAAGACGTCGTCACCGAGTCCGGCCGCGCCGGTTCGGCCCTGATCTGAACGGGAACCGCGTATGACAACGGGAAACCTTGTGCTCGACGCCGCCGGCAGCACAGTGGGCACGCTCTTCGAAGACCGCGCCCGGACGCACCCCGGCCGCGTCGCGCTGCGGTCCGGCGAGCGGCAGGTGACCTACGGGGAGCTGGCCGAGCGCAGCCGCCGGATCGCCGCGCTGCTGGCGAGCCGGGGCGTGCGGCGCGGCGACCGGGTGGCACTGGTTTCGGAGAACCGCACCGAGTACCTGGAGATCACGCTCGCCGTGGCGCTGCTGGGCGCGATCGTCGCGTGCCCCGGCCTGCGGGCGGGCGCGGACGAACTCGTGGCCTGCCTCGACCTCGTCGAACCCACGGTGCTGGTGACGTCGCCGCGAGCCGACGAGAAGTTCGCCGCACCACTGGGTTCCCGGCCGCGGCTGCTGCTCGGCGAGGCCTTCGAAGCGGAGCTCGCGGCGACGACCCCGTGGGCCGGACCGTCTGCCGCGCGGCCGGAAGACGTCCTGATCATCATCTACACCAGCGGCACCACCGGCGTGCCGAAGGGCGCGGCCATCAGCCACCGCGCCGAGATCGCACGCAGCTCCGCGACGCGTGCGGAGTACCGGCTCGCGGGTGACGACGCGTTCGTCGCCTGGTCGCCGCTGAGCCACATGGGCGCGTTCGACAACTCGGTGAGCACGCTCATCAGCGGCGGCAAGGTCGTGGTCGTCGACGGTTTCGACGCGGCCGAGCTCGCCCACGTCGTGGCCACCGAACGGCTCGGGTGGCTACTGCTCATGCCCGGCACTGTCCGGCGCTTCGCGGACGTCTTGCGGGACAAGCAGATCACGCCCGCCGGGGTGCGCCTGTGCGGGGTGATGCCGGACCTCATCGGGCCGGACGAGATCGCCGAGATCACCGCGCGGCTCGACGCGCCGTTCGCGAACACCTTCGGCACCACCGAAACCGGGTGCCCGCCGTGTTCGGGCGATGCCCTTGCCGTCGGTGTCGAGCCGCGGTCACTGTCCAAAGTGCAGAGCGGCTACTGCGAAATCCGGCTCGTCGACCCGGACGACCAAGACGTCGCCGACGGCGAACCCGGTGAGATCTGCATGCGCGGGCCCACGGTGTTCAGCGGCTACTGGAACGACCCGGCCACCACCGCGCACGACTTCCGCGGCGGCTGGTTCCACCTCGGCGACGTCTTCGTGCGCAACCCCGACGGCACGCTCGATTTCGTCGACCGCGCGAAGTACCTGATCAAGAGCGGCGGCGAGAACATCTACCCCGCCGAGATCGAGCGCGCCCTGCTGCGCCACCCCGAAGTGCTCGAAGCCGTTGTCGTCCGCCGCGCCGACCCGACGTGGGGTGAGGTGCCGGTCGCGTTCGTGGCGCGCGCCGCCGAGGCGGCCGTGTCCGCCGAAGACCTGATCGAGTTGTGCGGCGAGCGGCTGGCGAAGTACAAGCGGCCACGCGAGATCCGGTTCGTGGCGCCGGAGACGTTGCCGCGCAACGCGTCCGGGAAGGTCGTCCGCGGCGAGCTCGAGAAGCAAGCCTGAGCGTCGAAGGAAGGAACACGCATGTTGGGTGATTCACCGGAGTTCCGCTCCGACATCAGCTGGAGCACGTCGAAGAGCATCACGGTGTTCGGCCACGACCTGGTCGACGATCTCGTGGGCAAGGTCGACCTGGGCGACATGGGGTTCCTGGAGCTGACGGGCCGCCTGCCGACGCCGGGTGAGTCCACCGTGTTCAACGCGCTCACCGTCAGCCTGGTCGAACACGGCATGACCCCGAGCGCGATCGCTTCGCGGCTGACGCACTACGGCGCGCCGGATTCCTTGCAGAGCGCCGTCGCGGCCGGGCTGCTCGGACTCGGGACGACGTTCGTCGGGTCCATCGAAGGGGCCGCGCGGTACGTTCAGGAAGCGGACCTCGAAGGCGACCTCGCCGCGGAGGCGGGCGTGATCGTCGAACGGTTCGTCGCCGCGAAGACGCTCATCCCCGGCATCGGCCACCCCATCCACAAGCCGCTCGACCCGCGGGCGGAACGGCTGTTCACGCTGCTCGACGAGGCCGGCCTCACCGGGCCGGAGGTCGCGTTGATCCGGGAAGTCGCGCGCCAGGCGGGACTCGCGCTGGGCAAGGAGCTCCCGGTCAACGTCACCGGCGCGATCGGCGCCATCGCGTCGCGGCTGGGCATCGACTGGCGGGCCGCGCGCGGCATCGGCGTGATGGCGCGGGCCGTCGGCCTCGTCGGCCACGTGCTGGAGGAGATCCGCAGGCCGACCGCGCCCGCCATCTGGCGTGAGGTCGACGAGGCCGCGACCCGCCACCACGAGTGAGCGCCACGGGGCCGGGCTCGGGCCCGGCCCCACGCGCTCAGCTGTCGATCGGTTCCAGCCGGCCGAGGATCTCGTCGCGGCGGGACTCGAACTGCTCCGGCAGCTGGAAGCGCTTACCGAGCTCCTGCGGTGACTCGTCGCAGTCCCAGCCGCCCTCGTTGTGCGTCACGGCGAGCTCGAACAGCGCGCCACCCGGCGACCGGACGTAAATCGACTTGAAGTACTTGCGGTCCCGCAGTTCCGACAGGTCCGTGTAGCCGGCGCCCTCGATCTCGAACTTCAGCTCGTCCTGGTTCTTGAGGTTGTCGGCGTTCCACGCGAAGTGGTGGATGGTGCCGGCGCCGTAGATCCACGTGCCGGGACCGTCGGTGCGGTTGACCACGAGCTCGACCGCGCCGCCGAGCCCGGATCGGCCCGCCTCCAGCGCGAACCGGTCGCCCTCGGCCAGGCCCTCCCGCGCGCCGAGGTGGTTGGCGGCGAACTCGACGGCGGTGTCCGGGCCGGTCACGTGCACACCGACGCCGTAAATGCCGTGGATGGCGTACTCCTGCGGCACTCCCCCTCCGGTGAAGCCGCGCCGCGGGTCGTCGTCGACCTCCACGAGTTGGTACTCGATGCCGCACGGGTGGCGGAACAGCACGCGGCGGCGGTCGAACACGGTCGCGTCGTGCACGTCGGCCGCGCGGTCCTTGAGCCGGTCGGCCCAGAAGTTCAGCGAACCCGACGGGACGGCGAGCAGCACCTCGCGCGCCTGGTTGGTGCCGCGACGGCCGTTGATCCCGGCCTGCCCGAAGGGGAACGTGGTGAGCACGGCGCTCGGGTCGCCGTCGGCGTTGCTGTAGTAGAGGTGGTAGATCGGGATCTTGCCGTCGAACAGCACGGTCCGCTTGATCAGGCGGAGGCCGAGGACGTTCACGTGGAAGTCGACGTCCTCCTGCGCGCCGGCCACCGACATCGTGATGTGGTGGCTACCGTTGAGGTACGACATTCAGGCTCTCCTTTTCTGTGGTGTTCACGTTTTCCGGCCACCGGTGCTGCACGGGCCCGGTCAGCCGTTGCACGAGCTCGCCGGTGTCCAGCAGCAGTTCTTCGCGCCACGGCGCGGCGGTGAGCTGGATGCCGATGGGTAGTCCGGCGGGATCGAAACCGCCGCGGACGACGAGGGCGGGTAGTCCGGCGAGGCTTTGCGCGGCAATTCCCGGGAGGATGATGGCGCGGAAGTCGGGCGGGATGGCGTCGATCGGTGGCGGCGCGATGGGGACGGCGGGCGAGAGGAGCACGTCGACGCGGGTGAACAGCTCGGCCCAGGTGGCGCGCACGTATGCACGGCCCTCTTGGGCGTCGAGGTAATCGGCGGGGTCGGCCGCGTCGGCCAGTTCGAGCCTCGCGCGGACGTCGGCGCCGTACTCGTCGGCGCGGTCCGGCCAGAGGCCCTCCCGCAGGTGGCCGCGGCGGCCTTCGGCCAGGATCGTCGTGCCCAGCAACGGGTTCGCGGCGGGGAGCGTAGCGGCGTCAAGCTCGACGACGGGCAATCCGGCGTTCGCCAGCAGGTCCGCGATGGTGGTGCACACCTGCGCGGCCTCGGTGGTGGGGTCGGCCGGCAGCAGTCCAACGCGCACCGTCGTGGTGTTCGGTGGCGATGCCGGGCCGATGACCGTCCACAACAGACGGAGGTCCTCGACCGTCCGCGCCATCGGGCCCACCACGTCGGCCGAAGGTGCCAGCGGCCGGACGCCGGTGACCGGGACCGCGCCGAACGTCGGCCGAAGACCTGTCAGCCCGCAGAACGCCGACGGCAGCCGGACCGACCCCGCGGTGTCCGTGCCGAGCGCGAGCGGCGCGTACCCGGCCGCGAGCGCCGCCGCCGAGCCGCCGCTCGAACCACCCGGCGTGCGCGAGGGGTCCCACGGGTTGCGGGTCGGGCCAAAGTGCGGGTTGTCGGTGGTGAGGCCCCACGCGAACTCGTGCGTGGCCGTCTTGCCCAGCACGATCGCCCCGGCGCGGCGAATGGCCGCCACCACCTCGGCGTCGGCGGTGGGCACGTGGTCGGCGAACATCGCTGATCCGTATGTGGTGCGCAGGCCTTCGGTGTCGATCAGGTCCTTGACGAGCACGGGGACGCCTTCGAGCGGCCGCGCGGTGCCGTCGGACCACCGCAGTTCGGCGCCTGCGGCATGGCGTGCCGCGGCCTCGAAGTTCGCCGTGGTCAAGGCGTTCAGGCTCGGTTCCCACTCCGCCGCGCGGCGAGCGAGTGTTTCGACCACCTCCACGGGGGACAGGTGACCGGCACGGAAGGCGGCCAGCAGGGCGGTCGCGGACGAGGGCGGAGGAGGTGCTCCGCCCGGTGTGAGGGGACTCATCCCGTCGGGCATGTACTGCACCGTACAGTCGATCTAGGCTCAGCGCTACGCCCCCTGCGCGCCGCACCCGATGAAGGAGAGCCCGATGAAGATCGCGATCCTCGACGACTACCAGCAGGTCGCGCTGACCTTCGCCGACTGGGACTCCCTCGGCGCAGAAGTGCGGGTCTTCACCCGGCCGTTCACCGGACCGGACGAGGTGGTGGCCGGCCTGGCCGGCTTCGACGTCGTGGTCGCGATGCGCGAGCGGACCCGGTTCCCCGCCGAGGTGCTCGACCGCCTGCCGGACCTGAAACTGCTGGTCAGCACCGGTCTGCGCAACGCCGCCATCGATCTCGCGGCGGCAGAGCGCAACGGCGCGGCCGTGTCCGGCACCGGCTACGACGGGCGTTCGACGGTGGAGCTGACCTGGGCGTTGATCCTCGCCGCCGCGCGCAACCTCCCCGCCGAGTTCCGCTCGACGCGCGAGGGCGGCTGGCAGGTCGGCGTCGGCACGACGCTGCAGGGCAAGACGCTCGGCGTACTCGGGCTCGGCGACGTCGGGTCGGCCGTCGCACGCATCGGCCAGGCGTTCGGCATGAAGATCCTCGCCTGGAGCCGCAGCCTCACGCCGGAGCGCGCCACGGCTCACGGCGCCACGGCCGTGACCAGGGAGGAGCTGCTCGAACGGGCTGACGTCCTGTCGATCCACGTGGTGCTCTCGCGGCAGACGCGCGGCCTCATCGGCGCCGGCGAACTGGCGCGGATGAAGCCGTCCGCGCTGCTGGTGAACACCTCGCGCGGCCCGATCGTCGACGAGGCTGCACTGCTCGACGCGTTGCGCCGCAAGGTGATCGCGGCCGCCGCGCTCGACGTGTTCGACCTCGAGCCGCTGCCCGCCGACCACCCGCTGCGCGGCCTCGACAACGCGATCCTCACGCCGCACATCGGATACGTCGCGAAGGAGCTGTATACGACGTTCTACCGCGACGCCGTGGAGGACATCGCCGCGTTCCAGGCCGGTGAGCCGATCCGGTTGATGGGCTGAGGTCATCCGACGGCCGCCCGGGCCGTCCAGAGCTCCGGGAACGGCAGCTCGTCCAGCGTCGGCGACAACCACGTCACGCCGGGTTCGCCGTGGTACGCGGCGCGGTCGCCGAACGTCCGGCGCACGGACATGAGGTGCCGGTACTTCCAGTTCGTGAACTGCTCGGCGACGTCCGCCAGGGCCTCACCCAGCGCGAACAGGTCGCCGCGAGGTTTCTCGTAGACCTCGCGCCAGACCTCGACGACGGCCGCGTCGGGGACATACGGCTCGGCGAAGTCGCGCTGCTCATCCGGCACGGGATGGCCGCGGCGGACGAGGTAAGCCAGCACGTCGTCGTACAGGCTGGGCTCACTGAGCGCGGCCCGCAGCTGGTGTTGACGGGTGGGCGTGGCGTCGAACGGTGTGAGGTCGTCGCGCGTCTTGAGGCCCAGCAGGAAGACCAGCCGGCGGTACATCCACGACTGCAGGGCGCTGTCCTTGCCGTGGCGTTCGGCGAGGCCGCGCAGCACGGGCAGGAGGTCGGCCGGCGTCAGCCAGGCGAGCGAGTCCCACATCCCGCTCAACGCGCGCAGGTGAGCGGCGGCGCGGCGGAGGGTGGCCAGCGTGCGGGTGAGGTCGTCGGCGCGCAGCTCGACCTGGGCGGTGCGCAGCTCGTGGACGACGAGACCGAAGTACAGCTCCATGACCTGCGCGTTCACCAGGAACGCGGGCTCGGCCGGACTGTCGCTGACCAGGTCCTGGAGGGTGTGCAGCTCCTCGTTGCGGACGTAGGCGGCGTACGGCGTGCGCTCGCCGGGCGCGTCCGGGCCCAGCTCGTTGAGCATCGCGTGTTTCCGTCCGACAGCGCCCATGACCAGCTCCTCGTCCCGGATTTCGCGGATCACCTGCGTATAGTGAATACGGAACCTAGCCGGGACCGGCGGGTATAGTCAAGGATTTGGACTAACAGCGATGTCTCAGGTAGTGCGGTCGCGCAACTACGACCTCGGCAAGCGCGCCGACGACGTGCTGGTTACCCGCACGCGCATCGCCGAGGCCGCGATGCAGCTGCACGGCAGCCTGGGCCCGGCCCGCACCACGATCTCCGCCGTCGCCGAGCTCGCCGGCGTCCGGCGAAACACGCTGTACCGCCACTTCCCCACCGAGGACGAGCTCTTCGCAGCGTGCTCCGAGCACTTCTGGTCGCTGCACCCGCTGCCCGACCCCGCACGGTGGCGCCAGGTCGATGAACCGCAGTGCCGGTTCGAGGAAGCCCTCAGCGCCGTGTACGCGTACTACGGCGAAACAGCCGACATGCTCGCGAACCTGACCCGCGACGCCGGGTTCATGCCGGTCGTCGAGCGCTCACTGGAGGAGTACCGGGCGCTGCTCGAGGACATCGCGCACATCGCGGGTGAAGACCAGCCGGCTCGTGCGACGGCTCGGCACGCGCTGGACTTCAGCACCTGGCGCTCACTGGTGCCGCGCGGCGGGCTGAGCGACGACGTCGCGGTGGAGCTGATGTCCGCGCTCGCGTTCGGCACCGCCGGACGCCGGGGCGTCGTGGCCGAACCGGCGCCGCAGCAGGGCAAGCGCGACGCCGTGGTGCGCGCGGCCTTCGCGGCGTTCGCCGAGCACGGGTTCCGCGTGAGCCTCGACGAGATCGCCGAGCGCGCCGGCGTGTCGAAAGTGACCATCTACAGCCATTTCACGAGCAAGGAAGCCCTGTTCCGCACGGTGATCACCGAGCAGCTCGACGAGGCAGTCGCGGCGGCGCGCAAGCTGTCGTCGGGCGAGTTCGATCTGCGCGCGCTGTGCGAAGCGTGCGTCGACGTGCTGACGTCACCCGCGATGGTCAACCTGCACTCCGTGCTGGAGGCGGAGGCAAAGCGGTTCCCCGACGACACCGCGGCGTGGCTCGGTCGCGTGCCGGCGGAGCTGCGGCGGGTGCTCGAAACCGCGGTGCGCGCGTTGCCGGGCATCCGGATTCCCGACCCGGCCGCGGCGGTGAGCCAGCTGTACGCGCTGTGCGTGCAGCCCGGTTCGCCAGACGTGATCGAGTCCGGGGTGGCGATGTTCCTGAAGTTCTACGAACCGCCGCCGAACACCAAGCCCAGCAAGGCGTAACCGCCGGTGCCGAGGGCCACGAGCGGCAGGGTGGCCGCGGCGGGCCGCCACGAGTGTCGGCTGAGGACGGCGAGCAGCACCGCGGCCACGACCAGCATCGTCACGCCCGCGCCGGGCGAGCCGAGGACCACGAGCCGGTACAGCCCGTCCACCGCGAAGAGCGCGACCAGCAGCGCGAGGCCGACGGCGCCGGGCCGGCTGTCCGGCCGGGCCGCCACCACGCCGCGCCGAGGCCGAAGACGATCCCCGCGAGCACCCCACCGACCGCCCACACGACGGCGGTGACCAGCGCACTCGCCGAATACAGGCCGTTCACGGCTTGGGCCACGCCGTACCAGACCACGAGCGCCAGCAGCAGCGAACCCACCGCCGCCGTGGCGACCCGCCACGACGGCCGCCCGCCGGCGCAGCCGACGAGGAAGGCGAGCGCGGACCAGGTCGCGATCGAGTTGGTCGTCCAGCCGAACGGCGTCAGCTGCGTCAGGTAAGTGCCGGCGCCCAGCACCACGCCACCGGCCAACGCGACGATTTTCTGCATCAGCCTTCCAGGAACTCGAGACGGTTGCCCACCGCGTCGAACGTGTGGAACCGGCGCCGTCCGGGGATCTCCGCCGGATCCGCCCACACCACCCGGTGCCCGGCGGCCGCCACCGCCTCCGCCGTGGCGTCCACGTCGACCACGAACGCCGGGTGCGCCTTTCCCGCGGGCCGGAAGTCTTGTTCGACGCCGACGTGCAGCTCCCCGTCCGGCCCGCCGACCCCGGGCACGCGGAACCAGCACCCGCCGCGCCGGGCGAGCAGCGGCGGTTTCGGCAGCTCGGGCCACCCGAGCACCCCGGTGTAGAAGGCGCGCTGCGCGTCCTCCGCCCCGGCCGGGCAGGCCACTTGCACGTGGTGGATCACGGCATCGAGGCTACCCGGCAGCGAAGGCGACGACCATCGGCTTCAGGCCCGGCGTCGCCATGACCACCACGGCCTACGTTGATGCCCAGAACGGCGCGGGCGGCTACGACAGCGGCAATTTCTCCCACTACGCCAGCGACTACGTCTCCGCGCCGGGCTCGTGTGTCATGTTCGGCGGCTACATCTACAGCCGTGCGAACAGCGGTGGCACCTACGCCTACGTCCACAGCGACTGGGGCTGGTGCGGCTGACCCGCGCGGTTCACTCGAACGGGAAGTCACTCGGGCCGCCTGCCCGGCCATGATCGCCTTATCTTCGGAGCGTGGCCTACCTGCTCACGTCGATCCCGTTCTTCGCCGGCTTCGCGATCAGCTTCCGCTTCGAGCGGCGGCGGCTGCTGAACGGCGTGTTGTTGCTGGCCGGGCTGTTGTTCCTCGCGATCGGCGTGATCTTCGCGCTGCTGGACATCCCCGCGGTCCACGACGTGGTCGACGGCAGCGTGCTGGCGATCGCGTTCTTCCTCGTGGTCGCGGTGCTGCTGCCGGCGTTCCTGGTGCTCAACGGACTGCAGATGGTGCGCCGCGAGGGGCGGCGGCTGGGGAACCTGCTGTCGCTGCTCGCGGGGCTGGCGATGTTCGCCTTCGCACCCGCGTTGCTGGTGCTGGGGAAGAACGCGGTGCCGCGCGCGGTGGAGGTGGTGATCATCAGTGTGTCCATTGTGCTCGGTTACCTCAGCCTCGCGTTCGCCGCGTTCGTGCTGTGTTCGGTGGGGTACGGGCTGCTGCGGCCGCCGAAGGGCGCGGACTTCATCGTGGTGCACGGGTCGCGGCTGATCCGCGGTGCGGTGCCGCCGCTGCTGGCCAGCCGGCTCGACCGGGGGCGGGCGTTGTACGACGCGGGAGTCGCGCGAGGAGCGGCGCCCACGCTCGTCACGTCCGGCGGTCAAGGTGCCGACGAGACGCAGCCGGAAGCCGAGGCAATGGCCGATTACCTGGTGGCGCAAGGCATTCCGCGCGAGGAGATCGTGCTGGAGGACCGTTCCACGACCACGCGCGAGAACCTGATCTACAGCCGCGAGCTCATGACCGAACGCAAACCCGGCTACCACTGCCTGCTCATCACCAACAACTTCCACGCCTTCCGCACCGCGATGCTGGCGCGACGCCTCAAGGTCAACGGCCAGGTCGTCGGCTCCCACACCGCCTGGTACTACGTGCCGAGCGCCACGATCCGCGAGTTCATCGGCATCCTGCGCGACTACCGGATCCTCAACGGCGTGGTGATCGTGCTCCTCGCGGGGGCATACCCGGTGTCGCTGGCCTTCTGAGCCGCTGGGACACCGGGTCGGCGCCGGGGAATCGGCCGCGATGAATCTGCCGAAGACACTCTCACACCACCGGGGCACCGGTCCGCGCCCGAACACCGGCCGCGTCCTCCCCTGGCGCCACTTCCACCAGCCGCAGGCCGTCCGGGGTGATGTCGAGGACGGCGAGGTCGGTGATGATGCGGTCGACCACGCCGGTACCGGTCAGTGGAAGCGTGCAGCGCGACACCAGCTTCGGCTCGCCGTCCTTCGTGACGTGATCGGTCAGCACGACCACGCGTTTCGTGCCGGCGACCAGGTCCATCGCGCCGCCCATGCCCTTGACCAGCGTGCCGGGGACGCTCCAGTTGGCGAGGTCCCCGTTGGCGGCGACCTGCAACGCACCCAGCAACGCCAGGTCGATGTGGCCGCCACGGATCATGGCGAACGACGTGGCCGAGTCGAAGAAGCTCGCGCCCGGGGCCACGGTGACGGTCTGCTTGCCGGCGTTGATGAGGTCGGCGTCCTCCTCGCCCTCGACCGGGAACGGGCCCAGGCCGAGGATGCCGTTTTCGCTCTGCAGCGTGACGTGGACGCCGTCGGGCACGTGGTTCGCGACCAGCGTCGGGATGCCGATGCCGAGGTTCACGTAGTCGCCGTCGCGTAGTTCGCGGGCGGCGATGGCGGCCATTTCGTCGCGGGTCCAGCTCATGCGCGGGCCACCTCCTTCGGGCGGACGGTGCGTTTCTCGATGGCCTTTTCCCGTTGCCTCGCAAGGACGAGCCGCTGGACGAACACGCCCGGCGTCATCACGCTTTCCGGGTCGGCGAAGTCGTCCAGCAGGATCTCCGCTTCGGTGAGGCAGACCCGTCCGCAGGAAGCGACGAGCGGGTTGAAGTTGCGTGCCGCCAAGCGGTATGTGAGGTTGCCGGCGCGGTCGGCCGTGTGGGCGTGGACCAGCGACACGTCGGCGACGATGCCGCGTTCGAGCACGTAGGTCCGGCCGTCGAAGTCCGCGTGGGGCTTGCCGTCGGCCACCGGGGTGCCGACGCCCGTCGGCGTGTAGAACGCGGGAATGCCGGAGCCGCCGGCACGCAGGCGTTCGGCGAGGGTGCCCTGCGGGACGAGCTCCACGTCGAGCTCGCCGTCGAGGAACTGGCGGGCGAAAAGCTTGTTCTCACCGACGTAGGAAGCGACCACTTTGGACACTTGATGGTTCTCGAGCAGGATCCCGAGGCCCTGGCCGTCGACGCCCATGTTGTTGGACACCACGGTCAGGTCGCGCACACCGGAGTCGCGCACGGCCTCGATGAGGCCCGTCGGGTTGCCGCTCAGGCCGAACCCGCCCACGGCGAGGGTCGCGCCGTCGGTGAGCACGCCGGCGAGTGCTTCGGTGGCGCTGGGGTAGATCGTCGGCATGGTGTTCCTTCCGTCCACTGAATGATCGGACGGCGTCACTCAAGAGCATGGGTTTGCGCCTGGTCAACGACGCCGCCTGGGCCTCTCACTCGATGGTCGCCGGTCGAGAGCGGCGTTCACTCAGTGAACGTGTGAACGTATGCTGCAGAGCATGAGCAACGCCCCGGACCACCTCGTCGGCCGCGCGGCCGCGGTGCTGCGCGCGCTTTCTCACGGCCAGGGCTCCACGACCACCGAAGTCGCGCGCGCCGCCGGTCTGGCCCGCCCGACCGCGCACCGACTGCTTACCGCGCTGGGCGACGAGGGGTTCGTGGACCGTGACCAGCGCACCGGGCAGTGGCACCTGGGCCCGGAGCTGTACCTGCTCGGCGAGGTCGCCGCCCAGCGCTACGACGTGACCGAGCACGCGCGCGCGAGCGTCCACCGCCTGGCCGAGGCCACGGGCGAGAGCGCGTTCTTCTCCGCCCGCCGGGGCGACGAAACCGTGTGTCTCCTCCGCGAGGACGGCAGCTTCCCGATCCGCTCCTTCGTCCTGTACGAGGGCGCGCGCTTTCCCCTCGGCGTCGTCTCGGCGGGACTCGTCGTGCTGTCCTTCCTGCCCGACCGCGACATCGACGAGTACCTCGGCCGCGTCGACCTGAGGCAGAAGTGGGGCGCGGCGCACAGCGCGGACGAGCTCCGCGCCCGCATCGCGCGCACCCGCGAGACGGGCTATTCGCTCAACCCGGGCCTCGTCGTCGAGGGCAGCTGGGGGTTGGCGGCCGCGGTGTTCGGCCGCTCGGGCGCGCCCGCGTGGGCGCTTTCGCTGACGGGCGTGCAGTTCCGCTTCCCGCCGGAGCGGCTCACCGAGCTGGGCGCGCTGCTGCTGCGTGAGGCCCATGCGCTGACCCGGAAACTGTCCTCGGCGTAGGCTCGCCACGAGACTTTCGTCCACAGTGGACCACGGCAAGAGGAGCGCAGCAGTGACCGAGACACCGGCCTTCGCCGAGCGCATGAAAACGATGCTCAACGAGGCGTGCCTCGCCCTGCAGGTGAGCGTCGGGCACCAGACCGGCCTGTTCGACGTGCTGGCCGGCCTGGCCCCGTCGACGAGCGAGCAGATCGCCGGGGCCGCCGCCCTGAACGAGCGTTATGTCCGGGAATGGCTCGCCGCGATGACAGTCAGCGGCATCGTCTCCTACGACCCTGAGACTCGTCGCTACACGCTGCCGGCCGAGCACGCCGCGTCGCTCACCCGCGCCGCGGGCCTGGGCAACCAGGCCTCGATGCTGCAGTACCTCGCGATGATGGGCGAGGTCGAGCAGCAGGTGGTGGCCGCGTTCAAGGACGGCGACGGCGTGCCGTACTCGGCGTACCCGCGGTTCCAGAAGCTGCAGGGCGAAGAGTCCGCGCGCACCTTCGACGCCGAGCTGCTCACCACCGTCCTGCCGCTCGCGCCCGGCCTGGCAGAGCGGCTGACCCGCGGGATCGCGGTGCTCGACGTCGGCACCGGCCAGGGCCACGCCGTCAACCTACTGGCACGCGCGTTCCCCGCCAGCACCTTCACCGGCGTGGACGTCTCCGAAGCCGGCATCGCCGCCGCGCGGGAAGAAGCACGGGCCTGGGGGCTGACGAACGCTTCGTTCGCCGTCTCCGACGCCACCCGTCTCGAAGGCGAGTACGACCTCGTCACCACCTTCGACGTGATCCACGACTCCGCGGCGCCCGACGACGTCCTCGCGGCCATCCACCGCGTGCTGCGCCCCGGCGGCACCTACCTCATGCAGGACACCGCGTGCTCGACGCGGCTCGAGGACAACATCGCGCACCCGCTCGCGCCCGCGTTGTACACGTTCTCCGTCTTCTACTGCATGAGCGTCTCCCTCGCCCAAGGCGGCGTCGGCCTCGGCACGATGTGGGGCGAGCAGGACGCGCTGGCGCGCCTCGCGACGGCGGGCTTCACCGACGTGACCACCGGCAAGCGTCCCGACGACGTGATGGACCTCTACTACGTCGCGCGCAAACCCGCGTAGCTCTCAGTTCTTGCGCGCGAGCGGCCAGCGGCGGCCGATCGCGACGTGCAGGATCACCGACACGCCGATGGCGTTGAGGGTGACGTGGCCGACCCAGCCGATCGGCGTGCCGCGGTTCCAGTGCAGTTCTTCGGCCAGCGCCAGCAGGACCACGTGCAGCACCGCGGCGAGGGCCAGCGTCAGCAGCAAGGACACGGTTCGTTCGAGCCACGCGGGCCAGCGCGCCGGCAGGGCGTCTTCGAAGAGCATGCCGACCACCAGCCCCGCGGCCACGAAGTCGCCGGCGAGCGCGGACAACGTCGGGACGGGCAACCATCGCAGCACCACGTAGGTGAGGATGCCGGCGCCAATCGTCGCGACGTTCGCGCAGACGAACCGCACCCACTGCTTGCGCACGTAGTGGAACGGCCAGCCGCGCCACATCACGAACAGCAGCACCTGCCACACGCCGATGAACGTGAGCACCGCGCCGAACACGCCGGGATCGAGCAGCCCCTGGCCGCCGCCCTTGAACGGGGTTCCGCCGAGCAGCAACACGTACAGCAGGATCGAGATCGCCCACGACAGCACCACCGCGCAGATCCCGCCCGGGATGGGCTTGAGCCACAGACGCAGCGGCCAGTGTTCGCTCACCAGCGTCAGTTCGAGCATCACCACGAACGCCGCGCCCGCGAGCGGCATCGTCACGGGGAACGTGCTCAGCTCGAGGTTCTCCGGCGTCGGGTCGAAGATCGCGGCGAACGACAGGTGGCCCACCACGGCCTCGCCGAAGAGCGTGAGCCCGATCCCGGCGACCACGATGAGCGCCGTGTCCGCCCACCCGGCCCAATCCGGCCCGAGCCGCGTGCCCGGCCAGTCCTCCCACCAGAACGCGATCATCGACACCACCGGCAGCGCGAACGTCACGATCGGCGCGAGCACCAGCAACGACGACTCCGCACCCCCGGCCCCGATGGCGATCAGCACCGCGACGACGACCACCGGCAGGAGGCCCGCCAGGCCGAGCCCTGGTTGCCGGGACCAGCGCGACGTGCCGGGTCCGGCCGGGTCGGTTCGGCGGTGCCGTTCGCGGCGGCTGATCGCGGGGTGGGGTGTCGCGGTCCCTGCTTGGCCGGTGCCTTCCGCTCTGCCGCTCACCGTGAGCCGTACCCTCCGTCGGTCACGAGCCCGCACGCCTGTCGCCTTGGCTGCAGTTCCATGCTCGTCCTCCGCGGTACCGCGCTTGTCCTCGACGTTCCAGTCCCAAGAACGCCGCACCGCGAACACCGACGGGCCGCCCACGTGACTCGGGTGCGGCCAGGCTAACCAGCGCCTCAGGTCATCTCAAGAACGCCGCTACCGGCGATGACGTTCGGGCATGAACCGGCCCCCGCGCCAACTCGCGACGGCAATGCCGTCCGGGAGGCGAAACATCACAGCACAGCGAGCCGGTCCAACAACCGCTCCGCCAGGCTGATCTCGGCGCTCAGCGGGTGGTCCTCCGCGAGGTACGGCAGGGTCCCCTCCGCGAGGCGGAAGGCTTCGCGCAGCGGGGTGTTCGGCAGGGCGACCCCGGAGAGGCGCAGGGCGCGCACGGCGGCGAGGAGTTCGCAGGCCAGGACGGTGCGGTAGGCGGCGGTCGCGGCGACCGTGCTGCGGACGGCGTGCGTGGAGAAGCTCGCGTGGTCCTCGAGGCCGCGGGAGATGACCGCGGTGCCGAGTGTCACGGGGGACGAGGCGTGGCGGAGGGTGCCCAGGGCGTCGTGGGCGACGTATTCCAGGATCATGATTCCGGAGCTTCCGGCGGGGCCCTGGGCGAGAAAAGGGGGCAAGCCGCTGAGATCCGGCTCGACCAGGTCGCCGAGGCGGGCGGTGGACAGCTCGGCGACGTGGTGCAGAGCGGCACGCAGGTGGTCGAAAGCCAGCGCGACGTGGGCCGTCGAGAACTGGCCGTGGTGGTAGGCCTGCTGGGTTTCCACGTCGATCAGCGGGTTCTCGGCCGCGGCGTTGATGTCGATGTCCAGGACGCGCTCCACCGAGGCCGCCGCGTCGAGGGCCGGGCCCTGGACCTGGGGGAAAGCGCGCAGGCCGAACGGGTCCTGCAGGCGGCGGCCCTCCACGACCTCGTCGCCTTCGAACAGCAGCCGGCGGAGTTCGGCGGCGCAGAACACGGCGCCGGGATGGGGGCGGGCGGCGTGGACGCGCGCCGAATAGGCCTCGGCAGAGCCGCCGAGAGCGCAGAATGTCAGAGCCGTCACCACATGCGACGCGGACAGCAAGCGGCGCAGGTCGTGCCAGGCCAGGACGGCCTCGGCGAGAGTGGCGGCGTTGCTGGAGATGAACGCGAGCGCGTCGCCGGGGCTGATCGGCAGCGGGTCGAGGTCGCCGGCGGCCCACGGGAGCTCGCCGGCCAGCGTCAGGGCGACCTCGGCCAACGCGGTCAGGTCGCCGGTGCCGATGGCGCCGCGCGAGTGCACCAGGGGCAGAGCCCCGACCCGCAACGCCGTCTCCAAAGCACGCAGCAGCCGCGGGTGCACGCCGCTGCCGCCGGCCGCCAGCTGGTTGAGCCGGACCGCCATCACGGCGCGCACGACCTCGTCCGCCAGCGGCTCGCCCGTCCCGCCGGCGTGGCTGCGCAGCAAGCGCAACCCGTGGTGGTCAGCCGACTCCGGGTCGACGACCGTGTGCCGGTTCGCGCCGACGCCGGTCGTGCGGCCGTAGACCGCGCGCTTGGCGCCCAGCTCCACCGCCAGCTCGTAGCTCGCCGCGGCGCCGGTCACGGCTTCGGGCGCCAGCTCCGTCCACGCGCTGCGACGAGCCACGCGGACCACGTCGGCACAGCGGAGGCCGGACCCGCTGATCTCGATGCGGCTGGAGTCGGTCATCGCCACCCCTCTTGACAAGTTTTCATTCATTCCTATGGTGACATGAAACTATTCATTCGCTCCGCTGGCAAGGGAGGCCCGGGTTGTCCCGGTCGCTGCACGAGCTGCTCACCGCCCATCGGCTGACCCCGGCGCAGCGGCGCATCGCCAGCTACCTCACCGACCACGCCGCAGAGGCGGCAGCGCTCACCAGCGGCGAGCTCGCGGAGTACGCGCAGGTCAGCCAGCCGTCGGTCACGCGGTTCGTCGCGCTGCTCGGGTTCGACGGCTACGCCGGGTTCCGCCGCTACCTGCGCGAGGCCGCGGCCGAGCCCGAGCCCGAGTGCGGCGGCAACAAGTTCCAGGACGCCATCGACGCCGACCTGCGCAACCTCACCGCCCTGCGCGCGCAGCTGGCCGACGACACCCGCCTCAGAACGATCGCCGCGAACCTCATGGACTCCGTGCCGCTCGTCGTCGCCGGCTACCGCGTCTCGGCCGCGCAGGCCGCGTCGTTCGCCTACCTCGCCACCAAGATCCACCCGGACGTCCGCCTGCTCACGGACCCCGGCAGCGTCTTCGGCGACGCCCTGCGCCACGCCCACCGGTGTGGCGCTCGGACGCTCGTCCTCGTCGCGCTCCCCCGCTACCCCCGGGAGAGCGCCGCGGCCCTCGAGCAGGCTCGCGCACTGGGCCTGCGCACGCTCCTGATCACGGACCGGCCCGTCTCGGCGCTCACTCCGCTCGCCGACGACGTGCTGCACGCGGGCGTCGCCTCCGAGTTCGTGTTCGACTCCCACGCCGCGGTCACCTCCCTGACCGTGGCGCTCGTCGAGGCGATGGCCGACGCGGCCGGCGCCCTGGCCCGGCAACGACTGGAAGGCTTCGAAGACTATGCCGCAGAGCAAGACCTCTTCCTCCCCGAGTAAAGAGGGAGGAGGGTCCGCAGCGTCAAATTCTTCAGGGTTCGACGACGTCCCGCTCAACCGCTTCCACCTCCGCATCACCGCGCTGACCTTCTGCGCCAACTACTCCGACGGCTACGAGCTCGGCATCATCAGCATCGCCCTGCCGTTGATCGCGGCGCAGCTCGGATTCGGCACGGTGTGGGAGGGGCTACTCGGCGCGTCGGCGCTGATCGGGATCTTCCTCGGCAGCATCGTCGTCGGCTGGGCGGCGGACAAGATCGGCCGCCAGCGGCTATACACAGTGGACTTCCTGCTGATTGCTGTGGCGTCGGCCGCCGAGTTCTTCGTGACCAGCCCGACGCAGCTGTTCATCCTGAGACTGTTGATCGGCATCGGCATCGGCGCCGACTACGCGCTCGGGCCGACACTCGTCGCGGAGTTCGTGCCCCGCAAGTACCGCGGCGGGCTGCTGGCTTCGCTCACCGTGCTGTGGACGGTCGGTTACGTCGCGGCGTTCTTCCTCGGCAACTACGTCGTGAGCCTCGGCGCCGAGTCGTGGCGCTGGCTGCTCGCGTCGAGCAGCATCCCCGCGATCGCCGTGGTGCTGCTGCGCATCGGCGTGCCGGAGTCGCCGCGGTGGTTGCTGTCGCAGGGCCGCGTCGACCAGGCGCGGGCGGTCGTCGAGCGGCTGCGCGGCGACGTCGAGGCGTTCGAAGACCTGGTGCGCAACCACGTCTCGGCGCGGCGCGTGCGCTACCGCGAGCTGTTCGGCAAGAAGTACTGGCGCAACACGGCGTTCGGCACGATCTTCTACAACGCCCAGGTGGTGCCGTACTTCGCCATCTACACGTTCCTGCCGCTGGTCCTGCTGAAGATGGGCGTCGGCGAGGAGGACACGACCAGCGACGGCCTGCTGAACCTGTTCCTGCTCGCCGGCAGTCTCGGCGGTCTGTGGCTGGTGGCGAAGATGTCGCGGCGCGGGCTCACGATCTGGTCGTTCGTGGTCCTCATCGCGACGATGGCGCCGATGGCGATCTGGCCCGACGCGCCCACCGCGTTGGTCTTCCCGCTGTTCCTGGTCTTCACGTTCACCATGTCCGCCGCCGTGAACCTCGACCAGGTCTACCCGCCGGAGCTGTTCCCCACCGACCTGCGCAGCTCCGGCGTCGGCCTGCTCAACGGCCTCAGCCGCGTCGGCTCGGCCATCGGCACTTTCCTGCTGCCCCTGGCCCTCGACGGCATCGGCTTCTCCCCCACCATGCTGATCCTCACGCTGGTACTTGTCGGCGGCCTGGTCGTCTCGCTGCTGTGGGCGCCGGAGACGAAGAACTCGACGATGGATTGACCCACCGCGGACTGATCTACCGCGCAGCCTCGGCCGCCAGTCGGGGCTGCGCGAGGCCGGTTTTCAACGCCGCGGCCATCGTCGCCACGCGGTGGCCCTGTGCGCGGGCCGCGGCCAGCGCCGGTTCGTCGACCGCGATCGAGCCGTCCTCGCCCGTGCTGTGGCTTGCGCCGTAAGGGTTTCCGCCCGAGTCGTTGGCGTGGCCCTTGAAACCGGGCGGCACGAGCACGCCACCGAAGTGGTAAACGGAGTTGTACAGCGCGAGCAACGTCGTCTCCTGCCCGCCGTGGGCCGAGGCGCTCGAGGTGAACCCGCTGTAGACCTTGTCCACGAGCAGGTCGCGCGCCCACAGCCCGGTCAGCGTGTCGAAGAACTGCTTGAGCTGGCTGGCAACGTTGCCGAACCGCGCGGGCGTGCCGAACACGATCCCGTCGGCCCAGAGCAGATCTTCTTGCGTGGCAACGGGAACGTGCCCGGTCGCGGCCAGGTGCTCACGCCAGTCGCGGTTGCGGGCGATCGCGCTCGCCGGCGCGATCTCCTCGACGCGCCGCAGCCGCACCTGGGCCCCCGCCGCCACCGCACCTTCGCGCACGGCCTCCGCCAGCGTGAACACGGTCCCGGTCGCGGAGTAGTAGACGACAGCGATCCTGCAGCACCCTTCGGACATGACCCGCTCCCCTCGCTGTTCCGGCACGCAAGATCGTATCATTAGATACAGTTGCACTTGAAACATTGACTGACACTAACCAACGCGACGCCCACCTCATCCCGCACGGGCGAGGACTCCCGCGCGCGGCCGGTCCACCGTGGGGCGACGGGAAACCGACGAGAGGCACCGCTATGTCTGACTACATCCGGATGCAGGGAACGGACCCGCGGGCGATGGACTCGGCGCGGCCGGGCTTCGCCGAACCGCGCGCGGCGAACGGGTGGACCGTGTTCGCGGCCACGATCGCGATGCTCGCCGGCTTCTTCAACATCATCATCGGGCTCGTGGCGCTGTTCAAGAACAACTACTACGTGGCCGCACCGGGCGGCTACCTCGTGCTGAACCTCACCGGCTGGGGCTGGCTGCACCTCATCGTCGGCGCGCTCGCGGCCGCCGCCGGCGCCGCCCTGTTCAGCGGCGCCGGCTGGGCCAAGGTCGTCGTGGTGGTGCTCGCCGGGTTCAACGCGCTGGCGATGCTCGCGTTCCTCTCGGCCGCCCCGGCGTGGGGGCTGATCGTGATCGTGCTCGACGTCCTCGTGATCTGGGCCGTGATCGCCCACTCCTCGCAACCCGAAACTTCAGTCTGAGAGCTTCCCGGGCAAGACCTCACCCAGCGCGGGTGAGGCCTTTCCCGTGAGCGGGGTGCTGTCGACGTAGTGCATCTCGTACGCGCGTTCGGTGAACTTCCAACCGTCGGCCGTGCGCCGGTAGCTGTCGTGGTACACGGAGTGGTTGAGGTGTGAAGTGCCGTCGCGCAGCCGCCCGAACTCCACGATGTACGCGCGTCCGGTGGCGGTGTCGCCGTCGAGGCGGATCGAGCCCGGGTGCACGGTCTGCAGGAAGTACTCCCACATCTGCCGCGAGCGCTCGATCCCGTGGCGGATCCCGTCTCTACCGGCGAGCTCGATGCCGGCCTCGGGAATGCGCCAGATGCCGTCCTCGTCGAAGAGCGAGGCGAGGCGGTCGAAGTCGCGCATCATCCCGGCGTCGGTGAACTCCGCGCACAGCGCGCCGAGCTCGACGCGGTCGGCGATGGCCTGGAAGTCGGTCATGGTTCTCCTGTCACATCCTTCGTCCGTGGTCCGTCAACCCTCTGACGGACCACGACGGAGGAACATGACAGTGGACGCAGTTCTGGTGGAGCAGTTCGAAGCGCACCGCGACCACCTTCGTGGGGTCGCCTATCGGATGCTGGGCTCGGTGACCGAGGCCGAGGACGCCGTGCAGGAGGCCTGGCTGCGGCTTTCGCGCGCCGACACGGGCGGCGTGGCGAACCTCGGCGGCTGGCTGACCACGGTCGTCAGCCGCGTGTGCCTCGACGTACTGCGCTCGCGCAAGTCCCGTCGCGAGGAACCGCTGGAGACGCACGTGCCGGACACGATCGTCGCCGCGGCGGACCCGGATCCGGCGGACGAGGCTGTGCTCGCCGATTCCGTCGGGCTCGCGCTGCTCGTGGTGCTGGAGACGCTGTCGCCGGCCGAGCGGCTCGCGTTCGTGCTGCACGACCTGTTCGGTGTGCCCTTCGCGGACATCGCGCCGATCGTCGGCCGCACTCCCGCCACCGCGGCGCAGCTGGCCAGCCGCGCGCGCCGCCGCGTCCGGGGCGCTGCCCTGCCGGACGCCGACGTCGCCGCGCAACGCGAGGTGATCGACGCGTTCCTGGCCGCCTCCCGCTCGGGCGACTTCGACGCGCTGCTCGCGGTCCTCGACCCGGATGTCGTGCTCCGCGCCGACGCCGGCGTCGCCGGTGGCTCGCGGCTCGTTCGCGGTGCCGCCGCGGTGGCCAACCAGGCCGTGCTGTTCGAGCAGCTCGGCGCCGAAAGCCGGCCCGTGCTCGTCAACGGCGCGGCCGGCCTGGTCGCGCTCATGGACGGCAAGCCGATGTCGGTGTTCTGCCCGACCGTGCACGCCGGGCGGATCGTCGAGATCAACATCCTCGCCGACCCGGAACGGCTCGCGCAGCTGAACTTGTGACGCGTCAGCCGGCCAGGCTGGCTCCCGGCACCTGCACCTTGAGCGCGCTGCCCGGGTTGAGCAGCAGATCCCGGGTGGCCAGCTCGGCCGCGAGCTCACGCACCGCCACCGGGCGGAACTCCTGGCCGGGCTGCGGTTCGGGCAGGTAACCCTCGGACGTGAAGGCCGGCACGACCTCACCGTTCTCGGACGGCGTCGCGACCACCGGGCGGTCCGGTTCGGTCACCACGTAGACCGTGGCGTCGACCAGTGCCGAGTGGACGCCCGCGTTGTCGCCGGTGCCGGTGACGACCGCCTGCAGCGCGGCCTCGAGCTCGTTGGTGGGCTGGGGAATGCCCAGCGCCAGCGGGCTCGGGCGGTAGTCCGGGTTGGGGACGAACTCACCGGCGATCTCGCCGTGCTCGTCGACCCGGTAGGCGCCGGCGATCGCGGCGCCCGGCACGTTCTCGGCGCCCTCCATCGCGGGGTCCACCACGTAGAGCCAGCTGTCCGGCGACTGCCGCGCACGTTCACGCAGCTCCGCGGGCAGCGGGTCCGGGGCGGTATCCACAACTTTCTCCGATCCGTCGTCAGACTCAGGCTAGCTCGGTGTGCTCAGTCCTTGGGCGGCACGGGCGGAGGCGGCGTGTCCTTGGGCACCGGCCTCGGGACGAAGCCGGGATTCTCCTGGTACTGCAGCTGGGGCACGAGCTTGTGATCGTTCGGATAGATGATGTTCGGGTGCGCGCCCGGCTGCCCGGCGCCGACGTTGTAGTACCCGTCCACCTTGTACGCGCCGGAGATCTGCGAGCCCGGGATGTGGTCAACCGCGGCCCATTCGTTCTGACCGTCCATGGTGGGCACGTGGTCCGGGTGCGAGGGCAAGTGGACCATTTTCCCGGGATCGGTTTCGATCTCGTAGATGTAACCCTCGTGCTTGAAAAACATCGTGTCGTCGGACTTGCCCCAGAACCCGGTCTTGGTCGACTGCGTGATTTCCCCGCCGACCTTCTGCGGCACGAACTGGTATCCGGTCTCGACGTCGCCCGACGTGGACACGTACCCACTCCCGGAACCGTACGACCGGTGCTGGTGCCCGGCGATGTCGTAGTTCGGACCCTTCGGGCCCGCGCCTTGCCTGATCGCGTCGGACGTGAGGCCGTCCTTGAAGATGGTCTCCGGCGGCGCGCCCGAACCGTGGTAGACGTACTTCGGCGTCTTGTCCGGTCCCGGGTTGTGCGAAAAGTCCGGCGCGTCCTGGTGCTTCTTCCCGTCGGCCGCGGAGTTCGACGGACCGGCATCGGCCGAGGTGTCCGCGTCACCCGACTTGTGCGACGGCCCGGGCTCCGGCGCCGGCTCGCGCGACGGGTTCGGCGTGCTGCCGGTGTCGCCGACGTGGGCGGGTTCGTCCGTGCTGCCCGCCCGGCTCGACGTGGTGCCGGTGCCGCCTCCCGACTTGCAGCTCGTCGGTGCCAGCCCCAGCGGGTCGGCGATGCGGAGCGGGTTGCTCACGTACGCCGCCGGGTTGGGCGCGGGCGCGAGGCCCAGCGGGTCCTGGCTGACGTAGCGGCCCGAAGCGGGGTCGTAGTAGCGGTAGAGGTTGTAGTGCAGCCCGGTTTCCGCGTCGAGGTACTGCCCAGGGAAACGCAGTGGGGTGGCCGTCGCGCCACCGTTGCCCGGCAGGTCGCGGCCCCACACCGTGGTGCGGCCCGACCAGACCGGCCGGCCCTCGGCGTCGAGCAGCTCGGCGGGCCGTCCGACGGGGTCGGTCACGATGGTGTGGAACAGCCGGACGCCGCCGGTGCTCTCGTGCTGGGCCACCGGGGCGTCGGTGTCCGGGTCGTAGTCCCACGTGCGCACGCGGGTGGTGCCGTCGGCGAGCCGATGCGACTCCTCCACGAGTTTCCCGCCGTCCCACACGAACTCGACCTGTTCGGCGATCTCGCCGCCCGGCCCGAACCGCTGCTTCGCGATGCGCCGGCCGACGGGGTCGTAGCGGTAGCGCCACCGCGTGCCGTCCGGAGTCGTCACGCCCGTCAGGCGGTCCTGACCATCCCAGCCGTAGCTCCACACGAGCTCGCCGACGCGGCGCTGGACGACCCGGCCCTGTGCGTCGTGGCGGTAGGAGATCGCGCCCGCCGAGGTGAGGGTGTTGCCCAGGTAGGCCCGCGGGCCGCTTTCGGGCGCCGCCTGTCCCGCCACGCCGCTGAAGACGATGTTGCCCGCCACGTCGTAGCGGAAGCCCTCGCGCCGGTCGGCCGCGATCGCTTCGACGACGCGGCCGGCCGGGTCGAGCCGGAAGTCCGCGGTGCCGGAGAGGCTGTCGGAGGTGCGGACGAGGTGACCGTCGGCCCGGTAGTCGTAGCGCCGGCGCAGGCTCGGGCCCTCCTGCGCGGTGAGCCGCTGCTCGGCGTCGTACGCCTGGGTCAGCACGACCGTGCCGTCCAGCGAACGGCCCGTCTCCTTGCCCGCCGGGTCACGGTCGAAGGCGAGCACGTGTCCCCCGCCGGCGAGGCCGACCGGAGCGCCCCGCTCGCCGAACGACCACGAACTGTCCACTCCGGACGGTGTCCGCCGGGTGACCAGGGTGCCGTCCGGCGCGTAGGAGAACGTGGTGGTGCGGCCGTTGGTCGTCTGGGCGATGACGCGACCCCGGTCGTCGCGTTCGTACTCGATGACCGCGTCGGCGTTCTCCGCGCGGCGGAGCCGCCCGACCGGGTCGTAGGAGTACGTGGTGAGCCCGTGGGGCGCGCGCCGCGCGACGACGTTGCCCAGCGTGTCGTAGGTGAGCTCGGTGAGCTCGCCGAGGCCGTTGAACGCGCGGGTGAGCTGTCCGGCGGCGTCGTACTCGAACCGCAGCGTGCGGCCGTCGAAGTCGCGCTCTTCGGTGACGCGGCCCGCGTGGTCGTAGACGTAGCGCCAGGTCAGGCCGAGCGGGTTGGTCACTGCCAGCAGGCGCAGCTCGGTGTCGTACGCGTACGTCGTGCGCCCGCCGGCCTCGTCGACCTCGGCCACGACCACGTCGAATGGGCCGTACTCGCGCCGCGTGACGGCGCCCGTCTCGCTGACGTGGGCGACGTCGTTGCCTTCGCCGTCATACGACCACTGCTCGCGTCCGCCGGCGGGGCCGGTGCGCGCGGCCCGCAGGCCCTCGACCGTCCAGTCGAGCCGCACCTGCCCGCCGGGCGTGTCGACGAGCGCCGGCCGGCCGAACAAGTCGGGGACGTAGCCCTTGGTGGTCCGCTCGGCCTCCGCGACCGCGTCGGGCAGCACGGCCGCGCTGCCGACACCCTCGGGACGGAACTCCCCCGCCACGCCGAGGCGCGCCGAGAACGGGTCAAGCGGTTCGTCGTACGTGCGGGTCCAGGTGCGCTCGCCGTCGCGAACGGCGATGGCCGCGACGAGTCCGCCGCGCAACGCGACCTGCACGACGCTGCCGTCGGGCCGGACCACGCGGCTCAGCGCGCCGGCGTCGTCGTACTCGAAGGACGTGGTGCGCCCGAGCTTGTCGCTGCGCATGAGCAGCCGGTCGTAACGGTCCCAAGTGGACTCCGTGGCGTGGCCCGCCGCGTCGACCTCCCGCACGACCTGGTTGGCCTCGTTGAGGTGGTACTCGGTGCGGTGGCCGAGCGAGTCGGAGTAGACGGTGACGAGGCGCTCGCGGTCGTAGGCGAAGGTGCCGTCGCGGAAACCCTTGTCCCCCACCGTCTTCACGCACCGGCCGGCCGCGTCGTAAACGTAGCGGTACCAGGTGCCGGTGCGGTCCTGCCAGCCCGTGACGCGGCCCTGGGTGTCGTAGTCGAACAGCATCGGGCGGCCCGAGGAGTTCACGACCTGGGTGAGCCGGCCGTCGGTGTCGTAGCCGTAGCGGGTGACCAGCACACTCTCACCCGAGGCGGGGTTCACGACCGACATCGCGGTGATCCGGTCGCGGGTCACGGTGAAGGCGACCTCGTACCCGTCGGAGTGGCGGATCCGCGCCGGGCGCCCCGTCCGGTCGTAGTCGACGTCGAAGCGCTGCCCGGCCCCGGCCACCGCCGTGAGCGGCAGCACGCCGGGAGCTTCTCCCACCACCGGGTCGAAGCGGAGACTGGTGCCACGCAACGGTTCTTCCAGCACGTAGCCGCCGTCGAGCCGCCGGGTCAGCGGCAGCCGCGGCCCCTCCACCGGCAGGCCCGTGGCGCCCGGCGCCGGCAGCGGGTACACGAGCACCATGCCGTCGGGCGAGAAGTAGCAGACGTCCTCGTCGTCGACCTCCAGGCGCTGGTCCACTGTGGACGCCCAGGAGCGGCCGAACCATCGCCCGGCGCGGTACGAGGAGACGTGCGTGCGCTCGAGCGAGAGCTCGAGGTCCAGCGGCAGCACCAGATCGGTCTGGTCGAGGATCATCTCGCCCGTGGCGACGTCGACGGGGTCCGACGCACAGAAGCGGCTGTCCTTGTCGACCGAGGTGTCGCGCGGGTTGTCCGGTTTGTTCGACGGCGGAGCGCTCTTGGGCGTGCCGCCCTTCGGGGTGCCGCCACCGCCGGCGCCCGCCGGCACCGGGTCCGGATCGGTCTTGAGCGGGGGCGGGTCGCTCTTCACCGGCGGCGGAGTTCCACCACCACCTCCGGAAGAGCCACCGCCGCCCGAGCTTGATGCGTGGGTGGAGTCGTCGCCACCCTTCGACGCCGGCGGCGGGGTGTAGTCCTTGGCGTCGCCGCTGAAGCCCGAGGCCGACGTGCTGTCGTCGCCGCTGGATTTGCCGGGCGGCGGCGTGTAGTCCTTCGGCGTGCCCTCGTAGCCGGAGCTTTTCGTGGAGTCGTCCGCACCGGACTTGCCCGGGGGTGGGGTGTAGTCCTTCGGCGTGCCCTCGTAGCCGCCGCCCTTGGGCGTGCCGCCGCCGTCGCCGCCGGGGGTCTTCACCGGCGGGGCCTTCGGGGTGCCGGAGAGGTCCTTCGTCTTCGGCGGCGGAGTGACCTTGCCGCCCTTGAGACCCTTGAACGCCTTGCCCGCGTCCTCGAACAGCGTCCCGGCCTTCTTCAGCAACGGCACCAGCGCCTTGAGCGCCTTCACCAGCTTCGTCACGAGGCCGGTGATCTGCGACGCCGTCTTCGCCACCGCGCTCACGACCTGCGGCACCACCCAGGCCAAACCGATGCCCAGGGTGAACACGACCTGCAACGCCCAGCTGATCATGTGCCCGATCAGCTCGGAAATGATGTCGCGCACCAGCGTGCGGACCGCGGCCACCACCTCGCCCGCGGTCTTCACCCCGGACGAGGCGCCTTCACAGCCCTTCTGCGCCGCCTGCAACGACGTCGCCAGATCCTGCCCCCGCTGCCGGTAGGCGTCCGACGCCGAACCGGACCACGACTGCAGATCCGCGTTGATCGCGTCGTTGAGGTCGGAGGCGACGCTACCCAGCTCCTTCGCGACGTTGCCCCACGTCTCCGACTGCGCCTTGATCTGATCCGCGTTGCCGGTCAACCCGTTGAGCGCGTCCTTGAGCGGACCGACGTGCTCCATCAACCACGACACACCGGCCGCCAGGATCGCGCCGAACGGGTCCATCGCCATCGACAACGCATCCAGCGCCGTCCCGACCGCACCCATCGCCACCGACGCCCAGTCACCCGACTCGATGGCCGTCGACAAGTCATTCGCGGATTCCAGCAGCGAAATACCCGAATACGCCTTGGTGGAGTCTTGCGTCGGCGCGATCAGCGGATTACTCACCGCGTCAAGCTAGCAGCGCCGAACGGGCTGATCGCTTGCGCGATGGGCTATTGACTCGTTGGTGCCCCTTTGATACAGCCTGCCTGGCAGGGAGGGCAGAATGCCCGCAATCGTGAGGCGGTCAGACCGCGTCGGCGCAGGCGACGGCCTTGGGCTCGGGCTGGGCCGAGGGCTCGGTCACCCGCTCGTCGCCGGCCGACTCGTCCGGGACCGTGAGCTCCCACGGCCGGGCAACAACCCACAGGACGACGCCGGCCAGCAGGATGCCGCTGAACATCACGATCCCCATGGCGGCGGCGTTGTTGCCGATCAGGCCCACGACCGGCGACACGGCCGCGCCGATGCCGAACTGCACGGCACCCAGCAGCGAGGCCGCGGTGCCGGCGTTGTCACCGTGGGAGTTGAGGGCGACCGCGGGCGCGTTGGGCAGGATCAGGCCGGCGAAGAACAGCACCGCCCACACGGGCACCGCGACGCCGAACATCCCGCCGAAGCCGGTGAGCGCCGTGACCAGCAGGACCGCCGCGGCCACGACGGCCGCCACGCTCGCGACGACCAGCACCTGAGCCGGCTCGTATCGGTTCATCAGCCGCGCGTTGACCTGCGTCGCGGCGATCAGCCAGATCGCGCTGGCGCCGAAGAGCAGGCCGAACTGCTGCTGGTTGAGACCGAACTCCTGCTGGAACACGAACGAGCCGCCGCTGATGAACGCGAACAGCCCGGCCATCGCGAGGCCGGCCACGATCACCAGGCCGATGAACGAGCGGTCGGTGAGCAGCCCGCGGTACGAGCGGACCGTCGCCTTGAGCTCCCACGGCTGGCGGCGCTGCTTCGGCAGCGTCTCCGGCAGGGCCAGCGCCGCGGCGATCGCACTTGCGAGCCCGATCACGGCGAGCACCACGAACACGCCACGCCACTCGGTCCAGCTCAGCAGGGCACTGCCGAGCGTCGGCGCGAGCACCGGCGACACACCCATCACCAGGATCAGGCGCGACAGCAGCTTCGCCGCGTTGCGGTCGGTGTAGAGGTCACGCACCACGGCCAGCGCCAGCACCGCGCCCGCGGAGGCGCCGAGGCCCTGCAGGATGCGCGCGCCGGTGAGCAGCTCGACGTTCGGCGCCACCAGGCAGAGCAGCGAGGCGGCGACGTGGATCAAGCTGCCGGTGATGAGCGGGATCCGCCGTCCGAACGCGTCGGACAGCGGCCCGACCAGCAGCTGCCCGAGCGCCAGCCCGAGCACGGTGCCGGTCAGCGTGAGCTGGATGGTGGACTCGGACGTGAGCAGGTCCTGCGCGATGGTCGGCAGCGCGGGCAGGTACATGTCGATGGACAGCGGGCCGAGTGCCACGAGGACACCCAGGATCAGCACCAGCTTGAGCTGTCCGCCCCCAGCGGACACTCCTGCGCCGGGTGCGGCTTCCAGCCTGTTCGTCACAGCATCTCCCTCAGTCGGTAGCCACCTCACTCCTACGACGAACGGGGCTCGCCTATTCCGACATCCTTCCCAGATCACACCGCGCCTTTCTCCGCGTGACGCCTCGTGGTTGCACCACTACGACAAGGTAATCCGGGATTCACCCGCCAGAAATGTCCACAATAGACAGTTCGCATACGACAGATCACCCACGCGGGGAGCCTCTGTCGTGGCAAGGTGGCGCGGTGGTGGAATCACTGCCCTCGGGGCCGGGAATGGCGGTGCGTCGGATCGCCGCGGGAGTGCTGGTGCTCGTGGGGCTCCTGGGGCCGTTCGCGGCGTTCGGGTGGAGCACGACACCCGGGCTGGACGCGCTGGCGGTGCTGCGGGGCTTGAGCCCGTACGTGCTGCTGGTGCTGGGCTTCGTGCTCGTATACCACCGGCGCCCGACGGTGTGGCCGGTGGCGCTCGGGTGGTGCGGGCTGCTGCTCGGGTTCGAGCTGCTCTCCGCCGGGGCGATCCAGATGGCCGTCGGCTTCGGCGAGGGCTGGCGAGGGCTCGTCGCGGCGCCGGTCGCCGTGGTCGTGGCGTACGGGTGCGGTCGCCTCGCGCAGCTCGTGCTCAACCGGCCGCTCGGGCGCGACCTGGCCGGCGCCCGCACGGAGGTGGTGGTGCGCCTGACCGACGGCCGACTGCTCGTCCAGTGGGACCGGCTCGTGCACGGCAGCACCGGCAAGCTCGGCAACGCGCGCGCCAACGGTCCCGGCCTGCTCTACAGCGAGCTCGCCTACGCCCAACTCGGCCAGGTCGGCGACCAGACGGTGCTGCGCGTGGCCGGTGAAGGGCGGCAGTGGCTGCTGCACCTGGAGCACGCGAACCCGCAGCAGGTGCTCGACCTCGTCGTCGCCCGGGCCGAGCAGGCGCGGAAGGACCCGAAGCTCGCCGGCCAGAACAACGCCGACCGCGCGGTGGCGGTGCAGCGCCACGGCGAGGCCGTCGCCGACGTCCGCGCCGGCGCCACCGCGATGGCCGGCGGCAGCCCCGGGTTCAAGGCACCGGTGTTCGTGCTCGTGGTCGCCATCGCGTGCCTGACGATCGCGGTGATGTCCTTCTTCCCCGCGCTGCCCGACCTCGTGTTGACCGGCCCCGCGTCGCACACCAACGTCGCGGGCGGGATCGTGTTCGGGCTCGTCGGGCTGATCGCCGCGCGCACCTACCGCCGCTTCCGCCGGGGCCTGCGGTACCTGCGGAACCACTCGGGCGAAGGGCTCGGGCAGCACCTCGAACCGCAGGTCGCGCCGGTGCCGGGATGGAGCGCCCTCGGCCCGGCCGTGATGATGCCGGTCAGTCCGGCGAAGGCACCGGCAGCGGAGCACTGAGCCACGGCGAGCCTGAGCCACGCACCTCGCCGACGCTCAGACCACGCCGGCGGCGGATCAGCGTCCGCAGCGTGCCGCCGTTGAGGTAACCGACGCGGGCGGCCACGGCGTCGACGGTCAAGCCGGTGGTGCGCAGCAGGTGAATCGCGCGCTGCAGCCGGATCTCTGTGATCAACTCGCGCGGCGACATCCCCAGCTCGGCCTGCCGGGTGCGTTGCAGGCTGCGTTCGGTCACGCCGAGCTCGCCCGCCAACGCCGCCACCTGCAACGACTCCCCCAGCCGCGACCGCACGCGGCGTTCGAACGCGGCGGCCAGCGGGTTGCCGCGCGCGAGGATCTCCGGGGCCGCGAAGTCCTGTTGCGTGGTGCGGTTGCCGATGAGCAGGTAGCGGCTCACGAGGTCGGCCAGCGCCGGGCTGGAGGCCGCGACCAGCGACAACGCCAGATCCAGGTGCGCGAGCGCCCCGCCCGCGGTGATCACGTCCTCACCGACGCAGAGCGTGCGCGTCTCGTCGACCTCGACGCGCGGGTAGCGACGGCGCAGCATCGGGCCGAGCCACCAGCTGGTGGTGGCGCGCACACCGTCGAGCACGCCGGCCTCGGCTAGGTAGAACGTGGCCGTGCAGGCCGCGGCCACGCGGACGCCGGCTTCGCGCGCGGCGTTGAGGGCGTGCACCACGGTGCGGCCCGAGGCCCCGCTGACCTCGCGCACGAGCGCTTCGGGCTGCGGGATTTCGACGGCGGGCACCAGCAGCAGGTCGGGACCTTCGGCCAACACGGTTTTCACGGGTTCCGCGGGGATCGTGTACCCGTGGGCCGAGCGGACGGCGCCACCGGCGGACACCGTGCGGATGCCGAACGGACGCGGCGGATCCGGCAGGTCAGAGGCGAGTCCGTTGGCCGTCCGGAGCACTTCCAGCACCGCGGTGAGGCCGAAATCAGCCACGCCATCGACGACGAACACCGCGACGTCCATGTCGGGAACGGTTCCGAACGCGTCGGAACCGACACTTCCGACGTGACCACTGTGGACCTAGCGTTCGAACCAGGCACCGTCCCCGAGGGGGTGGCGGGCCGAACCGGAAGGCGGCCACCATGCCGATCCTCAGCGCCCTGGGCGGCGTCCACCACCTGCGGCTCACCGTGACCGACCTCGACCGCTCGCGCGCCTTCTACACCGAGGTGCTCGGCTTCGGCGTCGCGGCCGAATCGCCGGGCAGCCCGGACGACCCGGCCATCCGGGCCGACCGCGACGCGCTCTACGGCGGAGTCGTGCTCGCCAACGAGAACCTGATCCTCGGCCTGCGTCCGGTGGCCGAGAAGGCCGACCGGTTCGAGTCCGAACGTGTCGGCCTCGACCACCTGAGCTTCCAGCTCGGCTCGATGGCCCGGCTGCGGGAAGCGCAGGAGCGCCTCGACGCCACGGACGTCGTGCATGGCACGATCCGCGAGCTGCCCGCGTTCGGCATCGCGATCCTGTCGGTCAACGATCCCGACGGCATCCACCTGGAGCTCACCGCGGCGCTCGAATAGTCCACTCAGGACAGTCCGGTGCACGGATGCCGGTACGGACGGTCAGCGGTCGTTGATCTTGGCGGCCGCTGATCATTAGTGTCGGCGCATAAGCCGACCAGAAGAGGAGTTCCCATGAGCGGCCTGCCGGCCACGATGCGAGCGGCGCGGTTCGACGCGGCGTCGAAGAAGCTGAGCGTGGAGACGGTGCCCGTGCCGGCCCCGGGGCGCGGTGAGGTCGTGGTCAAGGTCGCGGCGTGCGGGATCTGCCACTCGGACCTGACCCAGCTCGACGGGCACTTCACCCCGAAACTGCCGGTGATCACGCCTGGACACGAGACGGCCGGAACTGTCGCCGCCGTCGGCGAGGAGGTCGGCTTCTGGTCGCCGGGCGACCGCGTGGTCGTGGCCGCGGGCCGCCCGTGCGGCACGTGCCGCGAATGCCGCCAGGGCGGCGGGATCGACGTGTGCGAAAAGCTCGAGATCATGGCCTTCGACTACGACGGCGCCTGGGCCGAGTACGTGGTCACGCCCGCGACGACGCTGGTCGGCGTGCCGGAGCACGTGCCGCTGGAGCAGGCCGCGGTGCTGGCCGACGCGGTCTCGACCCCGTACGGCGCCGTCGACACGGCCGGGCTGCGCCCCGCGGAGGCCGTGGGGATCTGGGGTCTCGGCGGGCTGGGCACGCACCTGGTGCAGCTCGCGCGCCTCTGCGGCGCGTCGCCGATCGTGGCGCTCGACCCACTGCCGGCGGCCCGCGAACGCGCGCTCGGCCTCGGCGCCGACTTCGCGCTCGACCCGCTCGACGAAGCGACTCCCGACAAGCTCGCCGAGATCACCGGTGGTCACGGGCTCGACGTCGCGTTCGACTGCGTCGGCCGGGGTGCCAGCGTCAAGCAGGCCGACCGCGCGCTCGGCCACCGCGGCCGGCTGGTGCTCGTCGGGATGTCGCCCGACCACCTGGACCTGGGGGCCGAGCTGAACTTCGTGCGGCGGCGCCACACCGTCGTCGGGCACCTCGGTTATCGCATGAAGCACCTGTCCGACCTGGTGGAGCTGGTCGCCCGCGGGCGGCTGGACGTGTCGGGCTCCGTGAGCGCGATCCTGCCGCTGGAGGAGGCCGCCGAAGGGGTGCGGCGCCTGCGCGAACACGAAGGCGACCCGATCCGGATCCTGCTTCGGCCTTGACCCTGACGTCACAGGAGGGTCGAGCATCGAAGGCGTGAACGAATACACCAGCCCCGTCCCGATGCCGGCCCTCGACGCGATCGCGCCGGAGCCCTACCGCGGCATCTACGGCATGCCCATGTTCCCGATGATCCCGACGGCCGACCTCGAGGAGTCCAAGGACTTCTGGTTGCGCGGCCTCGGGTTCATCGACCTTTTCTCCATTCCCGGCCGGCTCACCCACCTGCGGCGGTGGGCGTTCCAGGACGTGCTGCTCGTGCCGGGTGAAGTCACGCCCGGCTCCGCGTTGGCCATCAGCTTCTCGTGCGTCCTCTCCCAGATCGACGAGGTCGCCGCGCGGTGCGAACAGCTGCGGCCGGGCTGCACGAGTGGCCCGGAGGAGAAGCCGTGGAACTCCGTCGAGCTCACGGTGGAGACACCCGAACGGGTGCGGATCGTGCTCACCGCCGCCCGGCCGATCGACCCGGACGGCGCCCAGGCCGACGAACTGCGGGCCGTCGGATTCGACATTCCGCGCGGGTGAGCCACACTGGCCTGATGAGCGAAGGCCTCACTGTCGGCCGGGCAGCGGCGCTCGTCGGGGTCAGCGTGAAGACGCTGCACCACTGGGACGCGATCGGTCTCGTGCGCCCGAGCGAGCGCACGTCTGCGGGGTACCGGGTGTACTCGGGCGACGACATCGCCCGGGTGCACCGGGTCCTCGTCTACCGCGAGCTGGGTTTCCCGCTCGCCGAGATCGGCCGCCTGCTCGACGACCCGGCCGTCGACGCCCGTGCGCATCTTCGGCGCCAGCGCACCGAGCTCGTCGACCGGATTTCCCGTCTGGAGACGATGGTGTCGGCCGTCGATCGCATGCTGGCCGCCGCGAAGACCGGCATCCGGCTCACCCCGGAACAACAGGTGGAGATCTTCGGCTCCGACTGGCGCCCGGAATGGGTCGGTGAAGCCGAAACCCGCTGGGGCGACAGTCCTCAGTGGACCCAGTACACCGAACGCGCCGCCAAGCTGAGCCCCGCCGACTGGCAGGAAGTGGTGGCGCGCGTCGAAAAGCTGAACGCCGACCTGGCGACCGCCCACCAGACCGGCGTCACCCCGGGCTCGGCCGAGGCCAACGATCTGGCCGAACGCCACCGCGCGTCCATGACGACGTACTTCGACTGCCCCCACGCCCGCCACGTCTGCCTCGGCCGGCTCCTGGCGGAGGACGAGGGGTTCGCGGGCTACTACAGCGGGTTCTCGCCGGACCTGGCGCCGTGGCTGCGCGAGGTGATCAACGCGAACGCCGCGGCCCACGGCGTCGACCCGGAGACCGCCACCTGGGACTGACGTTTTCGCCCGGCGAACCCGGAAGTGCTCGCCGGCGGCACAGCGCGACCAGCCCCGCCGGCGAGCGTTCCGGGTTTCGTGCGGCGGCGCCTCACCGCCACCGCACGAAACCCGGACCACCGCGCACCGTCCCCCGACGACGTCGCACGGTGGCCCGGAGCGGGCTTCAGTCGGTCACCAGCTCCGACTTGTGCTCCCGCAGCCACTCCTCCAGCGACGTCAGCCGCGGGTTGATGCGGCGCACGCGCTCGAGGTCGCGGGACTCGACGAACGAGTCGGCGGCGTCTGCGTAGAACTGGTACATGTTGCCGACTTCGACCGCACCCGGGTAGCCGGCGGCGCGGGCCTCGTCGTGGGTCTGGGGCCGGTAGACGACCTCCTCGCCCAGCACGTTCGTGAACAGCTCCGCCAGCTGGACGCCCGTGTAGTGCGCGCCGGCGAGGCCGACCGTGCGGCCGATGTACGTCGGGCCCGCCAGGAAGATGCCGTAGGCCGTGCGGCCGATGTCCTCCGACGCGACGAGCGCCATCACGGAGTCGCCCATCGGGTTGGTCAGCGCGAGCTTGCCGTCGGCGCCGCGGTGCACGCCCTGGCCCTGCAGGAGCGACTCGTAGTAGAACGTCGTCTCCAGGAACGTGGTCGGCACGCCGTGCTCGGTGAAGAACCGGTTGCCCTCGCCCTTGGCGTCGAAGTGGGGCACCGTGTACTTCTCGAGCAGCGTCGGCAGCTCGAGGCCCTGGTGTTCGAAGTGCGGGCGGGTGTCCTCCAGCGTGGACCAGACCACGTGCTTCAGACCGGTCTTCTTCGCGGCGCGCGCGGCGATCTCCGCCTGGTCGAGCTCCATCTGCGCCCGCGTGCGCGCCGCTTCCTCCTCGGGGGTGCGCTGGACCCAGAAGTTCGTGACCACGTACGCGCCATACGCGCCTTCGAACGCGCGCAGCACACTCGTCTCGTCGTCGAGATCGGCCGCCACGACCTCCGCCCCGCGCGCCGCCAGCTCCTTCGCCGCCGGGGACTCGACGTCACGGGTCAGCGCACGAAGGCTGAACGGTCCCTGCGGGTCGTCGAGGATCGCACGGGCCAGACCACCGCCCTGCGAACCGGTCGCCCCCCACCACGGCAATGATCTTCTTGTCGGTCATCGGGTTCCTGCCTCTCTCGTCGGATGTTTCCCGAACGAGTTCCAGGTTGTCCCTCTTTTCCGGACGGCACCTCGCCACACCGTGGGTACCCACGGCGGGGGACGGCACAGGCTGTCACAGCCAGCCGCGCTCGTCGGCGACCCGCAGCGCTTCCATCCGGTTGCGCGTGCCCGTCTTGGCGATCGCCGCCGACAGGTAGTTGCGCACCGTGCCCTCCGACAGGTACAGCGTGGCCGCCATCTCGGCGACCGAGACCCCTGACCGGGCGGCGATCAGCACGTCGCGCTCGCGCGCAGTGAGCGGCGACTCCCCCGCCGCCAGCGTCGCGACGGCCAGCGCCGGATCCACCACGCGCTCACCGGCGACCACGCGGCGGATCGCGTCGGCCAGCGTCTCGGCCGGAGCGTCCTTCACCACGAACCCGACGGCACCCGCCTCCATCGCGCGCCGCAGGTAGCCCGCGCGCCCGAACGTGGTCAGCATGACCACGCGGCAGCCCGGCGCTTTCTTGGCGAGCACGGCCGCCGCGGCCAGGCCGTCGAGGCCCGGCATCTCGATGTCCAGCAACGCGACGTCCGGCTGCTCCGCCAGCGCCGCGTCCACCACCTGGTCACCGCGGCCGACCGACGCGACGACCGCGAAGTCGTCCTCCAGCTCCAGCAGGGCGCACAACGCCTGGCGCACCAGGGCCTGGTCGTCGGCGAGCAGCAGGCGGATGGTCATGCCGCCGCTCCGTTCTTCGAACGCGGAGCCTGCATCGACACGCACAGCCGCCACCCCCGCGGCTGCGCCGGCCCGGCCTCCATCCGCCCACCCGCCTCGGCGACGCGTGAGCGCAACCCGTCCAGACCGTTGCCCGAAGAAGCCACCGCGCCCACCCCGTCGTCACGCACTTCCACCTCCGAAGCCGAAAGCCGGACGGTGCAGCTCGTCGCACGAGCGTGGCGCGCGACGTTGGTCAGCCCCTCCCGCACGACCCAGCCGAACAGCTCCTGGTGGGCGCCGTCGACCACGTCCGTCGCGGTGGGCAGGTCGGCCGTGACCCCGGACGCGCGCAGCAGCTCCCGGCCGCGCGCCAGCTCCCCGGCCAGCGTCACGTCGCGGCTGCCCGAAACGGCCGCGCGCACGTCGGCGAGTGCCTGCCGGGAGAGGCGTTCGACCTCGCCGATCTCCTCGAACGCGCGTTCCGTGTCCGTCTCCCCGAGGCGGCGGGCGAGATTGCTCTTCACCGTGATCGCGGTGAGCGAGTGGCCGAGCAGGTCGTGAAGGTCGCGGGCGATGCGGGTGCGCTCGGCTTCGGCCGCGAGCCGCTCGACCTCCGCGCGAGCCTCGACCAGCGCCCGGTTGGTACGGACCGCCTCGGAGAAGGCGTAGACCATCAGCGCGGTGAACACGAGTGCGATGGCCTGCGCCCACGCCGGCCCGGAGTGCCACGGCCGCACGGCCGGCGGCACCACGATCGCCGCCAGCCCGGCCCCCAGGAGCACCACCACCGCCACCCTGCCGCGCAGCAGCCGCATCAGAAACGCCACGACGACCGCGGCCAGGAAAAAAGCGTCGGCCTGCGCAAAGGGCAACACGGCGAGGAACAGCACCGCCTGGGCGCCCAGTGACCACCAGAACACCCGCGGGGCCACGCGGTCCGCGGCGATCGCGGCCACCACGTAGCAGCAGCTGAACAACCCCACGAGCACGCAGCCCACCACAGCGGTGGTGCCGCCGCGCGGCACCAGGCCGGCCACGGTCACCGCCGGGTACACGAGCATGCCGGCGTCGAGCACGAACCGGCGCCGCCCGAGCACCCAGCGATCGACGTTGTCGTCCACGTCGGGCACGCTACCGGGATCCTGGTCAGGCCCGCGCGAACAACGAGCGGACGTGCCGCCCGTTGGCGATCAGCACGACACCCAGCAGCAGCAGCGCGCACACGCCTTGCTCGGCTCGCAGCCACACCGGGAACGCGCCGGGCAGCGCCGCGATGACGACCAGCGCCACCAGCATGATCGCGGTGACCAACCGCAGCCGCAGGTAGGCGCGGCGCGAGCCCTTGCTCGTCCGGAGGGTGAAGGACAACGTGAGCAGGGCGCTGGCCACCACGATGACCGTGCGCACCCACACGGCGTCAGTGACCATCGTGGCGTTGTTCCGCAGCAGGACCACCGCTCCGACGGTGAGCACGCTGAGCGTGAGGTAGGCGATGACGAGCGCTCTCGTGGTGCGGAAGGCCGAGAGGCTGCGCGGGTGGTTGAGGCTTTCGTGGGACACGGCGGCGGAGCTGGCGTTCATGACTGTCCTTTCCGGACGGTGTGGAGTTCTCCCCTTGTTCTCCACCCATGCTGGGCGAGTGCGCCGGCCCACAGCAGTGAGCCGGCGCATGAACCGCCCATGACATTTGTCAGAAATCCGACGGCGGCCCCGTTTCCGTCAGCTTGCCCTCGGCGAGCGTGAGCCAGCGGCTGATGCCCAGCTCGGCGAGGAAGCGGTCGTCGTGGCTCACGACCACGAACGCGCCCTGGTATGCGTTGAGCGCGCCGGTGAGCTGCTCCACGCTCGCGAGGTCGAGGTTGTTCGTGGGCTCGTCGAGCAGGAGCAGCTGCGGCGCCGGCTCCGCGCACAGCACGCACACCAGCGTCGCCCGTAGCCGTTCGCCACCCGAGAGCACCCGGACCGGCAGGTGCGCCCGCGGCCCGCGGAACAGGAAGCGCGCGAGCAGGTTCATCAGGTCGGCCTCGGGCAGCTGAGGCGCGGCCGCCCGCAGGTTCTCCGCCACGGTGCGGTCGTCGTCGAGCAGGTCCAGACGCTGCGAGAGGTACGCGACGCGGCCGTCGGCCCTGGTCAGCAGCCCGCTGTCGGGTTCGAGCAGGCCCGCGGCGAGCCGCATCAATGTCGACTTGCCGACTCCGTTGGCGCCGATCAACGCGATCCGTTCCGGCCCGCGGATCGCCAGCGTCGCACCTTCGCCGGCGAACAGCTCCCGCACGTGCAGGCGCTCGCCGTGGAACACCGTGCGCCCGGCGGGCACGGCGGTGTCGGGCAGCTCCAGCACGATCGTGTCGTCTTCGCGCGCGGCGCGGTCGGCCTCGTCGAGCCGGGCTTTGGCGGCGCCGAGCCGTTGCGAGTGCATGTCGTTGGCCTTGCCGGCCGACGATTCCGCGCGGCGCTTGATGTTGCCGAGCGCGATGCGCGGGATGTCGGAGCCGGTGCGGGCGCCGGTGGACGCCCGCCGCGCCGCGCGTTCGCGGGCCTGCTGAAGCTCGCGTTTCTCGCGCTTGACCTCCTGTTCGGCGGTGCGCACGTTCTTCTCCGCGACCTCGCGCGCGGCTTTCTTCGCGGCCTCGTACTCGGTGAAGCTGCCGCCGAACAGCCGCAGCGAACCGTGGTCCAGCTCCGCGATCCGGTCCATGCGGTCGAGCAGGTCGCGGTCGTGGCTGACCAGCAGCAGCGTGCCCTTCCAGTCGCCGAGCACGGTGTGCAGGCGGCGCCGGGAGTCGCGGTCGAGGTTGTTGGTGGGCTCGTCGAGCAGCAGCACGTCGGGCTGTTTCAGCAGCTGCGCGGCCAGGCCGAGCGACACGATCTGGCCGCCGCTGAGCGTGTCGAGCCGGCGGTCGAGCGCGACGTCGCCGAGCCCGAGCCGGTCCAGCTCCGCGCGGGCGCGTTCTTCGATGTCCCAGTCGCTGCCGACTTTCGCGAAGTGCTCCTCGCCCGCGTCACCACCTTCGATGGCCGCGAGCGCGCACGATCGGCTCGATCTCCAGCACCTCGGCCACGGTCGGTTCGCCGGCGAGCGGCAACGTCTGCGGCAGGTAGCCGAGCACACCGTCGGTGGTCACCGAACCGGCGAGCGGGTGGAGCTCGCCGGCGATGAGCTTGAGCAGGGTGCTCTTGCCGGCGCCGTTGGGCGCGACGAGACCGGTGCGACCCGGCCCGAGCGTGAAGGACAGGTCTTCGAAGACGGGGGTGCCGTCGGTCCAGGAAAAGGACAGGCCGGAACAGACGACGGAGGACTTGGACATGGCAGGACTCTCAGGGTGGAGCGGGCGTGCGTGAGCCGCCCGGAGAACGACAGGGCAGGGTTTCAGGAAACGACAAGATGCGGTGTCGCTGTGGTTGCAAAAAGCACCGAGCGCACCGCTGTCGTCGCCGGATTCACCCGGAGATGTCGTCCTCAGCCACCATTTCGGTGGTCAACTCCCTGATCCTTCGCGTTCACGATCACCACGACCTTATCAGCCACGCCTGTCCACGCGCCGCTCAAATTCGGTCGCCGGTGCCGCCACCCGTCCGTCGCGAATGGACGGACGGGTGACGAACGCCGAGGTCAGGAGGTCTTCGGCCGGTGGCCGGGCTCCTGGTGGGGGAAGCTCTGCTGCGTGGTCGGGATGGGCGGCAGCTTGAACTGGCTGACCTCGTACTGCGCGAGGTTGTACTGGCCCGTGGTGTCGGGCAGCGTCGGCGCGTGCTTGGTGGCGTCGTGGAAGCGGAACGCCGAGGTGAGGTCGCCCACACTGCGGCGCCGCCAGTCGGTGATGTTCGGCTCGCGCACGCCGGTCACCTGCTCCAGCAGCCGCAGCTGCGACGTGTGGTCGGAGGTCTCCGAGCACACCCAGCCGCCGACGGTCCACGGCGACACGATGATGCACGGCACGCGGAAGCCGAGACCGGTGGGCAGGCCGGCGCCGTCGACGCCGGTCACCGACTTCTTGAACACGAACTCACCCGGGGTGCCGGGCTTCGGGGTCGGCGGCACGACGTGGTCGAACAGGCCGTCGTTCTCGTCGTAGGACAGGATGAACGCCGTCTTGGCCCACACGTCGGGGTTGGCCGCGATGGCGTCGATCTTGCCGGCGACGAAGGTCGCGCCGGCGGCGGGCAGGCCGGCCGGGTGCTCGTCGAAGCCCGAGGGCGGCAGGATCCAGCTCACGGTGGGCAGCTGGTCGTGGGCCGCGTCGTACTCGAACTGGCCGAGCGGCTGCGGGTTCATGCCCTTCTCGAACAGGTCGTCGCCTGGCTTCGCGTTGAAGTACTGGGCGATGTGCGCGAGCGAGGCGAGCCCGGTCGTCCCGCCCGGCGAGTGGTAGATCTTCCAGCTCACGCCGGCCTCGGTGAGGCGCTCGGGGTAGGTCTTGAACGAGTACGCGCCGTTGGGCGCGCTCGTGGTGAGCGAGGGGCCACCGAAGTCGCCCGCGGCGTCGATCGTGCCAGCCATCCACATGTGGCGGTTCGGGCCCGTGGGGCCGAGCACCGAGCAGTGGTAGGAGTCGAGGATCGTGAACGCGTCGGCCAGCGCGTACTGGAACGGGATGTCCTCACGGGTGAAGTAACCCATGGTGTACTGGCCGTTGGTCTCGCCGTCGGCGGCGCGGTGGGCGGGCAGCCACTGGTCGTTCTTGCCGCCGTTCCAAGCCGCGTGCTGCACGGCCCACTCGTGGCTCGTCGACGGGATCGCCTGCGCGGCGGTCGACTTCGTGTCCAGGTGGTACGGCAGCAGGTAACCCTTGGGGTTCTTCGCGTCCTTCTGGTAGAAGACCGAGCTGCCGTCCGACTGGCGCGCGGCGTGGGGGTCGCCGAAGCCGCGGACGCCGGACAGCGTGCCGTAGTAGTGATCGAAGCTGCGGTTCTCCTGCATCAGCATGACGACGTGCTTGAGGTCGGAGATCCGGCCGTTCTTCGGCGCGGGCGAAGCGATCGCCTTGCGGACGTTCGCCGGCAACGCCATCGCGGCGGCGGCGAGACCGCCCGCGGCGGCCGCTGAACCCAGGAGGCGTCTGCGCGTGAAACCGTTGCCCTGGTCGGTGTTCTCGGTCATCGAGGTCCTTTCGGGGTGGGAGCCACGGGGAACACTCGTCTGCCGCGGTGAGCCGTTCGCCCAGGAGTTGATGAGCAGTGGCTGAACTTCCGCCGAACTCGCCGTGGCGTAGTGACGTGCGCAACTCGATTTCCGGACGAAGCGGCGGAACCAGACGTAGGATGCGTCCACTGTGGAGTGTCATTTTTCCCGTCAGCGGAACGGCCGGCGGTTGCTAGGGTGCCGGTGTGAATCGCACGATCGCGGTGAACTACCCCGCGCCGATCCCGGTGGGCCACGTCGTCGAGGTGACCGAGTTCGCCGACACCCGCCCGGAGAAGAAGCGCCGCGGGTTCGACATGAGCGAGGCCTTCCGGCACCCGGTGCTGTTCGACCGCACCACCGGGATCCGGTACATGAACCACGTCCACGCGTCCACGGGCGGCAACGGCGGGAACACGTTCACCCCCGTGCTCTACCCGGTGGTCCCCCGATCGGACCTCGCCGTGTCGGCCGTCTGGCTGGGCACCGTGGTGGCGTGCGCGCTCGTGATGAACGAGGGCTTGAACGGGCAACACACCACTTTGGTGCTCGCGCCGGCCTGACGGCTCAGTTCGCCGGGTCGACCGGCACCGGCCAGCGGCTCGCGCCGAGCTCCCGGGTCGGCGTGCGGGGTGAACGCGAGCACGGCCTTGCCCACGGCTCATGTCGGCAAGTGCGCCCGGGGCTGTGATCGCGCGGGCGCACTCGCCGTTGCGCTGGTCCTGGAGGTGAAGCTCCCCTGTGGAGGGTCAGGGCATAGCCGGGGCCTGGCGTGGGCCCATGGCCGCGCCGGCGAGGACCAGGAGGCCGCCGACCAGGAGAAGGATCGGGCCGAGGCCCAGGGAGGAGAAGTTGCCCCAGTAGAGGGTGGCGATGCCGGCGGCGTGGAAGATCAGCATGACGGCCGCGCGGCCGCTGAAGACCGTGCGGTACCACCAGAAGCCGGCGCGGGTGAGTTCGCGGCTGCGGATGCCGCTCAGCAGGAACGCCGAGCGTTTGGCCCGGAGTGCGCCGAGTGTCCAGGGCAGCACCGACCCGGCTGTCGCGGCGGTGATGATGAAGGCGAGGAACTGCACGTACGTCGCCGCGAAGCCGGAGGCGGCCGCGTTGTCGCTGGCGGCCTTGACGAGGTCGAGGAAGGACATCGTCACCGACTGGGTGCCGTTGGTGAAGGTGATCCACGAAACACCGAAGAGGGCGACGAGTTCCAGCACCACACCGAGCACCGCCGGGATCGCGCCGAGGCCGGGCAGGGTCAGCGGGCCGGCTGCTGAGCCCGGCTGCGGCGGGAAGCCCTGTGGCGGCTGGGAGAACTGCTGCTGTGGGGCGCCCCACTGCTGCGGCTGGCCGTGCTGCGGGAGGGGTTGCTGGTAACCGGGCTGCGGGTAGCCGGCCTCACCGGCCTGCCGCGGATAGCCCGACGGAGCCGGTTGCCCTTGCTGCTGCGGATATCCCGGCTGACCAGGCTGACCTTGCGGCTGCGCGTAACCCGGTTGTCCCGCCGGCTGCGGGTAACCCGGTTGGGCCTGCTGCTGCGGATAACCCGGCTGCGGCTGGCCCGCCTGGCCGAAACCCTGCTGCGCCTGGCCGGCCTCGGGGAATCCCGGCTGCGACTGACCCTGCTCGGTAAAGCCCGGCTGACCCGGCGCGGGATACCCCGCCGGATACCCCTGCTGACCTTGCGGATAACCCTGCGGTTGCTGACCCCCTGGGTGGCTCATGATCCAGGATCGTAGCCGCCCCCGGGGGATTCCACCGAGTCCTCAGGACAGTGGCTTGTCGAGCACCGCCTTGAGGTTGCTGAACGTGTCGATGGAGTACTTCCCGTGGTAGCGCCCCATGCCGCTCTCGCCGACGCCGCCGAACGGGAGTTCGGGCGCGACGAGGTGCAGCACCGGCATGCCGAACGTCACCGCGCCCGAGGAGGTTTCGGTGAGGATGCGCTGTTTGACCTCTTCGGACCCGGTGAACGCGTACAGCGCCAACGGTTTGTCGCGGCCCGTGATGAATGCGATGGCGTCGTCCAAAGACGACACGGGCAGCACCGGCAGGATCGGCCCGAAGATCTCCTCGCCCATCACGGGTGCGTCCGGCGCGACCTCGGCGAGCACGGTCGGTGCGATGAACTTGGCGTCGCGGTCGGTCTGGCCGCCGGTGACCACGCGGCCACTGGTCAGGAGGTGAGACAGGCGATCGAAGTGCCGGGTGTTCACGATACGCCCGTAGTCGGGGCTCGAAGCCGCGTCGTCGCCGAACTTCGCCTGCAGCGCCTCAGTCAGCAGCGGTTCGAGGCGGGCCGCGGTGTCGCCGATGGCGAGCACGTAGTCGGGCGCGACGCACGTCTGGCCGGCGTTCATGAACTTCGTGTCCACGATCCGCTGCGCCACCACCTGAAGATCGACGTCCGTGTCCACGATCACCGGGCTCTTGCCGCCCAGCTCCAGCGCCACGGGCGTGAGGTGCTTCGCCGCGGCCGTCATCACGATCCGCCCGACGACGCCGTTGCCCGTGTAGAAGATGTGGTCGAAGTGCTGCTCCAGCAGCTCCGTCGTCTCCGGGATGGCGCCCTCCACCACGGCCACGGCCTCGGGGTCGAGGTACGCCGGCACGTGGCGCGCGATGGCGGCCGACACCGTCGGCGAAAGCTCGCTCGGCTTCACGACGGCGGCGTTGCCCGCGGCCAGCACCCCCACCAGCGGCGCCAGGGCGAGGTGCAGCGGGTAGTTCCACGGCCCGATGATCAGCGCGACACCCAGCGGCTCGCGCACCACGCGGCCCTCGGCGGGCAGCAAGCGTTCCGGCAAGCCCGCGGGCTGCGGCGCGAGCCACTCGTCGAGGTGCTCGAGGGTGTCGTCGACCTCGTTGACGATGAACATCAGCTCGGTGCGGCGCGCCTCGGTGGCGTTCTTCGCGAGGTCGGTGTGCAAGGCGGCGAGGAAGTCGTCCTCCTGCTCCAGCAGCATGCGCTTCAACGCGCCGAGCTGCTCGCGCCGCCAGGACAGCGGCTTGGTGCGGCCGGCGGCGAACGACTTGCGCAGGCGGGAAACGAGGTCCGGGATCATGATCACGACAGTAGCCCGGCCGGCCGCGGCAGCCACTCGGCGCGCCCGGACCCGCGCGGCACGAGGATCGTCGAGAACTCACCCGGCGTCTCCGACATCCGCACCTGGTCGGTCACGCCCTGGTAGAGCCCCAGCGGCGTCTCGGCCGTGAACGTCTCCGGGTCGACGTACGCGTGCTGTTCACCGGTGCCCGCGACCGTGCGCGCGTACTCCTTGTCGAACACGCCCAGGCTGATGATCCACAACGCGATGCGCGTCAGCGAGATGTGCACGCGGTAGCTGCCGCCTTCGGTCGCCCGGCGCATCAACGCCGCGCAGATCCCAGTGGTGGCAAGCCAGGGCACGAGGTAGTCGTTGACCACGCCGATGTGCGGCAGCGCGGGCTGGTCCGGCGAGCCCTCCAGCGTCATCATCCCGGCGACCCACCCCGCCGTCTGGTCGAAGCCCACGCGCTGCGCCCACGGCCCACGTTCGCCGTGCAGCGACACGGTGGTGTGGATGATCCCGGGTCGCAGCTGCGCGGCACGCTGGGCGGACAACCCGAGCCCGGCGACGAGACCCGGCCGGCGGTTGGCGTAGAACACATCCGCGCCCCGCACCAGCTCGTGGACCTTCGCCAGCGCCGTCTTGTCCCGCAGGTAGTCCACTGTGGCCGATCGGACGCCGACGTTCGCCGTCGAGTACGTCACCGGGTTTTCCCACTCGGTCGGGCGCCAGAGGTTCAGCGCGTCGGCTCCGTGCTGCGCCAGCGCACGGCCGATGGCGGCGCCGGCGATCACGTGTCCCATCCCGAGCGCGCGAACGCCGTCGAGCGGCTGGCGAGCACCCTCGGGCAGCGGCTCCGGATCGGAATCGCCGATCTTCTCGATCTCGATGAGCGGCAGGCCGGCCAGCACGTCGCGGTATTGGCTGGTCTCGAGGAACTCCTCCGTGCTGCGCACCATCGGCATCACGAGACCCGCGTCGGCGCCGGCCTCCTCCAGGTCGAGCGCGCTCCAGCGGGCGACGGCGTTGGCCACGGCGGTCTCGTCGTCGTAGGTGCGAAGAAGCTTGAGCGCGGCGGACTTCAGCTTGGGGTAGATGTTGAGCGGCATCACCCAGCGGCCGTCGCCGGCGCGGTAGAACTTGAGCGTGAACGGGCTGCCCGGGTCGGCCGTGTTGGTGGGCGGCAGGCCGTTGATCAGCTCCCACTTCTTGTCGTAGAACGGGCACAGCCGGTGCGGCGCCGTGCGCACGTCCATGCTGATGTCCTGCCCCGGCCCACCGCGGTGGCGCCACAACGCGGCCAGCGCCACGGACTTGGCGACGAGCCCGATCGCCGGCGCCGCGCCCAGCCGCACCGCGCTCGGCACGATCGGGTCTGCACCGAGGAACTCGACAGAGCCACCACAGTCCTTTTCGGACAATCCGGCGTCGGCGAGCACTTCGGCCAGCGCGGCGTGGATGTCGAACCGGTCGTCCGCTTCGAAACGAATGGGGTTGGCGAGCGCTTCGCGGATCCGGTCGGTGACGGTCATCGCTGCTCCTGTCCCGGTGTGGTCCCCAGCGCCCTCATCACGGCGATCTGCTTCTCGTCGCGAGCCTTGGCCAGCTCGTCGATCGTGCCGCCGAAGTCCTCCGACTGGGCACTCAGCAGCGCGACGGTCGGTTCGTCGAGGTCCGGCGTACCCAGCTGGCCCCAGCGTTTCCGCAGGCCCGGGCCCAGGTGTTCGAGGAAGTGCGGCAGCCCGCCGGCCCCGCCCCCGAGGTGGAAGCTCAGGAACGGCCCGCTCACCGCCCACCGCTGCCCGAGCGAGGACGTGACCACTTCGTCAAGCTGCTGCTCGGTCACCACACCCTCGGCGACGAGGTGCACGCACTCGCGGAAGATCGCGGCCTGCAGCCGGTTCGCGACGAACCCGGGCACCTCCTTCGCCAGCACAATCGGCTTCTTGCCCAGGCTTTCGTAGAACGCGACGGCCCGCGCCACGTTCTCCGCCGACGTCTTCTCCCCCGCCACGACCTCCACCAGCGGAATCAGGTGCGGCGGGTTGAACGGGTGCCCCACCACAAGCCGTTCCGGCTGGTTCATAGCCGTGGCGATGTCGGTCGCGGGAATGCCCGACGTGGATGTGAGCAGCAACGCGTGCGCCGGAGCGTGGGCCTCGATGGTGCTGAAGATCCGATGCTTCAGGTCGAGCCGTTCGGGGCCGTTCTCCTGCACCACGTCCGCCTCGGCAACGGCCGTCGCCAGGTCCGGCTCGAAGCTCACCGCCAAGTCACGACCGGGCAAGCCGAGCTCCCGCAACGCCGGCTCCAGCTCCGCCAGCCCGGCGCGCACGGTGTCCTCGATGCCCGGCGCCGGGTCGCTGACCGTCACGTCGAGGCCGCGCGAGGCCATCAGCCCGGCCCACGACACGCCGATGACCCCGCCGCCGACGATGGTCGCCTTCATGGTTTCCCCTCAAGCCAGGTAGTCGTGCACGACCGCGAGCCGGCCGAGTGTGAGGTCGGTCAGAAGGTGGCGAGCCGACACGATCTCCAGCACCGGCAGGTCGGCCAGCGGCGCCAGCGCGTGGGCCACGAGGTGCAGCCGCGCCGGGCCGGTCCACGCGCCCTTGATCGTGACGTCGCTGATCCGGCTGCGCGCGAGCTCGCAGATGCGCGGACGGCCGTCGTAGCCGGGCACGATCTTGAGCATGAACGTCGGCGCGGTCAGCTCTGCCCGAGCCTGGGCTTCGTCGAGCGCGCGGTGCTTGTAGCCCATCGTGGCCAGCGCGACCTGGATCGAGCCGTAGTCGAGCGTGCCCACGAGCGTGTCGGAATCCGTGTACAGCCTGGGTTTGCCGAGCTTCTTCGGGTACGCGGCGACCTCGCGGCCGCTCGCGATGGCGGGCAGGCTGTCCACGTACATGCCCAGGGTGAACTCACCGACCTCGTCGCCGTGGCGCACCATCGCGACCTGGCCGGACTCCGTGTAGTCGCCGAGGCCGGTCACGTCGGGCATTCGCATCACCTCGAACCGCACCAGCGGCTCGTCCACGACCAGTGGTTCCGGGACGAGCGCCCGCAGCGCCGCCGGATCCGTCCGGTAGGTGATGTTCAGGTATTCGCGGTCGGTGAACCGGTAGGGCCCGCGCGGAAAAGCCGGCGCGGCCAGGGGCGTGGTGAGCTGGGCGAGGACCTCGTCCTCACGCATGAGCGACTTCCCGCAAGATCACGAACCGCAATCTACCTGCGACTTTCCGCTGCCGCATCTCGGTGACGAGGCATGATGGCGCCATGGCCAGGCCATCCTTCGACTACGACGCCGAGCTGCGCCGCTATCAGCCGTGGCTGCGCGAGGCCGTCGCCGTGGGTCCCGGCGACACCGTGCTCGACATCGGGTGCGGTGCCGGGACGACGACGTGTGAAGCCGCGCGCCTCGCGGTCCGCGGAAGTGCGCTCGGCGTGGACGTTTCCCCGGCTCGGCTGGAGCCGGCGCGCCGCCTGGCCACTGCCGGGAACGTCACCAATGTGGAGTTTGAGCAGGCCGATGCGCAGACGTACCCGTTCCCGCCCGAGCAGTTCAGCCTCGCCTTCAGCCGCTTCGGCACGATGTTCTTCACCGACCCGGTCGCGGCGTTCACCAACGTCGGACGCGCGATGCGGCCGGGCGCGCGGCTGGTGCAGCTCGTGTGGCAGACCGGGGACCGCCAGGAGTGGGTGTCCGAAATCGGCCGCGCCGTCGGAAACCCCCCGGTGCCGGACGACAGCCCGTTTTCGCTCGGCGACCCCGCTGTGGTCAGCGAGGTGCTGACCACGGCGGGGTTCACCGACCTCCGCCTCACCGACGTGTCCGAACCCCTGTGGTACGGGCCGGATCCCGCCACCGCCGTTTCCGCGGTACTGCCCTTACGCCTGGTCGGTGACGTGCTCGCTCAGCTCGGCGACGACGAGATCGAGCGGGCACTCGGCCGGCTGCGCGAGGTCATGGCCACCCACCAGCGTGCCGACGGTGTGTGGTTGGACTCCCGCGCGTGGCTCGTCACGGCGTGCCGAGGTGCCGGGTGAAGAAGCGGACCGCGCTGGCGGCCTCGAACCGCGGGAGCTGCTTGTGCTTGCCCGCGTTGGCGTGCAACGTCTTCTCCGGCGAGGCGAAGGCATCGAACAGCGCGAGCGCGCCTTCCCGGGGAATGTGCTCGTCGTCCCACTGCATGGCGAACTCGATCGGGATGGTGATCTGCTTCGCCAGGTCGACCAGCGTCGAAGGCCAGAACTGACCCAGGGCCGCGGCCGTGATGCGGGGTTCGACCGCGATCAGCGGCACGCCGATCGCGGTGCCCATGTTGATCCCCCAGTAGCCGACCGGGCCGTGGATCTCCGGCAGTGTCTGCAGGGCGTCGAGTGCCGCCTGCCATTCGGGCACCGCGCGAGCGGCGATGTCGCCGTTGTAGCGCTCGACGATCGGGCCGACGGGCTCGCCCGTCGCCATCGCCTGCTGCATCACGGCGACCTCGCGTTCGTCGGCTTCCGTACGAGGTCGATCGCCGTGACCGGGCGCGTCGAGCACGGCCACGGAGAACCCGGCGGCCACGAGAAGCCCGCCCCGGCCGGTCATGGCCGGGTGCTTTTTGTGGTTGCCACCACCGTGCCCGAGGAGCACGAGCGGGCCGGAGCCCGCCGCGGGTGACCAGAGGACGCCGGGGACGTCGCCGACGGTGAATTCGCGTTCGACGAGACCGTCGGCCGAGGTTTCAGAAGTGAAGTACATGGCATGCCGCCTTTCGGAAGTGCTCATGGCGCTCCCGGCGACACCTACCGCCCGACCACGAAACTGAGGGGGAGCACCCACATCGATCCACTGAACATGGGTCTCACCTCCTCGAGCCGAATCGCGGTCGACCACAAACTACCGACCCCGGCGCCCTCTGGCCAACCCTTTTTTTCCGCGCTTAGAGCCCCGCCAGCCCGTCCGGCGTGCCGACGCCCGTCGGGGAGTCGTAGCCCGCGGTGGCGACGCAGAGGTAGTCACCGCCGCACTTGGCCCCGCCCGAGACCTGGTCGTTGGAGCCGTCGGTGACATCGAAGAAGTGCCCCGCACCGGCGTACACGGTGGCGGCCGTCGTGGTGCCCGCGTGCCCGGCCCGCGCGATCAGACCGGCGACGAACGGTGCCGAGGCGCTCGTGCCGTTCGCCGTCGCCCAGCCACCCGCATCGGTGAAGTAGATCGACAACTGCTCGGCGACCGCCGAGACATCGGCGACCGTCCGGTTGCGACAGTGCGGATCCCGCTGCCATGCCGGTTTCGCGACGTACGCCGAGCAGCCGCTGCCTCCGGAGAGCCACGCCGACTCCGCGAAGGCGCGGTCGGACGAGTCGCGGCTCAGCGTCGTGCCGCCGACGGCCACCGCGTCCGGCAGCACCGCCGGATAGCTGGCGGCGGTGAACCCGTCGTCACCTGAGGACACGACGGTGGTCACGCCGGGGTGCTGGTAGCTGCTCGCGTAGGAAAGCGAGTACCCGTTCTCCCGCCCGCCGTAGCTGTTGGTCACGATCTTCGCACCCAGTCGCACGGCGGTATCCTCCGTGGCGGCCAGATCCGGGAACAGCGGACTGTCGCCCTCCACCACGAGGATCCGGCACGACGGGCACGCCGCCGAAACCATCGATACGTCCAGTGTGGACTCCAGATTCCAACCAAAGCTCTGGCCGGGCAAGGGCGCCGCGTCGCCGCGCTGGTTCACCTTGTGGAAGCAGCCGGTGTCCGAAGTGCACAGTGGCAGCCCGTATTGGGCGCGGTAGGTGTTGAGGTCCTGCTCGAGGGTCGGCGAGTCGTAGGCGATGGAGATCGCCACGAGGTCACCTGGCCCCGGTTCGGCGGGCAGGCGGTAGGCGGCGGCGAGGTCGGTCGCACCCCAGCCGTCCGGGGCAACGGCCGTGGCGTAGCTGGTGAGGCAGCGCGCCATGGTCGGCCCGACGGCTCCGCAAGCCGCTCGGGGAGCGGTCGCGGCACCCGCCGTGCCGGTGACGGCGGTGAACGCCGCCCCGACGATCACCGCGGCAGTGAAGACTTTACTGAACACAGTGGACACTCCCCTCAGAAGTTCACGCGGTAGGCGGCGGTGATCGTCTCGGCGACGGTGCTGCCACCGGCGTCGGCGGCGGTGACACGCAGGGCCACGGCCATTCCCCGGAAATCGTCGGGGACCACGGAGTAGGCCGCGTGGAACGTGCCGTCCGCGCCCGGGGTGACGGTGGCGTCCTGCCACGTCGCCCCGCCGTCGGTGGAGAACTGCACCGTCGCCGCGGAGACCGCACTCACAGCGGACGTCTGCACGTGGGCGAAGGTGACGTCGAGCGACTGCGGACCGGAGGCCGTGGAACCGTCGAGGCCGAGGCCGCCGATGTCGTAGCCCGGCATGAGCAGGGGTTCTGCCTGGCACAACGCGCCGGGGTCGGCCCCGCGCACCACTGAGCATTGCAGCGGCGCCGGCAGGGCAGCGCCCTCGACGTGCTGCGAGCGCCACGTCCACTCGGTGTGGGCCGCGGTCGACAAGGAGAACATCGGCCCGCTGCGCGCGGCGTCCACGGTGAGCCCGAGCGTCGCCGGCTCGGGGCTCACCGCCTGCGTGAACTGGACGTCGTCACCCGGCACGCCCTGCGCCACGATCGTGCCGTCCTGCGTCAGCGTGTAGTGACCGGACACGGTGTCGTTCGGCCCACTGCGCAATCCGCCGGTGTGACCGGGCTGGTTGTCGGACAACGGGATGAGGCTGATCGAAACGTCGTCGCCGGCGCGCGCCGCACCCGGAGCCACGTGGGTGGAGCCCTTGATCGGCGTCCCGACCGCGACGGCCTCGGCGGTGTGCAGCGGGAACTTGCCGTAGCCCTCCGTCGCGGTCTGGCCGCCGCGGTAGACCTCGCCGGTCATGAACTGACCGCCGACCCAGCTGCCGGACTGGCTCACGAACTTGGCCGTCGTGCCGAACCACAGCAGGTCGGGAGCGGCGGAAACGTACTCGATCTGGTGCCGCGGCAGGTCGATCGGCACGCCGGGCCGGCCACCGCCGTCCTCGAAAGCGAACAGGCCGCTGCGCTGCACGCGGCCGATCGACTCCTGTTCGGCGTAGTAGGAGGTGTCGACCGTGGCGAGGTCGGCGCTGGTCACGGTGTAGCGCTGCTTCGGGATGGAGCCGATGCTCGCCTTCTGCAGCCAGTACTCGTACGGCGTGCCGGCGCTGGGCGGCGACACGAGCCGCGCGTAGGGGTAGGTCTGCAGCGCACCGGTCTGCACGGGCTTCGCCACCGGCGAGATCCACAGGGGCACGCCAGGCCCGGCGTCGTAGTCGAGACTGAAGGCGGGGCCGGTCTTCGCGGCGCGGCGGACGAGGAAGCCGTTGTCGTCGAGCAGCGCCGGGCGCGGCGTGACCCAGGTGACCTTGCTCGACGCCTTCGCGGCGTCCATGCGCACGGTCTTGTCGCCCTTCACGGCGAACTCGGGGTCCACCACCTCACGCACCCCGGAGACCGTGCCGTCGGCCGCGGTGGTGAAGAAAACACTGATGGCGCTGTAGTTCCCGGCCGGCACGCTGTATTTGGCGGTGCCGTCGTAGAAGTAGTTGACCGATTCGTTGCTGTCGAGCAAGGTCGAGTCGTCGGTGTTCGTGAGGAACGCGACCCCGGTGTCGGACGGCGTGCCATCCGCCTCGTTCGCCGCGAACGTCAGGGTGTTCAGCACTGTGCGCGGCTGTTTCTTCGCCGGCGCCGAAGTGCCGTAGGTCGCGCCGCCGGCGAACAGGCCACGACCGCCGAAAGTGCCGCGGGCGCGGTCCGCTGTGTACTGCTTCGCCAGCTGCGCGCCGAAGTTCTGCGCGGCCGCGCGGTCGAACGTGCGCGTCGGCGTGGTCACGTGGTCGCTCGCGGCTTTGTCGACGTCGAACAGACCGAGGTCCAAGCCGTTGCCCAGGTAAGGCACCGCGGTGGCGGGGATCTCGTAGTTGCGCCCGCCGAGGCCGAGGTGCACCAACGATCTAGCCGGGCCCTTGGCTGCGGCCGGGGCCACGTCGTACGTCTCGCGCCCGCCGCCGACGTCGTGCACTGTGACGACATCGCCCGTGATGAGCAACGCCGTTCTGTCGTGCGGCTGATCTGCTTGCTGTTGTGCCACTTGCGGCGCTGCGGCCGCGACCCCTGCCCCTGTCGCGACGAGCGCCACGACCCCCAGCACGGTCAAAGGTTTACGCACACACACCTCCAGTAGGGAACGGATCACCCGCTACCTACGTGAAGGATCCGGCGGAGGTTCCACCGCCGTTCCGAATTGCTCCGTTCGGCCCAACGATCAGGTCACCGCGTAGTCCGACGCGCGGAAGCGCCGGGTCCGCCGCCAGAACTCCACGGTCCCCGCCGGCCACAGCACGGTGTTGCGGCCGGACTTCGGGTCCTGGTACCAGCTGCGGCACCCGCCCGTCTGCCAGACGGTGGCGGCCATCCGCGAGTCGAGCCAGTCGTTGAACGCGTCCTGCACCTCGGCTCGCACCTCGAACGCCTTGGCGCGGCGCAGCCGGCGCAGCGCGGCGACCACATAGGACGCTTGCGCCTCGATCATGAACACCTGGGAGTTGTGGCCCAGCCCCGTGTTCGGGCCGACCATGAGGAACAGGTTGGGGAACCCGGCGACGGTCGTGCCGAGGTAGGCCTCGTTGCCCTTGCTCCACGCGTCGGCGAGCGTGCGGCCGTCGCGGCCTTCGACCTCGAACCGGATAGTCTGCTGCGTGTCGAACCCCGTGCCGTAGATGATCACGTCGGCGGGCACCGCCACCCCGTCGGCGCCGACCACCGCGTCCGGCCGCACGGACGCGACCCCGCCGGAGCGGACGTCGACGTGCGGCTTCGTCAGCGCCGGGTACCACGTGCTGGAGATGAGCAGCCGTTTGCAGCCGATGGTGTAGTCGGGTGTGAGCCGCGCGCGCAGGTCCTCGTCGGGCACCTGCTTGCGCAGCAAGCGCTTCGCGAGGCCGGCCGTCTGCTCCATCGCGGCCGGGTCGGCGACGAACCCGACCGCGCGGCGTTCGTGGATCCAGTACAGCCGGTCGCGCACGTACCAGCGGAACGGCGGGAACCAGCGCGCCCAGAACTTGTGCCGGGCGTCGAAGGCGCGGTCGGCCTTCGGCACGATCCACGGCGGCGTCCGCTGGAAAACCGTGAGCGCGGCAACCTGGTCGACGATCGCCGGCACGAACTGGATCGCGCTCGCTCCCGTGCCGATCACCGCCACGCGCTTGCCCGTCAGGTCCACGTCGTGGCGCCACTGCGCGGAGTGGAACACCGCGCCGCGGAAAGACTCCACGCCCGGCAGTTCCGGGTACGCCGGGTGGTGCAGCGGACCGACGGCCGACACGACGAACCGCGCGCGGTAGGTCTCCCCCGTCGCCGTGGTCACGTCCCACCGCCCGGCGGCCTCGTCCCACGCGGCGCGCGTGACGCGTTGCCCGAAGCGCAGCCGGTCGAGCAGCCCGCGCCGGCGCGCGACGTCGTGCAGGTACTCCAGGATCTCCGGCTGACCGGCGAACAACCGGCTCCAGTCGGGTTTCTGCGCGAACGAGTACGAGTACAGCGGCGACGGGATGTCGCAGCCACAGCCGGGATAGGTGTTGTCGCGCCAGGTGCCGCCGAGGTCGTCGGCCGCTTCGAGGACGCGGAACGAGCGGAACCCGGCCTTGTCCAGCCGCGCCGCGATGCCGAGGCCGCTGAAGCCCGCGCCGATCACGACGACGTCGACGGATTCAGCCGGCATCCGAGAGCTCCCGCTTGAGGACCTTGCCGGACGGGTTGCGCGGCAGCTCGGTGACGAACCGCCACTCCACGGGCACCTTGAAGTCGGCCAGCAGCTTCACCGCGTGCTCGCGCAGGCTTTCCTCGCTCGGCGTCCGCCCGGGCCGCGGCACGACCACTGCCCGCACGCGCTCGTCGAAGATCGGGTCGGGCACACCGACCACGGCGACCTCGGCCACGTCGGGGTGCTGCGCGAGCGCACTCTCCACCTCGAGGCTGTAGATGTTCTCGCCGCCGCGGATGATCATGTCCTTGAGCCGGTCGAGCACGCGGACGAACCCGTCGCCGTCGATCGAGCCGACGTCACCCGTGTGCAGCCAACCGTCCACAAAGGTCGACGCGGTGGCCTCCGGGTTGCCCCAGTACCCGGCGGCCACCACGGGTCCGCGCACGCACAGCTCGCCGACGGTGTCGCGCAGGTCGCGCGGCGGCTCGCCCGGCAGGGCGATCGCGACCTCGACGCCCTCGACAACCGGGCCGACGCTCCACGCGTGGCTCAGGTACTCCGCGCCGGCGGTGAACGTGACGATCGACGTGCCTTCCGTGAGGCCCCAGACGTTGCCCAGCACCAGATCCGGCAGCTGCTCCTTCACCAACGCGGGGAACGATTCCGGCACCGGCGAGCCGCCCATCACGAACAGCCGCAGCGACGACAGGTCCGCGCCCGCGTCTTCCGCCTTCAGCAGGATCAGCCGCAGCATGGCGGCGACGCCCGCGAAGAACGTGATGCGCTCGGACGCCATGAGCGCCACCGTGGTCTCCGCCTTGAACGCGGGCGTGAACACGCAGCACGCGCCGTTGGCGAGGAAGCCGATGAACTGCGACACGATCGCGGTGGCGTGGAACATCGGCGCGGCCACGAGCGTGCGTTCGCCGGGGCCGGCGCCGAGGCGCTCGCGCACGGTGCCGGCGTTGAACATCAGGTTGGCGTGCGTCTGCATCGCGCCTTTGGGGCGGCCGGTGGTGCCGGACGTGTAGAGCAGGTGCGCGACATCGCCCGGTTCACTCCGCTGACCCGGTTGCACGGCGGGGTCGACGGTTTCGCCGGTGTCGGCCGTGAGCACGGCCGAGTCGACGGCGCCGGGCAGGTCGCGGTCGGTGATCACGAGTTTCGCGCCGGAATCGGTGAGCACGTGCTCGATCTCGGGCTGGGCGAAGCGCGTATTCACGAGCACGCCGATGGCGCCGGCGAGCTGCACGCCGAAGTAGCTCACGGCGTACTGCCAGCCGTTGGGCAGCAGGATCGCGACGCAGTCGCCGGGCTCCACGCCGAGCTCGCGCAGCCGCGTGGCGACCACGGCGGAGCGGCGCACCATGTCGGCGTGGGAGATGCGGGTCTCGCCGTCGACGAGGGCTTCGGCCGGGCCGTGTCTTCCGGCGACGTCGAGCAGCATGGCGGGCAGGGTTCTGGCGGGCACGGGGATCTCCTGGGTGCTCAGCGGTACTGGATGCTCAGCGGTGACGGGGTGCTCAGCGGTAGAAGCCGCCGCGGGTGAGCCCGGAGCCGCCGTCGAGGCGAAGCGCCTGGCCCGTGGTGTAGCCCGCGGCCGGGGACAGCAGGTAGAGGACCGAGCCGACGACTTCGCCCAGCGTCGCGACGCGGCCCATCGGCACGCCGGCGAGCAGCCGCTCACGAGCCGATTCGGGCATCGCGAGCACCTTGGGCGTCGCGAAGAGACCGGGTTCGACAGCGTTCACGCGCACGCCGTCGCCGCCCCACTCCGCGGCGAGCGAGCGCGTCAGGCCGAGCACGCCGGCCTTGGCCGCCGCGTATGCCGCCTGGCCCGGCAGGCCGTCTTCCGCCGCGACGGAGGAGAGGAACACGATCGCGCCGGCGGATTCCTTCAACGCCGGATAGGCCGCGCGGGCGAGGACGAACTGCGCGACGAGGTTGGCGTCCACATCGGACCGGAAGGCGTCGAGCGGGAACCTGCTCGCGCGGTGGACGGTGTCGACGATCCCGGCGGCGCCGATCACGGCGTCGAGGCCGCCGAGCCGTTCGACGGCTTCGGCGACGGCCTGCGCGGCGGCGGTTTCGTCGGTGAGGTCGGCGACGAGGTGCTCGGGTTCGGCGGCAACGCGGTCTATGCCGACCACGCGGGCGTCGACCTGCGTCAACGCGGCGACGAGCGCCCGGCCGAGACCGCCTGCGGCGCCGGTGACCACCACGCGGCTGCCCGGCCGCGGCAGGGGCGACCAGTCGTGTTCGGTCATGAGATCCTTGTCCCGTGTCGATCGATTGATCGACACCAAGGCTAACCAGGTGGAGTTCGCCTCGTCAACGTGCCGATCGTACGATCGCCACGTTCGCACCCCCACCTCTAAACCGGAAGGAGGGCCGTGGCCAGGAAGAAGTCGCTCGACGAGGGGCCCGATCTCCGGGTCCTGATCCTCGAACGCGCGAGTGAGCTGTTTCACGAGCGCGGCTACAGCGCCACGTCGATCCGCGACCTGGCCGACGCGGTGGGCATCTCGTCCTCGACGATGTACCACCACTTCACGAACAAACAGGAAGTGCTGCACGCGATCGTTTCGCGGTTCATGACCGACTTCGTGGACGCGACCGTGCCCGTGCTGCGCGACGAGTCCCTTTCGCCCGGCGAACGCGTGCGGCGGGTCGTGCGTCTGCACCTCGAACTGAGCGACGACCGGCGCCCGGAGCTACTGGTAGGCAACCCCATCCGGTACGCGCTCGACCCCGCCCAGCAGGCCGAGGGGATCAAGCTGCAGACCGCGTACCACGACGCTTTCCACGATGTCCTTGCCGAAGGCGTCGCCGCCGGCGAGTTCCGGATCGAGGACGTCACCGTGACCACGATGGCGCTGCTCGACATGCTCAACGGCGTGCGCGAGTGGTTCGCCCCGTCCGGCCGGCTGACGCGTGACACGATCGTGGCGCAGTACACCGCGCTGGTCGAGCGGCTGATCGGACGATGAAAACAGCCCCGGCCGAGGTGGCCGGGGCTGTGTTTTCAGGTTTTCAGCTATGAGTCACTTGGTGGTCGCGTTCGCGGCACTCACGATGATGTCGGTGACCTTGTCGGGGCGCGAGACCAGCACGGCGTGCGAGGCACCCGGCACGACGACGGTGTGGGCGTGGGCGCGCTCGGCCATCCACTTCTGCGCGGCCGGCGGGATGTTCTTGTCACCGGTCGGGATCAGGTCCCACACCGGGATGTTCTTCCACGCGGGCGCACCCGACGGCTCGCTCAGCGCGGACGCGGCGACCGGGCGCTGGCCGGCGGCCATCTGGCGGGCCTGCGACAGTGGGACGTCGGCGGCGAACTGGTTCGGGAAGAGGTCCTGCTTCACGTAGAGGTCGGTCTCCCCGCCGGGGAGGGTGACCTGCTGCAGCGTGTCGCCGAGCGTGCTGCCCGGGAACTTGTTGGTCAGGTCGAGCGCGGACTCGCCCTGGTCCGGGATGAAGCCCGCGATGTAGACGAGCGCCTGCACCTTGGGGTCGTTCAGCGCGGCGCTGGTGATCACCGAGCCGCCGTAGGAGTGCCCGACCAGCACGACCGGTCCGTCGACGCTGTCGACCAGGGCCTTGATGTAGGCGCCGTCGGACGCGACCCCGCGCAGCGGGTTGGCGGCGGCGACCACCTTGTAGCCGCGCTGCTCGAGCCGCGTGACCTCGCCGTTCCAGCTCGACGTGTCGGCGAACGCCCCGTGCACCAGCACGATCGTCGGCTTCGCCTTCGCCGGCGCGTGGTGGTCGGCCTGCTGCGGCGCCGCCGACGACGGCACCGCCACGAACACGGCGGCCGCGGCCAACGCGGCGGTCGCGGCGGCGATCCGGGCCAGGCGAGTACGTGTGCGCATCTCTTGCTCCTCGGGAAGTTCGGGCTTCGCTTGTCCTGAACACTACAACTTAATTGTGTGCAATCAAGTTGTGCGCAGTGCGTGAAAGATCATCGTAAGAATCGGAATATCGAAGCCGCCGGCTGACGACGGGGGCTGCGCACGGATCCGGACGGGTGAGACGAGCCCGACACGGGGGCCGATCGTGGGATCATTCGGGCAACTCGGCTAAAGTTGCCGCTCCGTCGGGGTCTCAGGTTCGTCCAGCCACGGGGTTCGTCATGACCATCACGTCCACATCCGAAGCAACCGGCAGCGTCGAAGCCGCCAGACCGCGCCGCCGCGCCCTGGTGTTCACCGGCCTCGGGCTGCTCGTGCTGTTCCTCGCCGGCGCCTGGTCGGCGTGGTTCTTCACCATCGATGACGCGTTCATCAGCTTCCGCTACGCCGCCAACCTCGCCGCCGGCCACGGCCCGGTGTGGAACGTGACCGGCCCGCGCGTGGAGGGCTTCACCGACTTCTCCTGGGTGCTGTGGTCGGGGCTCGGTTCGTGGCTGGGGCTCGCGTTGCCGCTGTTCACGAAGGTGACGTCGCTGGTCTTCGGCGTGCTCACGCTGCTGATGCTGGTGACGACCGGCCACCGCCGGGGCGGCCTCGCCGGCGCGCTCGTGGCGGGCGGCGCGTATGTGGTCTTCCTGCCGACGTACTTCCACATCACGAGCGGCCTCGAAACGGCCGTGTTCGCGGCCGTGCTCCTGCGCGCGGTGGTGCTGGGCCTGCGCGCGCTCGACGGTGAGCGCGTGCACCCGTGGGAACCGCCGTTGCTGCTGCTCGTGCTCGGCACGCTGCGGCCGGACGGCGTGCTGGCCGCGCTGCCGACCGTAGCCGTCTGGCTGTGGACGACGCGACGCAGCCGGGCGACGTGGTGGTGGACGGCGGGCGCGGCCGTGGTCGGCGCCGGGTATTTCGGGTGGCGCTGGCAGTACTACGGGCAACTCCTGCCGAACACCTTTTACGTCAAGTTCGGCGACCTCGCGTCCGGGCGGATGTGGACGGAGCACACGTTCTGGCTCCTACTCCCCCTGCTCGTGCTGACGCTGTCGCTCCTGCTGCGCCGCGCCACCCGCGCGACGGGCGGACTACTGGTGGCCACCGTCGTGCTGACGTACGTGACCTACGCCGTGTCCGGGCCGACCATGGACTACCTCGACCGCTTCGCGGACCACGGCGTGCCCGTGCTGTGCCTGGGCGCGGGTCTCGGTGCGGCCGCGCTGGGCGGGCGGTGGCTGACGGCGCTGACCGGGGTCGTCGCCGTGGGCTGGTCGGCCGTGGCCGGCGCGACGGCACCCGACATGGGCACGATCGCGAACTACGGACCCGACCTGCAGCGCGCGCACGTGGCGATCGGCAAGGGCCTCGGCGCGGCCGACGTGCCGGAGCACCAGCGCACTCTGGCCGTCGGCGACGCCGGCGCCATCCCGTACTACAGCGGCTGGCAGGCCATCGACTACATCGGCCTCAACGACGCGCAGATCTCCCGCGGCGCGGATCCGACCGAGGTCATCCTGAAGGCGCGCCCGACCGTCTTGATCATCACGTCGGGCGCGCCGCAGATCCCCGAATCCCGTTACGGGGTGCGCAACCGGGAGGTCATCGCCGGGTACCAGGAAGTCGCCGCCGTGCGGATGCGCGCCGACTACTTCCAGACCGTGTGGGTGCTGCCCGAGTGGGCCGACACGGTGCGCGACCACGTGAACGCCGCCGTCGCCGAGGCCGCGCCGTCGAACGACCCCGGGCGGTACGAGCTCACCGTCGACCGGTGGCTCGACCGGCTCCGGAGCCAGCTGCTCGGCTGAGTCCACAAAGGACTTACCCGAGCCGCGCCTCGAACCCGGAAGTCACCGACGCGGCCGGCACCAGCGCGTGCCGCACCGCCAGCGCCGCGGCCTCCAGCCGCGAGTGGACCCCGAGTTTCACCAGTACCCCCTGCACGTGGCTGCGCACCGTCGCCGTGGACACGCCAAGGCGGCGCGCCATCGTCTCCGTCGTGTTGCCGTCGATGAGCATCGCGAGGCACTGGCGTTCGCGGCCGGTGAGGAAGCGTTCGCGCAGGTCGACCTCGCGCGAGCGGTCCGCGGTGGGCGCGGAGGTGCGCACGGGGACGTCGACGAGGGTTTCACCGGCGATCACGCGGTCGATGGCGTTGATGAGGTGTTCCACGCCGCACGTCTTGTGCACGTAGCCGGCCGCGCCGGAGCGGAGGGCGTCGGCGACCGCGCCGTTGCCGGGGCTGGCGGTGAGCATGATGACCTTGGTGCCCGGGCTCGCCGCGAGCGTCGCCGCGACGCCGTCTTCCACGGGACCGGTCCCGAAGTTGCGGTCGAGCAGGCAGACGTCCGGGCGTGTTTCGCGCACGGTCTCCACCACGTCCGCGAGCGTGAGGGCGGTGCCCACCACCCGCATCCCGTGCCGTTCCAGCAGCCCGGCCAATGCTTCGAGAAAGACCTTATGGTCGTCACCCAGGACGATGCTCGTCATTCGTGCTCCCCTTCACTCAGGTGGCTGGGGAAGACGATCCGCACGCACGTGCCCTCCGGTTCACCCGGACCGACCAGGGCCTGCGCACCCGACGCCTCGGCGAGGTGCGCGACCGTGACCAGGCCGAGCGACGCCGTACCCGGCGGGATGCGCCCGAACCCGGGCCCGTCGTCCGTGATCGACACGGTGACCGGCGAGTTCGCCGTGAGCTCCACGCGTACATGACCGTCGGGCCCCGCGGCGCGTACCGCGTTGCCCAGCACGTTGGCGAGGATCCGCCACAGCACCGTGCCGTCCACGCGGACGGCAGCGGCCGCTCCGTCCGCGAGCACCACCGAAGGCTCACTGACCCGATCGGCCAGCTTCACCAGCTGCGCCAGCAACGGCCGCAGCGGCACGATCTCCTCGTGCGTCTCGGCTGCCAGCGCGTGGGAGACCAGAGTGCGCAACCGCGAAACCTGCTCACCGATCAGCTCCACGCCGGCCACGTCCTTGAGCTCCGACTCGACCAGGTAGGCCAACGTCGTGATCTCGTGGCCGAGATCGTGCAACACTCCCCACAGAGCTTGAACGGTCCGATCCTCGCTGCGGCGCCCGGTGGCCGCCCGGCGTTCCGGCACGGTTTCCATGGCTTTTTCCCTCGCCTTTACCTTTTCCCCGACCGAAGGGAGTCGTCCGCGATCTTGGGGACGTTACTGGCGCATAACCCAAGCGTCGGCGAATAGGCGGGAATCAGCTCTCGTGCGTGACACCGCTCGTGGTGACGATGATCTTCCAGGGCCCCGGTGGCACCGCGGAGTCGTCGACGAACTGCCAGTCGATCCGATCGTTCTCCCCATCGAGCTCGGCGAATCCGAGGCATCCGTTCAACGCAGGTGAGACGTCCATTCCGGCTCCGTTGAAACGATCATTCGCCGGCCGGGCATCGTCGGTGCCGAACACGTACTTCGCATCGTCGTACTGACCTGGGCCCGCGTCCTGGATCTGTCCGTAACAGACCTTGCCCGCATGCCGGATGCGTACCCAGCGATTTTTCAGAAGACTGAAGCCAGGGTCGGAAACCCGTGCGGAATAGCGTTCGTCAGATGCCCACGGAACCACGGCGGCGCGTTGGCGATTTGCCACCTCGTCTCCCACATCGTCGAAAGGGACGTCGAGGTAGAACGGATTCTCCCGCGGTGTCATGCGTGTGGGAAAGAATCCGTTGGCCACCGTGCGCGGTTCGGTCTCGCAGTTCCCGCGCGTGACCACTCCGTCGCAGCCGCCGAAGTGGTCGAGCCACCGGTCGTCGTAGGCGGACTCCACTTGGCTGCCGTCTTCGGCGTTCGGGTCGAAGATCTCGCCGACCCAGAACGTCGTCGCCACGATGTTCGTGTGCCAGGGGTAGGCCGAGGGCGCCGAAGGCGGGACGACCGGTGCGGCCGAGGGCGGGTTCGCCGGCGCGCCCGCCCCAGGGGAGTGGACGGGCGCGCCGGTGCAGGACGCGGTGGTCAGTACGGCCGCCAGACCCCACACCGCGAACCTGATCCGGGTCGCTGCCCGGCGGCTAGCGCTGGGCAGCGACGGGGAACGGGCGTCAGTCACCGGGCTCCACAGGAGCGATGACCTGCCCAGGTCGCGTTGCCGGGATGAGCGGCTTCGCGTTGCGGCCGAACGAACCGGCCTTCGAGGAGTTGCGGCTCGTCACGCTGAACCGCTGCGGACCCGTGGTGGACGCCTGGATAGCGGCCGCCGCGGCAGCACCGGTACCCACGGCGAACGAGTAGTCGTCCGTCGTCACCGAACCGTTGGCGATGAGCCCGAGGCCGAAGCTCAGCCCGGTCGCGCCCGCGGGCGCTGCCGGAGTGGTGAACGTGGCCTGCGTCCAGTTCGACGCCGCCGCGAGCCACGGGCCGGACGTCCAGTACGCCCAGAAGCCCTGGGTGTTGCGGTAGTACAGCGAGAACTGCGTGATCGCCGTCGACTTGTACCAGACCCCGATCGTGTAGGTCTTGCCCGCGGCGATCGTCGGGGTACAGGACCCGAGGTCGAACGTGGGCAAGAGCTTCGCGTCGCCGTCTGTGTAGTTGGAGACGTCGAGCTTTTGCGCGTACGTACCCGTGTGCTTGTCCGTGGTTCTCGTCCACGTCGGCGTGTTGCCGCCGTAGCCGCCCGGCATGTAGCAGTCGGGGAACCCGGTGCCGCTGGTCGAGGTTTCGAGCGACGTGTTCACCAGGCCGGTGTTCGTCGACGCCGGTGCCGTCACGACCGCCTTTGCCGCGCCACCGATGGCCTGCTGCATCGTCTTCACTGTCGTGCCCACGCTCTTGCGCGCGTTCAGCCACGAGAGGAACTGGTCGAGCCGTGAAGTGGAGATCGACAGCTCGTCGCACCCGGTGCCGTCGCAGACGTGGTGGAAGGTGAAGGTGAGCAGGCCGCCGTTGGTCTCGGCCGCGGTGACCGCGCTCTGCATCTGGGCCAGGGTCCAGGTGTTGTCGTCCTCGTCGAGCGCCTTGATCTCATACGCGTCGGCGGGCCTGGTCGTGTCGGCCGCCGGACAGCCGGCACAACCGTGTGCCGAAGCCAGGTCGCCGAGACCACGGGCACTGTTGTAGCCGCACGCCTTCACGTTGTTCTTCACCGAGGTGTTCAACGCTGCGTACGGGTACGCGAAGCTGGTCACGGAGAAGCCCATCGCGGCCAATGAGGCGCGGCCGTTGCAGATCTGCCGCTTCGCCTCGTCAGCCGGCACCGTGGTGAGGTCAGGGTGCGTCACTGTGTGACCACCGATCTCGTGCCCGGCGTTTTTGATCGTGTTCAGGTTGGCCTGCGTCAGGTAATTGGGCGCGCCGACCGAACCGCTGATGATGTAGAACGTGCCCTTCATGTTGTACTTCTGCAGGATCGGCAGCGCGGTCATCTGATCCGAGTTGCCGTCGTCGAAGGTGAGCACCACGCCCAGCGGCCGCGTCAGCGACGCACTCGCCGTGGAACTCCCCACCGCCAACGCGGGCAGCACGCACAGCAGCGCGGCCGCGCAGATCGCGAGCCGCGTGCGTGCCCGCCGGAAGTCCAATCCCTTGCGGGCTTTGCGGTGTTTCCGCGTACTTCTTTCCATGGGTGGCCACCAAAATGATCGGGGATACCTCAGCTGACCGTAGGGTTAACACCCCGCACCCGGATCCCCCTAAGGGACGAGCCCGCCTACCGCAAATGCCGGATCTCCGTCATCTGCATGAGCCGTCTTTCGCACAGCTGGCTGAGGACAACCCGTATCGGGGCCTGTTTGCTGTGCGGCGTGGACATCACCCGCCTGTTCCTGATCGAGGACCACCGCATGGTGGCCGACGTACTGACGTCGAGCCTCGCCACAGTGCCCTGGATCAGGGTGGTCGGCACGCGCGCCACCTCCGACCCGACGCTGCGCTCCGCGCTCATCGCACAGCAGCCGGACGTGGTGACCGTGGAGCTGGAGTCGCTCACCGACGTGCGTGACCGGATCCGAACCTGGCGCGATGCGGCGCCGACGGCCCGCTTCGTCGCCCTCACCGCGAGCCGGGACCGAGATCTCGCGGTGTGCGCTGCCCACGCGGGGATCGACACCTGGATCCCCAAGGAAACTTCGCTCGAAGACCTGCTGGACCGCGTGCGCGGCGCTCGCGCCGGGCACGCGTGGTACCCGCCGGAGCTGCTGGCCGTGCTGTTCGACCGGTTGCGCCGCGATGGCGCCACCCGGCACCGGCCGGCTTCGAGCCCTCTCGACGTGCTGAGCGAGCGTGAACGCGAAGTGCTGGTGGCGATGGTCGACGGCGACCGCAGCGACCAGATCGCGGCTCGGCTCCAGCTTTCCCGCAACACCGTGCGCACACACACCCGCAACCTGTTCCGCAAACTGAAAGTCCACAGCGGACTGGAAGTCGTCAAGATCGCCCGAGCTGCCGGCATCGAGCCTCACGGCGAGGCGCCGTTATGGAAAGGGGAAACCCCTTGACACTCATGGCCGAATCCCCCCTCAGCGAGACCGAGGGCCTCATCTCCGTCGCCATCGTCGGCATGGGCTACGTGGGTCTGCCGACCGCGTTGGGCCTGCACGCCGACGGTGCGCGGGTGCTGGGTCTCGACACGAGCGCCGACCGGCGCGAGTCGATCCTGGCCGGCGAGCCCGACCTCGTCGAGGCCGACCTCGCGCGCCTCGTCGTGGCCCGCAGGGACGGCCGGTTCGACCTCACCGGCGACCCCGCTCGGCTGGCCGAGGCCGACGCCGTGATCATCTGCGTCCCGACGCCGCTGGACCGTTACCTGACACCGGATCTGGGCCCGCTGCGGGCGGCGTGCCGGTCGGTGGTCGAGCACGCCCGCCCGGGCCAGACGCTCATCCTCACCTCCACCAGCTACGTGGGAACCACGCGCGAGATGCTCGTGGAACCGTTGCGGGACCGGGGTCTTGTGGTCGGCGATGACGTGTTCGTGGCGTTCAGCCCCGAGCGCATCGACCCCGGTGTCGCCGAGCACACGCAGCAGAGCACGCCCCGCGTCGTCGGCGGCTGCACGCCGGCGTGCACCGGCCACGCCCGGCGCGTGCTGCAGAAGCTGACGCCGCTCCTGCACGAAGTCTCCTCGGCCGAAGCGGCGGAGCTGACGAAGCTGTACGAGAACTCGTTCCGCGCGGTGAACATCGCACTGGCCAACGAGTTCGCCGGCATCTGCTCGACGCTGGAGCTCGACCCGATCGAGGTGACGCGCGCGGCCGCCACGAAACCGTACGGGTTCATGAGTTTCTACCCCGGCCCCGGCGTCGGCGGGCACTGCATCCCGTGCGACCCGCACTACCTGCTGTGGCAGCTGCGCGAGGCCCACGGCGACGCGCCGTTGATCAGCCAGGCCATGACGTCGATCGCGCACCGGCCCGGCCAGGTCGCCGACCGCGTCACGGCCACGCTCTCGGCCGCCGGCCGCGGGGTCGCGGGCGCGCGGATCGTGGTGGTGGGCGTGACGTACAAGCCGGGCGTGCGCGACCTGCGTGAGTCGTCGGCGCTGGAGATCCTCGAGCGGCTGGCGGCCGGCGGGGCGAAGGTCGAGTACCACGACCCGCTCGTGCCGGAGCTGAAGCTGGGCGAGCGCTCCTACCAGAGCAACCCCGACCCGCACGGCACGGACTTCGACCTCGTGCTGATCCACACCGTCCACCCCGGACAGTCCTACGACTGGATCGAGCACTGCCCCTTGGTGCTCGACGCCACCTACACGTTCGACGCGGCCACCCACCGCGAACTGGTCTGAACAACCCCCGCGAGAAAGGGCGTACCCCATGCGGTGCTTGGTGACCGGCGGGGCCGGCTTCATCGGTTCCCACCTGACCGAGCGGCTGCTCGGCGAGAACCGCGAGGTGGTGGTGCTGGACGACTTCAGCACCGGCACCGAGCAGAACCTCGCGGCCGTCGCCGGCGACCCGCGGTTGCGGATCGTGCGCGGTTCCGTGTGCGATCAGGCCGCCGTCGAGTCGTGCATGGAGGGGGTCGAGCAGATCTACCACCTGGCCGCGGCCGTCGGCGTGTTCACGATCATGCAGAAGACCCTCGACAGCCTGCGCACCAACCTGTTGGGCACCGAGGTCGTGCTCGACGCGGCGCTGCGCCACGACGCGCGCATCCTCGTCACGTCGACCAGCGAGGTGTACGGCAAGAACACCTCGATCGGGCTGAAGGAGGACGACGACCGCGTGGTCGGGTCGCCGTTGAAGAACCGCTGGTCCTACGCCGAGGCGAAGGCCCTCGACGAGACGTTCACCTACCTCTACGGCAGTGAGCTCGGCGTGCGGACGGTGCTGGTGCGGCTGTTCAACACCGTCGGCCCGCGCCAGCGCGGCCGCTACGGCATGGTGGTGCCGCGGTTCGTGGACCAGGCGCTGACCGGGCAGCCGCTGACGGTGTTCGGCACAGGCCGGCAGACGCGGTGCTTCTGTCACGTGCTCGACGTGGTGCCCGCGCTCGTGGCGCTGCTGGACGACGAGTCGGCGCACGGCAACGTCTACAACCTCGGCAGCCCCGAGCAGGTGAGCATCGAAGAGCTGGCGGAGCTGGTGATCGCGGCGACCGCGTCCGACAGCACGATCGTTCGAGTTCCGTACCAGGAGGCGTACGGCGCAGGTTACGAGGACATGCAGCGTCGGGTGCCGAACTGCGCACGGGCGGCGCAGCAGGTCGGGTTCCGCGCTGTGCACAGCCTGCGGGAGACCATCGACGCGGTCATCGAGGACCGGCGGACGCAGTTGCGGACCGCCGTCGCCGGTTGATGACGCTCCGGACGTCCCCGTCGCGTCACCGCGTCCGGGTCGCCTTGCTTCTCCTCTGTGAGCTGCTGGTGTTGACGTTGTTGCGAGACGGAGGAGCGCGCGCGGCCGTGCAGCCGCACACGATCGCGTCGCTCCCCTACTGGAACCTGGCCGGAGGAACCTCGACGGTGCAGGCGCACGAGTCACAGGTCACCGAGGCGTCACCGTGGCTCTACGGCCTCGACGCCCAGGGCCGGCTCGTCGCGCAGTCGAAGCGCACGGACGATCTCGCGCGGCTGCGCGCCACGGGAGTGGAGATCACGCCGACGATCGCGAACGTCACCGAGGGGCGCTGGCACCCGCAGATCGTGCAGACGATCCTGCACGATCCCGCGGCGACCGCGCGGCACATCTCGGACATCGTGGCACTGGTCGTGCAAGGGGACTTCTCGGGCGTGGACATCGACTACGAGGAGCTGCGCTCGAGCGACCGCGCCGCGTTCACGGCGTTCATCACGCGGCTGGCGGATGCGTTGCACGCCAACGAGAAACGCCTGTCGGTGGACGTGTTCGCGAAGACCACCGACGCGGGCTACGACGAGCGCAATCGAGCGCAGGACTACGCCGCGCTGGGCCGCGCCGTCGACCAGGTGCGGTTGATGGCGTACGACTACCACTGGCAGACGTCGGCGCCGGGCCCGATCGCGCCCGAGGGCTGGGTTCGCGACGTGCTCACGTATGCGACGTCGCAGATCCCGCGGTCGAAGATCGTGCTGGGCGTGCCGATGTACGGCTACGACTGGGTGGGTCACACCGCCGTGCCGGTCACGTGGGTGCAGGCCTACGGGCGGTCGCGGGAGTTCGGGGTGCCCGTCGAGTGGGACGGGTTCAGCGAATCGCCCCACTTCTCCTACACCGACGCCGCCGGGTTGCGGCACGACGTGTGGTTCGAGAACGCCTACAGCGCGTCGATCAAGTTCTCCCAGGCCCGGCAATTCGGGATCGGCGGGGTCTACCTCTGGCTCTTCGGCACGGAGGACGACCTCGTCTGGTCGAAACTCGACACCTACTGGACTCCTGCGGAGGAGCGATGATCCCCCTGTGGCTGCTGGCAATCTTCGTCTTCGGGGTGAACTTCACCCTGTGGGGCACCGCCGGTCTGGCGCGCGCGCTCGAAAACCGCATGCGGCCAGCGCAGCCACCGCGGCCGTCACCGGTGCCTCGTGCGCGGCCCGCCCGCGTGCACCGCTCGCGCGTCGCCGTGCTCATGGCCGCGCACAACGAGGAGGTGGTGATCGGCGATTCGCTGGCCGCCATCACCCGCCTCGTGCCGGCGTCGAACGTCCACGTCGTGTCCGACGGCTCCACCGACCGCACCGTCGAGCTCGCCCTGGCGTGCGGCGTGAACGTCACCGAGACGCCCAGCAACGTCGGCAAGGCAGGCGCGCTGGAGGAAGGCGTGCGCCACTTCTCCCTCGCCACCCGCTACGACGCCGTGCTGCTGCTGGACGCCGACACCCGCCTCGACCCGGGCTACTTCGACGCCGCCCTCCCGCAGTTCGACGACCCCGACGTGGTCGCCGTGGCCGGCTGCGCCGCCACCGACTGGTCCACCTCCCGCCGCGGCTTCCTGGCTTTCCTGTTCACCGCGCACCGCGCACGCATTTACGCACTGCTGCAACGCCTCCTCAAGTTCGGCCAGACGTGGCGCCGCACCAACGCGACCCTCATCGTCCCCGGCTTCGCCAGCCTGTACCGCGCGGAAACCTTGCCGCTCATCGACATCAACCCCCCGGGTTTGGTGATCGAGGACTTCAACATGACGTTCGAGGTCTACCGCAAACGCCTCGGTAAAGTCGGTTTTTCCTTGAAGGCTATCGCCGTCACCCAAGACCCGGACGCCTTGCGCGACTACGTCCGCCAGACGCGCCGCTGGGCCCTCGGCTTCTGGCAAAGCGTCCGCCGCTTCCGCCCGCACGCCGACCTGTTCAGCTTCATGCTGGGGCTGTACGTGCTGGAACTGGTCCTGGCCAGCCTCTTCATGGCCTTGCTGCCGCTGATGGTCGTGCTTCTGTTGCTGGCCCTCATCCCCGGCTTCCTGTCCGTACCCATCGCCGGCGACCTGACCTTGGCGATCGGCCACTACGTCAACCTCCCGACCATCGCGTTCGGCATCCTCGTGCCGGACCTCCTCCTCACCCTCGCCGTCGTCCTGACGGAACGCCGCGCCCGCTACCTGCTCATGGCGCCCCTCTACCTCCCCGTACGGTGCCTCGACGCCTGCATCGCCCTCTGGACCCTCCCCCAAGCCTGGCGCGACGGCACCGGCCGCTGGCAAAGCCCCACCCGCCGCGGCACCGACATCTCCGCGACCCCGGACCTCGCCACAATCCACACCCGCGCCGGTGTGGGTGTGGGCTCCGGCGTGGGTTCGGGCCTGGGTGCTGCCGCGAGTGCCGGAGTGCCGGGGGGCACCGAAGTGGGTGCGAGTGCGGGTTCGGGTTCGGGCCTGGGTGCTGCCGCGAGTGCCCGAGTGCCAGGGGGCACCGAAGTGCCTGGGGGTACCGGCTTGGCCGCAGTCCCCGGCCCGGCTGCGGGTAACGGCCTCGGTTCCGGTGACGGCACTCGCCTTCTTCCGTCCCCGTTCCCTCGCAACCTCCCCGCCCAGCACAACGGCTCGGGCCCCACAATCCCCTCCCACAGCAACGGCCCCAGCCGAACGCTCCCGTCGCTACCTCCGACGCCCTCCGCCCCATCCCCCACGTCCGAGACCGAACCGGCCTGGCCACCCGAGTGGCCCCCGGACTGGCCCCCCGACCCCTTCCCACGCGAAAAGGTCGGCTGACCTCTCCCACCGCAGCGGCCCTCGGCCAACCCCCTCCCCGCGCAACGACAACGCACCGCACACCGGCACGCCGTCGCCGCGCGATCACCAACCAGCATCGGCTCTCACCCCCGCCGCACGCCGACGCCGCGTGGTCTCCAACCAGCGTCGGCTCTCGGCCCCGCCGCACGCCGACGCCAACGCCGACGCGGCACCGGCCCTGGCCCTGGCCCTGGCACGGCAACCCCGCCTAACCACCCGTGGCCAAGGCCCGCACCACGGCGGATACGCCGCCTGCCACCACCAAGACGCGCAACCTCGCCGACCTACCAGAACACCGGCAAGGCCCACGCCGCAGCGCAAACCAGCTCAGCGTCTGCGCAGCTTGGTGGCCAACTGGGCAGGCAACTCAACCCACCTGCCAGCCCACCGCCAAGCCGCGCGGCGCCGCAAGCCATGTCGGCGGGTGCGCCGTCTGGCCACCCGCCGGCCCCGGGCGGCCAAGTTTCCACCCAGTCACGCGCTCTTCGCCAAGGCCAGCTTCTGCGCCGCGTTGACCAACGGCGCCAACCGCGTCCCGAAGTTGCGCACCGCCATTCCCGCCCGGGTGGCGGGTATCAGCATGGCGGCCGCCACAGGAACGTTGCGCTGCCTCGGATTCACCAGTTTCCGTTGCGTCGTCTCATAACGCCGGAACGCCGCCGCCGGATCCGCCGGGCTCGCGGCCAGCTCGGTGGCCAAAGTGTGCGCGCCGGACATCGCCAGCGTGGACCCGTCGCCGAACAGCGAGACACACGACGCCGCATCACCCGCGAGCACCACCCGGCCCACGGCCCAGCTCGGCAACCGCACACGCGAAACCGAATCGAGGTACAGGTCGCCGGCAGCACGCACCTGGTCGAGCAGCTCCGGCACCCGCCATCCCGCCTCTGCGTACGCGGTCTCCAGCAACCGCTTGTGCTGCTCCGTGTCTCGGTAGTCGAAGCCCGGCACCGCGGCGTGGCGGAACATGAACGCCACGATCCCGCGCTCCCGCGACGGGTGCACCGCCACCGCGCGGCCCGGCGAGTTGTACATGACGATCTCGGTCCGGTCCGGCACCGGCGCATCGAGCGGCATGGTCGCGACGTACACACCCATGTGCTCCACGAACTCCGGCTCCGGGCCGAACGTCAGCCGGCGCACGCCGGAATGCAGCCCGTCGGTGCCCACCACGAGGTCGAACCTCCGCGGCGAGCCGCGTTCGAAGGTGACGTCAACCCCGCCCTCGTCCTGTGCGAGCCCGGCCACCGAGTCGTGGAACACGTATTCCGCATCGCCGGCGCTCGCCTCGTACAGGATGCGCGCGAGGTCGGTGCGCGTCAGCTCGACGTCGGTGCCACCACCGTCGCCCATCGCCACCCGCCCGACGCTCTTCCCCCGGTCGTTCACGAACTTCATGCTCCGGACCGAGGTGGCCGCCTCCCGCAGCTGCTCGGTGAGGCCCATCTTCCGCGCGACCTCGGCGGCCGGCCCGCGGACGTCCACCGGGCTGCCGCTCGAACGCAGTCCGGCCGCGCGCTCCACCACGGTCGGTCGGTACCCCGCACGCGCCAGCCAGTAGGCGAGCGTGGGCCCGGCGACTCCCGCACCGGAGATCAGCACTGTCTTCGTGGTCATGATCTGCCATCCCTCCTGCCGCGGGTCACCCTGACCAACGGTCAGGATCGACGGTACACGCCTGTCCACCGGTCAGGCAAGGAGGTAGATTCGACAGCATGAACGAAGTCGTGCCGCCCGACACCCGCGCGCGCATCCTGCAGGTCGCCATGGACTTGTTCGCCTCGAACGGCTACCACGCGACCTCCGTGCGGGAAATCGCCGAACGCGTCGGTGTCACAAAAACCGCGGTTCTGTACCACTTCCCGGGCAAGGCCGAGATCATCACCGCGATGGCCGAGCCGATGCTGGTCGACCTGGAAGCCACCGTCGACGCGGCTCAGGCCCTGGCGTCGGACGCCGACGTCGCCCGCGACGCGATGGTCGAAGGTCTGCTCGACGTCTGGCTGCGCCACCGCTACCTGCTGCGGCTCAACCTGCGTGATCTGGGGCTGACCGCGTCCCAGTCGGTGTTCGACCGCTTCCGCGACGGCATGCTGCGGGCGAACCTGATCGTGGCCGGCCCTGACCCGGACTTCGCCGCCAACGTCCGCGCCGCGCAGGCCATCGCCATGCTGAGCGACCCGGTGGTCCTCTACGCCGACCACCCCGTCGACGAGCTGCGCGCCGCCGTGCTCGACGGCGTCCACCGCCTCTTCGGCGACTCACAACGCCACGCCGGGCGGGGCCGGCCGACCGTGATGACCGGCAACCTGCTCGTGATGTGCCGCAAGCTGCACGACCAGGGCTTCCCGGCCACGAAGATCGCCGACGAGCTGGGAGTTTCCCGGGCGACGGTCTACCGCCACCTGAAGGTCTAGCAATATTGAGACGCTTTATGATACTTTTGAGACACCAGCGACGCAGCAGACATCAACGAACACACATCCACGAGCACGAGACAGCACGGCACACGACGGCACCGACACGACAGCTCTGAGACAGCAGCTTCGAGAGAACAGCACCGAGAAAACCGCACCTCGAACACACCAGGAGGCGAATGGACGAAGCAGACCACTGACACCCACGCGGGGCGAGGCGTCAGCCCAGGACGGACCGGACCGTCTCCTCGTCACGGGCGACGACTGTGGTGCCGTCGTCGGCCGTGATGATCGGGCGCTGGATGAGCGCCGGGTTCGCCGCCAGCGCCTCGATCCAGCGGGCGCGGTCGGCGGGCGTGCGCGGCCACGACTTCAGGCCGAGCTCGGTCGCGACCTTCTCGCCGGTGCGCGTGATGTCCCACGGGTCGAGCCCGAGCCGGTCCAGCACGGCCTCGAGCTCGGCCGGAGTCGGCGGGTCCTCGAGGTACCGGCGCACGGTGTAGGTGGCGCCGGCCTCGTCGAGCAGCGACACGGCGGAGCGGCACTTCGAGCAACGCGGGTTGACCCAGATTTCCACGAGGGTCACCGTACGCGACCTACTTCGCGAACGCCTGCTTCTGGCACTGGTCGGCGAGCTTGTCGAGGTTGTCGTAGGTGTCGGACGAGCCGTCGTCGATCTGCCAGGTGAGGCCGTCGGCGTCGACGCTGGTGTCGGGGGCCACGTGCACGTGGGCGCCCTTGTCGGTCATGCACTTGACCATGTCGTGGAACTGGTCGTTGAACTTCGGGTTGGTCCGCGGGGAAAGCTCGGGCGGCTGCAGCGGCAGCTTTCCTTTGCAGGCCTCCTCGGCTTTCTTCGACTGGGGGCTGTCGTCGTTCATGTCGAGGGCGGGCGGGCTGTTCGGGTCGCCGACGGGGCCGGAGTGCCGTCCATCGAGGACGGCGTGGCCGTTGGTGCGGAGGCAGGAGTCGTAGGCGTCCCAGTAGGACTGTGTCTCCTCGGGGGAGCTGTCGAGGCGCAGTTGCGGGCGTCCGGCGTCGGAGTCGGTCGTGGTGGCCGACGACGAGGCGGGGGCGCCTGCGGACGCGCTGCCCGTGTCGAGCGTGGCGACCTGCGGGGCAGCAGGCGAGCCGGAGCAGGCGCTGAGCAGGACGAACGCGGCGCCGGCGACGAAGAAGGAGATGGATGAACGCACGTTTGTGAGCGTGGCAGGAGGTTGTGAGGAAGCTATGACGATGGAGTCAGGAGGCCACTAGGACGAAGTCCCGAGGGCCAATGCCCCACGGGTCGCGACGGGTGCCACGGATCACCCGCCGGTGGAGGGTCGTTTCGGCGTACCGTTCATCCATGGACATGCCTCTGGCCACCGACCGCCTCGTGATCCGGGACTGGTCGATCGACGACGCCGACGCCGCGTTCCGCATCTACGGCACGGACGAGGTCACTCACTGGCTGACGCCCGCGATGGACCGCGTCACCGACGTCGCGGCGATGCGCTCGGTGCTGCAAGCGTGGCAGGAAGCCCAGCCGAACCTGGCCCCGCCGCGCGGGCGCTGGGCCGTGGCACGCACGTCGGACGGTGCCGTCGTGGGCGGGCTCGGGATCCGGCTGCTGCCGCCGTTCCAGGAGGACCTGGAGCTGAGCTGGCAGCTACACCCGGACGCCTGGGGCAAGGGTTACGCGACGGAATCGGCGCGGGCGCTGATCGAGTGGGCGTTCACGCAGGACACCGAGGAGCTCTTCGCCGTGGCGCGGCCCTCCAACACGCGCGCCATCGCGACGGCCAAGCGCCTCGGCATGCAGTGGGTCGGCGAAACGTCGAAGTACTACGACCTGCGGCTGCAGGTGTACCGCATCCGCCACAGCGACATCATCTAGCGGGCCGGCGCTCGCGCGCGCCCACCCGACAGACGCGCCCATCCAACAGACGCGCCCACCAGACAGAGTGGCAACGCGCTGATGTGCCTGCGCCACGCCGAAGGGGCGGCAGTGCTCCCGCATGCCGGTCCGACAGCGCGGCAGCGTTCCCGCGCGCCAGCCGAACAGCGCGGCGGCGTTCCCGCGCGGCAACCGCCGGGGCAAGCCCTCCCACGCTCGCGCCGGTGAATTCCGGGCGAACAGCAAGGAAAAAGCGTCAACGAGCGGGCGGACAGGACGGACCGAGAAGCAGGGTCAGGCAGCCGTATAGCGCGCGAAAATGGCTGCCTGTCCCTGTTTCACACCGGTGTCGTCGACGAGGTTCCACATCGTCACGTCTTCGATCCAGAAGCGACGGCCCGACTTGGCGATGCGCCGGCCGCGGTAGCCGCTGACGAAGCCGTGGGTGGTGACGGCCTCGACGAGGGCGTCACGGTCCTCCTGCCGGTCCGGCTCGGCGGAGAGGCGTGAGGGCAAGCCGCGGAACTCGGTCCAGCCGAGTTCGAACGCGTGCTGGGCGACGAGGTTGGCGTAGGTGAAGCGGGGGTCGTCGGCGGTGTCGTGGGCCAGGAGGCCGAAGGGGGCGTCCTCGTAGAGGTGGCGGGCGGCGTCCGACCTGGCGTCGATCAGCGGTTTGCCGACTACGCGGCGGTAGCTGTCCACGAGCAGCCGGGCGAAAGCGGCGTCCAGCGGTGACGACCCGAAGTCGGACAACCCAGTACCCTGCGACATGGCATCAAGGTACGCCCGCCGCCAAAGACCGTCGCACCACGGGTGATCGCCAGGTCCACTATGGACTCCGGACCGAAGAAAACTCGCCACGGCCTCCCCTCGGGACCGTGGCGAGCCGTCCGACCCAAGAGCCCGATGGACTACGCGTTGACCGGAGTCCAGAGCTCGTCGATCTCCCGCTCCGCCGCCGCCATGCTCTCGGCCGCCAGATCGCGCAGGTCGGCCATCGCCGGGTTGGTGTCCGCCAGCGTCAGCTCCGCGGCGATGAACCGCGGCTCGATGCCGGTGATCGCCAGGCCGTGCGGGAGCCAGGATTCGGCGTGGTCCCAGCCGAAGCGCGGGGTGCCCTCGCCGTAGCCACCGCCGCGGGAGGCGAGGACGAGGAACTCGCGGCCGTCGAGCAGGCCGGTGCCCGTGGCCGGGTCGAAGGCGAGACCGGGGGCGATCAGGTGGTCGACCCAGGCCTTCACGACGCTCGGGGCGCCGTAGTTGTACAGGGGCAGGCCGAGCAGCACCGTGGACGCCTCGCGGACCTCGCCGACGAGCTCCTCGGTGAGCTTCCACGACTCGTTCTGCTCCGGCGTGCGCTGCTCGGCAGGCACGAGGCGGGCGAGACCGGACGCGGCGTCGAAGTGCGGGACCGGGTTGGCGCCCAGGTCGCGGTAGGTGACGGTGCCGTCGGGGTGGGCGGCCCGCCACGCGGCGGCAGCGCGGGCGCTGAGCGCTCGGCTGACCGAGCGGTCGCCGTTGATGCTGGAGTCGATGTGGAGAAGATGAGGCATCTCGTTCGCCGTCCATGGATAGTTTGTGTAGGACAAATCATTTATAGCACATGGACGACTCGTGAGTTCTCGTATACTGGACTCATGGCCTCGCTCCCGGTCGTCAACCAGCCGCCCCACCGGTGCGGCGCACTGCTCGACCATCTCTCGCGGCGCGTGCGGACGCGGGCGGAATCGGTGTTGACGCCCATGAACCTGCGCCCCCGCCACCTGCTCACGCTCACCGTGCTGCGCGACCACGGCAGCAGCACCCAGCAGGCCCTGGCCGCCACCCTCGGCATCGACAGCACCAACCTCGTCGGCCTGCTCAACGACCTCGAGGCCGACAACCTCATCGAGCGCCGCCGCTCCCCCGAGGACCGCCGCCGGCACGTGGTGGAGCTCACCGACGTCGGGGCGAAGAAGCTGGCCAAGGCCGAGTTCGCCATGGCCGCCGTCGAGGACGAGGTGCTCTGCGCCCTGAGCGTCGAGCAGCGCGAACAGCTCTACAGCCTCCTCCAGCAGGCCACCGCCACCACGGAGGTCGAAGCCTGCGTCGCCGCCGACGACACCGTCCGCACCCACGTGCAGGCCTGCGTCGCGGAGGACGATCAGCCGCTGCAGAGGTAGCCCGCGGCGCACCGGAAAGCGCGTTGAAAAACCGGCCCCACCCCCTCCTCGTGATCGCGGCCCACAATGGGTACGCCCTGAGGGGAGGATCGATGGCCGACACCGTGACCAGGCCCGTTCCGGTTCCGCTGCGACCGGCGTGGCGCGGGCCGAAGGGCGGGCAGATCCTGAAGATCGCCCGCACGACGGACCACAAGACGATCGGTGTCCTCTACCTCTCGACGTCGTTCGCGTTCTTCCTCGTCGGCGGCCTCACCGCGCTGCTGATGCGCGCGGAGCTCGCCCAGCCCGGCATGCAGTTCCTGTCACCTGAGCAGTACAACCAGCTGTTCACCATGCACGGCACGATCATGCTGCTGCTGTACGCGACCCCGAACCTCTTCGGCTTCGCCAACTTCATCGTGCCGCTGCAGATCGGGTCGCCCGACGTGGCGTTCCCGCGGCTGAACGCGTTCTCCTACTGGCTGTACCTGTTCGGCGGGCTGATCGTGATCAGCAGCTACCTCACGCCCGGCGGCCCGCCCGACTTCGGCTGGACCGCGTACACGCCGCTGTCCAACGCCATCCACTCGCCGGGCATCGGCGGCGACCTGTGGATCACCGGGCTGATCATCTCGGGGCTCGGCACGATCCTGGGCGCAGTGAACATGGTGACGACGATCGTCACGTTGCGCTGCCCCGGCATGACGATGTGGCGGATGCCCATCTTCACCTGGAACATCCTGCTCACCGCCGTGCTGATCCTGCTCGCGTTCCCGATCCTCACGGCCGCACTGTTCGGGCTGCTCGCCGACAGACACATCGGTGCACACGTCTTCGATCCGGCCAACGGCGGCGCCATCCTGTGGCAGCACCTGTTCTGGTTCTTCGGGCACCCGGAGGTCTACATCGTCGCGCTGCCGTACTTCGGCATCGTCACGGAGATCATTCCCGTCTTCAGCCGGAAACCGCTCTTCGGCTACCGGACGATGGTGTTCGCGACGATCGCGATCACCGGCCTGTCCGCGACCGTCTGGGCACACCACATGTTCGCGACCGGCGCCGTGCTGCTGCCGTTCTTCTCGTTCATGACCTTCCTCATCGCCGTGCCCACGGGGATCAAGTTCTTCAACTGGATCGGCACGATGTGGAAGGGGCAGCTGACGTTCGAGTCGCCGATGCTGTGGTCGATCGGCTTCCTCGTCACGTTCCTGCTCGGCGGGCTCACCGGCGTCATCCTCGCCGCGCCCGCGCTCGATTTCCACGTGCACGACAGCTACTTCGTCGTCGCCCACTTCCACTACGTGCTGTTCGGGACGATCGTGTTCGCCACGTTCGCCGGCATCTACTTCTGGTTCCCCAAGATCACCGGCCGCATGCTCGAAGAGCCGCTGGCCAAGTGGCACTTCTGGACGACGTTCATCGGCTTCCACACCACGTTCCTGATCCAGCACTGGCTCGGCGACGCCGGCATGCCGCGCCGCTACGCCGACTACCTGCCCACCGACGGGTTCACCCTCATGCACACCATCTCCACGATCGGGTCGTTCATCCTGGGCGCCTCGGTGCTGCCCTTCATCTGGAACGTGGTGAAGAGCTACCGCTTCGGCGCTCGCGTCGACACCGACGATCCGTGGGGCTTCGGCAACTCGCTGGAGTGGGCGACGACGTGCCCACCGCCGCGGCACAACTTCCTCGAGCTGCCCCGCATCCGTTCCGAACGGCCGGCGTTCGAGCTGCACTACCCGCACATGGTGGAGCGCCTGCGCGAGGAGGGCCACGTGCGCCGCGGCGGGCGCCACCGGGCGCTCGCGAGCGAGTCCGCGGCGGCGAACGAGGAGGACCGCTGATCGAAAGTGTCCTACGCTGCCTTGAGGAGGGCGGATCATGGACTCTGCGGCGGAGCGGCTCGAGAAGTACCGCGAGATGCGCGACTTCCAGCGCACCGCCGAGCCCGCGGGCGGCGACGCGGCCACCACGCCGGGAAACCGCTTCGTCGTGCAGCGCCACCGCGCCCGCCGCCGGCACTACGACCTGCGCCTGGAGCTGGGCGGCGTGCTCATCAGCTGGGCCGTGCCGAAGGGCCCGACGCTCGACCCGAAGGTGCGGCGCATGGCCGTGCACGTGGAGGACCACCCGCTCGAATACGCCGATTTCGAGGGCGTGATCCCGCACGGCGAGTACGGCGGCGGCGACGTGATCGTGTGGGACCGCGGCACCTGGGAGCCCGTCGACACCGACGATCCCGAGCAGGCGCTCGCCGACGGCAACCTGCACTTCGACCTGTTCGGCGAGAAGCTCGCCGGCCGCTTCGTGCTCATCCACCCCAGCCGCGACGGCGACGGGAAGCAGTGGCTGCTGCTGCACAAGCAAGACGACCACGCCACCGCCGGCTGGGACGCCGAAGACCACCCGCAGTCCGTGAAGAGCGGCCTCACCAACGACGAGATCAAGGCCGCTCCCCCCGCGCTCTGGCGCAGCGACCTGCCCGCGGCCGAGGCGGAGGTGCGGCTCGCGCCCGAGTTCACCCCCGCGTCTTCCTCGGAGCTGAAAGCGCTCGACGAGCTCGACACGCGCGGCAGCTGGGCGGTCGCCGGACAGAAGCTGGCGCTGACCAACCTCGACAAGGTGCTCGTCCCCGGCCGTGACGGTGAGGACCCGATCACCAAACGCGAGCTCATCCGGTACTACACGCGCATCGGCCCGACGATGCTGCCCTACCTCGCCAACCGCGCGCTCAACACACACCGGTTCCCCGGCGGCATCGAGAAACCCGGCTTCTGGCACAAGGAAGTGCCCGACCACGCGCCGAAGTGGCTGCACCGCTGGCACTACGAGGAAGCCGATCCCGACGACGTGCAGCAGTACCTCGTGCCCGAAGGCGTCGCCGACCTGGCGTGGCTGGCGAACTTCGGCGCGCTCGAGCTGCACGCGTGGACGTCGCGGATCGAGGACGTCGAGCACCCCACGTGGACGTTGTTCGACATCGACCCCGGCCCGGAGACGTCGTTCGACGACGTGCTCGCCCTCGCGCGCTTGCACCGCACCGCTTTGGAGCACCTCGGGCTCGTCGGGCTGCCGAAAGTCACGGGACAGCGCGGGATCCAGGTGTGGGTGCCGGTGGAACCGCGCTACACGTATGCGGAAACGCGCAAGTGGGCCGAGACCGTGTCGAAGACGATCGGGCGCACGCTGCCCGATTTGGTGAGCTGGGCGTGGCACAAGGACCGCCGCGGGGGCAAGGCACGGCTGGACTACACGCAGAACGTGCTGAACAAAACGCTCGTCGCGCCCTACAGCATCCGCCCGCGGCCGGGTGCGCCAGTTTCCGTGCCGCTGCGATGGGAAGAGCTCGACGATCCAATTCTCACTCCCGACCACTGGACGATTCGGACAGTCCTCGAACGAGTCGAGACCGTCGGCGATCCGTTCGCGACGTTGCTGGGGGTGGAGCAGCAGCTGCCGAAACTGTGAGTTATCACCGGTTCAGCAGCACCTGGAGTGCGCTCCAGGCCTAGGGTCGTGCCCATGCGATTCGGAATGTTCGTTCCCCAGGGCTGGCGTCACGACCTCGTCGATATCGACCCGGCCGACCACTGGACCACGATGCTCGACCTCGCCCGCTTCGCCGACGCGGGACCGTTCGAGTCGATCTGGGTCTACGACCACTTCCACACCGTGCCCGTGCCGAGCGACGAAGCCACCCACGAGGCGTGGAGCCTCATGGCGGCCTACGGCGCCGCGACTTCGCGCGTGCGGCTGGGGCAGATGTGCACCTGCATGGCGTACCGCAACCCCGCGTACCTCGCGAAGGTCGCGGCCACCATCGACGTGATCTCCGGCGGCCGCGTGGAGATGGGCATCGGCGGCGGCTGGTACGAGCACGAGTGGCGCGCGTACGGCTACGGCTTCCCCAGCGCCGGCGAGCGCCTCGGCATGCTCGACGAGGGCGTCGAGATCATGCGCCAGCTCTGGACCGAGGGCAAAGCCACCCTCGACGGCAAGCACTACCAGGTCGACGGCGCCATCTCCCGCCCCCTTCCCTTGCAGGACGGCGGAATCCCCCTGTGGATCGCCGGCGGCGGCGAGAAGAAGACCCTGCGCACGGCTGCGAAGTACGCCCAGTACACCAACTTCGTCGGCGACGTCGAGGGCTTCAAGCACAAGTCGTCGGTGCTGGAGGGCCACTGCAAGGAACTCGGCACGGACTTCGGTTCGATCGTCCGCTCGGCCAACTACAACGTCGTGATCGGCGAAACCGAGAAGGACGTGCAGGACCGGCTGGCGTGGATCCGTTCGCACTACGAGCGGTATCTGCCGGCGGATGTGCTGGAGTCCACCGTCACCAGCTTCGAGAACGGCCCGCTGGTGGGCACGCCGGAGCAGATCGTGGAGCGGCTGAAGGAGATGGAGGATCTCGGGATGACGTACGCGATCTCCTACTTCGTGGAGGCGGCGTATGACCGGTCGGGCCTCGAGCTTTATGCGTCCAAGGTGATTCCGGAGCTGGTCTGAAATTTGTCGTTTGCCGGCCGGTGCCTGTTCGGGGTGCCGGCCGGCTTTTGTTGGCAGTTCGGTAAGCCAGACGCGAAGCGCTGCAGGAAGTCAGAGCAGAGACTCCAGAACGTCGGGAAGCGCCACCAACACCGTGGCAACCAAGGCAAACGGCACCACCCACAAAGCCACAAACCCCAGCTGCCGCAGCGAACGCACCCCTAGCCCCAGCACCACACCGAGAGCGAGCAGAGTCGCCACCGCCAAGGCGACGGAGCCGAGGTGAGGCCATTCGCGGGCGGCGTCCGCGAGGAGGAGGCCCACGGCGGCGGCCGTGGCGAGGGTGCCGGCACGGGTGGGGGCGCCGACGAAGCGGAAGGCCAGGCCGAGGGCGCCTGCGAGGACGGCCAGGAAACACCACAGCACCACGGTCTGGGTGTCGATCGAGTAGGGCATGCCCGGGTATTTGAGGCCGTACATGACTTTCTTGCCCACGTAGAACGCCACCACGGCCGGCAGGAGGGCGGCGACGGTGCGGACGTACGCACGGCGCGGCCCGCGGCCGGCGGAGACGGCGACCACCAGCGCGATCCACAGGACGAAGGCGTGCGCGAGGAGGCGGAGGCCGGCGTTGTAATACGCGAAGGCCGCGAAGGCGCCGGATACCAGGCCACCGGCGACGGCGAGGGCTTCGCCCGCGCCGACGGGCCGTCGGGTCAAAGAGTCGGTCATGTGTCCCCCCAAGAACGCAGACCTTACCGGTGAAGCGGCGATCAGCGTTTCGTCAGCACCACCAGATAGCGGCAAACGTCCGGAGTCGGGTTCACATAGGTGCACGGCGCCGGGCGGCCCAACTGCAGGCAATCCCCCGCGTCGAGTTCGTGCACCGTGGAGCCCTCGACGAAGCGGAGGTGGCCCGACAAGACCCAGATCAGGTGGTCCGCGAACGCATAAGAATCCGCCGGAAAGCCGACCGAAGCACCGGCCGGCAGGGAGACCTCGACGAGTTCCGTGGAACCCGGCGGTGAGACAGCGCGGCGCACATACCCCGTGACCGGGTCGGTCCACGTCGGTTGGTCCGAAAGCCGCATGAGGCGACGGTCGGAGCCGGCCTCGGCGCGCGCGACGAGTTCCGACAAGGTCAGGCCCAACGCGGACGCGAGCCGGCTCAGCAGCACCGCCGTGGGTTGGGCCTCGCCGCGTTCGATTTTGCCGATCATGGCGCGCGAGACGCCCGAGCGTTCGGCCAGGGTGCCGGCGGAGAGGTCGTGGGCGAGGCGGGCGTCGCGCAGGGTCGAGGCCAGGGAGGCTGACAGGGGGTCCGTCACAAGATGACACTATAACAGCCAATAGCCGCTACTATAGTGAACCATGCTGATCCGAGACGCCGACGATCGCGACGCCGAAGCGTGCGCGGAGATCTACGCGCCATACGTGCGCGACACGACGATCACGTTCGAGACGGAGCCGCCGACCGGCGCGGAAATGGCGGAGCGCATCAGGCGCGCCGCGAAGACGCACGCGTGGCTGGTGCTGGAGATCGACGGGCGCGTGGCCGGGTACGCGTACGGCGGACCGTTCAAGGAGCGCGCCGCGTACCGCTGGTCGTGCGAGGTGAGCGTGTACCTGGAGCTGGGGCGGCGACGCACGGGTGGCGGCCGCGCGCTGTACGAAGCGCTCTTCGCACGCCTCGCGGAGCGCGGGTTCCGGACGGCCGTCGCGGGGATGACGCTGCCGAACGAGCCCAGCGTCGGCCTGCACACGGCGCTGGGGTTCGAGCCCGTGGGCACGTACCGGCGCATCGGGTGGAAACACGGAGCGTGGCGGGACGTGGCGTGGGCGCAGCGCTCGCTCGTGCCCGATTCGGACCAATCGCCGGAGGAACCACGCTGAGCAGTGCAGAATGGAGCCCATGAGCGCCGACCTCGACGAGCTGCGCAGACTGCGCCGGGCCCGTGACCGGATGGACCGCGAGTACGCCGAACCCCTCGACGTGCCCGCGCTCGCCCGCACGGCGCTGATGTCGACGGCGCACTTCAGCCGCCGCTTCCGCGAGGCGTACTCGGAGACGCCGTACTCCTACCTGATGACCCGCCGCATCGAACGCGCCAAGACGCTGCTGCGCAATGGTCTCACCGTCACCGAAGCGTGCTTCGCCGTCGGGTGTACGAGCCTCGGGTCGTTTTCGGCTCGGTTCACGGAGCTCGTCGGCGATACGCCCTCGGCCTACCGCGCGCGCGACCACGAGCACGTCGCCGCAGTGCCGCCGTGCCAGACGATGGTGGCGACGCGGCCGCGCAAGACCGGCGGCGCGCCGCGGCAGAGCAGTTTTGGAGAAGCGTCCGTCGGCGCGTCCGCATAACCTCACGGCATGACTGTTTCCATCGCCGCCGTGCACGTGATCGTCGACGATCCCGACGCGGCCGTCGCGTTCTACAGAGACACGCTGGGCTTCAAGGTGCGCAACGAGGTCGCCAACGACGGCTTCCGCTGGGTCACCCTCACCACCGACACCCAGCCTGAGATCGAGATCGTGCTGTCGCAGCCGCACGCCGGCCGGTCCAAGGCCGACGGCGACACCGTGGCCGCGCTGCTCGCCAAGGGGGAGCTCGGCGCGATCAACCTGCGCACGGACAACCTCGACGAGACGTTCGCCAAGGTCGCCGCCGCGCCCGGCGCCGAGGTGCTGCAGGAGCCGGCCGACCAGTTCTGGGGCGTGCGCGACGCCGCCGTGCGCGACCCGGCGGGGAACCTCGTGCGGATCGCCCAGGCCTAGTCAGGCCCGGTCAGTCTCCACTGATGTCGAGGTCCTCGATGTCCTGCTCGAGCCGGGCGCGCCAGGACCACTGAGGCTGGGTCCAGTCGGTGTCGTCGGCCGGGGGCTCGCCCAGCGGCAGCGCCTGGTCGGCCACGCCGTGGGTCACGCGGTACGCCAGCGCCGACGTCGCCGCGCGGATCCACCGGTCCCCCGCCGCACCGGACGGCGGGGCGACGCCGAACGCGTGCGTGAACCACACGGGCAACAACGCGCTGGAGCCGATCGCGTCGGTGATGCGCTCGCGCAGCTTGGAGTGCAGCTCTTCCCAGTCGCGTTCGGACTTCTCGATCTGGGGCAGCACGCGGGTGCGCGTGACGTCGTCGGCGTCGAGCACCTGCTGCGCGGCCTCGGCGTCCTTGACCGCGGCGGGCAGCTGACGATCGAGGACACCGCGGCGACGGGCGACCACTTCGGACAGTCGTGACTCGGCGCTACCGCGGTTTTCGTCGCCGTGCTGGGTGGCCGCGAGGATGGCGAGCACGTTGATGAGCGCGTTTTCGCTCTCTGCCAACGCTTCGCGCGCCTGCGGCAGCCGCGCGATGTCCTCTTCGTACGGACGGCGCTGGTTGGCCGTCATCAGCTGCGCGGCCAGCGCGTGGCGACGTTCGGCATCGGCGGCGAGCTTGCGCAACGCGGGGCCGACGTCGTCGAGGTCCACCACCGGCACCTTCTCCGACACACGCACCGCGCGTTCGAGCAACTGCAGGCGCTGGCGCAGCCGTTCGAGCTGGCGCGTGGCGAGGTCGAGGCGGGACTCGTGGCGGACCTGGGCGTCGGAGAAGGACTCGAACGACTCGCGAAGCTCCGTCAGCTCGCGCCCGGTGCGCGACTCGAGGTCGACGACGGTTTCCTGCATGCCGTCGACGGTTTCGGACAGCGCGTCGAACTCGCTGTCCGTTTCCTCCTCGCCTTCGGGGTAGTACTCGGTGTCGGGGTAGTACTCGGAGTAGGTCATCGGACCTCCTGCACCAGGAACACGACGGTGACCGCGGTCGCGACCGCGGCGAGCACCACCAGGATCGTCTGCACGGCGCCCGGGACCAGCAGCGACGCGGCCGTGAGCCCCGCCGCGGCCGCCCCCGTGTACGCGGCGCGCAGCCGCCGGTCGACCATCAGCGGCGTCGGCCCGAGCGACCCGAGCGCGATCCGCAGGCCGGCGCCGAGCAGCGGCAGCGCGAACAGGATCCACACCGCGCTGATACCGCCGAACAGCATCAGCGCGCCCGCCACCATCCCCACCGCGACGGGCGCCGCCGCCAGGTACAGCGACAGCCGCTGCGCGCCGGTCCGCCGCGCCTCCAGCTTCGCCGCGCGCACCTGCTCGGTCGCGATCTCCACCTCGTGCTCCGTGCGCAGCAGGTCCTCCGCCGCGTCGACCAGGCTGTCGAGGGCACGCGTCCGCTCATCCCCGGCTTCCGGCAGGGCACCCAGCCGCGCCCGCATGGTCTCCTGCACCCGGGCGACGCGCGCCGTCGCCTGCTCGCGCTTGTGCTGCGCTGGCGTAGTCACCCGGCCACTGTAGGTACGAACCGCGCCAACCTCCGGGAACGACGCGGCTTGCCGTGGAGTGTCGCCGCCGGTCAGATGACGCCGAAGAGGCAGAACCCGCCGTCGGGCCCCTGCCGCAGCGTGAACGTGGCGCGGTAGGGCGTCGGGTTTCCGGGAAAGTCCGAGTCGACGTCTACGAACTGCGTGATCTCGTGCAGCGGCTCGACCTCCCGGACGCGGTAGTGCCCCACGTTCGGGTCCGCGAAATGCCCGTGCACCAGCGAGGCCGGACTCTCGTCCGCCGACTCGCACACATACGCGGCGGCTCCGGCGAGGTCGTGGGCATTGAGCTTGCCGAGAAGCTCGTTCATCAACTGCGGCTCAGGCAGAGTGCCGGCGGCGCCGACCGGGTGGTTCTTGTTCAGGAAGAACCCGGGTGCGACGAAGCCCGTGATCGCGGCGCCGGCCGCCAGCACCACGACCACGCCGAGGGTGATCCAGAGCCAGAGGAGGCTCCGCTTCTTGGGCTGCGGCGGGTAGCCGGGTGGTGGGTAGCCGGGTTGGGCCCACTGTTGCTGCGGGTATGGCTGCTGCGGGTAGGGCTGCTGCTGGGACGGGTAGGGCTGTTGTTGCGGGTACGGCTGCTGGGGGTAGGGCTGCTGCGGATACGGCCCACCCGGCTGCGGCGGGTAACTCATCGTCGTCCTCGGAAGCTCACCGAACGTAAGTTACCCACATCGCGAGCGTAATTCTCGCCGAGGCTGGCGCAGCACCCAGCCGCCGAACTTTGCCCCTCAGTGCCCCCTCCGCCGCCAGACAGACCCCCGCCCTCCCTGGGGGGCGTGCCCTTGTCCAGTCTATCGGCCACCCCCGACAAAACCCGTGGCCAACCCAGTCGGAGGGCGAAGTTGTCCACAACTCGGGGTGGGTGTGGACAACTTCCGTTCAGCCCTCCGTTGAGCGGCAAAACCGGGGCTGCTGGGCGAGTTCTCCAGGGCCGAATCACCAGCGCATCCCGCTAATCGACAACCGTTCACCGCCGTCCGAGCGATTCCGCGCGGCAAGGCGCAACGCGCGGTTGAACTCCGGGGATCTCCCCGAGGTGCCGCCGCCGTGGACCGGGCAGAATCGAGCGGTGCGGATCAGCTTGCTCGGCCCTCTGGAGGTCCGGACGGACGACGGCGCGCCCGTCGAGGTCGCGGGCGCGCGGCTGCGGGCGCTGCTCAGTGCGCTGGCGCTGGAGCCCGGCCGGGAAGTGTCGGCGGCTCGGCTGGTCGACGCGGTGTGGGGCGAGCACCCGCCGGCGACTAGCAACGCGTTGCAGGCGCTCGTTTCGCGGCTGCGCAAGGCCGGGGTGACGCTGGAGTCGACGCCCACGGGGTACCGGCTGTCGGCGAGTGTGGACGCGGCGCGGTTCGAGGAACTGGTCGCGAAGGCGCGGCAGGTGGGCGATGCGGAGACCGTCACGCTGCTGCGGCAGGCGCTGGATCTGTGGCGGGGTCCCGGTCAAGCCGACAGCACTTATTTCCAAGCCCCGCTCGCCCGGCTCACCGAGCTGCGGTTGGGCGCGGCGGAGGACCACGCCGAGGCGGCGCTGCGGTTGGGCGGCGGCGAGGAGCTGGTCGCGGAGCTCACCACGCTCTTGTCGGAACACCCGTTACGCGAACGCCTCGCCGCCGCGCTCATGCGCGCCCTGCGTGCCGCCGGGCGGCCTGCCGACGCGCTGACGGTCTACGAACGCGTCCGCAAAGCCCTCGCGGAAGAGCTCGGCACGGACCCGTCGGCGCAGCTTTCCGCGCTGCACACGGCAATCCTGCGCGATTCCCCTGTGGACAGTCACGACGAGCCGCGCAACAACCTGCGGGCCGGCCTCACGAGCTTCGTCGGCCGCGACGCCGACGTCGCCCAGGTCGCCAAGCTCGTCGCCGAATACCGCCTCACCACGCTGACCGGGCCGGGCGGCGCCGGGAAAACGCGCCTGGCCACCGAAACCGCCCGCACGCTCCTCGATCGCACGCGCGGCGACGTCTGGCTCGTCGAACTCGCCCCGATCACCGACGGCGCCGACGTCGCCCAGACCGTCCTCACCACCCTCGGCCTGCGCGAACAGGGCCAGCTCGGCCTGACCGCCGGCGGCACGCCCGTCGACCGGGCCGTCGGCGCCCTGCGTGGCCGCGAAGCGCTGCTGGTGCTCGACAACTGCGAGCACGTCATCGACGCCGCCGCCGAGCTGGCCGAACGGCTTCTCGGCGAATGCCCCCGCCTGCGCATCGTCGCGACGAGCCGCGAACCGCTCGCCGTCACGGGGGAAGCCTTGTGGCCGGTGGAGCCGCTCGCCCTGCCACCGCAGGACGCGACCGTCGCCGACGCCATGGCCTGCGCTTCCGTGCGCCTCCTCGCGGACCGCGCCGCGGCGGTGCGCCCGGGCTTCGAGGTGAGCGCGTCGACCGTCGACGCCGTCACCCGCATCTGCCGCGCCCTCGACGGCATGCCCCTCGCCGTCGAACTGGCCGCCGCGCGCCTGCGCTCCCTCACCATCGCCCAACTGGCCGCCCGCCTCGACGACCGCTTCCGTCTCCTGACCGCCGGCAGCCGCACAGCGCTCCCCCGGCACCGCACCCTGCGCGCAGTCGTCGATTGGAGCTGGGAACTCCTGTCCGACGCCGAGCGCACCCTGCTGCGCCGCCTCGCCGTCTTCTCCGGCGGCGCCACCTCCGAAGCAGCCGCTGCGGTCTGCGGCACCGAGGATGCTCCTGACCTGCTCACAGCCCTTGTCGACAAGTCTCTCCTCGTCGTTTCGGACACGCCCGAACCGCGCTACACCATGCTCGAAACCATCAAGGCCTACGCCCTGGAGCGCCTCACCGAAGCCGCCGAACCCGAACTGTTGCGACGCGCCCACGCCACCTGGTTCGCCCAGCTCGCCGAAGCCGCCGATCCCCACCTGCGCCGCGCCGAACAGCTCGAATGGCTCGCCCGCCTCACCGCTGACCACGGCAACCTCACCTCCGCCGTCCGTTCCGCCATCACCGCAGGCGACGCAGCCACGGCGATCCGCCTCGTCGTCGCCTCCGGCTGGTATTGGCTCCTGGGCGGCCACCGCGCCGAAGGCATGGAACTGATCGTCGCCGCCCTCGCCGTCCCCGGCGAGGTGGACAACGAAGACCGCGCCTCCGCCAACGCCCTCTGCGTCCTCTTCTCCACAGCCGGTTTGGCCGACGACCGCTCCGCCGAGTCCTGGATCCACACCGCCATGGAACTGACGGACGGCGGCCCGCGCGCCCACCCGGCCCTCCGCTTCATGGCCCCGCTCGAACAACTGTTGTCCGGCACCCCAACCGGCGCACCCCCACGTCTGGACACTTTGGACACCCTCCTGGCCGACGAAGACCCCTGGCTCCGCGCCCACGCCCGCCTCACCCGCGCCCGCCTGCAGTTCAACACCAGCCACGGCCGCGCCGCCACCGAAGCCGACCTCGAAGAATCCGTGCGCTTGTTCCGCCTCACCGGCGAACGCTGGGGCCGCTCCCTGGCCCTGAGCAGCCTCGCCGAACTCATCGCCCGCAACGGCGAACTCCACCGAGCCGTCGACCACTACTCCGAAGCCATCGACGTCGTCACGGAAATCGGCACGCTAGAAGACGTCCTGTACATCTGGGGCCGCCAAGCCCAACTCTTCTGGCTGATGGGCGACCCCGCTTCTGCCGACGCCGCCCTCGCCGCCGCCGACCGTGATGCTGCGGTAGTAGTTTCTCCGGACGCACTCGCCGGCCTCGCTCAGGCCAAGGGCGACCTGGCCCGGTGGCGCGGAGACTCCGGCGCTGCGGTGAGGTTCTTTGACCGGGCCGAGAGCTTGGTCCAGCACCTGCCCTTGCATCCCCTCTTCCAAGCAATGATGACTCAGTCACGCGCATTCGTGAACGCCGACAACGGCCATCTCGCCGAGGCCGCAACCCGCCGCCGCGCCGCCTTCGACCTGACCACCACAGCCGGCGACGCGATGTATTTATCACAAGTGGTTGTGGGGATTGCAGATCACGCCCTTCGCATCGGCCAGCCGGAACACGCGGCACACCTACTGAAGACAGCCTACGAACTGAGCGGCGGCCCAGACCACAGCTCACCCGACGCAGTGCGGTTGGGCCACTTGATCAATGTGGATGATGTGGAACCGATGAGCATGGATGTCTTGGACACCATGGTCACCTCGGTTCTCGAGTAGCACCCAGGCTCGCCGGTCGCCACACGAACCTGCAATAACCCTCCACCGACGGCCAGGCACCCACTTTCCGCCAGATACGCCATCTATCGACAGACAGCGGGTGCACCCAACCCAGGATCTCCCCAACCAATCCCCCGACCTTTCCCCGGCCGGCCCCCGACGAAGGTGAAACCACACGGCTCGGGGTAGCTTGTCAAGGTACTCTTTCCCGCCTTGACAAGCTACCCCGAGCCGTAGTGACAATTGAACTTCGGGGAGCCATCTGAAGGTTTGTCTTTTAATCTTTTGATCTTTAAAACCAAAGACAAACGATTAAAAGAAGATACACATGGCTCGCCCCCGCCGCACTCAATGGTAGAAGATAGTGCTTCGCCGGGGGCCGGCCGGGGAAAGGTTAGCCGGAGAAACCGACGGCTTTGTCGGGTGGCTGAGTTGGGAGTCGTGCCTGCCGATCGGTGACCATTGGGAAGATGGTTGGCCCGCTGACCCGGTGCGTTCCAAGAGTGGCTGAGCCGCGTGACGGTCGGAATGTGACCGTTGGATAGGTCGGTCACCAAGGCCCACACGATCCGTCCCCCACCACGCCCGGGCGCCGAGACACTCACCCCCACCCCCTCATAGACAGCCGTGGTGCGATGAACACCATGGAGATCCGAGAAATGCGCGCCTTCGTCGCCGTGGTCGAGGAGGGTGGGCTGTCGGCGGCGGCGCGGCGGTTGCACGTGAGCCAGCCGGCGGTGTCGCAGACGGTGCAGGCGCTGGAGCGGCAGCTGGGGGTGCAGTTACTGGTCCGCAGCAACGCGGGTGTGCAGCCCACCGAGGCCGGGATGACGTTGGCGGGTGAGGCGCGCGCGGTGCTGGCGCGGCATGACCAGGCGGTGGCGGCGGTGACGCGGCATGCGTCGGGGAGTCTGTTGCGCGTCGGGATGCCGTTGGAGTTGCCGCCGGATTTGATGGCGCGGGCGTTGGCCGATCTGGCCGCCGCGTTTCCGGACACGAGGGTGCAGGTGGTGCACGCGTCGACGACCGGGCAGTTCGGGCTGTTGCAGAAGGGCGAGCTCGAGTTGGGCCTCGTGCGCGAGCGGCCGGTGGGGCCGGAGCTCGACGCGATGCCGGTGCTGGAGGAGAAGCTCGGGGTGCTGCTGTCGAAGGAGCAGGCCGGCAAGCTCGCGGGGCCCGACGGAATCCGGCTCGACGCGCTGGTCGGGCTGGAGTGGATCGGGTTCCCGAGGGAGGGCAGCCCGGCGTGGTACGACGAGGTGACCGCGATCTTCCGTTCGCACGGTCTCGAAATCGGCCCCGATCCGACGGCCGGGCACTCGCTGATCTCCGAGCTCAAGTTCGCCGCCGTGAGCGCGGGTGGCACGTTCACGCTCGCGCCGCCGAACTGGACGCAGCCCATCCCCGAGCACCTGGCTTGGTGTCCGCTGCTCGGGTCCCCACTCGTGCGACGGACGTGGGCGGTGTGGGCGGCGGCGTCGCACCGGCGTGACCTCGGGCATCTGGTGGCGGCACTGGACGTCTTATAAGGGTCATAAGCGAGCGGTATCGCCAGGTCGGAAGGCTGACCGGGCTGTTTCGCTTGAACGAGGCGGCTGCGCACCACGGCGCGGCCGGATTCGGGAGAAGTGACTGAAATGACGGCAGAACTGTCGGGAACCACCGCTCTGGTCACGGGCGCGACGAGCGGCATCGGGCGCGCGACGGCAGTGGCGCTGGCGAAGCTCGGCGCCCACGTGCTGGTGAGCGGTCGCGACGCCGGCCGTGGTGAGCAGGTGGTGAAGGAGATCGTCGCCGAGGGCGGGCAGGCCGCGTTCCTGGCTTCCGACCTCGCAGACGTGGCCTCGGCGCAGGACCTCGCTTCGCGCGCCCTCGCGGTAACGGGACGCGTGGACGTGCTGGTGAACAGCGCCGGCGTGTTTCCCTTCGGCCCCACCGAGGACACGTCGGAGCAGGACTTCGACGCGGTGTACGCGCTGAACGTGAAGGCGCCGTACTTCCTCGTCGCGGCCCTCGCGCCGGCGATGGCCGCGCGCGGCGCGGGATCGATCGTGAACGTGTCCACCATGGTCGCGGAGTTCGGCGCCGCGGGCATGGGTCTCTACGGCTCCAGCAAGGCGGCGCTCGAGCTGCTGACGAAGTCGTGGTCCGCGGAATTCGGCCCGCGCGGCGTGCGCGTGAACGCCGTCAGCCCCGGCCCGACACGCACCGAAGGCACGGCCGTGATGGGCGAAACCCTGGATCAGCTGGCGTCGCTCGCCCCCGCCGGCCGCCCCGCCGGCCCGGACGAGATCGCGGCGGCGATCGTGTTCCTGGTGACCGGCGGCGCGAGCTTCATCCACGGCGCGGTGCTGCCGGTGGATGGCGGACGGGTTGCGGTGTAAGGAGTTCTCGGGTGGGTGAGCCGGCGCTTTTCGGGCGCCGGCTCACCCATAGCTCCGTTGTGGACAAAACCTACTGGTGCTGCAGTTCCTTCGACTTCCGCAACAACCGCAGCGACCGCGAGTCCGCAAAGCCGGCACTGCGAGCTGCTGCCTCGAGAGTCGACCCGTCGGCCAGCAGGTGCTCGGCGTGTTCCAACCGCAGCGTTTGCTGATAGCGCAACGGAGTCATCCCCACCGCGTCGACGAAGTGCCGCGTCACAGTCCGCTCGCTGCAGCCCAGTTCCCGCGCCAGGGACGAAAGCCGCAGGGGTTCCGCGTAGCGCGTCTCGATCAGGTCCTGCACGCGGTGCACCAGGTCGGACAGGTGGTTGCGGTGGCGGAGCAGTCCGGTGACGGGCTGCTGGCCGTTGCGGCGCGCGTAGAAGACGAGCGAACGCGCGATGCGGCCCGCGACGCCGGGGCCGTGGGCGGTGGCGACGAGGTGCAGCGCCAGGTCGATGCCGCTGGCCATGCCGGCGGAGGAGGCGACGCGGCCGTCGACGACGTAGAGCACGTCGCGGACCACGGTGGTGGCCGGGTAGCGCAGGGCGAGGTCGTCTTGGAGGTCGTGGTGGGTGGTGCAGCGGTGACCGTCGAGCAGGCCCGCCTCGGCGAGGGCGACGGTGCCCGCGCAGACGCTCGCGACGAGGCCGCCCGCGGAGTGGTGGACGCGCAGCAGGTCGAGCCCGCGCGGCATGGCCGGGGCGATGCCCGGGGTGAAGCCGGCGCCGCCGGGGACCACGAGGATGTCGTCGCGGCCGAGGACGGGGACGCGGGTCGAGGCGCGCACCGGCAGGCCCTCGGCGGTGGGCACGTCGGGTTCCTCGGCGAAGTAGGCCAGCTCGTAGGGCAGGCCCAGCGAACGCGCGGCGAGGAACACGTCGGCCGCGCCCGCGATGTCCAGCAGGTACGCCTGAGGTGCGAGCAGGAACACCACCCTCGTCATGAGCGCGACGCTACCCGCGAGCGTCCCCCGGACCGGCGGCATCGGCGCAGGTCCGGGGGACCTCGGGTAAGGGTGCTGCCCTCGAGGGCCCGGCAGTGGCGAAACTCGTCACGCCGCCAGCGAAGGCACCTGCTCGCCTTCGATCGGCGGCCCCGGCGGGGTGCCGTCGCCGAACGGACGACCGCCAAGCTCCTCGCGGCCGTGCGGAGTCAGCCAGCCCGACAGGTCGGGTCCGGCGGGGATGACGCCCGTCGGGTTGATGGAGCGGTGCACCACGTAGTAGTGCTCCTTGACCTGGTCGAAGTCGATCGTGTCACCGAAACCGGGGGTCTGGAACAGGTCACGCGTATAGGCCCACAGCACCGGCATCTCGGTGAGCTTCTCGCGGTTGCACTTGAAGTGGCCGTGGTACACCGGGTCGAAGCGGACGAGCGTGGTGAACAGCCGCACGTCGGCCTCGGTGATCGTGTCGCCGACGAGGTAACGCTGGTTCGCGAGGCGCTCGGAGAGCCAGTCGAGACGGGCGAAGAGCGCGTTGTACGCCGTCTCGTACGCCTCCTGGGAACCGGCGAAACCGGCCTGGTAGACGCCGTTGTTCACGTCGCGGAACACCTTGTCGGCGACGTCGTCGATCTCGTCGCGCAGGGGTTCGGGGTACAGGTCGGGCGCGCCTTCGCGGTGGTACGCGCGCCACTCCAAGGACAGGTCGAGTGTCATCTGCTTGAAGTCGTTGGTCACGACCTGGCCGGTCGGCACGTCGACGATCGCCGGCACGGTGATGCCGCGCGGGTACTGCGGGTCGCGCTTGAAGAAGGCTTCCTGCAGACGCTCGATGCCCAGCACGGGGTCGCGCCCGCCCGGGTCGAGGTCGAACGTCCAGCTGCGCTGGTCGTGCGTCGGCCCGCAGATACCCATGGACAGCACGTCTTCCAGGCCCAGCAGCCGGCGCACGATCGACGCGCGGTTGGCCCACGGGCACGCGCGGGCGATCACGAGGCGGTAGCGGCCGGGCTCCACGGGCCAGCCGTCGCGGCCGTCGGCGGTGATGCGGTCGGGGATGTAGTTCTGGTCGCGCTTGAACTCGCCCTTGTCGGCGGTCATGACACCACTTTCGTCGAAGGGTTGCAGGTCACTCGGGGCACGGCTGGGCGCCGTCCGGCTCCAGCGCCGCGGCCACCCGCGCGAGGATCGGGCCCGCGCCGCGGATCTCATCGGGGGTCAGGTGGTCGAACAGGTGCGACCGTACGCGCGCGAGGTGCCCTGGGTAGGCGCCCGCGAGCTTCGACCGACCCGATTCGGTGAGCGACGCGTTGGCCGCACGGCCGTCGCTCTCGCACTTGGCCTTCTCCACCAGGCCGCGCTTGACCAGGCTGTCGACGACGCGGCTGATGCGGCTGAGCGAGAGCGCCGTGGCCTTGGCCAGGTCGGACAGCCGCAGCCACCCCTCCTCGGCCTCGGAGAGGGACACGAGCACGGTGTAGTCGGTCATCGAGATGCCGGTCTCGTTCACGAACTGGTCATCCAGGACCCGCGGCAACACGGTGATGATCCGTATCAACGGCCGCCACACGGCCTCTTCTTCCCTGCTCAACGGCACTCTGTCCACCATATGGGCAGTCTACCGGAATACTTGCTCGCGCAATCAGGTTATGTGGGCTAGAGTCTTGTTGAGCCCTCAACCAAGCGGTTGGGGGAGCGAACCCGAAGGAAGAGATCTCATGACCAGCGCGACCACCACTTACCCCCAGCTGACCGGCGAGTACACGATCGACGCCGCCCACAGCCGCATCGGCTTCGTCGCCCGCCACGCGATGGTGACGAAGGTCCGCGGCGCGTTCAACGAGTTCGACGGCACCTTCACCGTCGACGGTGAGAACCCGGCGAACTCGAGCGCCAAGGTCACCATCCAGGCGCACAGCATCGACACCCGCAACGCCGACCGCGACGGTCACATCCGCAGCAACGACTTCCTCTCGATGGACGAGTACCCGCAGATCACCTTCGTGTCCACCGGGATCACCCAGACCGGCGACACCAGCTTCGACGTGACCGGCGACCTCACCATCAAGGGCGTTGCCAAGTCCATCACCATCCCCTTCGAGTTCGAGGGCTCGGCGAAGGACCCGTTCGGCAACGACCGCGTGGGCTTCGAGGGCTCCACCACGATCTCCCGCAAGGACTACGGCATCACCTGGAACGCCGCGCTCGAGACCGGCGGCGTGCTGGTGTCCGACAAGGTCACCCTCGAGTTCGAGGTCTCGGCGATCAAGAGCGCCTAAACCTCGCCTCAGACCCCGGGTAACCGGGTCGCGCAGGGCCGGCTCACCGACTTCGGTCGATGAGCCGGCCTGTCGGCGTTTCTGGGGGTCAGTTGTCCGACAGCAGGGCTTCGCCGAGACGGCGCCAGTGCGGCATGGCCGACGTGCCCGGCGGGGTGCCGATGACCTGGATCCCGATGTGGTCCGCGCCCGCCGTGAGGTGGCTGCGGAGCTTCTCGACGACAGTGTCGGCGTCGCCCCAGAAGACGAGGGCGTCGATGAGACGGTCGGAGCCGCCGTTTGAGATTTCGGCTTCGGTGTAGCCGAGGCGGCGGAATTTGGCGACGTTGTACGTCGACGTCAGGTAGCGCGCCAGGTGTTCGCGCGCGGCGGCGCGGGCGACGGCCGGGTCGGGTTCGAAGAGGACGGCGTGCTCGACGCCCAGGAAGGCGTCCGGGCCGAGGATCTCGCGTGCTTGGGCGGTGTGGTCGACGGTGACGTGGTAGGCGTGGGCGCCGGAAGCGCGGTCGCGGGCCATCTGCAGCATCTTGGGTCCGTAGGCGGCCAGGATGCGGCGGATCGGCGACGCGGGAGCGGGGTTCGGGCTTTCCACCGCGTCCATCTCGTCCAGGTACGCGGCCATGGCGGCCAGCGGTTTGACGTCGGAACGAGCGCCGCCGTAGCCGAGGCCGAGGACGTGGCGGCCGGGGTAGGCGTCGGCGAGCAGGTGGGCGGCGCCTTGCGTCCAGCGGGCCTCGCGGGACCAGATCTGCGCGATGCCGTTGACGACGTGCATCCGCTGGGTCGCAGCAAGCAGGAAACCCGCGTGCGTCATGGCTTCGCGGCCCAGCAGCTCCGGGACCCAGATCGCGCGCCAGCCCTGTCCTTCCAGCTCCTGCACCGAATCACGCATCAGTGCGGCAGGCTGGTGTTCGAAGTCGAACGTCCAGATCCCGAACTTCCCCAGCCCGTCCATGCCATCTCCTCGAGTCACACATCGAAGTATCGCAGAATTACGATATGAAGCGCAAGCAAGAAGGCGCACAGCCAACAAGCGAGACCTACAACGTCTGACCCAGCGCGGAAACCAGCGAAGCGATCCGCTCCTCGTCGCGCCGGTAGTGCGTCCACTTCCCCACCCGCGTGGACCGCACCAGGCCCGCGCGCTCCAGCTCCGCGAGGTACGCCGACACCGTCGACTGCGCCAGGCCCGCCTTCGCCTGGATGTGGCTCACGCAGACGCCGACATCGAGCACCCCGCCGTCGAGCGGGAAGTGCTGCGCGGGCTCGCGCAGCCACGCGAGCAGCTGCAGCCGCACGGGGTTGGCCAGCGCGCGCAACGCCCGGACGACCTCGGGATCCGCGACTGTTTCCACACCGCCAGGATACCGCGCACGTTTCGCGGTATCCCGATCCGAACTAGCTCCGCCGCAGGTTCTCGATCGCCACGTCCAGCGCGTTCTCCAGATGCTCCGCCGACCCCGTGGACAGCAGCATTATCACCCCGCCCTGCAGCCCGGACAGCAAAGCCGACGCCGCACGCGAAGGGTCGACCGACGATCCCACCTCGCCGGCCGCCTGCAGGTGGCGGATGCCGGCCGCGAGCTCGGCGAGCCAGCGCTCCACCAGCTGCGTCGACACCGCCTGCGCGCCCGGGGTGTTGCGGCCCATCTGCGACATCACGACGTTGAGCGGGCAGAGCTGTCCCTGCTCGGTGTAGTGCGCCACCACGGTGTCGCGCCACGACTGCCACGCGCCCCACGTGCGCAGGGCACTGAGGTAGGGCTCCTGCGAACCGAGCACCTGCTCGGCCTCGAACTCCGCGACGGCCAGCAGCAGCTGCTCCTTGCCCTCGGGAAAGTAGTGGAACAGCTGGCTTTTGCTGGTGCCGGTGCGCGCACGGACGTCGTCGAGCGTGGTGTCGAACACACCGCGCTCGCGGATCTCCGCGGCGGCGCCCTCGACGATGCGCTGCCGGGTCGCGGCGCCCTTGGCGGTGAGTGTCTGGGTCACGAGCACACCTTTCTGGACTTGCCGGTCCAATCTAGCGCGGGCACGGTTGAACCCACCAGTCCATTCCACGAAAGGAAGATCCACCGTGACCTCACGTCTCGAAGGCCGCACCGCACTCGTCACCGGGTCGACGGGCGGGATCGGCGTCGCCATCGCGCGCGCGTTCGCCGCCGAGGGCGCCCACGTGCTGGTGAGCGGCCGCGACGCCGAACGCGGCGAGAAGGTGGCCGCCGGCATCGCCGAAGAAGGCGGCCGCGCCACGTTCTTGCGCGCCGACCTGACCACCGGCGCGGCCGTGCGCGAGCTCGCCGAAGCCGCCGAACGGGAAGCCGGCGGCGCGCTCGACATCCTCGTCAACAACGCCGCCCTGCTGATCTTCCCGTCGCCCACCACGGATCTGGCCGAAGAGCTCATCGACGCCGCGCTCGCCGTGAACATCAAGGCGCCGATGCTGCTCACCGGCCTGCTCGCGCCGGGCATGGCCGCGCGCGGCAGCGGCGCGATCGTGAACCTCGGCTCGATCAACGGCCTCGACGGCATGGCCGGCTCCGCGCTCTACAGCACCACCAAGGCCGCCGTGCACTCGCTGACCAAGTCGTGGGCCGCCGAGTACGGGCCGTCGGGCGTGCGCGTGAACACCGTCGCGCCCGGGCCCACGTTCACCGAGCGCATCGCCGGGTCCGACCAGGCGCTGGAGCGCGTGCAGCCGATGCTCGCGACCATCCCGTCGCGGCGCGCGAGCACGCCGGAGGAGATCGCGAACGCCGTGCTGTTCCTGGCGGGCGACGACGCGCTGAACATCCACGGCACCACGCTCAGCGTCGACGGCGGCTATTCGGCCGTACGGTCGGCCTGAGTCAGAAGGCCGTGCCGCCGTCCGACCAGTTCGTCTCGCCGAAGTCCTCGTCGTCCACCGCCGCACGACGAGGACGCGGCTGCGGTTTCGGAGCCGGTTCGGGCTCCGGCGCCGAGGCCACGGCGGTTTCCGCGGGCTCCCCCGCGGCTTCCGGCACCCCGTTCGGCCACACGCACGGCGAGGTCGCGCCGAGGTACAGCTTGCCGAGCTCGTTGGCCTGGATCGACATGTCGAAGCTATCGGAAGCGTTGCGCACGAACACGTATTGGTCGGTCGGCCGCCGATCGGTGACGACGGTGAAGCCGTGCGCCCGCCACCAGGTGACGACGGCGTCGAAGTGCTCGCCGAACGCCGCCACCTGCACGCCGGTGATCTCGTAGGTCACCGAGATCTCGAAGCGCCCTGGCGGGCCGTCGTCGGTCGGGTCCGTGCACTCGGACCGGTTCTGCGAGAACAAGGTGCGCGACGCCGTGCCCGGGAGTGCCTCGAACGCGGCGCGCACGTAGTCCTCGACCCGGTCGTGGGCTTGTTTCTCGGTCATCGTGGTTTCCATGGCCCCACCTCCGGGGGAGCAGGCGACACAGGTCAGCAGGACGGTCAGCGCGGCGAGCGCGCGGCGGGCGCTCACCCCGGCTTCCCCGCGATGATGCGGCCGAAGCTCCGCAGCGAGGGGTTGTTGTCCTCCCAGTACTGGCTGTGCGCCGCACCGGAAAGCCCGCCCTCGTACCACGGCCCCTTGGTGCCGGGCGCGGAGTCGAAGACCTGGCCGCCGAAGCCCGAGCCCGCCGGGTTCGGGCCCAGCGGGTCGTGGCCGGCGACGCCGACGTTGGTGATCTTGATCATGTCGTGCTCGGCGACGGTGGAGTGCACGTGCTGCGCCATCTGGTCCTGCGGCACGCCGTCGAGGTGCAGCTGGTTCGCGTGGTCGACGCCGACGCCCGGGCTCGCGACGAACACGATCTCGTCGGCGTCGAGGCCACCGTCGCGCGCGGCGTGGCCGACCACCGTGGTGCCGTAGCTGTGCCCGAGCACGGTGTTGTGCGACGGCGTGCCGTCGTGCGAGGCGCGCAGGCCTTCCTCGAACTTCGAGAGATCGGCTTTTCCGTGGTCTGCATAGCTTTCGCCGGCCGCGTCCCACAGTTCGTCCGGCGCGTCGTAGCCGACCCACGTGATCACGGACGGCGAGGGCGAACCCGCCATCGTCGCCGACTGCCACATCTTGTCCGAGCGCCCGAGATCGCCGCCGATCTTCGAGAGCTCGCTGCCGGTGCCGGGCACGTACGTGGCGACATCCGTTGCGGTGTCGGGGTTTCCCGCGGCGACCACGGCTTTGCCGTCGCCACTGGTGTCGAGCTGGACCAGGTACGCCTGCGGCTTGCCGGGACCGGTGCCGTTCAGGCGGTTCTCGATGTCGGTGAGCCCGCGCAGCTTCGCCTTCGCGTCGTCGCTCGGATCGTTCCGGAGACGGGTCATTTCCCGTTGCAGGACAAGGCGGTTGGCGGCGTCACGGTCCTTAACGGGGACACCGTCGAGGTTGCGCACGAGGTCTGGGTTGTCGCGCAGGATCGTGCCCTGCGAGGTGGTCGACAAGCTGTCCCACCACGCGCGGTTGTCGCCGGGCGTGCCGCCCTGCGGCGGGCCGATGGTGGACAGGCCGCTCTGCGCGGCGCCGGCGTCGGCCGCCTGCGCAAGCGTTGTGGCGCCCTGGTCGGTGATCTCCCCGCGCGCGGTGCGCGTGAGGATGGCCGCGAAATCGGCGTCGACATCGGTGGCCTGGCGCAGGATCTGCTCGATCCGGTCGGAGAGCTCGACGCGGATCCGCTCGTCGGGTGCCGCTCCCGGGCCCGGCACGGGGGTGACCCAGCCGCCGTCGTCGATGGCGAACCCGTTGTGCGAAGCCAAATCGTCGGTATCGCGCACGTCGGCGGTGATACGTTCCACGGCCGGCTGTGTCTCGTGCGCGCCGCGCCGCACGGCCGAAGCCTCGGCCACGAGCTGCTCGAGTCTCGTGGTCAACGCGGTGCCGCGAGCCCGTGCGGCCGTCGCGGCGTCACCGGTCCAGCCGTCAAGGCGCGACATGCCTTCGACGTCGCCGTCGGCTGCCAGGAGCTGCTCGCAGCGTTGGTTCAGCAAATCGGCCACCGTGCCGATCGCCCCGGCGTTCCAGCTCCGCACATCGCCCCAGGTGATCACCGGCGCGCCCCGTTCACGTCGTCCGTGGCCTGCTGCTCGGCGCCGCGGTAGCCGCGCGCGGCGTCGTCGAGCTGTTCGCCGTACGCGTCCGTGTCGGTCGCCCACTGCGGCACGGCCTCGTGCCAGACATCGCTCAGCTGCGCCGCCGCGGTCACACTCGTGCCACCCGGCATCCCGGTCGCGATCCCACTGAGCGGGCCGGCGAGGTCCACCGGACGCACGGTCGCGGCCGCGCGGTGGGCGTGGCCCGCCGCCTCACTCACCGTCGCCGGAACGACTTCGAACCCCGCACCCATGCGTACCTCGTCTTCCCCAGGTGACCAGACGACACCGTACGACGAACGGCGTATGCGCGCGGTTCCGAGACGACACCGGAAATCCGGATTGTCTGTACCACCGCGCCTGACCTGGGCACTCTCGCCCTTACCTCGTCCACATATGTGAACACCAGTCACGTGACTGAATAGTTATCAGCCGGTGTATTGCCCACGGATGGGCCGCGTGTGAATGTGTACGGCGAAGTTCGTCGGAACGCGCCGGCGGATTTGGCGGCTGAACGGTCCGTGACGAGGAAAGGCGTCGCGGGCGGGGGAACCAGCCGTTTCACAGCCCTGCGCTGTGAAACTCCGGCGCGCCCAGTCAGGAAATCCGGCTATTCGAGACCCACCATGCTCGGCCCGACGGCGCTGGCCACCCCCCAGCGAACCGGACCGGCCGGCCAGCCCCAGAAAGAGACGGCTCGGCAATGACACAGACAGCCGCGGCGCGGCGGCCCATCAACAGGACCACGTTGTACTTCTTCGGTGCCCTCGGCGGCATCCTGTTCGGTTACGACCTCGGTGTCATTTCGGGTGTGCTGCCGTTCATCGGCAAGACCTGGAACCTGACCGGGTGGGACAAGGGCGTGATCACCGCCAGCCTGTCGGTCGGCGCGATCGTCGGTGCTCTCTTCTCCTCGCGGATGAACGAGAAACTGGGCCGGCGCCGCACGATCATGGTGGCCGCGGTCATCGTCATCATCGGCACGATCGCGGCGAGCGTCTCGCCGAGCTTCGCGCTGCTGATCATCTCGCGGCTCGTGATCGGTGTCGGCATCGGATTTTCCTCGTCCACGGTGCCGACCTACCTGTCCGAGCTGGCCCCGGCCCGCCAGCGCGGCGCCATGGGCGCGCTCAACCAGATCTTCATCGTGCTCGGCATCCTGATCGCGTTCCTCGTGAGCTACGGCCTCGGCCCGTCCGGCAACTGGCGGCTGATGTTCGCCGGTGCCGTCGTGCCGGCCGTGATCCTGCTCGTGGGCCTGATCTTCCTGCCCGAGACGCCGCGGTGGCTGCTCGCCAACGGCCAGGAGGAGCAGGCGCGCTCGGTGCTCAAGAGCTCGCACGGCAACTCGGTGAACGTCGACGAGGAGATCAGCACGATCCGCGACGTCATCCGCCTCGACACGGAATCGGCCAAGACGCGCTTCCGCGACCTGTGGGCGCCGATGGTGCGCCCGATGCTGATCGTGGCTCTGCTGCTCGCCGTCGGCCAGCAGTTCAGCGGTGTCAACGCGGTCAACGCGTACTTCCCGACGATGCTGATCGGCCTCGGCTTCGCCACGCAGGCGGCGCTGCTGTCCGGTGTGCTGCTGGGTGTCACGAAGTTCCTGTTCACCGCGTGGGTGGTGTTCGTCGTCGACCGCTGGGGCCGCAAGCCGCTGCTGCTGATCGGCAACGTGCTCATGGTCATCACGCTCGTCGCGGCCGGGTTCATCGTGATCGAGGTGGACGACGTGACCACCAAGGGCATCCTGATGCTCGTCGCGATGGTGCTCTACCTGGTGGGCTACGAGCTCGGCTGGGGCGCGGTCGTGTGGGTCATGATGGCCGAGGTGTTCCCGCTCAAGGCCCGCGCGGCGGGCATGGGCATCAGCAGCGTGGTGCTGTGGGCCGCCACCGGCATCATCAGCGCGATCTTCCCGATCATCTCCGATCCGGGAGCGCTGGGGCTCGGCGGTTCGATGTTCCTGTTCGCGGGGATCAACGTCGTGCTGTTCGGTCTCACCAAGTGGCTGGTCCCCGAGACGAAGGGCCGCACGCTCGAGCAGATCGAGCTCGACCTGCGCGGGCGCCACAAGGCGCGCGCCAAGGCCGAAGCGGCCTGATCACCTCCGCCCGGACGGCCGGGGTGCGGCGTTCGCGCCGCACCCCGGCTGCCGTCGTTTTCAGGTCCGCGCCAGGTCCACTTCGGACAGAATTTGCCGCGCGGAGTTGGCACAGCGGTGATCACGGTGCTGTACTGCCACCAGAGCGCGAGGAGGTGGCGACATGACCGAGCCGGACGGGACACCGGGCCGGCACCGCGTGTCCGATCCCGCCGAAGGCGCCGGCGAACCCGACGACCTGCCGCTCGTGCGGCCGTACGCGCGCACCCGCACGCCCGTGCACGTCAGCCATGACCTCGCGCTGGAGACACTGGTCTCGACCACTGAGCTGGGCCGCCGGCTGAGCCGCCTGCTGCGGGAGCCCTACGGCAGCGCGTGCGAGCTGTGCGTGTCCACGGTGTCGGTCGCCGAGCTGTCGGCGTACCTCAACCTCTCGATCGGCACCGCGCGAGAACTCGTGGAGGAACTGCTCAACGAGGAGCTGCTCTACGCCCACCCGCCGGTCGGCGCGTACGACGCCCAGGCCCGCGCGCAGACGCTCGACCGCATGCTCGGCGGGCTCGACCGGCTGTAGCACCGCGGATATCCTCGGCGCGGTGACGACTTCCGTGGCCCGGTTCGACCGGTGGATCAGGAACGAGTTCGTCGAGTACAACGCCGCACTGGAAGAGGCGTACTTCGCCGAGCGGCGCGAGGTCCTCGACGGCCGTCCCGACCTGGACGAGCTCAAGCGCGCCATCGTCGCCGAAGGCCACCACCTGATCGGCCGCATCCTCGAAGAGGGCGCGCTACCCGTGGTAGAGCGGGAGAAGTACCAACTTCTCGGAATGGTGGGCTACCACCTCGCTGCCTGCCGGAGGCACGAATCGGTTGCGCCGGGTGCCGAGGAGCTGTCGTCCGCCTGGTCGCTGGCATCGTTGCTCGGGTCCTCGCTGGGTGTGGCGCCGCGGTTCGTTTTCGCGCACCAGGCGATGTACAACCCGGCCAGTGGCGGGCAGTTCCAGACCTTCACTTCGCTCGAAGACGAGGCTGTTTTCCTGACCAACAACGGGCTCGCCGTCTTCGCTTACCAACGCGCGGCCGAGGCCGTTCGGCGGGTTGTTCCGATTGGGGTGTCGAGCCCGCTTTCGGCGTATTTGCTGGAGACGGCGCGGGCGGCGCTGGAAGACGTGCTGCAGTTCAACCGGACGCTGTCGAAGACGTTGGACGTGGAGCGGTTCTTCTTCAACGTGCGGCCGTACTTCAAAACCTATCGCGTGGGCAACGCCGAATACCGTGGCGCGAACGCCGGCGACTTCTCCGCGATCAATGAACTCGACGTCCTGCTGGGACTGGCGACCACGCGGGATCCCTTCTACCAGAACGTGGTGGTGGAGAAGTACCCGTACGTAACCCCCGAGGACCAGGTGCGACTGCGGGCGATCGGTGACGAGGAATCACTGCTCACGCGATTCCTGAGGGAAGCCGAGAGTTCACCCGGCCCGCAGCTGAGCCGCAACGCGGAACTGTTCCTCGCCGTGTGCCGCGCCCATGGTGCCGCGTACACCTACCACCATCACAAGCTTGTTTTGCCGTTCCTCGTCGAACCCGCGAAAACGGCGCCACCGGAACGGCTTTCGGAACTCACCGCGAGCGGTCCGCCGTTGGAGGTCGTGATTTCCGGTCTTTCGTACCTGGCGGATCTGCGTTCGGCCCGCGACCGGCCCGGAAAACCGTCGGCGCGAAAAGACCTCGACCGGCTCCGGGAACTGGCTTCGCCCGGAACCGGTGACGGCCACCCTGCGTCACTCACCGCATCGGCCCAGTAACTACGCGGGTCCGGCGGCGACTTTCCCACCGTTGATTCCGATCGACGAAAGGGAAGTGAAGCCTTGAGACCGAGAATGTGGGCCGGCGCCGCAACGCTGGCCGTGACGGCTCTTGCCATGAGTGCGATACCGGCCGCGGCCGTGACCGGGAACCTGCCTGGCGGATCGAGCATCGCGGTCACCGTGACCGGGCCGGCCGAGGACACCGTGATCCCCCAGGGACCCGCGACCGTCACCGGCACCGCGTCGGTGGGCACCGGCGCGGCGGTGAAGGACACCGGGCTCACCTACGTGCTCGACGTGTCCGGCAGCACCGGCTCCGGCTGCGCGAACACCACCGTGCTGGGCTGCGAGGTCGCGGCGGCCAAGGCGCTCAACAACGATGCGGCGGTCCCGAACACCGTGATCGGCAGCGTCGGCGCGGCCGTGTTCGGCAGCGGCGGCGAGGCGGCCGACGTGCGTCCCGCGGCCGGCGACCAGCCCCTGACCACCCCGACCGCCGACGACAACGGCAACGGCGCCCGGGACATCAACGAGGTGCTCGACTCGGCCGTGATCGGCGGCGTCGGCAAGTTCACCGCGAAGAGCTTCCCGAGCGGCACGGACTACGTCGCCGGGATCAACGCCGCGAAGACCGTGACGAACGCGCAGACCGAGAACCGCAAGGTCGTGGTCTTCCTCTCCGACGGCATCGCGGGCGGTGACGTGCGGCCGCCGCTGAGCTCGGTGCCCGCGAGCGTCACGTACTACACGTTCGCAGTCGGCGCCGGTGCGAGCTGCGCCGGGACCTCGTACCCGGCGAGCTTGCAGGCCATCGCCGACCTCACCGGCGGCACCTGCACCGCCGTGCCCGACCCCGCGAACCTGCCCAACGTGCTCCCGGGCGTGATCGACTCGCAGCTCACCGCGCTGACGCTGTCGGTCGACGGCGGCGGCGCGACCCCCGTGACGAACGTGAACCCCGGGCTGCCCCGCACGGGTCCGGCGTCCGTCACGTATTCCGTGGCCACCGGCGACCTCGCGCCGGGGCGCCACGAGCTGTGCGTGACCGCGCACGGCACCGACGGCGGCGGCCCGGGCACCGTGGCCGACTGCACGCACGTGATCGTGAACGCGCCGCCGGTCGTCGCGCCGGGCGGTCCGTACGCGGGCCAGGAGGGCACGGCGATCTCGCTGGCCGGCACGGTCACCGATCCGGACGGGCCTGCCGGCACGCGGCACTGGAGCGTCGCGCCGGGCTCGGGCGTCGACGCCGGTGCGACGTGCTCGTTCGGCGACGCGGCAGCGCTGAGCACCACCGTGACGTGTGACGACGACGGGGTGTGGACCCTCACGCTGACCGCCGACGACGGTGTGAACCCACCGGTCTCGCGCACGACGAACCTGACCGTGTCGAACGTGGCCCCGCACGTGAGCGTCACCGCGCCGGCCACGGACGCGGTGTTCAACCACGGGGCGGCGGTGGCGGTGACCGCGCCGTTCACCGACGTCGGCAAGCACGACACGCACACGTGCACCGTCGACTACGCGGACGGTTCGCCGCTCGTCACGGGTTCGGTCTCGGAGACCCCGGGCTCGGGCACCTGCACGGCTTCGCACGCATACACGGTTTCGGGCACGTACAACGTGCTCGTGCGCGTGACCGACGACGACGGTGGTGCGGCGACCGCGATCGCGCGGATCATCGTGAACGATCCGCCCGTGGTGGTGGCCGGCGGCCCGTACGCGGGTCAGGAGGGCACGGCGGTTTCGCTGGCCGGTTCGGTGTCCGATCCGGACGGTCCCACGCTCGCCACGCACTGGAGCGCGGCTCCGCAGTCCGGTGTGGACATTGGGACTTCCTGTGTCTTCGGGGATCCCGCCGCGTTGTCCACCACGGTGACCTGTGACGACGACGGCGTGTGGACGCTGACGCTCTCGGCCGACGACAGCCTGCACCCGGCCGTGCTGAAGACGACCACGCTGACGCTGACGAACGTCGCGCCGCACGTGAGCATCTCGTCGCCGCCCGACGGGCAGCTCGTGCTGCGCAACGCGTCCATCGGCGTCACCGCGCCGTTCACCGACATCGGCCGGCACGACACGCACACCTGCACGGTCGACTTCGGTGACGGTTCGCCGGTGGCCACGGGCGCCGTTGCCGAGACGCCGGGTTCGGGCACCTGCACCGCTTCGCACGCCTTCACCGGCGTCGGCGCGCACAACGTGCTGGTCACCGTGACCGACGACGACGGTGGCGCGGCCACCGCCGTGGTCAAGATCGTGTCGTACGTGCGGGCCGAGGCGTGGTCGCTCAGCGCGAGCGGTCTGATCAACGTCAGCAAGACGCCGCTCGCCGGCTGCCCGCCGAACAGCGACCACACCACGGCTTCGCTGAACGTGCTCGGGCTGGCCTCCGTCCAGGCCCTCCACTCCGACTGCACCCTCGACGCGGCCACCGGCCGCACCAACGCGGGCGCCCTCGTCTCGGGCGCGTCGCTGCTGGGTGGCGTGATCTCGCTGAAGGACATCCAGACGTCCTGCGTCGCCGACGAGTCGGGCCTGCACGGGTCTTCCCGCGTGGGCACGCTGAACGGCCAGCCGATCGGCACCGGGCCGGTCACCATCGGCATCCCCGGCGTGGCGACCGTGCACCTCAACGAGACGGTCACCGGACCGAACGGCCAGCTCGCGCAGTACGCCGTGCGGGTGGTGACGCTGCTCGGCCAGGAGATCGTGCTGTCGGGCTGCCGGATGGGCTTCTGACGGCGAGGGTTCCGGGGGTCGTTGGTGGTCTCCGGAACCCGTTCGGCCAATTCGGACGTATGTGACGAGGGAAATAGGGCCGGGGATGAATTGTTATCCCGGCAGGGTGGACAGACCGCGTGGAAAATGTCTTGTCGACCCGATCGGGTGAGTAAGGAAAAAAGTCCACCGGCACATTAGGCGAGGAGGCAGAGAACGTGAATCGGCCCGGCACCCGTCAAGAGGGTGCCGGGCCGCTTCGCGGGGAACGGTCAGCAGCTGATGAGCAGGCTGGTGACTGCGTGGCAGGAGCGCGACGCCTTGTCGTTGGCCGCGTTGGGGTCCGTCGGGGAGCTCGCCTGGCGCTGGGCCGTGGTGGTGAGCGTGCCGAGGGTCAGGAGGCCGGCGCGGGCCGTGAAGCTCGCCTTGGCCGAGGAGCCCGAGGGCAGGGACGCGATGTTGCAGGTGACGGTGCGGCCGGAAGCCGTGCAGTTGGAGGACTTCGAGTACTGCAGGCCGTTGGCCAGCGTCGCCTGGAGCTTGACGCCGGTGGCGGTGGCGGGGCCGGCGTTCTTGGCGGTGATCGTGTACGTGATCTCCGAGCTGAGCACGCCCGCGGGGGCGGCGGTCAGGGACACGGCGACGTCGGCGGAGTCGGTGGCCGGGGTGACGGTGATGGCCGGGCCGTCGAGGGTTTCGAAGGCGAAGTTGTCGCCCACGAACTGGTCCTGCAGGGTGAGGGAGCCGGTCGGGGCGGTGTCCTTGACCTTGAGCGTGAAGGTGACCGTGGCGCTCTGGCTCGGCGCGAGGTCGCCGACGGTCGCGCGCAGGCTGCTGCCGAGCACGCCGCACGCGACGTTGCAGGAGACCACGTCGGCGACGTCGGTGATCGGCGTCTCCTTGCCGTACAGCGCGGCCTTGGCGCCGGTGACGACGAAGTCCTGCGGGTTGTACAGCGTCTCGGTGACCGTGAAGGTCTCACCGCGCTGCAGGCTCGTGGGGCTCACGTCGATAGCGCTGCTGGGCGGGGCCGCGAGCGCCGCGCCGGGCGCCACGAACAGCATCGCGGCGGAGGCCGCCACCATCGAGAGAATGGTGATACCACGCCGACGTCTTTGCTTGTCCATGCTTTCTCACTATTTCGTCCGAGGGGTACCGCTCTGGCATTTTCGGGAAGACTCGGGAAAACGTAGCTGCCCCTCCGTCGCCCGGAGCCCTTCGTTCGTTACAGCGCCATTCAGAGCATCCGCCGCTGATCCACAGTGAGTTTTTCACCTGATGCAGGCAAATCCCGGTGGGGATCAGTCAGGCAGCAGCGGCACCGACATCCCGGGGTCGTGCCCCAGCAATGACCCGCGCGTGATCGCCGCGCTCCCGAACCGGTCGCGGATCCCGTCCACGGCCGTGTCGACAGCCACCCCGTCCTCGATCTCGAACGGCAGCACGAGCTGCACCGACCCGTGCGGCGTCAGGTTCGAGAACGAGATCCCCAGCAGCGTGAGCCCTCGGTCGTAAACCAGCGATTGGGCCTCCACCAACAACTTCCGCGCCGCGGCCAGCAACGTCTCGGTGTGGTCGGTGGCCTCGACCAGCGTCCGCGACCGCGTGGCCCGCGTGAAGTCGGCGAACCGCATGCGCAGCACCACCGTGCGCGTGAGCCGCGACGCCGACCGCAGCCGCCGCGCCAGGCGGTCCACAATGGACACCAGCAGCTCGTCCAGCTCCGCCATCGACCGCCGACGCCGCCCCAGGGCCCGCTGCGAACCCATGGACCGCCGACGCCGCCCGACCTGCACCGGACGCGGGTCCAGACCGTGCGACAGTGCGTGGAGGTGGTGCCCGGCTCCCCGCCCGAGCATCGACACCAGGTCCACCTCCGGCAGCTGCGCCACCTGCCGCACGGTGCGGATCCCGCGTGAGTGCAGCTTTTCCGACGTCACCTTTCCCACGCCCCACAGCCGCTCCACCGGCAGCGGATGCAGGAACTCCAGCTCCCCGTCGGGCGGCACGACCAGCAACCCGTCGGGTTTCGCCACCGCACTGGCCACCTTCGCGAGGAACTTCGTGCGCGCCACCCCCACCGTGATCGGCAGCCCGACGCGCGCCAGCACCTCGGCCCGCAGCCGCTGCGCGATCTCCGACGGACTGCCCGCGATGCGCCGCAGCCCGCCCACGTCGAGGAACGCCTCGTCGATCGACAGCCCCTCGACGACCGGCGTGGTGTCGCGGAAGACCTCGAACACGGCCTTGCTCGCCGCGCTGTAGGCCCCCATCCGCGGCGGCACCACCACCGCGTGCGGGCACAGCCGCAGAGCCTGCGCACCGCCCATGGCCGTGCGCACGCCCAACCTCTTCGCCTCGTAACTCGCCGCCAGCACCACCCCGCCCCCGACGATCACGGGCCGGCCGCGCAGGCGCGGATCATCGCGCTGCTCGACCGACGCGTAGAACGCGTCGAGGTCGGCGTGGAGGATGGGGCCTTCAGTCGACACGAACACATGTTCGCATCGAACACCGACAAAAGCGGTGCCCTTGTCACCTGAATGGCGCAATATCAGCCATCAGACCGCCGCATTCGCGCGAGTGCCGAGGCGACGAGGGCGACGGCCGGGTCGCCGTCCTTGGTCAGCCGCTGGAGGAGATCTTCGGCCGCCGGCAGCTCGGCGAGCGCCTGCGTCAACCGGATCCGCACGGCCGAATCCGACGTGTGGGCGGCGAGCTCGTCGGCCAGCGCGGCCTTGATCGGGCCGGCGCACGAGGCGTCCAGCGACAGCGCGCCCAGGACCTCGGCCGCCTCGACGTCGTTGGGCCCGTCCACCACCATCGCGACGAGCGTCGGCACGGCCTCGGGAAAACCGCGGCCGCCCAACGCCAAAGCTGCCCGCGTGCGCACCGTCGGGTCCGAGTCCCCGAGCGCTTCACGAAGCACCGCCGTCGCGTCCTCCCCCGGCAGCGAGGCGATCGCCCGGACCGCTCGCCGCCGGACTTCGACGTCGTCGGAACGCACACCCGTCGCCAAGCTCGCCAGCCCGTCGCCGCCGGCCCGCGCGAGCGCCCACCTCAGGGCACCCGCGACGTTCTGGTCGGGTTCGGCGAGCACCGCCTCCGCCAGCAGCTCCGCCGGAACCTCCTCCACCGGGGCCAGCGCGGCCTGCTGCCGGCGCGCGGCATCCGGCGAGTCGAGCCCGTGCAGCAGCTCGACCAGGCGCAGCACGTCCTGCCAGCCCGGCGGCGCCGACGCGTCGACCCGGCGCAGCCGCTCCAGTAGCTCCTTCTCGCGCTTGAGCCGGTCTTCGGTCCGCCGGATCAGCTCACCGACCAATGTGGACGGTGCGAAAGCCGGATCCTCCAGCGCTCGGCCGATCTCGCGCAGCGACAACCCCAGCGACCGCAGGCTTTCCACGTGGAAGATCCGCCGGATGTCCTCGGCGGAGTACTCGCGGTAGCCGCCGACGGTGCGGCCGGTGGGACGCACCAGCCCGAGGGTGTCGTAGTGCCGGAGCATCCGGGCACTCACCCCCGAGCGGCGCGCCACCTCACCGATCAGCACCGGCCACCTCCGCCGCACGCTCCGGTCCGAGCGCGGCGATCCGCTTCGCCTCGTCGACGGCCGGGTCGAACGCCGCCTCCGGGTCGCGCAGCAGCCGCTCCGTCGCGCGGGCGTGCGCCCGCACCACCGGGTCGGCACTCGCCAGTGCCTTCAGCAGCATCGGCTCGATCACGTCCCCGAGCGCGACGAGCGCCCGGCTCAGGCTCAGCTTCACGTCCCGGTCCCCCCGTCCGAGCTGCGCTGCCAGCTCCTCGGCCAGCGCGGGTTTTTCCGCCTCGGGCACGAGTACGACGGCCGCCCGCCACGCACTCCGCGCGACCTCGTCGTCGGCGTCGCGCAGCAACGACCGCGTGATCTCGGACCAGACACTCACGTCGCCGATCTTGGACACGGTGTGCAACGCCTGGCTCCGCGCCTGAGCATGCCCGGACCGCAGCTCCACGACGAGCCTGGGCACGGTGAGCTCCGCCGGCAGCCGCGTCAACGCCCACGTCAGCATGTCGCGCACGAAGAAGTCCGGCTCCACCGCGCACCGCGCCACGAGAGTCTCGAGGAGCCCGGGGTCGGCGTCCGTGCCGGCCGCCAGAGCCGCCTGCAGCCGCACCGACGAGTTGGCGGCGCTGAGTGCTTCGGGCAGGTTGGGGTTCTTGTGTGGCGTGTTGATCGGGACCACCTCCTGCAACCCAGTGAAGACCTTGTCACGATGTCAAGGTCAAGTTCGGCCCGCGACTTCACCATCGGGACCGGTCCCCACGCGCCGAACTACCGTGAGCGCATGCCGGGCCAGCCGAGGAATCGGGCCGGCCGATCGGCGATCTTCGCGGCCATCGGCCTCAAGAGCGCGCACAGTCTCCGCGCGTGCCGGCAGCCGGCTCCGTCCCCTGACCGCGCCGTGACCCGGCCGCTCAGCCGCGGAAGCGCAGCCCGTCCAGCAGCAGGTCGAGTAGCCGTCCTGCTTGCTCGCGTTGCGAAGGCTGGCCGGCCGCCAGGGCAATGCCGCTGAGTCCGATGAGGACGTCGTCCACGAGGACGTCGTCGCGGAGGGTGCCGGCGGCGATCAGCGGGGAGACCAGCTGCTCGATGGTCGAGTTAAGGCGGTCGCGGCTGTGGGCGTAGGGGTTGCCACCGGAGGCGATGACGGCGCGCAGGGCGTCGGACATGCCGATCTTCGTGGTCATGTAGTCGACGAAGCGGTCCATCCACGTGCGCAATGCCTCGTAGTGCGGCAGCTCCTGCAGCAGCGCGGGGCCGGCGTCGCACAGCTGGTCCAGCTCGTTGCGGTACGCGGCCTCGATCAGGGCCTCGCGCGTCGGGAAGTGGCGGTACAGCGTGCCGATGCCGACGCCGGCGTCCTTGGCGATCGCGTCGAGCGTGGCGTCGAGGCCCTTCTCGGAGAACAGCCGCACCGCGGACGCGAGCAGGAGGTCGCGGTTGCGCCGTGCGTCCGCGCGTTGTGGTCTGGTCACAGCGGCTTGGTCACCTCTCCCCTTTTCCTTCCCGTCAACTCAAGCATACTTGCGAACGGAGGGTCCTCCGGTTAGTGTCGGACTCAACCGGAGACTCCTCCGCATCGAGTCCAGAACAGGAACGCCATGCGCATCACCACTCCGTTCACCAGGGAGTCCACCGCCGCCGACGTCAGCGCGGGCGTCGATCTCACCGGCCGCCGCGCGATCGTCACCGGGGGCGCGTCCGGCATCGGCGTCGAGACGGCCCGCGCGCTCGCGCAGGCCGGAGCCGAGGTCACGCTGGCCGTCCGCAACACCGAGGCCGGGCACCGCACGGCCCAGGCGATCACGGCGGCCACGGGCAACGCGGCAGTCGACGTCAAGCACCTCGAGCTGGCCGACCGCGCCTCCGTCGCCAAGCTGGCGAGCGACTGGCAGGGCCCGCTCCACATCCTCGTGAACAACGCCGGCGTAATGGCCGAACCGCTCAACCGCACGCCGGAAGGCTGGGAGCACCAGTTCGCCACCAACCACCTCGGCCACTTCGGCCTCGCGCTCGGCCTGCACGACGCCCTCGCCCAAACCGGCGACGCACGCATCGTGGCCGTGAGCTCCAGCGCCCACCTGCGCTCGGGCATCGTCTTCGACGACATCCACTTCGAACGCCGCGAGTACGACCCGTGGTCCGCCTACGGCCAGTCGAAGTCCGCGAACGTGCTCTTCGCCGTCGAGGCCACGCGGCGCTGGGCCACCGACGGCATCACCGCCAACGCCCTCATGCCCGGCGGCATCCGCACCAACCTGCAGCGCCACCAGGCCGACGACCCCGAGTTCGCCGAGATCGCCAGGACCTACGCGTGGAAGACCACCGAGCAGGGCGCGTCGACCTCGGTGCTGCTCGCCGTGTCTCCCCTGCTGGCCGGCGTCGGCGGCCGCTACTTCGAGGACAACAACGAAGCCGAGCCCCACGTCCCGCCGTCACACGACGGCGTCGCGGCCCACGCGCTCGACCCCGAAGTCGCGACGCTGCTGTGGGAGGTCTCGCTGGAGCTGCTCGCGCGCTGACCCGACGGTCGGCCTGCGCCGCTCGGGTCGTTCGGGCCGGATCAGCGTGCGGGTGCGCGCGATGTCTGCTTAGGGTCGTTCGGTGCGGCTCGTGCTGTTCGACCTCGACAACACCCTCGTCGACCGGGCGGAGGGTTTCCGGCGCTGGGCTTGGGAGTTCTGCGCGGAACACCGCCTGACGCCCGACGACGCCGCCTGGCTCGCGACCGCCGACCAGGACGGGCTCGCCCCGCGCGACGTCTTCTTCAAGGACGTGCGCGACCGGTTCGCCTTGCGGGACACCGCCGCGGAGCTGCTCGAGTCGTACCGGCAGCGGCACCCGGCCTTGATCCCCGCCGCGCCGGGCGTGCTGGCCGGCTTGCCGCGGTTGCGGGGGGCGGGCTGGCGGATCGGCGTGGTGACCAACGGCAACGCCGAGCAGCAGCTCGCCACCCTGCTGTGCACGGGCGTCGCGGGGCTCGTGGACGGGTGGGCGATCTCGGAACACGAAGGCGTCGGCAAGCCGGACCGGCGGCTGTTCGAGATCGCGGCGGCACGCTGCGAGGCGCCGTTGCGCGACGGCTGGATGGTCGGCGACGGCGAAGAGACCGACGTCGCCGGCGGCCGGGCCGCGGGGCTGCACACGGTGTGGGTCGATCGCGGGCGCGCGTGGGATGGGGACGAAAAGGCCCCGGACCACATCGTTGCCGACGCGGCCGGGGCCATCGAGCTGCTGCTGGAGTGAGCGATCAGCTCTCGGAGTCGATCTTCCACACGCCGTTGTCGTTGACCATGTGGTACGTGTGGTGGTTGGTCTGGCTGGCCCCACTGGCGGACACGTAGGTGATGTCAGCGCTGAGCATGTCGGTGCCGATCGACTTCACGTTGCTCGCGCGCGCGGACTTGTAGTCGTCCCAGAAGTTCTGGTACGTGGCGAAAGTCTGGTGCTTGCTCGCCTTGAAGCTGTCCGTGAGCAGGCCGAAGCCCTGCTGCAGGTCGCCGGGAATGAGCGAGAAGTAGTTCGTCAGCGCGGCCTCCATCGACTGCGGCGAGTTGACCGAGCTGCTCGACGACGTCGGTGACGACGGTGGGCTGCTGGGTGCCGACGGGGCGCTCGAAAGCGGTGTCGTCGGCGTAGTCGGCGGGTTCGTGGTCGGAGCCGGGGAGTTCGCGGACGACGAGTTGACCACCGGCGACGCACCACCGGCGGTCGGGGTCGTGCCGCTGTTGCGGTTCACCAGCACGATCACCACGACGATGACCACCACGAGCACCGCGCCGAGGCCGGCGAGGACCATCGAGCGCCGTCTTCGATCGACGGGTGCCGGGGCGGGAGTCGTCGGAGCGACGGCCGGAGCCGGAGCGGCCGGGATCGGCGCGGGCACCGTCAGCGGGATCGGCACCGACGCGACGGGCGTGACGCCGCCGTCGAGCTCCCGCAGCTCGGTGAGCACCTCGGCCATCGACGGCCGGTCTTCGGGCTTGAGCTCCAGCAGCTTCAGCAGCAGCGGCTCCAGTTTCCCCGCCTGCTTCGGCGGGGTGATCGAACCGCTGGACACGCGGTACAGCAACGCGATCGCGTTGTCCGCCGTGCCGAACGGCGGCGCGCCCTCCACCGCCATGTAGAGCGTGGCGCCGAGGGCGAAGACGTCGGAAGCGAACATGGCTTCTTCGCCGCGCGCGACTTCGGGCGCGAGGAACGCGGGCGTACCGGAGATTTCGCCCGTCGCCGTCAGCGTGACGTCGCCGACCGCGCGGGAGATGCCGAAGTCGGTGACCTTGACGGTGCCGTCTTCGCCGAGCAGGACGTTGCCCGGCTTCACGTCGCGGTGCACGATGCCGGCGCGATGCGCGGCGGTGAGCACGCCGGCCAGTTGCACGGCGATGGGGATGACCTCGTCGACGGTCAGCGGGCCGTCGTCGTGCAGCTTCGCCGAGAGGCTGCGCGAGGGGAGGTACTCCATGATCAGCCACGGGCGGTCTTCGTACTCGACCACGTTGAACACGGAGATGGCGTTGGGGTGCTGCAGGCGCGCGGCGATGCGAGCCTCGCGCATGGCGCGGCTCTTCGCCTCGGCGACCTTCTCCTCGCCTTGGTTCATCGGCATGAGGAGTTCTTTCACCGCGACGACGCGGCCGAGGATCTTGTCCTCGCCGCGCCAGACCATGCCCATGGCGCCGCTGCCGATGAGCTCGACGAGCTGGTAGCGACCGGCGATCTGCCGGCTCTCCTCGGTCAACGAAAAACCCCTCAGTGCGACGTTCACGGACGGCGATCGCCAAGTTTTTCACGGCGCTCGCCCGGGTGTCCCTACGACCCACCGGTGAGTGCGGGGGTTGCTCCGTGTGGCCGACCCGGGACACTCTGATCATATGAGCGCCGAGGCCCCGTCATTCCGAAACGTGTTCGGCGTGACCGAATTCCGGGCCCTGTGGCTCGCGCACGTGCTGTCGGTCGCCGGTGATCAACTGGCTCGCGTCGCGCTCACGGTTCTCGTGTTCGACCGTACCGAATCCGCGGGCTGGGCGGCGCTCACGTACGCGTTGACTTACCTGCCCGATCTGCTCGGCGGCGCGCTCGGCGGCCTTGCCGACCGGTTCCCGCGCCGCACGGTGCTCGTGGTGGCCGACGTGCTGCGCGCCGTGCTCGTGGCCGTGATGGCGATTCCCGGGCTGCCGTGGCCGGTCGCGGCGGCGTTGCTGGTGGCCGTGCAGCTGGCGGCGGGACCGTTCCAGGCGGCGCGGCAGGCCGTGCTGCCGGACATCCTCGGGCCGGACCGGTTGCCCGTCGGCCAGGCGATGTTGTCCTCGACGTACCAGGCGGCGCTCGTGATCGGCTTCGGCGCCGGCGCGGCGGTGGTCGCGTGGCTCGGGGTGACGGGCGCGCTGGCGGTGGACGCGGTGACGTTCGCGGTGTCGGCACTCGCGCTGCGCTGCGGGCTGCGGCCGCACCCTGTCGACGTCGTCGAGCGGGGTCCCGCGGCGGCCTCCCAGTGGGCTTCGCTCGTCGCGGGCTGCCGGCTGGTCGGGCGAGACCGGCGGCTGCGGTCGTTGCTGGCGATCGCGTGCTGCAGCGGGTTCTACGTGGTGCCCGAAGGCCTGGCCGTGCCGATCGCCGCACAGCTCGGCGGCACGGGGGTGCTGCCGTGGCTGCTCATCGCCAACCCCGTCGGGTCGCTGCTCGGCGCGGTGCTGCTCAGCCGGCTGCCACGCGTACGTCAGGCGCGGCTGCTGGGGCCGCTCGCCATGGCGACCAGCCTGATGCTGCTGCCGACGGCCTGGACACCCGGGCTCGTCGTGATCGTGGTTTTGTGGACTTTGTCCGGGATGTTCTCCGCGCACGACTTGATCACGCAGGTGCAGTACAGCCTGGCCGCCCCGCCCGAGCAGCGCGGCCAGGTGATCGGCGTCGCGATCGCAGCGCTGCGGGCGTCGCAGGGCCTCGCCATCGCGGCCGCCGGGGCGCTCGCGCAAGTGCTCGCGCCCACGACCGTGGTGGCCGTCGCGGCCGTCGCCGGTGCGACGGTCGCCGCCCTCGCCGCCACGGCGTGGCTGCGCGCGGCGTGGCCCCGTCGAAGTCCTCTCGACGGGGCCACGCCACCTGCCGCGTCCTGAACCTCACGGCTCACGTCCGGCGACCGACCCACCTCCTCGTGGTGCTCGTGGTGCTCGCGGCTCTCGTGCACGGTCGGGCCCGCTCGCGGGCAGGACTCACGTCCAGTTGTTGTCACGCATGCCTTTCACCCCCTCGTCGGGTGTTCGCCGGGCTCGGTTCAGCAGGTCCAGTTGTTGTCGCGCACCTGGCGCTCCTCTCGGCTGGTCGGGGTCGTCTCGGTCGGGGTCGTCTCGGTTGTCGGGCGGGGTTCAGCGGGTCCAGTTGTTGTCACGCACGTGCTTCTCCTCTCGGGCTCGTCGGGGTCGCCTGCGGGGATCAGCGAGTCCAGTTGTTGTCGCGCACCTGGCGCTCCTCTCGGCTCGTCGGAGTTGTCGGGGTTATCGGGGTTGTCGGGCGGGGATCAGCGGGTCCAGTTGTTGTCACGCACGCGCGGCTCCTCTCCACTCGTCACGGACGTTGGCCACTTGCGTCAGCGGGTCCAGTTGTTGTCACGCACCGGCGTCTCCTCTCCGTTCGTCGTGTTCGTTGGTCTGACCTCAGGACCTCAGCGGGCCCAGTTGTTGTCACGCATCGCCGAAACCTCCTTCCCTGCCAGTGCTTCGTCGGGCTCGTCGGTCACCAGTTGTTGTCACGCACGGCTATACCCCCTTTCACCTCGGCTGTTCAGCGGACTTCGGCCGTCACCAGTTGTTGTCCCGCACGGCCGGACCTCCTTTCCACGTCGCGGTTCGCCAACAGTTCGGACTCACCAGTTGTTGTCCTGCACCGTGGACACCTCCTCCCGCAGAACGCACCGAAAACACCGGAACTCTCGACCTCAGGTCGAGCTCAACGGTCCAGACCACTCAGGCGGAGACCGTCCAGTTGTTGTCGCGCACCGTCGTCACCTCCTCGCCAGGGCCGCGCCGACCGGCGGTTTCGCTGAGCCCGCCGGTCACCGATCGTGGTTGTCGCACGTCAGTGGCTTCAGTGGCCGGAGGCCGCGGATTCCCAGGTACGCCAAGGAATCGCGGCGGGCCACCACTACGCTCAGTGGTCACCTCCCCTCTGCGCAGGCCGGGCACTGGGCTGTCCGGGCGAAATTCCCCGGCCAGGTCCCAGAGTCCGGACCACGGGCGGCACACGGCGCGCCCCGTCGTTTACGGTAGAAGCCAACCGGGTGAGGTGAAGAGTGCGCGGACGAGCAAACCGGTCTGCCGGATGGTTCACGGGCTGGCGCCTTTGGCGGTTGCCCTCTCATGTCCGCACTTTTGTGCTCCTCGTCAACTTCCTGGCGATCCTGGCGTCGGTGAGCACCGCGTGGCTGGTGCCCGTGCACCAGCAGGACCTGATCCGCTTCGGCGTGCTGGCCGTGTGCGCGGCAGTCGCCATCGAGGCGACGCGCCACATCGAGCGCCAGCGCGAGTACAACCGCGCGCCCACGGTCGCGTACGTCGACACCAAGGCCGTGTGGAGCATCGCGGCGGTGGTGGCGCTGCCGGCCGTGCTGGCCACGGCGATGGTCGTGTTCACCTACGCGATGGCGTGGTGGCGCGTCTGGCCACGCGAACGGCCCGTGCTCCCCCACCGCTGGATCTTCTCCGCCGCGACCGTGCTGTGCGGCACACAGGCGGCGGTCGCCGTGCTCGCGCTGGGCATGCACCACTACCCCGGCGTGCCGGCCACGGGCTTCCTGCCCGGCCTCACCGACCTGGTCGTCATCATCTTCGCGGCCGCCCTGCGCTGGGCCATCAACACGGCGCTGGTGATGGTGGCCATCGCGCTCTCGAGCCCGCCGCGCTCTCTCTCGGACCTGTTCTCCGGCTTCGGCGACCAGCTGCTGGAAGCCGGCGCGATCGGCCTGGGCCTGGTCACCGCCGCGCTGCTCCTGCTGGCCAACCCGCTGGTGCTCACCGGCGTGGTCGTGGCGCTGGTGGCGCTGCACCGCGGCCTGCTGCTCGCGCAGTTCCAGCGCGACGCGCGCACCGACGTGACCACCGGCCTGGCCACCAAGCGCTGGTGGCGCACGCTCGCCGAGCAGTACCTCGAGCGAGCCCGCACCGGCAACGGCACCGTCGGCGTGCTGCTGCTCGACCTCGACCACTTCAAGGCCATCAACGACACCTACGGCCACCCGACGGGCGACGTCGTGCTGCGCGAGATCGCCCTCGCGCTGCGCAGCGAGGTGCGCGACCAGGACATCTGCGGCCGCTGGGGCGGCGAGGAGTTCGCGATCGTGCTGCCGAACGTGCCGACGATGGAGCAGCTCGGCCAGCTCGCCGACCGCATCCGCCGGCGCATCCCGCAGGTCGTCGTGCCGCTGCCCGAGCGCGACACGGTCATCAGCGACCTGACCGTGTCGATCGGCTGCGCTCTCTACCCGGCCGAGCACCTCACCGGCGTCGACGACGTACTGGTCGCCACCGACACCGCCCTCTACCGGGCGAAGCAGGCGGGCCGCAACCGCGTGGAGCTCGCCACACACTGAAGGACGTTCCGGACAACCCCGCCTTCTCGTTCCGACTTCGTCTCCCCCTCGTGCCACGATGGACGCTGAGGGCCGCGCCGAGGCCCGCGAGGAGGTCCGAGTGCCCGACTGGGATGGCCATGGACTGCCGCCGGTCGCGCGGGCGCGCGTCGACCGGTTCGCTTCGTCCGGCCTGCGCACCTCGCTGCTGAGCGTCCCCGGCGCGGTCGGCGCGGAAGTCGCCGGATTCACCCCCGTGGGGGAGGTCATGGGGTGCGTCGTGGAGCGCCTCGGCTGGACCTCCGGCTTCGGCATCACGCCCAACCAGCAGGCCGCCATCTACGCCGACGCGCTCCGTCAGGGCTACCGCGTCGCGCTGGACCGGCTGCGGCTGGAGGCCGAGGCGATCGGCGCCGACGGCGTCCTCGGCATCACCACGTCCGTCACTCGGCTCGACGAGACCATGCAGGAGTTCGTCGCGCTCGGCTCCGCGGTGCGCGCGGAGACGCCGCAACGGCCCGGGCGCGTGTTCACCACCGAGCTGCCGGGCCAGGACGTCGGCAAGCTGATGCAGGCCGGCTGGGTGCCCGCGGCCGTCGCGATCGGCATCTCGGCGCACACCACGTTCGACTACAACATGCAGTACCAGACCACGATGTGGGCCGGGAACGTCGAGGTCGACGCCCACACCCGGCTCGTCACCGAGGTGCGGGCCGACGCGCGCAGCCAGTTCCGCAAGACCGTGCAGACCACCGGCGCCGACGGGGCGATCGTCTCGCGGATGTCGCTCGACACGTGGCAGCTGGGCGAGGTGGCCGTGGCCGGGGTGGCGAGCGTGTTCGGCACCGCCATCGCCCGATTCCACGTCGGCAGCTCCGCGCCCACGTCCGCGCTCACCATCCTGCCGCTGAACCGAGTTTGAAGGAGGCCCCGTGACGACCACGGACCCCGCCGCGCAACACATCCCCGAGGATGCGATGCGCCGGCTCGCCGAGATGCGGCCGGGGCAGGCAACGAGCCTGTTCACGTCCGACTTGAGCGTGAACGAGTTCCTGCTCGTGCGCGAGGCCGGCTTCCGCCCGCTGGGCCTGGTGCTCGGATCGAGCATCTACCACGTCGGGTTCCAGATGGGGCGCTGGAGCAAGAACCAGGAGATGGACCGCCTGTCGGCCGCGATGTACCACGCGCGCGAGCTCGCGATGACGCGCATGGAGACCGAGGCCGACCTGCTGGGCGCCGACGGGATCGTGGCCGTACGCCTGGAGATCGAGTTCAAGGAGTTCGGCAGCGACCTGGCGGAGTTCGTCGCCGTCGGTACCGCGGTGAAGGCCGACGAGCCCGGCGAGTGGCGCAACAACACGGGCAAGCCGTTCACGTCTGACCTGTCCGGCCAGGACTTCTGGACTCTCGTGCAAGCCGGTTACGCACCGCTGGGCATGGTGATGGGCACGTGCGTCTACCACATCGCGCACCAGCGGTTCCGCCAGGCGATGAGCAATATCGGGCAGAACGTGGAGATCCCGCAGTACACCGAGGCCCTCTACGACGCGCGTGAGCTGGCGATGTCGCGTATGCAGGCCGAGGCCGAGCAGCTGAAAGCCGAAGGCATCGTGGGGGTGCAACTGCTGTCACTGCCGCATCGATGGGGCGGGCACACGACGGAGTTCTTCGCCATCGGCACCGCCGTGAAGCCGCTGCGCCCCGACCACCGCATCACCAAGCCGCAGCTCGTGCTGCCCCTCACCGACTGATGTCCGGGTCAGAGCTCGGCCCGGCCGGCGAGTTCCACCTCCTGGTGGCCGCCCTGCGCGCCGATCGCGCCGACGTCGAGTCCTACACCCGCGTGCTGTCCGAGACCCTCGGCGACGCCCTCCCGCCGGGCATGGTCGAGATCGACCGGCGGCGCAGCTTCGCCGACCGCGTGGCCGGGCGCCTCGGGCAGCCGGTGGAGGTGCGCGTGTCGACGCCGCACCAGCTGCTCGTGCTCACGGCCGGCCGGTCCGGCGGGGTCACGGGCGAGATTCGCCAGGTGGTGCGCGGGGTCGTGATCAGCCGCCGGGACACCGACGTCGAGGAGTGGGTGACGGTGCTCGCCGAGGAGCTGCAGGCCCTGGCTTCTCGGGACGCGAAGGCGCGCGAAGCGTTGTCGCGGTTCCTGGGTAGCTGACTCCGGCGTGGTTGAACCGCCGAACCTTGACCCGCCTGGTTTGCCCGATTAGAACTCGGGGATGGACTGGACACTCGAGGTCGTCATCGTTCCCGTGTCCGATGTGGACCGCGCGAAGGCGTTCTACGCCGAGCAGTGCGGCTTCCACGTCGACCACGACACCGTGGTCGGGCCCGGCGCCCGCGTCGTGCAGCTGACCCCGCAGGGCTCCGGGTGCTCGATCGTCGTCGGCGAGGGCGTGGTGCCCCCGATGCCGCCCGGGTCGCTCAAGGGCCTGCAGCTCGTGGTCGCCGACCTGCCGCGCGCCCGCGAGACGCTGCTCGCGGGCGGCGTCGACGTCAGCGAGATCCAGCTCCTCGGGCCCGACCCGGCCACGGGCCGGCCCGAGGACCTCGACAACATCGGCTTCTTTCACTTCTCCGACCCGGATGGCAACGCCTGGGCCGTGCAGCAGATCTCGGCGCGTGGCAAGAGCTAATCCACGAGTGCGCCACAGCTGATGTTGGCCGTCGCGGCGGTCATGGTGCGGGCGCGGTCGGAGGCCACGAACGCGGCGACCGCGCCGACGTCCGCGAGCGTCGCGGGTCGGCCGAGCATGGTGCCCTTCGCGATTCCTTCCGTGACCGCCTCGGTGTGCGCGAAATCCGCGGGGAGCGATTCGGGCACGCCACCGGTCCGCAGGGTGACGGTGCGGACGCCGTGGCCGCCCAGCTCCGCGGCGAGTTGCCGGCGCATGGCTTCGAGCGCGGCGAACGCCACCTGCAGTCCGCCGACCGGGTGGCTGCGCACCGGATCCCCGTCGCCGCCGAAGACGAGCACGACGCCGCCACCTTGGCGTTTCATGTGGCGGCCGGCCGCGCGCATGGTGAGAAACGTCGTGCGCACGGCGGTGACCACCGGTTGTTCGTAGTCGGCCAAGGACATTTCCAGCAGCGGGGTGCCCTGCACGTCGCCGTGGGTGATGACATTGACCGAAATGTCGAGGCTGCCTCCCGCGGCGACAACGGCGTCGGCGTGTTCGTCGACGGCCTGCTCGTCCAGGGCATCGAGCTCCTCGACGTCGGCGCGCCCGCCCGCCGCGCGAATCTCGTCGGCGACCTTGTCGAGTTTCGCGCGGGTGCGGCCGGCCAGGAAGACGCGTGCGCCCTCCTCGGCGAACGCGCACGCGATGGCACCGCCGATCGCTCCGCCACCGCCGTAGACCACTGCGTTCTTTCCTTCGAGCAGCATGGGCTCTCCGTTCGTCGGGCTTCCGCTTCCACCCGTGCGTCGAACGAGGTGCTCAGGAATCGACAGGATCTCCGACGACGAGCACGATCCGGCGCCCGTGCAGCTCACCACGTTCCATTCGCCCGTGCGCTTCGGCTGCTTCGGCGAGCGGCACCCGCTCCACCGCCCGCGGTCGCAGACCACCGGCGGCGAACCGCTCGTTCAGCGCCGCCGCCGCATTGGCCAGTTCGGCGGCCGTCGCCCGGGAGATGACGAACCCGACCACGGACTGGTCGTTCAGGTACAGCTCGCCGGCGGGCAGCACCGGCCGGGTGCGCGGCCCCGCGAGCAGCACGACCCGGCCGCGGAACGCCAGGTGCGCCACGGCGGTTTCGAGGTCGTTGGTGCCGGAGGTGTCCACGTAGAGGTCGATGCCGTCCGGCAGCTCGGTCTTGCGGTAGTCCAGCGCCAGATCGGCGCCGCGAGTCACGCAGTGGTCCAGATCCGCCGCCGACGCCGTGGCCACCACGTGCGCACCCGCCGCGGCGGCGAGCTCGATCAACGCGGTCCCGACGTTGCCGCCACCGCCGACCACCAGCACAGTCTGCCCGGCGCGCAGCCCGCCGTGTGTGAACAACGCCAGGTACGCCGTGGCCGCGGGGTGCACCACGGCGACGGCGTCGAACGGATCCACTCCGGCGGGCAGGCGGTACAACCGATCTGCCGCGACAGCAACGCGTTCGGCCGCCGCACCCTGTCGTCCGCCGTGCCCGAGACTGTTGCCCCACACCGTTTCCCCGGCCGCGAAGCCGTTCGCCGAGTCCGCGACGTGGCCGACGAAATCCCGGCTCAGCACGAGCGGCCACGGCCCCGGCACCGGCCACATCCCGTTGCGCACGAACGTGTCCACGGGGTTCACGGTGCTCGCGACGACCTCGACGAGCACCTCACCGAGCGCCGGCACGGGATCGGGGAGGTCGCCGAAGCGGATCTCCTCGACCGGGCCGGGCTTCTCGACGAACGCAGCCTTCACTCAGGCGAAGCTACCAGCGGTGAGGATCGCGTGGCCGTGCCGTTCTTTGGCTTCGAGGTAGCGCGACGTGTGCTCGCCGGGGTGGTCGACGATCAACTTCTCCCGCTTCACCACAATTCCCGCGGCTTCCAGCGCGGCGACCTTGGCCAGGTTGTTCGTCAGCAGGCTCACGCGCTCCAGCAGGTTCTTCGAGCGGATGCGGCAGCCGAACGCTTCCACCGCGCAAACCGCACCCACGGGCATCGCCAGCAACTTACGGGCGACTTCCTCAAAGTCGGCGTCGTCGTCGAGATCACGTGCGAGCGCCCGCAGTTCCCCTTCACGTCCGACCAAGTAGTCGACCTTGTCAAGGCAGGCGCACGAGCTGCGCTGCCAGTACGACCTGTTGCGGGGCCGCAACGCCGCCGCGCCGCTCACCGACTGAGGACGGCGGTGTCCGCGCGCGGTCCACGAGACCGCCTGCGGACACCGCACGGCCCGCGACTCGAGAACCGAGCCGCGGGTTTTCTCCGTCTTTATGGCCGGACGGCACCCATCGGGTTCGGGATCGGGAGGCCACCCGCGTCGACGACCGCGCGGCTGAGGGGTACGGCCAGCTGCAGCACGCGGTCCACGCCGTCCGGGCCGAGCGCTTCGAGCGGGTCCGCGGCCAGGCGGTCGGTCATCTCCTCGACGTCGTGGCGGACGGCGGCGCCGCTCGCCGTGAGCCGGCCGGCGGAGTCCAGCAGGCCACGGGAAAGCAGGCGGGCCCTCGAGTCTTCCCACTCCTCGTCGGTCCAGCCGCGGGCACGCTGGACGATCTCGCGGGTCGTGGCGCCTGCGGCGATGTGGGTGAGGCTCGCGTCGAGGCCGGACAGCCCGGCGGACACGCCGGCGAGCACGTGGCCGTCGCCGCGGTGTTCCCGGAGGGCGCAGGTGGCGAGCCAGAGGCGGGCGCGCGGACGGTCGGGAGGTTCGGCCGACGCCCACGCGGCGGCGAGCGGACGGCCGTCGAAGCGGCAGCCGGCGACGGCGCGTTCGAGCAGCCCGGTCAGTTCGTCGAGTTCGGCGCCCGATGGCAGCAACCGCGTCAAAGCGGCTTCCACGGCGAGAATCCGGGTCTGCAGCACGTCTTCCGGCTTCGCGAACGTCCACGCGTCGGGCAGGGCGCGCGCGACCATCCCGGGCGCGAAGCCGTAGAACATCGACGTGACCGGCCCCGGGCCGATCGGGCCCAGCGGCGCCGCGCGGCCCGCGAAGTACCCCATCCACCAGCCGCGCAGACCCACTTCCTTCGCCGCCGCGGCGGGCTCGGACGCGAAGTAGACCACGGCGTGCAGGGGCTCCAGCGCGACCCAGAACCGCCTGGCCAGGCTCGAATTCGGCTCCATGACCGTCAGCGTACGCACGAAGAAGGCCCCTCCACCGCTGCTTCGAGTGGAGGGGCCTTCCGTAGCGCTTTATCAGGCGAGCTCGAGCCCATAGGACTGCAGCTCGAGGGTGAGCGGGTAGAAGTAGCTGGTCACGGTGTCGCCGCCGGACAGCGTGCCGAGGCCCTTCGAGCCGTCGTACGCCGGGCCGCCCGAGTCGCCGTGGTCGGTGTGCGCGGTGGTGCCGAACTCGTGGTTGAGCACGCCCACGTCGAAGTTCACGGACTCGTCGACCGAGGTGACCTCGCCGCTGCCGCCACCGGTGGTCTGGCCCTGCTTCTGGATCTGCTCGCCGACGGTCGGCGTGCCGGCGCTGCTGATGGTCTGGCCGGTGTTGATGGCGCCGTCACCCGAGCCGTTCGGGCGGGTCAGCAGACCGGAGTCCGCACCGGGGCAGTCGCTCTCCACCACGCGGGCGCCGGAGACGTCGCCGCCCGACCAGGTGCCGCCCTCGTTGGTGCAGTGGCCGGCCGTGAGCATCATCGGCTCGCCGCCACGGGTGACGTTGAAGCCGAGGGAGCAGGTGAACTGACCGTTGTTGATCGAGTCGCCGTCGGCGATGTAGGTCGACAGCTTGCCGGCGCGGTGCTCGATGCGGGCGGAGTCTCCCAGTTTCGCGGCGGCCGCGGTGACCTTGTCGACGGTGGTCTTCGAGGCCGCGTCGTAGATCTTCACGACGACCTGGTTGTTCTTGGTGTCGATGCCCCACGCCGTCTGCGGCACGTTCTTCACGCCGTCGAGGGAGTTCTTGGCGTTGGTCAGCGCGGCGAAGCTGTGCTTCACCAGCTTCGTGGCGAAGCCGGCGGCTTCGGCCTTCTGCTGGGCGGCCGCGTCGGTGACGTTGACGATGGCCTTGCCGTTGTCGAGGTAGATGCCACCGCCCGACAGGCCGAGGCTGTCGACGACCTGCGTCGCCTGGGTGATGGCCTGGGTCTGCATCTGCGCGAAGGCGAGCGGGCTGGCCGAAGCCGCGCTCACGCAAAGGCCGGCCGTAAGCGCCGCCGCGGAGAACACGGTGAAGCCGGCGACGAACGTTTTCCGGGAAGTCATGGAATCTTCCTCCAGTTGAGCTGGACGGATCCTGCGCGAGCGGCTCGCGCAAACCACGGTGGGACTCCCCACACTTTTGTTGCCAGGCAACCAACGCACCACCGACGAAGGTTGGTTAATAACCAAGTCATCCGGGCAAATCGGCCTGCTCGCACCCGTTCGGCTCAGGAGCACTAGGCCGAACAGCCGTGCGACCGCACCATTCACCGGGATGGGTTACCCGCCGGGCGCCACGGGGCAATCGCGGGGCGGCGCTTCCGGTTAAGGTCGGCGCGTGCCCGACACCGAGCTGAGCCACGCGTTCACCGTGGCCGCACCGCCCGCGGACGTCGTCGCCCACCTCGCGGAGCCTTCGAATTACGTCGGCTTGTCACCGCTGGTGGTGGAGGTGCGCGACGTCGCACGGGAAGAAGGCTTGACGCGGTACACCGCGGTGGAGCGGTTCCGCTTCTTCGGCTTTCTGCGCCACGACAACCCGATCGTCGTCACGCTCCGCACCACCGGCACGGCGGCGGTCCACGGCGACGTGGTGTCGCCCGGCGGCGTGCGGATGGGTTACCGGTTCGACCTCGAACCCGACGGCGGCGGCACGCGCGTCACCGACACGCTGCGGCTGCACACGCCGCCGGGCCTACTTCGCTTCGCCGCTTCACGGGCCCGCGCGGTACAACTCGCCCGCGCGGGCGTCCTCGCCGAGCGGCTCGGCTGAGTCCACAAAGGACTTACTGCGCGTCAGAAGTGCCTTCCGGCCACTGGACGTGCTCTTCGTAGCCGGTGTGCTTGCGCAGGAAAGCCGCGATGAACGGGCAAACCGGCACGATCACCCCGCCGTTGGCCACGACGTCGTCCAGCGCGTAGGTGGCCAGCGTGGTGCCGAGGCCGCGGCCGCCGAAGGCCTTGTCGATCTCGGTGTGGGTGAACACCGTCTGGTTGTCGCGCAGGAGGTACTGCGTGAAGCCGGCCAGCTGGTCGTCCGCGTACACCTCGTAGCGGTGCTTCTCGTCGTTGCGGACCACGCGGGTCTCGTCGCTCATTCGTCGCTCCTCGAAGTCTGGGCATTCAGGTGAACGCCGGACAGCCTGCCGTACTTCCCCGGCGTGCGTTGATCTTCACCGAAGTATGACGCGGCGGCCCCGGAAACGACTCAGGCGTGATCCGGGCTGGGCCGCCCGGGCGACACGGTGCGAGCGATCGGGTGGAACGCCCGCGCGGACCTTCCGGGGCGCCCGGCGCGTTTGGTTGATTCTCTGGGTCGGTGACCACCACTGGGAAGGCCAGGACCGCGCTGTGCAGCCGTTCGCTCTGCCCGAGTTCTACATGCCCTACCCGGCCCGGCTGAACCCGCACCTCGACGGTGCGCGGGAGCACAGCAAGGCGTGGGCGTACACGATGGACATGATCGACGTCCCCCAGCACGGCACCGTAATCTGGGACGAACACGACTTCGACTCCCACGACTACGCGCTGCTCTGCGCCTACACCCACCCGGACGCGGGCGCGACGGAGCTCGACCTCATCACCGACTGGTACGTCTGGGTCTTCTACTTCGACGACCACTTCCTGGAGCTGTTCAAGCGCACCGGCGACATCGACAGCGCCCGCGCCTACCTCGACCGGATCGCCCTGTTCATGCCGGTCACGGGCGACATCACGGCGACCGCGGAGAACCCCGTCGAACGTGGGCTCGAGGACCTGTGGAACCGCACCGTCCCGCATCGTTCCGAGGGCTGGCGCCGCCGCTTCGTGGAAAGCACGCGCAACCTGCTGGACGAGTCCTTGTGGGAACTCGCCAACATCAACGAGGGCCGCGTCTCAAACCCCATCGAGTACATCGAAATGCGCCGCAAGGTCGGCGGCGCACCCTGGTCCGCGAACCTCATCGAGCACTCGGTCCACGCCGAAGTTCCCGACGCCATCGCCGCCTCCCGCCCCATGGAGGTCCTGCGCGACTGCTTCGCCGACGCCGTCCACCTCCGCAACGACTTGTTCTCCTACCAACGCGAGGTCGAAGACGAGGGCGAGCTTTCGAATGGCGTGCTCGTCTTCGAGAAGTTCCTCGGCTGCACCACCCAGGAAGCCGCCGACGCCGTCAACGACCTCCTCACGTCCCGGTTGCACCAGTTCGAACACACCGCCCTCACCGAAGTCCCGGCTCTATTCGACGAACACGCCGTGGACCTGTCCGGCCGCGCCGAGACCTTCGCCTACGTCAAGGGCCTCCAGGACTGGCAGTCCGGCGGCCACGAATGGCACCTGCGCTCCAGCCGCTACATGAACGAAGGCGCGCTCGACTCGCGCGGCGGCCCCGAGTTGCTGGGCGGCCCGACCGGCTTGGGCACCTCGGCTGCTCGCATCTTCTCCTCCTTGGTGAGCACCGCTCCCCAGCGTTTGCGGTCCTTCTCCCACCAGCCGCACGAGGCCGTGGGCCCGATCGTCCGACCCGAGATCTACATGCCTTTCGAGCTCCGCCTGAGCCCGCACCTGGCCGCTGTCCGCGACCGCCTGGCCGACTGGTGCACCTCGATGGGCTTCCTCGACGGCGTGGTCTGGGACGAGCACAAGATGCGGGCCATGGACCTCCCCCTGTGCTCGGCCGGCATCCACCCCGACGCTTCCCCTGAGCAACTGGACCTGACCAGCGCCTGGCTGGCCTGGGGCACCTATGGGGACGACTACTACCCCGTGGTCTTCGGAGCTTCCCGCAACCTGGGCGCGGCGAAGGCGGCCACGGAGCGCTTCAAGCTCTTCATGCCACTCGACGACGAGCCCATACCTGCTCCAGAGGGGTCACTGGAGGCCGGCCTCGCCGACCTGTGGCTTCGGACGGCCGGCCCGATGAGCCTGGAGTCACGCCGCGCCTTCCGCAAGGCCGTTGTCGACATGTGCGAGAGCTGGCTCTGGGAAATGGCAAACCAGGCCGAGAACCGAATCCCTGATCCAATCGACTATGTCGAAATGCGGCGCAAGACCTTCGGCTCAGACCTCACGATGAGCCTGTCCCGAATTTCTCACGGGCGGTTGATACCGCCGGAGATCTACCGGACTCGAACCATCCAGGCCATCGAGCACTCGGCGATGGATTATGCCTGCCTGCTGAACGACGTGTTCTCGTACAAGAAGGAAATCCAGTACGAAGGCGAGCTTCACAACTCGGTACTGGTGGTCCGCAACTTCCTCGACGTGGATGAGCAGACGGCTTTCGAGATCGTCAACGATTTGATGACCGCCCGAATGAAGGAATTCGAACACGCTGTCGACGTCGGTTTACCGGGCCTGTTCTCGGACTTCTCCCTCGACGAGGACGTCCGAGCCGCACTGACGGCTTACACAGATGAACTGAAGGACTGGATGGCGGGAATCCTGAACTGGCACGAAGGCTGCGCCAGGTACACGGAAGAGGAAATCCGCCGCCGCCCTGGCGTTCCGGATGATGCCCTGGCCGCGCTGGCCTTCTCAGCAGGCCCAACGGGTTTGGGGACAGGCTCACTGAGGATCTCCTCCATCCTCTCTGCCGCCAGGTAACCCACCCCAAGCAGCCACCTACCGTCCAACTGTAGAAGAAAGTGCTTCGCCGGGGGCCGGCCGGGGAAAGGTTAGCCGGAGAAACCGACGGCTTTGTCGGGTGGTTGAGTCGGGAATCGTGTCTGCCGATCGGTGACCATTAGGCAGATGGTTGGCCGTCTTGCCGGTACGTCCGGCGGGTGGTTCAGCTGCGTGACGGTGGATAAGTGACCATTGGGTAGATGGTTGGCCGTCTTGCCGGTACGTCCGGCGGGTGGTTCAGCTGCGTGACGGTGGACCGGTGACCGTTGGGAACATGCTTGCCCCGCCCCGCCCAGCAGCTCCGTAGGTAGCCGAGCCATCCGACCACGTCCACCACGCACCAACCCCACACAAGATCGACCCGATCAGGGTGCAACCCACCACTCCTCCGGGCGTTTTCGCCCTCATCAGGTGATACTCGAAGCGTGAGAGGCTTGAACCTGCACTTCCTCGGCCACGCGACGACGCGAGTGGAGCTCGGTGGGCGGGTGGTGCTGACGGACCCGGTGCTCACGAAGCGTGTGGGACCGTTAACGCGGGTGGTCCCGCTGCCCGATTCGTCGGCTTGGGCCGGGGTGGACACGGTCCTCATCTCCCACCTGCACGGTGACCACCTGCACCTTCCCTCGCTCCGCCTGCTCAGCAAGGCGCGGATCGTCGTCCCCAAGGGCGCCGGCGCGTGGCTGAGGAAGCACGGGGTCCACAACGTCGAAGAAATCGCCCCCGGAGAAACCCTCCAGGACGGCGACCTCCGGATCACCGCGACAGAAGCCGTCCATTCCGGCCACCGCTGGGGACCGCGGCTCACCCACGGGCCGCAGAGCCCGGCCCTCGGCCACCTCCTCGAAGCGGACGGCACCAGGGTCTACTCGGCCGGAGACACTGACCTCTTCGAAGGCATGAAGCAACTCGGTCCCGTCGACGTCGCCCTGCTGCCCGTCTGGGGTTGGGGCCCGAACCTCGGGCCCGGGCACCTCACCCCCGAACGCGCCGCCGTGGCAGCAGGGTTGCTCAAAGCCGCGGCGGTCGTCCCCGTCCATTGGGGGACGCTGGCCGTCCCCGGAATCCACCTGACGAAGCAGATGAAGAAGCTCCTCGTAGAGCCGCCGGAAACATTCGCCGAGCACGTGGTCGAAGCGGGCTTGCCGACGGACGTCCTGATCACCCGGCCCGGCGCCGAAGTGACCTTGCCCGCCCCCGAGGAACGGGCGTGAACTGGTCGGACCCGTCGGCGATCGGCTACCCGGCGCTGTTCGGCGGGGTCCTGCTGGGGTCGGTGATCCCGATCGTGCCGACGGGAGCGTTGGTGGGTGCGGCGGCGGCCGTCGCGACGACGACGGATCACCTGTCGCTGCCGCTGGTCATCCTGCTGGCGATCGCCGGCGCGTATCTCGGGGACGTACTGACCTTCGCCGTGCCCAGGTTCGGGAGCGAACCGCTGCTGCGGTGGGTGGAGAAGCGCCAGCAGGCCGAACGGCTGGCCAAGGGGCGGGAGCAGTTCGCGCGCCGAGGCTGGCAGCTGGTCGTGATCGGAAGGCTCGTGCCGGCCGGGCGCATCCCGGTGCTGCTGGCCGCGGGCACGCTGGGGTACCCGTGGCGCAAGTTGCTGCCGGCGGGGCTCGTGGCCTGCGTGTTGTGGGCCGTTGCCTATTCTCTGCTCGGCATCGTGAGCGGCGGCATCTTCGATTCGCCGTTGATCGCCACGCTGCTGGCCACCGTGCTCGTGCTGCTGGTGACCGTGTTGTTGACGGTGATCAGCAAGCTGCGCGCGCGGGCGGCCGAACGGACTGGAGGACATCAGTGACGACACCCGCTCCGTCGAAGGGGCGCCTGCTGGGCGGCGGCCGGGTCGTCGCCCGCGTGGTGCTGGTGTGGGCCGCGGTGACGGGCGCGTTGCGGCTGCTCGACATGTGGCTCGACGGGTTCAGCATGCGGTCGTGGTGGCAGCCCACCGTGTGCGCGCTGATCCTCGGGCTGCTCACGTCCGTGGTGTGGCCGTGGGTGGTGCGGGTCGCGTGGCCGATCGCGTACTTCACGCTCGGCGTGGGCACGTACCTGCTGCTGGGCGCGGCGACATTGGCGATCCTGCAGGCCGTGCCGGGCGTCGAGCTGTCCGGGTTCGGGACGGCGGTGATCATCACGGTGGTGATGTCGGCCGTCGGCGCGCTGATCTCGAGCGCGCTCGCCGTGGACGAGGACGAGATCTTCTTCCGCCGGGCCGCACGCCGTCGGCGCAAGCACGCGCCCGGTGAGGACCTCGCCGAGGAGCCGCCCGGCGTCGTCTTCCTACAGATCGACGGGCTGGGCTACGACACCGTGCGCCGCGCCGTGCGCGACGGGGACATGCCGACGTTCGCCGCGTGGCTGTCGGAAGGCACGCATTCGCTCACGCGCTGGCACACCGACTGGAGCTCGCAGACCGGCGCCAGCGTGTGTGGCATCCTCCACGGCTCCAACCACGACATCCTCGGGTTCCGCTGGTACGAGAAGGACCGCGACCACGTGATGGCGTGCGCGCACCCGAGCGACGCGGCCGAGATCGAGCGCCGCCACACCAACGGGCGCGGCCTGCTCGCGGGCGACGGCGCCAGCCACGGCAACCTGTTCTCCGGCGACGCCGAGCACGTGAGCCTCACCATGAGCTCCATCCCGGTCCTCGTGCCGCGCAAGGTTCGCGGCCCGCGGCACGACTCCGTCGGCGCCGGCTACCGCGCGTACTTCGCGAACCCGGTCAACGTCTTGCGGACGTTCGGCGTGGCCCTCATCGACGTCTTCCGCGAGCTGTCCGCGGCCGCCAAGCAGCGCCGCGCGGGCGTGGTGCCGCGGATCCCGCGCGGCGGCTTCTACCCGCTCGCGCGCCCGGGCACCACGGTGATCGCGCGGGACGTGGTCGTCTCGGCGATCATCGGCGACATGCTGGCGGGCCGGCCCGTGGTGTACGCGGACTTCCTCGGCTACGACGAGGTCGCGCACCACTCAGGCATCGAGCGCTTCGACACGCTGGAGGTGCTGCGCTCGATCGACCAGCAGTTCGCGCGACTGCTGCGCACGAGCCGCATCGCGCCGCGGCGCTACCACATCGTCGGGCTGTCGGACCACGGCCAGACCCAGGGCCACGCGTTCGTCGACCGCTTCGGCGAAACCATGGAAGCCCTGGTCGGCCGCCTGTGCGGCGGCGCGCCCGTGGCCGAGCACGGCAAGCGCCGGCAGGCCGAGAGCTGGCAGGTCAACGCGGCGCTCGCCGAGGCGACCACCACCGGCGGCCTGATCGCGCGCCGGCTGCGTTCGCGCGTCGAGGACGCCGAGTGCGCCGAGAACCGGCCGCGCACCACGAGCGGCTCGCCCGGCGAGGTCACGCGCGTGGCGCCCGGCGTGGTCTGCGTGGTGTCCGGGCACCTGGCGATGGTGTCGTTCACCGAGCACGAGGGCCGCGTGAACCTGGAGACGATCGAGCGCGAGTACCCGGACCTGCTGCCGACGCTGGTCGACCACGACGGCGTCGGGTTCATGCTGGTGCACAGCTCGGAGTTCGGCCCCGTCGTCCTCGGCCGCGACGGCCTGAAGCGCCTCGCGACGGGCGTCGTCGTCGGCGAGGACCCGCTGGCGGACTACGGCCCGTACGCCGACGAGCTGGTCAAACGTGTCGACTCGTTCCCGCACTGCGCGGACATCATGATCAACAGCCGCTACGACCCGGAGTCGGACCAGTCGTCGCCGTTCGAGCGGCACGTCGGGTCCCACGGCGCCCTCGGCGGCCCGCAGCAGCGCGGCTTCATCCTGCACCCGCGCTCGTTCCCCGCGCCCGGCGAACCCGTCGGGGCGGAGGCGGTGCACCACGTGTTCCGCGACTGGCTGACGTTCCTGGGGCATGGAGTGCCCGCTTCGTCTGCTTCGGTTGCCGTTTCGGAGGTGGCTTCATGATCGTGTACGGCGCGAACTGGTGCCCGGACGTCAAACGCAGCCGCGCGCTGCTCGACTCCCGCGGCGTGGCGTACGACTACGTGGACGTCGAGGCGGACCCCGCCGCCGAGACGCTGGTGCGCTCCCTCCAGCACGGCGCGCGCCGCATCCCGACCATCGTCTTCACCGACGGCACCCACCTGGTGGAACCGTCGGACGACGAACTCGCGGCACGCCTGTGATCCTCCTGGACCTGCCACTGGGCACCCGCGTCGTGGTCCGCTACCGCATCGAGGGCGGCTTCACGGACGCCCTCGGCGAGCTGCGGGACCGTGATTCTTCTTCCTGCACAGTGGAAACGAAGCGTGGCCTCGTGGTGGTGCCGTTGTCCGACGTAGTCGCGGCGAAGCCGGTGCCGCCCGCTCCGGAGCGCCGCCGTCCGAAATCGAGTGGCCCGCCACCCGGAGACCTGTGACGATCGGTGCCCTTCAACAAGCAAAGGGACCCTAGTCGCTCCCTCGCGGAGGCTTCTCGTCGCTCGATCCTTTCACGCAACCGAACAACGCCTGCCCGACTCAGCGCGCCAACGTTTCGCAGTCCGGTGGTCGATCAGCTCTCCCGAGCGATAGCCGCCTCGATACCGTCCAGAAGGAGATCCAGACCCGACTCCAGGCTGAGCCGCGCCTCACGCTCAAGATAAGGCTCGTCCGACGCGACCGGTGGCTGCTCCGAACCCAACCGGCCCACCAACGGATACCGCGACACCAAATCCGGCACCAGCTCCCCCAGCACCGCCGCCCGCGAGGACCACCAGTCCTCTTCGGACAGTCCTGTCTCGCGGGAGACCTGGCGTGATTCGGCGGCGATCTGCACCGAGCCGCGGACCGTATTCAGCAACGCGCCCACGATCCATCGCACCCGCGCGGCAGGCAGACCGGTCGCGAAGAGGACCCGCAGCACCAGCTGCTGCATCCGGAACTCGCCCGGCCCCAGCACCGGCCGGGCGTAGGACACCTGCAGCAACCAGGGGTGCCGCAGGTGGAAGTCCCAGAGCTCCCGCGCCAGAGCGACCACCGCGGGGCGCCAGCCGCCGGACAGGTCGTGGTCGTCGCGCAGCTCGGTCAGCGTCTGGTCGTACATGAGGTCGATGAGCTCGGTCTTGCCCGGCACGTACGTGTACAGCGCCATCGCCGTCCGGCCCAGGCGCTCGCCCACCGCCCGCATGGACAGCGCGCCCATTCCCGAGGCGTCGGCGATTTCCACGGCCGCCGCGACGATGGCGTCCACGCTCAGCCCGGGTTTGGGCCCCGGCCCGCCGCCACGAGGCGCGACGTCCTTGCGCCACAGGAGCTCCATCGAGCGGCGGGCGTCCCCTTGCCCGGCGAAGACGACCACGAGGAACCCCCTGAACGGCGACTCCTTACAGCATAAAGCCCGGGTCAGAACCCGAGCGCGGTGACCGTCAGCACGTACTTGCCCTGCAGCAGCTCGCCGCGCATTTCCGGCGTGATGGCGCGCGACGTGTCGGTGTAGGTGCCCGGAGACGCGGTCTGCACGGCGTACACGAAGTTGCTCACGCTCGGGTCCACGACGAGGCTGATCGTCGGCGTCAATGTGGGCGAGAAGCGGTTCACGGCGCGCACGTAGGTGAAGACCGAGTGCACGACGGTGTCGGCCGCGGCCGAATCGGTGGCGCAGCCCGTGGCCGGCGCGGCGGGCAGGTCGGCGGTGGCGTCGTTGAACGCCGTGGCCACCGGGTTCGCCGTGCCGTTCGGGTTGGAGCCCATCTCGGCGACGATGGCCTCGACGCGGGAATTCAGCGTGGCCGCGACGTCACCGACCGCGGCACACCGCAGCGGCGACGGCGGGATCGGTGCGATGGACGCCGCGGCGGGCACGGCGCCCGCCGCGAGCAGGGCCGGCGCGGCGATCAGCACGGACACGAGACGGCGGAGCGACACGGCGGATTTCCCTTCCCCGGCAACCAGGACGAGTCACCCTAGCCAGCACCGCGCCGACCACGACATTCCCCGGTCGGGCGTCACACCACCGTGTGGCGCCCGACCGGTTCCACAATGGACAACAAGGAACGCGCTAGCCCGCCAGCTCGATCGCCAGCGCGGGACAGATCTGCGCCGCCTCGCGGACCTGGTCGTGCAGCTGTTCGGGCGGGTTGTCGTCCAGCAGCACGACGATGCCGTCGTCCTCGCGCTGGTCGAACACCTCCGGCGCCGCGAGCACGCACTGGCCCGCCCCGACGCACCGGTCCTGGTCGATGACCACCTTCATCTCAGCAAGTCCTTTCCGAAAGAGTCACCAGGTCACCGGCAGCGAGTGCACGCCGTAGACCAGCATGTCGTTCTTGAAGTCCAGTTCCGCCAACGGCGCCGCCAGCTTCAGCGTCGGGATCCGCCGGTAGAGCGTGCTGTAGACCACCTGCAGCTCGACGCGCGCGAGCGGCTGCCCGAGGCACTGGTGCACGCCGTAGCCGAACGCCACGTGGTGGCGGGCCTTGCGCGTCACGTCGAGCTTGTCCGGGTCAGGGAAGGCCTCGGCGTCGCGGTTGGCGACGTCCGAAGCGGCGATGAGGCCCTCGCCCTTGCGGATCCGCCGGCCCGCGACCTCCATGTCCTCCAACGCGACGCGCCGGCGTCCCGTGTGGACGATCGTGAGGTAGCGCAGCAGCTCCTCCACGGCGTTGGCGACCAGCGGTGCGTCACCGTCGCGCACGAGGTCGAGCTGCTCCGGATGCTCCAGCAGCGCCACGGTGCCGAGCGCGATCATGTTGGCCGTGGTCTCGTGACCGGCCACGAGCAGCAGCTGGCCCATCGCCGCGACGTCGTCGGCGGTCATGGTCCCGGTGGCCACCTGCTCGGTCGCGAGACGGCTCAGCACGTCGTCGCCCGGGTCCGTCAGCTTCTGCTCCACCAGCCGGCTCAGGTAGGCCAGCAGTTCCTCGACCGCGTCCAGCGACTGCTGCGGTGTGGCCTCCTGCGAGACCAGCACCTTGCTGAGGCGGTGGAACAGCGCGCGGTCTTCGTACGGCACGCCGAGCAGCTCGCAGATCACCAGCGAAGGCAGGGGAAGCGCGAAGGCCTGCACGAGGTCCGCGGGCTTCGGGCCGGCCAGCATGTCGTCGATCAGCTCGTCGACGATCTTCTGGATGCGCGGGCGCAGGCGCTCCATCTTCTTGACCATGAAGTCGGCGGTCAGCATCCGGCGCTGGGAAGCGTGCTCGGGGTCGTCCATGCTGATGAACGCCTTGGCGCGCTTGCGCCGGGCCGCGACGCCCGGCGACTGCGGCGGGTAGCCCGGCAGGTCGGTGTCGGCGCTGACGCGCGCGTCGCGGAGCAGCGCGCGGACGTCTTCGTAACGCGTGAACAGCCAGGGCTCGCTGCCGTCCCAGATCCGGACGCGGGACACCGGCTCGTCGTGCAGCCGCCGCTCGAGCTCGGGCGGCGGGTCGAACGGGCAGCGCCCGCGCGACATCGGGTACTCGGGCTCACGGGCGTCGGACACGCCTTGCGACGAGGACGAGAGAACCTCCGTCATCGACAATCCCTCCCACGGAGAGTTACCAAACGATTGTTCGGATACTTACTGAACACATGTTAGGCAATCTGGTGGAGAGTTGGCCACCTCCGTGGACAAGATCACCGGGACGGCCGAGAGCGGTCGGGTGGAAACGGGAGAAAACGCCCGTGACTCAGGCGAAAACGAGCGAAACGAGCTCGTCGACGAACGGCAGGACGGAGTCGGCGCCGCCCCGCACGGGCGAGTTGTGGAACAGCGCGACGCGGCCGTGGGCGCCGACGAACGCGATCACGCCGGCCCGCTCGGCGGGCACTCTGAGCGAGAAGCCCGCCGCGTCGCACCGCGCGAAGCCGGTCGTGAGCAATTCGATGAGGTCGGGCAACGGACCCTTCGGGTACGCGTCGGGCGTCGCGCGGGTGGCGCCGTTGGCCATCATCAGCCGGTGGTGGCCGGGGTTCTCCATGGCGAAGCTGCAGTACGCATGGATCAGCGAGCGCACGCGGCCGACGACGTCCGCCGGGTCCTCGCTCGCCTCGGCCGCCTCCATCGCGGCGCGCAGCCGCGCGAACTCGTGGTCGAGCAAGCCCGCGACGAGCGCGGAGCGGTCCGTGAAGTGCTGGTAGATACTCGCCGGCGCGATGCCGACCGCGCGGGCGACGCCGCGGATCGTCAGGCCGTCCTCACCGCCGAGCTCGGACAGCAGCCGGCTGGCCGCGTCGAGGATCTCCCCGCGCAGCCGGTCGCCCTCGCCCCACCTGTTCCGGGTGCGCCCGGCGCTGACCTCGACTTCTTCCGGCACGTGCCCATTCTTACCGCTTGACCTGCCCGGGCGTCGGACGGGCCGTCTCGTTTCGTCGTCGACCCGTCATCTGTGGTTCACCCCGGCAGGCCGGACATCTCGATATTTTTTTCCTGGTGGACGAGCAGGAGTGGCTGGACGACTTCCAGCGGCGCGTGGACGACATGCGCGCGAAAAGCGTTGCGTTGCAAGAGAAGCTCACCGAGGCCGAAGGCAAGGCCCGCTCGTCGGACGGACTGGTCACGGTCACCGTCACCCCCAACGGCGCGCTGAAGAACCTGCACATCGACGACCGGGCGCTGCGTTCGTCCGGCGGGGCCCAGCTCACCGCCACCATCATGGAGACCTACGGCAAGGCCCAGCGACAGGTGTCGCGCGAGGTCGCCGACGCGCTCGAACCACTGGCCGGCGGCACCGAGGTGATGGACGTGGTCCGGTCCTTCCTGCCCGCGCCGGAGCCCGAGGAAGACGAACCGCAGGACGCGCCGCGCCAGCCCGGTGAACCCGAGGCCGAGGACCGCACCCCGCCGCCGCCCGCGCCGCCGCGGATGCCGTCCGCCGGTGGCGTGCCGCCGCAGCCGTCTCAGGTTCCGCCTCTGCCGCCGCGGATGCCGCCGCCGCCCTTGCCGCCCGCTCCCCCCGTTCCGCCGGCTCCGCAGCCGGGGCCGCCCGCGCCGCCGCAGCCGCGGCCGGACCAGCAGCCGAGGCCGCAGTCGGGCCCGCACCGCCGCCGCATGGACGGCGACGACGACGAGATGCAGCCGTGGTGACGAGGGAGATGCGCTGATGGACGGGTACACCGTCGAACCCGACGTGCTGACGACGTACGCGAGTGGTCTGGACGATCGCGGCGGCAAGGTGACGGCCGCGGCCAACCGCATCCAAGAAGTCAACGGCGGCGACATCAACGCCTTCGGCGTGGTCGTCGGCCAGGTGCTGGGGATCCCGACGCGCATCGCGCTCGGTGTGCTGCACGACCAGGTCAACGGCGCCGCGAAGGCGATCACGGACCAGGCCAACAACACGCGCACAGCCGCGGACCAGTACCGCACCACGGAAACCAACCACGCACAGACGATCACGACAGCGGGGACCCCGACGTGACCACGACGTTCGACCCGAACGCCAAGCCCGACTTCGGTGCCGGGGTGGTGATCACCGACTCCAACAAGTTCTCCGGCGCGGGTTTCCTCGACTCGTACTCGTTCCTCATCAAGAGCTGCGAGGACATGAAGACCGCCGACGACTCCGACAAGGCGGCCCTGGGCGTCTCGATCGGGCTCGGCGTGGTGGCTTCGGCCGTGGACACGGTGAAGTTCGCGCTCAACCCGCTGGGCAGCCTGATCTCGGCCGGGCTCGGCTGGCTGATCGAGCACGTGAGCTTCCTGCGCGAGCCGCTCGACATGCTGATGGGCGACCCGGACCAGATCCAGCTGCTGAGCCAGGAAGTGCACACGATCGCCGAGACCATCCGGCAGATCGGCGAGGACCAGAAGTCCTCTTTGGACGGCGACATCAAGGAGTGGCAGGGCAACGCCGGCGACACGTTCCGGCAGCGCATGCAGGAGCTCGCCGCCGACCTGGACAGCAAGGCCCACGGCACCGACATCGTGGCGTACCTGATCCAGACGAACATGGCCATCATCGCCGCCGTGCGGGGTCTGTTCCGCGACCTCATCACCACGGTGCTGGGCGACATGATCTCCACGATGCTGATCGCTTTGGCGGCGGCCATCCCGACTTTCGGCGCCTCGATCGTCGCGGGCGTCGGCTGGTGCGTCGCGCAGGCGACGCTCACCGCCACCTCGCTCGGCGCGAAGCTCGCCGCGGTCGTCGCGCAGGCCACCCGCTCGGCCGCGCGCATCGGCAACGTCGTCAAGGGCCTCAAGACCCGCCCGGGCGCGAGCGGCGCCGCCGGCAGCGGGGCCCACGCTGGTGACGACATCCCGCTGGGCCCGGTCCCCAGCCGCGGCGGCTCGGGTGGCGGCGCTGGGTCTTCCGGTGCGCACAGTGGTGATGATGCGGCTACTCCGCCGCCGGTGCCGCCGAAGGACGATGTGCCTCCGCCCGCGGGTGGTTCGGGTTCTGGATCGGGCTCGGGTAGCGGCAGTGGTTCGGGCTCGGGTTCAGGCTCGGGTAGTGGTTCTGGCAGCGGCTCGGGCAGTGGCAGTGGTTCTGGCAGCGGCACCCACGCCGGCGACGACGCCGCCACGCCTCCGCCCCCGGCCCACAGCGGCGACGACGCCGCGACCCCACCCCCGGCCTCGCACGCCGGCGACGACGTCCCACCGCCGGTTCCCCCGAAGGACGACGTCCCCCCGCCCGCCGGCGGCAGCGGTTCTGGCAGCGGGTCCGGTTCTGGCAGCGGCTCCGGCAGCGGCACCCACGGCGGCGACGACGCCGCCACGCCTCCCCCGGCTTCCCACGCCGGTGACGACGTCCCACCTCCGGTCCCACCGAAGGACGACGTCCCGCCCCTGGCAACCCACACCGACGACGCAGCCACACCCCCGCCGGCCTCCCACGCCGACGACGACGTGCCGCCGCCCGTGCCCCCGAAGGACGACGTCCCACCCCCGGCAACCCACTCCGGCGACGACGCGGCCACCCCGCCACCCGCCTCCCACGCGGGCGACGACGCCGCGACGCCTCCGCCGGCCTCCCACGCGGGCGACGACGTCCCGCCGCCGGTGCCGCCCAAGGACGACGTTCCGCCACCGGCAACCCATTCGGGCGACGACGCCGCGACACCTCCGCCGGCCTCCCACGCCGGTGACGACGTCCCACCGCCGGTCCCGCCCAGGGACGACGTCCCCCCGCCGGGCACCCACTCCGGCGACGACGCCGCGACACCTCCGCCGAGCAGCCACGCGGGCGACGACGCGCCGCCGCCCGTCTCACCCAAGGACGACGTGCCCCCGCCCGGCACCCACTCCGGTGACGACGCGGCTTCGACGGCCGGAACCCAGGGCGGCCACCACGGCGACGACGCCGCCTCGGACAGCAGCCACGGTGGCACGCAAGGCAGTCACCACGGAGACGACGCAGCCTCCGACGGCAGCCACGGCGGAACCCAAGGCAGCCACCACGGAGACGACGGCACGCCGCCTGCCAGTCACCACGGCGACGACGCCGCCGCGCCCCCGGCCAACCAGCCGCCGAAGACCCCGTGGACGAAGGCGCACGAGGATTGGCTGAAGCAGCACCAGCCGGACGCCTTCGCCAAGTACAAGTACCTCGAGAACCAGCTGAAGGCGAACCACCCGCAAGCCTTCTCGATCCTCAAGCAGTGGGTCGCAGACTCCGACAGCGCCAAGGAAATGTGGGCGTGGCCGGTCAAGGGCGGCCAGGAGATCATGAAGCAGATGCTCGACATCCAGAAAACAGCCGAAACCGGCTGGGCCAACGCCAACGCGGGCGGCGACCAGCCCCCAGCAGACGGCGGCCACTAGCCCGCCACGAAAACCACCGCGGCCCTGGCAGCCCACAAGGCCGCCAGGGGCGCGGTGTTTTGCCCGCACACCAACGAAACAACCGAGCCGGCTCGGCGCGCGCCCTCACCCCCACGGCAGACCAAAAGCCGGCCCTGAACCAGCAGTGGATGCCCGCCGAAGCGAGCCGGAAGTCAGGAAACGAGCTGCGGGTACTGCCCCGCGATGTCGCCCGACAGGCTCGCGCGCACGGAGCGGCTGACGTCGTCCGCGACGATCTCGAAGTCGCCCTTTTCAAGGCCGTCCAGGGCCAGCGCGGCGATCGACGCCGGGTCGGACTTGGGGTCAGTGATGTCCGCCGCCATGTCCGTGTCCATGTAGCCGACGTGCAGGGCCGTCACGAGCGTGCCCTGGTCGTGCAGGGCCAGGCGCAGGCCGTTGGTCAGCTGCAGGCCCGCCGCTTTGCCCGCGGAGTACGCGTTGACGTGGGGTGCGGTGAACCACGACAGCACCGAGAGGATGTTCAGGATCGCGCCGCCGCCGTTGCGGGCCAGCGTGGGAGCGAAGGCGCGAGCCGTCTCCAGCGGGCCGAAGTAATGCGTCTCCATCTCCAGCCGGACGTCTTCCAACGAACCGGAAAGGAACGACGCCCCCGTGGAGACGCCGGCGTTGTTGATCAGCAGCGTCACGTCGCCCGCCGCTTCCGCGGCCGCGCGGATCGAAGCCGGGTCTGTGACGTCGACCGCAATCGGCACGACACCCGGCAGGTCGACCGATTCCGGACGGCGCACCGCGGCGTAGACCTTCGCCGCGCCGCGCTCCAGCAAGGCGGCGGCCAGCTCCTGGCCCAGCCCGCGGTTCGCGCCCGTCACCAGTGCGACGGAACCCTTGATCTCCATCAAAACCACTCCCAACACACCTGACTTGTTACCTGCAAGCTAGCCGCCGACGACACTACGGGTTAAACTTGCTTCAAGCAAGCCAGCACGGGAGGAACCCATGGGTCGACGGTCAAGCTGGGAAGGCACGCCGTGCCCCATCGCCCGAGGCGCCGACGTGCTCGGCGAGCCGTGGACGCTGGTGATCCTGCGCGAGGCCCACGCGGGCACCACGCGCTTCGACGAGTTCCGCAGCAGCCTCGGCATCGCGGACAACGTGCTGTCCGCACGGCTCGCGCGAATGGTCGAGACCGGGCTGATGACCCGCGTCCCCTACCGCGACGGCGGCCGCACCCGCGACGAGTACCGCCTCACCCAGGCCGGCGCCGACACGCTGCCGGTGATCCACGCGCTGGGCGCGTGGGGCGACACCCACACCCACTCCCCAGCCCCGGGCGAGCCGATGCGGCTGGTCCACACCCCCTGCGGCGAGCTCACTCGCCCCGGCGAGAAGTGCGACCACTGCGGCGGCGACGTGAACCGGGCGGAACTGCGCCGGCTCGAGAAGGAGACGCACGACCAGGTACCACTGGCCGAACCCGTCGCCTGAGTCAACCCGTGGAAGGTGTTGGTAAATCACCACTTTCCGGACAGTACGAAAGTCGGGTCACAAACGGGGCTGAATTGCCTAGATTCGGTGCAGCGCGCGCAAATCAGGCAAAACTCCCCTCACCCACCCGAGGAGCTTTCCGATGTCGAGGAAGTTCTTGCTGTCCGGCGCCATCGCGCTGGCCGTCGCCGCCGCCCCGCTCGTCGCGGGCACGGCCACCGCCGCCACGGCCGCCACCGACCAGGCCGCGGCCGTCACCACGGTGTACTACAGCACCTCCGGCGCGCCGACGTTCCGTGCGGCGATCAACGCCGGCGCGGCCAACTGGAACCGCTCGGTCACCAACGTCAAGCTGGTCGAACGCTCTTCGGGCGCCTCGCTGCGCTACACCGAGGGCAACGACCCGCGCGGCTCCTACGCCCAGAGCGACGGCCACGGCACCGGCACCGTCTTCATCGACTACGCCCAGGCCCGCGAGTACGACAACACCCGCATCGCCGCCCACGAGACCGGCCACGTGCTCGGCCTGCCCGACCGCTACTCCGGCCCGTGCTCCGAGCTGATGTCGGGCGGCGGCCCCGGCCCGTCGTGCACCAACGCCAACCCCAACGCGCAGGAACGTTCCCGCGTGAACTCCCTGTGGGCCAACGGTTTCCGCACGCTGGGCGCCGGCGGACCGCAGGAGCGCATCTACGAGACGCTGCCCGTCCTCACCCACTGACCCAAACATGTGAAGGGCTCCCCCGACCGGTTGAGGGGAGCCCTTCACATGCGGGACAACAGCCGGTCGCGCGCCACTTCCAGGTGCGCGGCCATCGCTTTGCGCGCCGCCACCGCGCTGCCCGACACGAGCGCCTCGACGATGTCACGGTGTTCCGAGATCGTCTGCTCGCCGAACGGCTGGTTGTAGTTGAGCCGGAAGAAGTGCAGGTGGCAGTGGGTGCGGGCGAACGCCTGCTCCACCGCCGCGTTGCCCGCGATGTGCAGCACCAGCTCGTGCAAGCGCGCGTCGTGCGCGGTCAACGCCTTGTAGTCGCTGTATGCGTCGTGCGCGGGCGCGGCGGGGCACGTCGCCAGCTCCGCGCGCAACGCTGCCGAATGGCCGTCCGACATCGCCTTCGCGGCCAGCCCGGCGCTCGGCGGCTCCAGCAGCATCCGCAGCGAGTACATGTCGTCGACCTCGCGCCTGCTCAGCAGCTCGGTCACGCGGTAGCCGCGCAACGGCAGGCGGCTCACCAGCTCCTCGGATTCCAGGCGCGCCAACGCTTCCCGCACGGGCGTGCCCGAGACCCCCAGCTCCCGCGCGATCTCGTCGATGTTCACGCGGGCCCCGGGCGCGATGCCGTCGTTCATGATGAGGGCGCGGAGCTGCTCGTAGACGCCGTCGGCGAGCACCTGCCGGGCCGGCAGCGCGACGAGCCCGCGCTCCGCGCCCGGCTTCATGACTGGTCCACAGTGGACAGGTCAAGCAGCAGCGCCTGGGCCGGGTCCAGCACCGGCATCGGCAGGCCCGCCGCCGCGAGCACGGCACCCGGAAGTTCCATCGGCCCGTCGACAGCCCGCGTGAACCACTCCGGCGCCGCCACCTCGCGCAACGACGGCAGCCCGGCTTCGGTCCGCACGCGGACGCGATACAACCGCGACGGGTCCAGCCCCGGCAGCCGCACGCGTCCGGGCTGTCCCGCCGCGCCCGTCGCCAAGCGGGCCCAGCAGAACAGCGCACGGGTGTCCGAAACCACGCCGTGCAGGTACGCGTCGGCGTCCGGCAAGTCGGCGCGGACCACGCGGCCGCCGTGCAGCAGCGGCCGGAACTCCTTGTACAGCTGCGCCCACGCCGTGAACGCCGCCAGCTCCTCCGGCGTACTGCGCGTGAGGTCGGCCTCGATCCCAGCGTGGCCGAACAACGCCGTCACCAGCCGGAACGACAGGTCCGTCACGCGCCCGGTCGTGTGGCTGCGCTCGGCGCCGACGTGCGAGCCGATCACCTCCGGCGGGATCAGCTGCGCGGTCCAGCGCTGGATCGCCTGCCGTTCGAGCGGGTCGATGCAGTCCGACGCCCACACGCGGTCGGCGCGGCCGAGGATCCCCAGGTCGACGCGGCCGCCGCCGCTCGCGCAGCTCTCGATCTCCAGCATCGGATGGCGGAGACGCAGCTCGTCGAGCAGCCGGTACAGCGCGAGCGTCTGCGCACGCGAGCCCGCCCGGCCCGTGACCCGGTCGTACGCCTCGTGCAGCTCGCGGTTGTGGTCCCACTTGAGGTAGTCGACGCCGTACTCGCCCACCAGCGCGTCGAGGGATTCGAGCAAGTACTGGTAGGCCTCGGGGTGCGCGATGTTCAACGGGTACTGGTTGCGCGAAGGCGCGCCCAGGTCAGCGGGCCCGAGAAGCCACGAAGGGTGCTCCCGGGCGGTGTCGGAGTCGAGGTTCACCATCTCCGGCTCGACCCACAGCCCGAACTCCATCCCCAGCGCGTGCACGCGTTCCACCAGCGGCGTGAGACCTTGCGGCCAGACGGCGCGGTCGACGGTCCAGTCGCCGAGGCCCGCGGTGTCGTCGCGCCGGCCGCGGAACCAGCCGTCGTCGAGCACGAGCCGTTCGACACCGACCTTCGCGGCCAGCTCCGTGAGCTCCAGCAGGCGGTCGAGGTCGTGCTCGAAGTACACGGCTTCCCACGTGTTCAACGTCAGCGGCCGCGGTTTTCCCGTGTGCGTGGCCCGCGCGCGGTGATACGCGTGGAACCGCGCCGCGAGCCCGTCGAGGCCTTCGTCCGACCAGGCGAAACACACTACGGGGGCCACGTACGACTCCCCTGGTGCGAGCCGGACCTCGCCGGGTCGCAGCAGCTCACCGCCGCCGAGCACGCTCGCGTGCACGCCGGCGCCTTCGGGCAAGTGCTCGGCGAACCACTTCTGGTCGCCGCTCCACGCCACGTGCATACCCCAGACTTCCCCTGAGGCGAAGGAAAACCCGGGCTCGCCGACCGTCAACAGGTACGGCGAGTCCGCGCCCGGCTTGCCGCGGCGCACCTCGCGCACGTGACCGCCGTACGCCAGCGGCACCCGCTGCGGGCTGCGTTCCCGGCACCACTTGCCCGTGAAGTCGAGCACCTCCGCCGCCCGCCGGGGCAGCGGCAGCACGGCCACCACCCCGGCGAGGTCGTACGGTTCGGCGCCCGCGTCCGCGTGGCGGGTCACCTTGGTCGCGACCTCCAGCACCCCCGAAGGGGTCAGCCGGTAGGTCAGCTCCACGTCCAGCCCGGACGACGCGTCGGTGAGCTCCAGCGTCAACGCACCGTCGTCCTGGGAGAAGCCCCGCAGCACCGGCCGCGGCACCGCGCCGCGGCCGGCGGTGTGGCCCGACACAGCGGGGGTGCCGGACCACGTTTCCGCTTCCGTGGGCCACACGGAAAACGAGCGGGGCACGTCGGGTGCGTTGTTGAGCACCGCGCCGCCGGCGGTCAGCCGCAGTGCCTCGGCGTCCACTTCGGACAGCTCGCCGAGGTCGGCGCCCCAGTGCAGCACGCGCGGCACCGGCCGGCCGAGTTCCACGGCGAAACTCGTGCCGGCGGCCCGCAGGCCGACCACCGTAGGGCTGGACATGTCCTCACTCCTGACTCCCGGGCGTTCCTACTTCTTGGCGAGCAGCGAAACGCTCTGCTTCTCCATGTCGGGGAACACGTCGTCGTTGCGGTTGTGCGAGTAGAACGACTCGAGCAGCGGCTCCTCCGCGGCCTGCACGGCGGCGCCGTTGGCGTAGACCTCGGCCGGGTAGAGCGAGCCGTTCTTCAGCATCGCGGTGAACACCGACAGGTCCACACCCTGCGGCTTCATGGCCGCGGTGGTCGCGTCCATCGAGGCCGGGATCGACGGGAAGAACGTGCCCGTCTTCGACGCCGCGGTCTGGCAGTCCTGCGAACCCATGTACGAGACCCACTTCCAGGTCAGGTCGGGGTTCTTCGTGCCGGCCCAGATCGTGTTGCCGTTGGAGTTCGACGTCAGCGCGCGGGTCTTGCCGTCGGGCCCGGTGGGCGGCGCGGCGATCCCGATCTTCACACCCGGCAGCTTCGCGAAGCTCGGCGCGGACCAGGAACCCGAGAGCTCCATGGCGACCTTGCCCGAGCCGATGAGGTCGGCGTCGCTGACGGTGGCCTGGCCGCCGCCGGTGGTGAACGTGCCGAGCTTCGGCGCGAGGCCGCGGTCGGTGAGCGTGCGGATGTAGTTCACGGTCTTGACGAACCGCGGGTCGCTGTAGTTGAACTTCGTCGGCCATTCCGGCTTGTCACCGAGGCGCCAGCCCAGCGTCGAGGCGAACGCGCTGAAGGTCACCTGGCCGATGAAGTCCTTCGCCGCGAGCTGGCCCATGCCGTAGGTGGCGACGTTGTTCTTGTCGAAGCCCGGCTGGTCGCCGCGCACGCCCAACTTGTCGACAGTCAGGTGCGCCACCATCTTGTCGAACGTGCCGCCGTCGTCGGGGTTCCAGCTGAGGTTCTGCACGTCGGCGGCGGTGTAGCCGGCCTTGGTGAGGGTATCGGTGTTGTAGTAGAGACCGGCCGACGCCCAGTCGAGCGGCAGGCCGTACTGCTTGCCGTCGGTGAACTTCCACGAGTTGACGCCCACGGAGAACTTCTTGAGGTCGAAGTTGTCCTTCTTGATGTAGTCGTCGAGCGGCAGCAGCTGGTGCTGGCTCGCGTAGGCCTGCAGGAACTGCACGCTGTCCTGGAACGCGTCGGGCGCGGTGCCCGCGACGAACCCGGCGGTGAGCTTCGTGAAGTAGTCGGCCACGGTGTACTGGGAGATCTTCACCGTGGTGCCGGGGTTGGCTTTCTGGAAGGCGTCGGCGCACACCTGGTAGGCGGCGGCCTGGTGGTCGTCCCAGGTCCACCAGTTCACGGTGTTGCCGCCGGCGTCGGCCGCGCCACCGCCGCAGCCGGCCAGCACTGCTCCGAGCACCGCAGCCAGCCCGGTGACGGCCCAAGTGCGGATCTTCATGGGATTCCTCGCTTCCGCGCCACTCGGACGCTTCTCCACTCCACTGTGGATTAAAACTGGGGTTTCAAAACTGCGGTTCAAAAGGTGATTCAGCTGCCCGGGTTGAGCAGCGGCGCGAACGTGGCGAGCACGTTCTCGAGGTCCTGGCCCCCGCCGGCTTCGTGCCCGTTGTACTCCCACACGTCGAGGTGTTTCCGGCCGCGATAAGCGTTGTAGGCGCCGAAAACCGTCGACGGCGGGACGATGTCGTCCATCAGCCCGATCGAGAAGTGCGCCGGGGCACTGGCGCGGCTCGCGAAGCCGACACCGTCGAAATAGGACAGCACCTCGAACGTCCGCTCGACCTCGTGCCGTTGTGCGGCCAGGTAACCTGCGAGCTCGGTGTACGGCGCTTTGCCCGCGATCAGCGAGGCGCGCCGGAGGTCACACAGGAACGGCGCCTGCGCGTAGAGCGCCGCGACGTCGGGCACGAGTGCCGCCGCGGCCAGCGCGATTCCGCCGCCCTGGCTGTTGCCCGCCACCGCGACCCGGTCCGGGTCGACGACGTCGAGTGCGCGCGCGGCCTCCACCGCGCGGGCCGCGTCGGTGAACACGCGGCGGTAGAAGTACGTTTCACGGCTTTCGATTCCGCGGGTCAGGAACCCGGGGAACGACGGGCCGCTGCCCACCGGGTCGCCGGTCGTGCCACCCGCATGAGCGCCGCCTTGGCCGCGGACGTCGACCTGCAGCTGCGCGTAGCCCGCAGAGGCCCAGACCAGCTCTTCGAGCGCGCTGCCGCGGCCGCTGCCGTAACCATGGAACTGTACGACGGCGGGCAACGGGCCGGACTGGTTCCGAGGCACGCGCAGCCAGGCGTGGACGGGGTGGCCGCCGAAGCCGGCATAAGTCACCTCGAACACGTCGAGCGTCCGCAGCGCGGTCTCGACCGGCGTCACGTTCACGTCGAGCTCGAACTTCGCCGCTTCTGCGAGGGTTTCCCGCCAGAAGTCGTCGAAGTCTTCCGGAGCTTGGTACGCGCTGGTGTAGGTGCGCAGCTGCGCCAGCGGCAGGTCGGTCAACATCAGAACTCACCGTCCAATTCGGACACCTCACCGACGGCGACCTTGAGTGTCGTGCCGCCACCCGGCCACCGGACCACGACGTCGTCGCCGGCCTCGCCGGACAGCCGCGTCACACTCGCCGACACGACCTTTCCGGCCTGCCAGCTGACGTCGACCGCGAGCCCGCCCCGAGCCCGTAGCCCGTGCGCTGTGCCGTCCGGCCAGGCCGAGGGCAACGCGGGCAGCAGGTCGATCGCGCCGGCGTGGCTCTGCACCACGAGTTCCGCGAGCCCGGCCGGGAAGCCGTAGTTGCCGTCGATCTGGAACGGCGGGTGCGTGCTGAACAGGTTGGGCAGCAGCCCGCCCCACTCGGAGCCGTCCACGGGCGCGTCGCGGTGGCGGTCACCCGTGAACGGCTGCGTCGCCTCGGAAAGCAGCGAACGCGCGGTGTCGCCGTCGCCGAGGCGGGCGCGCAGCGCGATCTTCCACGCCCACGACCAGCCCATCGCGCCCGGTCCGCGGCGGTCCATCAACGCGGTCGCGGCCGCGCCGAGTTCCGTGCCGGCGGTGATCTGGCCGAGCGGGTAGACGGCGATCATCTGCGACATGTGCCGGTGCTGGGGGTCCTGCTCGCCCACGTCCTCGGCCCACTCCGCGAGCCGGCCGCCGTCCGTCACGCGCAGCGGTCGCAGGCGCGGCAACGCGGCGGTGATCTCGGTCGTCACCGGGTGCTCGATGCCGAGCGCTTCGGCCGCCGCGAGCGTGCGGGAGAAGACCGCGCGGATCAGCGCCGTGTCCATCGCGACGGACCAGGTCAGCGACTCGGGCTCGCCGGCCTCGGAAACGAACAGGTTCTCGGGCGACGTCGACGGGATCGTGTCGAGGAAACCGTCCGGGCCCTCGGTGAGCCAGTCGAGGCAGAACTCGGCGCAGCCCTTGAGCAGCGGCCACGCCGTCTCGCGGAGGAACGCGATGTCGCGGGTGAAGTCGTAATGGTCCCAGGCGTGCTGGACAAGCCAGGCGCCACCCATCTGCCAGATCGCCCACGATGGGTTGCCGTGGCCCATGCCCACCGGCAGGGCCCAGCCCCACGGGTCGGTGTTGTGATGGGTGACCCAGCCGCGGGTGCCGTAGAGCTCACGCGCGACGTCGGCGCCGGTCACGGCGAGCTTGCCCAGCAGGTCGAACAGCGGCGTGTGGCATTCGCCGAGCCCGGTCGTCTCGGCAGCCCAGTAGTTCATCTCGGTGTTGATGTTCACCGTGTAGTTCGACGACCACGCCGGGCGGAGTTCTTCGTTCCAGATGCCCTGCAGGTTCGCGGGTGGCGCGCCCGGCCGGGACGACGTGGCCAGCAGGTAGCGCCCGTAGGCGAACATCACCGTGGCGGTGAGCTGTTCGTCCTTTCCGGACAGGACGTCGGCGGCCACGTCGTAGGTGCCGGCGCGGTGGTGCCCGATCCGCAGGCCGGCCGCGGCGAGCAGTGGCCGGAGGTCGGCTTCGTGCGCGCGCAGCAGCTCGTCGGCGCCTTCGGCCGACGCGGTCGCGGCGGTTCCGGCGGCCACGGCTTGGTGACGTTCGCGCGAACGCCGCGCCGTGCCCGTCCAGACGTCGGCGGCGTTGGTGGAGCTGGACACGGTGAGCAGCACCCGGGTGGCACCGTCGATCGCCAGCCGTCCGTCCACCGTGGACACGGAACCGTCGGTGTCGAGCCGCAGAGCGAGCGCTCCGAACGGGTCGTAGCCCGGCCGCGCCCAGTCGGCGTACCGCAGCGGCTCGGCGACCTCCGGTTCGTGCTTCGGCGCGCCGTCCACCGGCAGCTCGATGCCGAGCGTGATCCCGCTGTCCTCGACGAGCCGCGTCACCTCGCGCAGGGGCGTGCTCAGCTCGACGCCGAGGTCGATCGGCGCCGACGTCGTCAACGACACCACCAGCGCACCGGCAGGCCGGCTCGCCCACACGGAACGGTCCACAGTGGCCTCGCCGAGCGACAACCGTTCAGTCACCACACCGTTGGCCAGGTTGAGCTGACGGCCGTGGCTTTCGCCGTCGGGCAGCGTCACCCAGACGTCGCCCCACGGCAGGAACTCCTGGCTGTACGGACCTTCGAACGACATCAGCAACGCTTCGGCCCGCCGGTAGTCCCGCGCCCGCACCGCCTCGCGGACCTCCGCCAGCCGCTGCGGTCCGGCACCGGCGGCGACGACGTCCGCCAGCGCGTCGACCGGGCCCGCGGGAGTGCCGGACCAGACCGTCGCGTCGTTGAGCTGCACGCGGCTGCGGCCGGCACCACCGAACACCATCGCGCCGAGCCGGCCGTTGCCCACGGGGCTCGCCTCGGTCCACTCGGAGGCGGGCGCGGCCCAGCCGAGGCACAGATCTTCGTTCGTCACAGCAGTTCTCTCACTTGAGCCCGGTGAACCCGATGGAGTTCACGATCCGCCTGCCGAACACCATGAACACGAGCAGCATCGGCAGCGCGGCGATGATGGTCGCGGCCATCAGGCCCGACCAGTCGAGCGCCTCCTGCGGCGAAGACTGCTTGAACACCGCCAGCGCCAGCGTCAGCGGGCTCGTGGACGTGTCGGAGGAAACGAGCAGTGGCCAGAAGTAGTCGTTCCAGGTGTTGATGAACGTCAGCAGCGCGAGCGTCGCGATCGGTGCCGAGCACATCGGCAGCACGATCCGGAAGCACACGCGCAAGGGTCCGGCGCCGTCGATGATCGCGGCTTCCTCGATCTCCGTGGAGAGCCCGAGCATGAACTGGCGCAGGAAGAAGATGTTGAACGCCGAGAAGAACGCGTTGGGCAGCACCAGGCCGGCGAACGTGTTGAGCAGGCCAAGGTCCTTCACCAGCACGAAGTTCGGCAGCAGCGTGAGCACCTGCGGCACCATCAGCGCCGTGAGCAGGATGGAGAACACGGTGTTGCGCCCGCGCCAGTGCAGCCGCGCGAACGCGTAGGCCGCGATGGCGGAGAAGAACACTGTGCACACGGTGAGCAGGGCCGCGTAGATGATCGAGTTGCGCAGCGCCAGCGTCAGGCCGAGCGACGCGCCGGAACCGCCCTGCGCCGCGGCTTCCGCCGGTGACGCCAGCCCGAGCGCGCGCTTGAAGGCGCCGAAGGTGAAGTCGACCGGGAAGAACGACGAAGGGTCGGTGGAGAGCGAGTAATTGTTGGACAGCGCGGTGCGCAGCATCCAGTAGAACGGGAAGATCGTGATCAGCAGGATCACCACGACGTAGGCCCAGGCGAGGATCCGGCCTGCGGACACGGGCTTGCGTGTGCGGGCGGGTGCCGGTCGAGTCAGCGTAACCATGTCCCTGCCCTAGTTCGTGTCGGATTCGTTGGCGCGCGCCATGCGCAGCTGCGTGAACGTGATAGCTATGAGAAGGACGAACAACGCCAGCGACATCGTGGCCGCGTAGCCGAAGTCGAACTGGCGGAACGCCTTGTTGTAGATGTACATCTGCAGCACGTTGGACGCGTTCTCCGGCCCGCCCTGCGTGGTCACGGCCACGATGTCGAAGATCTGGAACGAGCTGATCACCGTGAGAATCACGACCATCACGAGGATCGGGCGCAGCAGCGGGATCGTGAGGCGGCGGAACATCTGCACCTCGCTCGCGCCGTCGATGCGGCCGGCCTCGTAGATCGTGGCCGGGATCGTCTGCAGGCCCGCGAAGATCAGCACCGCGTTGTAGCCCATGGACTTCCACACGTTGATCGCCGCCAGCGTCGGCACGGCCCAGCCGCCGGAGCCGAGGAACAGCACGGGGTGGCCGAAGATCTTGGTGAGCAGCACGTTGAGGATCCCGAGGCTCGGGTCGAGCATCAGCGACCACGTGAGCGCCGTGACCACGCCGGAGATCAGGAACGGCAGGATCATCAGGCCACGCACGGTCGTGGAGGCCGCGAGCCGGTGCAGGATCACGGCGGTCAGCAGCGACACGAGCATGCCCAGGACCACCGACAGCACCACGAAGTAGATCGTGACGAGCAGCGACTTCCAGAACACCCCGTCGGCGATGAGCTCGGTGAAGTTGTCGAGCCCGATCCACTTCGGCGCGGACAGCACATGGAACTCGGTGAAGCTCAGGTAGATGCCGCGAATGGTCGGGTAGGCGAAGAACACGCCGAACCCGAGGATGGCGGGCAGGACCAGCAGCCACGCGATCTTGGCGTCGTGCCGGTGCGCGGCCGCGCCGCCGGGCCGTCGTTTGCGGGGTCTGTCCACACGGGACGCCGCGGTGGCGCCTCGCACGGGAATGCTGTTGTTGTGCGTGGTCACCACCACGGCGTCTCCTCACTCGTGTCCGTGAGTGGCGGCTCTCACCGCCACTCACGGGGGTTGTCAGACGGTCAGCTGGTCCACGTCGAACACGCTGTCGCTCGGGTTGCCGAAGATGACCTGGTTGTTGCCGGCCATCAGGTAGATCGGCACTGTGATCGTGCGTGCGGTGTTCCAGTCGTTGTCGTTCGTGCCCGGCGCGGGCAGCCGGAAGGAGCTGCCGTTGACCGTGACCACGGCCGAGCGGCTGGTGTCACCGTCGACGTAACCGAGCTTCACCAGGTACGTGCCTTCGGCGGCGACCTTGATGTTGTTCATGGTCAGCAGACCACTGCCGCCGATGTAGCCCACCTTCTTGCCGCCGGAGCAGGCGCAGTCGTACACCGTCGCGCCGCCGCCGGGGCTGCCGTTCTCCGCCTCGTAGACGACCGGGCCGGAAGCCGCGGGCGTCACGTAGGACACCGCGGTGCTCGCGGCGGAGCTGCGGCCGAGGCGGTCGTGGGCGACCACCGTGAAGGTGTACGACGTCGAAGGCTTGAGGCCGTTGACGGTCGTGCTGGTGCCGGTGGCGGAAGCGAGTTTGTGGCCGCCGGCGAACACGTCGTAGCCGGTCACCGGGGCGAGCTTGCCCGCCGACGCGTCCCAGGCCAGCGAGACGCTGGTCGGGGTCGAGGCGGTGCCGTGGACCACGGCGGGGGCCGAGACCTGCACCGGGTTGACCGGGGTCAGGCGCAGCAGCTTCGAGCCGTGGACGGGCAGGTTTGCGGTGAAGGAACCGTTGGCGAGCCCCAGTTCCTGGTGGCTCCAGAGGTCACGAGCCTTGGCCGCGCCGGTGAGGCCGAAGTCGCCGAAGTTCGCGGTGACCGACGTCGGGGCGGAGCCGAGGTTGAACAGCGCGACCGTGTAGCTGCCGTCGGCGTTGCGGGCGTACCAGACCTGCTGGTCGCTCTTCTGGCTCACGGGCTTGGCCGGCACACCGGCCTGGTCCACGGCGATGACCTCGTCGTTGGTGAGCAGCTTGGTGCCGTAGTCGTCGAGCTGTGTGAGGTCGTCACCCAGGTAGAGCGGCGCCGATTCGATGGCCCACAACGTCATGTAGCTCTGGCGCTCGGCCTCGGTGATGCCGTCCATCTTGCCGCTGCCGACGTCGAGGGAGTCGAGGTTGTTCCAGTGGCCCGGGCCGGCGTCGGGGATGTACTGCACGACGTCGTTCCAGCGGCCCTTCACCGAGTTGTTCCAGGTGACGAGGGTGTCGCAGTAGCACTCGACGTCGGTGTCGATGCGCCAGCCGTTGGAGTTGGCCTTCCAGGTGTCGATCTGGTTGTGCGACAACGACCACGACAGCACGAACTGCATGGGCCGGCCGGTCTTCTTCAGCGCGGCGGACCAGGCCTTCACGTCGGGGGTGTTGTCGTGCGCCGCGTCGCCCTTGAACGAACCCGGGCCGACGCCGTCGAGCTTGAGGAAGTCGACGCCCCAGCCGGCGAGCACGTCGGCCTCCGACTGGATGTAGGCCTGGGCGCACGGGCTGGCGAAGTTGATCTGGTACGACTGGTTGTCCCAGCCGCTGGTCTGGCGCAGGTCGGGGTAGACGAGGTCGCGCGTGTGGCAGTCGGTGGTGCCGAAGATCGGCGAGTTGCCGTCGTTGTAGGCCTTGAGGTCCAGGCCGACCGCGAGGTAAGAGCCGAGCTTGAGGCCCTTCTTGTGCACGTAGTCGGCGACGTAGGCCATGCCGTCGGGGAACTTCTTCGCGTCGACGACCGGGCGGCCGTACTGGTCGAAGGAGCCCACCCAGCCGGCGTCGATGTTCACGTACTCGTAGCCGTGCTGCTTGAACTTCGCCGCCAGGATGTCGGCCTGCTGCAGAACGTGCGCTTCGTTGAGCCAGCTGCCGCCGCCGGTCGGGTTCACGCCGGGGTAGTTCGTGGACTCGAGGCTCCAGCTGCTCCAGCCCATGTAGGGCTTCTGGGCGATCTGGGTGCTGGCCTGGGTGTTGTTTTGGGTGGCGGTGTCCTGGGTGGGAGCCGCCGGTGCGGCCGTGGCGGGGATCTGGATCGCCGAAAGCGTCAGCACCGAGGCGGCGATCCCGGTGAGCACGGCGAACTTCCGTCTCCCGGTTCTGCCCGATGTTGGCCTGACAACCATGACCACTCCTTTGAGGTCGGACCTTGGCACCGGACGGCCCGCGCGCCGCCCGGCGTTCCTGCTGACTTCAGCCACTTCGGGGTGAGCCTCAGTCGCTGTGCGCGCCCAGACATCGGAGGTCCTGGCGCGGAAAGTCACTCGTTGACGGCGTTCTTCGCGAAGCGCCCCCCGGTGTGCGACGGTGACAGATCGCCGTCCCGCATCCCGGGACCACGACCTTTCGCCCCGCTGCCACCACAGACACCTCTTTCGAACCGCAGATCCTATAGGATATGTGAAACGAGATTCTCACCTCGCGCTTCGGCGGTGTCAACGAGGTCGCGGACAAAGATCTGACGAATAGGGCCCGGAGTCCAGCGGCCGCGAACACGGGCAGAATTAATTTGACAACTGACGGTGAGAGCCGCAGGTGAGAGCACCCGGGGCCGGGAGCTTCGTAGTCACGATCGTTATCTGTCGGTGCGGGCGGATAGCGTCGGCCGCGTGCTGAAAACCCTTGCCGTGGAGAACTACCGGTCGTTGCGCGATCTGGTGCTGCCGCTGTCGGAGCTGACGGTGGTCACCGGCGCGAACGGGAGCGGGAAGTCGAGCCTCTACCGCGCCCTGCGCCTGCTGGCCGACGCCGCGCACAACGGCGCCGTCGCCGCGCTGGCCCGCGAAGGCGGCCTGCCCTCCACGCTGTGGGCCGGCCCGGAGGCGATCGGACGCGCGGTCCGTTCCGGGCGCTCCCCCGTGCAGGGCACGCGCCGCACCCAGCCGGTCGGCCTGCGGCTGGGGTTCTCGGGCGACGAATTCGGCTACGCGCTGGACCTGGGCCTGCCGATCCCGGGTAGCTCGATGTTCTCCCTCGACCCGGAGTTCAAGCGCGAGTGCGTGTGGTCCGGCCCGGTTTTTTCTTCGCGCACCGTGCTCGCCGACCGCGCGGGCCCCACCTTGCGCGTCCGCGACACGACCGGCGCCTGGCCTTCCGAACCGCAGTCCATCGGGCTGACGGACAGCATGCTGCGCTCCTTCCCCGCCCCGGAGCTCCTCCTGCTGCGCGAACGCATCCGCGCGTGGCGCTTCTACGACCACTTCCGCACCGACGCCACCGCCCCGGCCCGCGAGCCCCGCATCGGCACCCGCACCCCCGTGCTCGACCATGACGGCGCCGACCTCGCGGCGGCTTTGCGGACGATCCAGGAATCGGGTGATGCCGACGCGCTGGAGTCCGCCGTTCAGGACGCCTTTCCGCGGGCCACGGTCGAGATCACGTCGGCCGATGGCCGGTTCGAGCTGCGGTTTCAGCAGCACGGGCTGCTTCGGCCGCTCACTGCGGCCGAGCTTTCGGATGGGACGTTGCGGTATCTGCTGTGGGTCGCCGCGTTGTTGAGCCCGCGGCCGCCGGAGTTGCTGGTGCTGAACGAACCTGAGACGAGCCTGCACCCGGAGCTGCTGCCGGCACTGGCGGCGCTGATCACCCGGGCAGCCCGCCGGACGCAGCTGGTGGTGGTGTCGCACTCGCAGCCGCTGGTCCGGGCATTGGACTCGACGGGCGCGGCTCTGCTGGAACTGGAAAAGGACTTCGGGGCGACTGTCCTTTCCGGACAGGGAAGGTTGGATCGGCCTTCGTGGCACTGGCCGAAACGGTGAGCTTGCCGGCCACCCAGTCGCGAAAACCCACCCGGGCAACGATCTCCGACCGGAGCAGGACCAGTGCCGCTCTCCGTGCCGCGTCCTTTGCGGACTCGGTAGGTGCCCGTGTCGTCGTGGCCCCGCGCGGTGAAAATCGGTTGCCCACCGACCCATCCCGGGTCAGGCTTCCGGACATGACCACTACCACCACAACGCACCGCACGCCGATCGCCCCTGCCCGGGTGCGGCGTGGGCAGCAGTGCGAGCCACGGGGGTGTGGTCGGGCGCGGTCATGACGGCGGCGGTGGTCGCCGGGGCGCTCGCGGGGTACGGGATCGCCGTGCCGGTGGGGGCGGTCGGGGCTGTGCTGGTGGGGCTGGCGGCGCGGACGTCGCTGCGGGTCGCCGCGGCGGCCGCGCTCGGGGTGGCCAGTGCGGATGGCGTCTACGCCGTCGTCGCGGTGAGCGGTGGGGCGGCGCTCGCGCCGGTGCTGGCGCCGGTCGCGGGGCCGTTGCGGTGGGCGTCCGTGGTGGTGCTCGTGGCACTCGCGACACACACGGCGGTGGGCGGGTGGCGGCGGTACCGCGCCGGCGCAACGCCCGAAGCCGAGGCCGCCCCGCCGGGACCAGCGCGCGCGTACGTGAGTTTCCTCGGCCTCACCCTGCTGAACCCGGCAACGATCGTGTACTTCACCGCCCTCGTGGTCGGCGGCACGGCGACGGGCACGGCGTTCGCGCTGGCCGCGTTCATCGCGTCGGCTAGCTGGCAGCTGCTGCTCGCAGGCGGCGGGGTGTTGCTGGGCCGCGTACTCGCCGGCCGTCGCGGGCGGTTGGGGACCGCGCTGGTGTCGAGCGTCGTGATCGTCGTGCTGGCCGTCCGGCTGGTCTTGCCGGAGTGAGCGATTTACATCCGCGCCGGCAGCCGGTAGAGATGATCATCGAGTGAACCGGAGGTTCCGACGATGGTGCGTCCTGCCGTAGTTCTCGCGGTGCTGCTGTTCGGACTTTCCGGCGTGACCCCGGTCGCGCAGCCGCAGTGGCACCGGCAGCCGCCACCGTTGAGTACACCATGGACGGACGCGGTCTCCCCCGCCAACGCGTTGCCGGAATACCCGCGCCCGCAGCTGACGCGCGACGAATGGCAGAACCTCAACGGAGTCTGGGAGTTCGAGACCGGGACCCCCGAACCACCCTTCGGACGGCAGCTGCCGGAACGGATCCTCGTCCCCTATCCCGTCGAATCGGCGCTGTCCGGCATCATGCGCCATGAGACCCGGATGTGGTACCGCCGCACGTTCGACGTCCCGGAAACCTGGCGCTCCCAACGGATCCTGCTGCACTTCCAGGCCGTCGACTACGACACCACCGTCTACGTCAACGGCCGCGAAGTCACCCACCACACCGGCGGCTACGACTCCTTCACCGCCGACATCACCGACGCCCTGACCACCGGCCCGCAGGAACTCGTCGTCGGCGTCACGGACACGACCGGCAACGGGCAGCCGCTCGGCAAACAACGCGCGCCAGGCGCGGGAGTCTTCTACACCCCGTCGTCCGGAATCTGGCAGACGGTGTGGCTGGAACCGGTGGCGCCCGTGCACATCACGCGCGTTGACACCACTTCGAACACCGCAACCGGCGAGGCCACTCTCACCGTCCAAGGCGCCGACGGCACCCCGTTCCAAGCCGCCGCCTCCGACCACGGCCACGTCGTCGCCCGAGCCGAAGGCACCGCCGGCCACCCCACCACGATCACCCTCCCCCGCCCCCGCCTGTGGTCGCCCGACGACCCGTTCCTCTACGACCTCCGCGTCACACTGTCCACAGGAGACACCGTCGGCTCCTACTTCGGCCTGCGCTCCATCGCGGTCGAAAACCACCGCATCCTCCTCAACGGCAAGCCGTTCGTCCAGCTCGGCCCGCTCGACCAAGGATTCTGGCCCGACGGCCTCTACACCGCCCCCACCGACGCCGCCCTGGAATTCGATCTACAGCAGGAAAAAGCCCTCGGCTTCACCATGGTCCGCAAGCACCTCAAGGTCGAACCCGACCGCTGGTACTACCACGCCGACCGCCTCGGGCTCCTCGTCTGGCAGGACATGCCGGCGATGACGGAGAACGTCACCCCGACACCCCAGGCCCGCGCGAACTTCGAGGCCGAGCTGCACCGCGTGATCGACCAGCACCGATCGTTCCCCTCCATCGTCACGTGGGTCCCCTTCAACGAGGGCTGGGGCGACTTCGACGTCGCCCGCGTCGCCGACAAGATCGCCGCCTGGGACCCCACGCGCCTCGTCGACGCCGAATCCGGCGTCAACTGCTGCCGCTCCCAACCCGACACCGGCCACGGCGACCTCCTCGACAACCACACCTACCCCGGCCCCGGCACCCCACCGCCGGACCCCGTCCGCGCCACCGTCGACGGCGAGTACGGCGGCCTGGGCCTCAAAGTCCACGGCCACGAGTTCGACCCGCCAGGCAGCTTCGCCTACGAGCTGGAACCCGACAGCGCAGCTCTGACCAGCCGTTACGTCGAACTCCAGCACCAGCTCGTCACCGAGGTGCGCCGCGGCCTCTCCGCCGCCGTCTACACCCAGCTCACCGACGTCGAGAAGGAAGTCAACGGCTTCCTCACCTACGACCGCCGCGTCCGCAAGCTCGACTTCACGGTGGCCCGCCGGGCGAACCTCGCCGTGCGATCCGCCGCGCGGTAACCCCGATCCCATACGGTCGGAGCATGACCGAAGAAGAGCGTTACGCACTCGGCCTCGACACCATGAACGCCGTGAACGAAGGCAGCGCCCAGAAGGTGCTGGACGGGCTGGGCGACATCGCGCCCGACATGGCGCGGCAGATCGTGTCGTGGGGGTTCGGGGAGATCTACTCGCGGCCGGCGCTCGTGCCGCGCGACCGGCAGCTGCTGACGATCGGCATGCTGACCGCGATGGGCGGGTGCGAGCCGCAGCTGGAGCTGCACATCGGGACGGCGCTGAACGTCGGCCTGACGCCCGCGGAGATCGTCGAGGCGCTGCTGCAGTCGGCGGGGTACTGCGGGTTCCCGAAGGCGCTCAACGCGACCGCCGTGGCGAAGAAGGTCTTCGGCGAGCGCGGCCTGCTGCCGGTGGGTGAAGCGTGAAGGTCGTCCTGTTCGGGGCGACCGGGATGGTCGGCCAGGGCGCGCTGCGGGAGTGTCTGCTGGACGATCGGGTGGAGCGGGTGCTGACCGTCGGGCGGACGGCGACCGGCACCCAGCACCCGAAGGTGACCGAGCTGGTGCCCGAAGATCTCGGCGACCTGAGCCCGCACGCCGAGGAGCTCGCGGAATACGACGCGTGCTTCTTCTGCCTCGGCGTCTCGTCGGCCGGGATGCCGGCGGAGGAGTACGAGCGGATCACCTACGCTCTCACCCTTTCCGTCGCCCGCACCTACGCGCAAGCTCGGCCGAACGCGACCTTCCTCTACGTCTCGGGCGCCGGCACCGACAGCACGGAACGCGGCCGCGTGCGGTGGGCGCGGGTCAAGGGCGCCACGGAAAACGCCCTGGCCCGGCTGCCGCTCGACGCGTACGCGTTCCGGCCCGGCTTCATCCAGCCACAGCACGGCATCACGTCGAAAACGCCTCTGTACCGTGGGATCTACCGCGTCACAGCGCCGCTTTTCCCGCTGCTGCAACGGTTCCCGGCGATGTTCATCACGACCGAGGTGCTCGGGCGCGCGATGATCTCGGTCGCAGCCGACGGCTACCCCCGCCGGATCCTGGAGTCACGCGACCTCAACGACGTCGGGCGACGAGACCGGCCAGGAGGTTCGCCAGGCCCTCGGTGAGGTTCTCCGCGAACAGGTCGGCGCCGGGGGCCACGCCCATTTCGGCGCTGGCCGTGGCGACGGCCTCGGTCGGGTTGGCGTAGGGCCACAGGCCGGCGACGATCACGAACACCGCGCCCGCGAAGTGCGCGGCGCCGGAGCGTGAGAGTTCCGGGACTTCGTCGCGCACCAACCCGGCCAGCCGGTCGATGTTGGCGGCCGCGCGGTGTTTGAAGCTGCGCGCGGTGTCCACGGAGATGTTGCGCTCCAGCACCGACGCCATGGAGCTGATCAGCTCGCACAGCAGCCGGTCTTCCTGAAGCGTGCGGGCGATCGTCGCGGCCACGCGTTCCTCGCGCACGAAGCCGGGGCCGTCGACCGATACGACGGTGAGCGCCCGCGCGGCGACGTCCAGCCACCGCCGCCACACCTCATCGAGCACCTCGAGGAAGATCGCTTCGCGGCTGTCGAAGTAGCGCAGCACGTTGGACTTCGCGAGGCCGACGCGATCGCTCAGCTCACGAAGGCTGATGTCGGCGACCGGCCGTTCGCGCAGCATCGCCGTGGCCGTCGCGAGGATCGTGGCGCGCCGGGCCTCGACCTGCTCGGGGCGGCGGGCACGCTGGAAACCGGTGCTCACGGGCCTGAGATTAGCAGCCCAGCAGTCTGTTAACCCGTCGAGATGGCCCACGAGCGGACGATAAAGAACCACCGGCCTCTTGAGTCGAACGCTGTGGCCCATCTCCCCCGAACCCGCGGACGTCCGGCTTCCCGAACGCCCTCGGGTTCGTGGTAACAGCGGGTCAGGAGATGACGAGGCTGGCGATCTTGCCCTCGCGCAGGTCGATCGTCATCGTGCCGGTGCCGTTGAAGCGGTTGCTCTTCACGCCGAGCGTGAGGACGTAGTTGTCCGCGCCCTTGCCGGGCTTGATGCCCTTCACGGTGAAGTTCGCCCCGACCCCGATGTTGTCGGTTTCGTTCCAGCTCAGCACGCCTTCGTGGCCGTGGAACTTGCGTCCCCAGTCCTCGAGGAACGCGTCGGAGGTGAAGGCGTCGACGAAGCTCTCGGCGTCGGCCTTGTTGGTGGCGTCCACGAACTGCTGGATCGCGGCCGGCACCTGCGGGGAGTCCGAAGTGGTCATACCCGGATTCTGCCCGGCGGGCGCCGAACGCGCCTCCCCCTCACGGGACTTGACCCGCCGGTAGCTCCAGATCAGCAGGGCGAACAGGATGACGCCGGAGAGGATGATGCTCGACCCGGTGCTCCAGCCGCTGAACGGCAGCCAGTCGACCGTGCCCCACACGATGCCGGCGGCGAAGAGCGCCAGGCCGGCGAGCACGGAACCCGCGATCCGCAGCGGCGAGGCCACACTGTCCTCGGCGGCCTTCATCGCCCGCGTGCGCACCGGGTCGACGAACCGTTCCAGCGCCGGGAACTGCGAGGCCAGCACCACCAGTCCCGCGAGCACCAGCAGCAACCCGGGTCCCGGCAGCACCAGCAACGCGACCCCGACGAGCACCAGCACGCCGCCCACCACCGCGGCGATCGCCTGCTTCACCGGTTTGCCGAGTTCCACGCGGCCCCCTCCTGTCCGTTTCAGCCAGTGTGCCTGGCTCACGGACCGGACGCCCGGAGAAACTCCGGATCACCCCGGGATCGGCGCACGCGTCCGAAGTGGACCGACCGCGGAATCGGCCGCGGTCCCGAACCGGTATCAGGCCTGCGCGCCGAGCTTGTCGAGCCAGTCACCCGTGCCCTGCTCACGCCACGCCGGCTCCTCGTGTCCGTCGAGGAACGTGCCCTGTTCGGTGAGCACCAACCGCGTGCCGGCGCCGTCCGGGACCAGCTCCACGGTGGTGACCGACACCGTGGTCACCGTGTCGGGACGGCTCAGCGTCGAGGCGTAGACGATCCGCTCGCCGTCGACGATGTCGTGATAGTCGGACGTGAACGTGAGGTCGCCGCCGTGATTGACCTCGCGCCCACCCACGCGGAAGTCGAGCGAGTGCTCACTGCCGCCGAACCAGCTCGCCTTCGCGGCCGGATCGGCCCACGCGGCGAACACGCGCGCGGGCGGCGCGGGGTAGCGGCGTTCGAGAGTGAACGTGGAATGTTTGACGTCGGTCATGACGTGTTGCCTTCCTGTCGGTCGGCGGTCAGAAAGCCACCGAGACGGTCGAGCCGGTGTTCCCAGCCGGTGCGCTGCTCGCCCAGCCACTGCTCGGCCAGGCGCAGGCCCGCCGGCTCCAGCCGGTACGTGCGCACCCGACCGGCCTTCTCCGAAGCCACCAGCCCGCACGACTCGAGCACCCGCAGGTGCTGCATCACGGCAGGCAGCGACATCGCAAACGGTTGCGCCAGCTCCTTCACCGCGGCGGGTCCGGTGACCAGCCGCGCCACGAGCTCGCGCCGGGTCGCGTCGGCGAGTGCCTGGAACACCCGGTCGAGCTGATGGTCAACCATGTGCTTAACCATGCGCCCGCCACGCCCAATAGTCAAGTAGATGCTTAACTAAAAATTCCCCGCATCGCTGTCGGTCTGGGCGGTCCCCGGTGGTCGCACAGACGAACCACCTCGACTCCCGCGCCCCGGCGCGGTAGGAAACCACCAGAGAGAAGGGGCGAACCGATGCGCTACCTGATGCTGATCTGCGGCACGAGCCACGACGAGTCGAAACCGCTGCCGTCCGAGCCGATGGACACGGCCACCGAAGCGTGGGTGAAGGAGATGGACGGCCGCGGCGTGCGCCTGATGGGCCAGCGCCTGCGACCCGCGAGCATGGCGACCACCATCCGCGTGAACGACGGCGAGGTGCTGCTGACCGACGGGCCGTTCGCGGAGACGAAGGAGCAGATCCTCGGCTTCGACCTGCTGGAGTGCGAGAACCTCGACGAGGCCCTGGAAGTCGCGGCGAAGCATCCGTCCGCGCGGCACGGAGCCGTCGAGGTCCGGCCGCTGTGGCCCTTCGCCGGGGAAGAAAGCTGAACTCGAACCCCGCCGAAGCCGCTGAAGCCGTCGAGGCCGCGGTCACGGCCGCCTTCCGCGAGGAGGGCGGCCGCGTGGTGGCCACGCTGATCCGGCTGACGGGCGACTGGGACCTGGCCGAGGAGTGCGTGCAGGAGGCACTGGCCCGGGCGCTGGAACGCTGGCCGCGCGACGGCGTGCCCCGGCGGCCGGCGGCGTGGCTCACCACCACCGCGCGCAACCACGCCCTGACGCGCCTCAAACGCAGCACGACCGAAGCCGCGAAGCTGCGTGAAGTCGCCGCCCTGGCGCCGACGGACGAGCCCGAAGCCGACCCCAGCGGCGTGCAGGACGACCGGCTGCGGCTGATGTTCACGTGCTGCCACCCGGCGTTGCCGCTCGACGGCCGCGTCGCGCTCACGCTGCGAACGCTCGCCGGCCTGACGACGGCGGAGATCGCGCGCGCGTTCCTCGTCAGCGAGCAGACGATGTCGCAACGGCTCGTGCGCACGAAACGCAAGATCCGCGAAGCCGGCATCCCCTACCGCGTGCCGCCCTCGCACCTGCTGCCGGAACGCACGGCGGCCGTGCTCGGCGTGCTGTACCTGCTGTTCAACGAGGGTTACGCCGCGACCGCCGGCGACGCGCCCGCGCGCCACGACCTCTGCTCCGAGGCCATCCGGCTCACCCGGACGCTGCTGACGCTCATGCCCGACGAGCCCGAGATCGAAGGCTTGCTGGCGTTGCTGCTGCTCCAGCACTCCCGCCGCAGCGCGCGGCTCGACGACGACGGCGAGCTCGTGACGCTGGAAGACCAGGACCGCTCACGCTGGGACGCGGCGGCGATCGACGAAGGCCTCGCCCTCGTGGACACCGCACTGCACCGGGGCTCCCCCGGCCCGTACCAACTCCAGGCGGCCATCGCGGCGTGCCACGCGGCCGCACCTGCCGCTTCGGACACGGACTGGCCGCAGATCGCCGCGCTGTACGGGGAACTCGCGAAGCGCGTGCCGTCGCCAGTCGTGCAGCTCAACCGCGCGGTGGCCGTCGCCATGGCCGACGGCCCAGCCGCCGGCCTGGCGCTCGTCGACGCGATGGCGGGCGACCTCGACGGCTACCACCTGCTGCCCGCAACGCGCGCCGACCTGCTGCGCCGCCTCGGCCGTCGCGAGGAAGCCGCGGACGCGTACCGCGCGGCGCTCGCATTGGCCGGCAACGAAGCCGACCGCCGCTTCCTGCGCCGCCGCCTGAGTGAAATCTCCCCCGAAACGCAGTGAAGGGCACCTTGGGGAAGTCCTCCAAGGTGCCCTTCACGGACTGTCGGCTAAAAGCCCTCGCCGGCGAGCAGCTGCTCGAACGGCAACGACGTCAGCTCGTCCGAAGCCTTCGCCTCGGGTGCGGCCGAGACCGCCGCCGCCAGCTCGCCCGCCGCACGCTCGACGCGCCGCTGCAGCGTGCCGGTCGAGTTCGCGCTGCCCCAGTCCGACGATGCGGCGTACACGCCCGTCGCGACGGGATTCGCGCGCAGGTAAGCGAAGAGCGGCCGCAACGCGAAGTCCAGCACGAGCGAATGCCGTTCCGTACCACCGGTCGCGGCGATCAGCACCGGCTTGCCCTCGAGTGCTTCCTTGTCCAGGACGTCGAAGAAGGACTTGAACATCCCGCTGTACGAAGCGGTGAAGACCGGCGTCACGACGATGAGACCGTCGGCGTGCGTCACCGTGTCGATGACTTCCTTCAGCTTCGGGCCGGGGAAACCGGTGAGCAGGTTGTTGGTGACGTCCACGGCGGTGTCACGAAGCTCGATCACCTCGACCACGGTGTCGGGGCCCAGTGCGGTGCGCGTCGCGTCCGCCAGCCGGTCGGCCAGCAGCCGCGTGGACGACGGCTGGCTCAGCCCGGCGGTGACCACGGCGATGGTGCGTGCGGTCATTTCTGCCTTCTTCTTTCCGAAACGGGGTTCAGACGCGGGTTTCTGCAGCGGCTTCTTCGGCGGCTTCTTCAGCGTCACGCGCGGCCTTCAGCGACTCGTGGTTCGGCGCGTCGGGCACGTGCGCCGGACGCATCGACTCGAGCTCCTTGCGCAGCACCGGCACCACCTGCTCGCCGAGCAGGTCGAGTTGCTCGAGCACGGACTTCAGCGGCAGGCCTGCGTGGTCCATGAGGAACAGCTGGCGCTGGTAGTCGCCGAAGTGCTCGCGGAAGGTCAGCGTCTTGTCGATGACCTCCTGCGGGCTGCCGACGGTCAGCGGCGTCTGCGAAGTGAAGTCCTCCATCGAGGGGCCGTGCCCGTACACCGGCGCGTTGTCGAAGTACGGCCGGAACTCGTTCCACGCGTCCTGCGACTTCGGCCGGATGAAGGCCTGCCCGCCGAGCCCGACGATGGCCTGGTCGGCCTTGCCGTGGCCGTAGTGCTCGTAGCGCTGGCGGTAGAAGCCGATCAGCTGCTGGTAGTGGGAGGTCGGCCAGAAGATGTGGTTGGCGAAGAAGCCGTCTCCGTAGTACGCGGCGAGCTCGGCGATCTCCGGGCTGCGGATGGACCCGTGCCACACGAACGGGGGCACGTCGTCCAGCGGGCGCGGGGTGGAGGTGAAGCCCTGCAGCGGGGTGCGGAACTTGCCTTCCCAGTCCACGACCTCTTCGCGCCAGAGGCGGCGCAGCAGGGCGTAGTTCTCGATGGTGAGCGGGATGCCCTGGCGGATGTCCTGCCCGAACCACGGGTACACGGGGCCGGTGTTGCCGCGGCCCAGCATGAGGTCCACGCGGCCGTCGGCCAGGTGCTGCAGCATCGCGAAGTCCTCGGCGATCTTCACCGGGTCGCTGGTGGTGATCAGCGTCGTGGACGTCGACAGTGTGATCGTCTTCGTCTGCGCGGCGATGTAACCGAGCAACGTCGTGGGCGACGAGGGGACGAACGGTGGGTTGTGGTGCTCACCGGTCGCGAACACGTCGAGGCCGACCTCTTCGGCCTTGAGGGCGATCCGGACCATCGCCTTGATGCGCTCGTGCTCCGACGGCGTGGTGCCGTTGGTGGGGTCGGTCGTGACGTCGCCCACCGAGAAGATTCCGAACTGCATGACCGCTCCTCAGCCGGGTAGTTCGTGGTGCTGCTTCCTTGCCTGCACAACTGCTCGCGCGAAAGAAGTATTCCACAGTGACGATGCGGGTGACCCGGCGCACTCCCCTGCCCGTACCCCTGACGCACGGGACTCTCGCCACACCGGGGCCAGAGGGCGCGGAAGCTGTCGGGGTGTGCGGATATCCTGCAGTACGGTGTCGGCTCGGGGCCTGCCCGGGACGCCACCGTCCGCAGGCACTGGACCCTGAACCACCTGCCTGACCGACCAGCCTGAACAACGCCGTACAGCGAGCCAAGATCCGGGAGAGCGACCTCGTGACTGCTGAGACTCTGTACGGGGCCGACGACCTCACGCACCTCGAGGGCCTCGAAGCCGTCCGCAAGCGCCCCGGGATGTACATCGGCTCCACCGACAGCCGTGGCATCAACCACTTGTTCTCGGAGATCATCGACAACTCCACCGACGAGGGTGTGGCAGGCCACGCCACCCGCGTCGTCGTCACCCTCCACGCCGACGGCAGCGTGCAGGTCGACGACGACGGGCGCGGCATCCCCACCGGCGTCCACGCCAAATCGGGCCTTTCCGGCGTCGAGCTGGTGCTCACGCGCCTGCACGCCGGCGGCAAGTTCGGCGGTTCGGGGTACAAGACGTCCGGCGGTCTCCACGGCGTGGGCGCCTCGGCGGTCAACGCGCTGTCGCACCGCTTCGACGTCACGGTGAAGCAGGACGGCAAGGTGCACCAGATGTCGTTCGCGCACGGGGTGCCCGGCACGTTCGACGCGCCCGGCCCGAAAGCGAAGTTCACGCGGCATTCCGGCCTGCACCTCGTCGGCAAGATGAAGCGCGGCGAGCGCAGCGGCACGTCGATCCGGTACTGGTACGACACGCGCTACTTCGAGACGGGCGCGTCGCTCGACGTCGAGGGCGTGCGCGCGAAGCTGCGCAACACGGCGTTCCTGGTGCCCGGCGTCATGTACGTGCTGCGCACGGCCATCGAAGACACCATCACCGAGGAGACCTTCCACTACCCCCACGGGCTGGTGGACATGGTCGACTTCCTCACCCCGTCGGGCGAAAAGCCGGTGTGCGGCACCGTCGTGATCACCGGCGAGGGCACGTACAAGGAGAACGCCGCCGACGCCAACGGCGTGATGCAGTCCAATGTGGAGCGCCACGCCGAGGTGGAGGTCGCGCTGCGCTGGGGCACCGGCTACGAGCGCACGGTGGAGTGCTTCACCAACACCATCCGCAACGTGCACGGCGGCACGCACCGCCGCGGCTTCGACCGCGCCGTCACGCGCGCGCTGCAGGACGCGATCGGCAAGACCCGCGGGCTGCTCAAGCCCAAGGAGGACCCGCCGACGCTCGAAGACGTGCTCGAAGGCATGACCGCCGTGATCCACGTGCGGCTGCCGGAGCCGCAGTTCACGTCACAGACCAAGGACGAGCTGTCCACGGCCGGCATCACGCGCGTGATCCAGGCCATCGTCGACAAGCACGTGAAGGCGTGGGTCGACGACCGCAGGACCAAGTCCGAGGCGAAGGTCGTGCTGCAGAAGGTGGTCGACGCCGCGCGCGTGCGGCTCACCCAGAAGCAGCAGAAGGACGCCGCGCGACGCAAGACCGCACTCGAGGGCGCGGCGATGCCGCCGAAGCTCGTCGACTGCCGCACTACGGGCGTCGCCCGCAGCGAACTGTTCCTCGTCGAGGGCGACAGCGCTTTGGGTTCGGCCCGCATGGCGCGCGTGTCGGAGTACCAGGCGCTGCTGCCGTTGCGGGGCAAGATCCTGAACGTGCAGAAGGCGTCGCTGGGCGACACGCTGAAGAACGCCGAGATCGCGTCGATCGTGCAGGTCCTCGGCGCAGGCACCGGCCGCACGTTCGACCTCACGACGATGCGCTACGGCCGAGTGATCCTGATGGCCGACGCCGACGTCGACGGCTCGCACATCCGCACACTGCTGATCACGCTGTTCGCGAAGTACATGCGCCCCGTGATCGAAGACGGGCGGCTGTACGCGGCGATGCCGCCGTTGCACAAGCTCGTGACCAAGGGCCGCAACCCGGAGACGCACTTCACCTTCACGCAGCGCGAGATGGAGACGAAGTTCGCGGAGCTGGAGAAGGCGGGCAAGAGCATCATCACGCCGGTGCCGCGATTCAAGGGCCTCGGCGAGATGGACGCCGACGAGCTGTGGGAAACCACCATGAACCCCTCCACGCGCTCCGTCCGCCGCATCACCATGGACGACGCCGAAGCCGCCGAGAGCGCGCTCGAGCTGCTGATGGGCGAAAAGGTCGAGCCCCGGCGCAACTGGCTCGTCGCCTCCTCCGACCGCGTCGACCGCGACGCCATCGACGTCTGAGTTTTCCTTAGCTACCAAGGAGTTCTACCGTGGCACGCCGCAAGGGCACCACCACCAAGGTCGATCCCAGCGCGTTCGACTCCGCCGGGGCCAACGTCTTCGACAACTCGCTCAAGACAGAGATCGAAGACTCGTACCTGGAGTACGCGTACTCGGTCATCCACTCGCGCGCGCTGCCTGATGCGCGGGACGGGTTGAAGCCGGTGCACCGGCGGATCTTGTTCTCGATGCACGAGCAGGGTTACCGGCCGACACACGCCTACGTGAAGTCGTCCCGCGTGGTCGGCGATGTAATGGGCAAGTTCCATCCGCACGGTGACGTCGCGATTTACGACGCCATGGTGCGGCTGGCGCAGGACTTCTCGCTCAACGTTCCACTGATCGATGGGCACGGCAACTTCGGCTCCCCGGACGACGGTCCGGCTGCCAGCCGATACTGCTTGACGGGCGACACCCGGATTCGGCTCGCCGATGGATCCAGCCCTCGCATCGGCGATCTGGTGAACCTGCCCGCCGACTCCGAGGCCGACGCCGACTTCGAGGTACTGGACAAGGACGGCAAGGCAGTCCGGGTCGACAAGGTCTTCAACTCCGGCGAGCACCCCACCGTCCGGATCACGACGAAGTCCGGGTTCTCGATCCAGGGCAGCGAAAACCACCCGGTGCTGTGTCTCGAGGCGCCCATGGGCGTCCCGATGTTCCAGTGGCGCCAGCTCGACGAGGTCAAGCCGGGCACCGTGGTGTGTCTCGCTCGCAACGCGTGGACCCAGGTCGTTCCGACCGCCGATGAGCACATCACCGCCGCGTTCGCCTCCGCTGATGCCGAGTTCGTGCCCGAGTCGGTCTGGGCCGGCGGTCCCGGCGTCAAACGAGCATTCCTGATGGCCCTGTTCGAGCGCGGTGGGGAATGCCGACGGGCCGGTGGCGCGTACACGGTCGAATACCCGACCCGCTGCGAGCGGCTCGCATCGGAGATTCAGGAACTGCTGGCCGAGTTCGGTGTCATCGCCACGCACGAACGCGGCACTGTCGGTTCGGTCGAGCACCGGCTGGTCGTGTCCGGTCCGCGCGAGATCCAGGCGTTCGCCGAGCGAATCGGCTTCCTGAAGACCAAACACGCCGACCTGCAGGGCCTGCTGGAGCAGTTCGGTCGGCACGCGCACCAGCTCAGTGACGACCGGGTGCCGTTCGTCGCGGACTACGTCGGTAGCGATGTCGACTTCGATCGCATCGAACGCTGGGAGACCGAGCGGCTCCGGATCATCGACCGGATCAAGGACACCGAGGTCCTCTCCACGATCCTGCCGATCATGGACTCGGGTTACCGCTTCGAGGAGATCACCGAGGTCGAGGCCTGCGATCCCGCCGAGGTCTACTCGGTGCGCGTGGCCACGGAGGACCATTCGTTCCTCGCCGGTGGTTTCGTCAACCACAACACCGAAGCCCGCATGTCTCCCGAAGCAATGCACCTGGTCGGCGAGCTCGGTGAAGACACCGTCGACTTCCGGCCCAACTACGACGGTTCCCTCGAAGAGCCGTCGGTGCTGCCCGCGGCGTTCCCGAACCTGCTGGTCAACGGCACGTCGGGCATCGCGGTCGGCATGGCGACCAACATGATCCCGCACAACCTCGGCGAGGTCATCGCGGCGGCGCGGTGGCTGATCACGCACCCGACGGCGACGCTCGACAAGCTGATGGAGTTCGTGCCCGGCCCCGACCTGCCGACGGGTGGCAAGCTGCTCGGCCTGGACGAGGTGCGCCGCGCGTACGCGACGGGTCGCGGCGTGGTGCGGATGCGCGCGAACGTCGAGACCGGGCCGCTGGAAGGCAGCCGCGGGCGGCAGGCGATCACGGTCGTCGAGCTGCCCTACGGCGTGGGCCCGGAGAAGGTGATCGAGAAGATCACCGACGAGGTCAACAAGTCCAAGCGGCTCACCGGCATCGCCGACGTCAAGGACCTCACCGACCGCGAGAACGGCACGCGGCTCGTGATCGAGTGCAAGGTCGGCGTGAACCCGCAGGCGCTGCTGGCGGACCTGTACCGGCTGACGCCGCTGGAGCAGTCGTTCGGCATCAACAACCTGGTGCTCGTCGACGGCCAGCCGCAGACGCTCGGCCTCAAGGAGCTGCTGGAGGTCTTCCTCCGCCACCGCTACGACGTGGTCACGCGGCGCACCAAGTTCCGCCGCCGCAAGCGTGAAGAGCGGCTGCACCTCGTCGACGGCCTGCTGATCGCGCTGCTGAACATCGACAAGGTCATCAAGCTCATCCGCGAGAGCGAGAACGCGCAGGCGGCCAAGGACGGCCTGATGACGCGCTTCAAGCTCTCGGAGATCCAGGCCACCTACATCCTGGACACGCCGCTGCGCCGCCTGACCAAGTACGACCGGCTGGAGCTGGAGTCGGAGCAGGAGCGGCTGCGCGAGGAGATCGCGGAGCTGACGACGATCCTCGACGACGACTCGGTGCTGAAGAAGCTCGTGTCCTCGGAGCTGGCGAAGATCGCGAAGGACTTCCCGACCGAGCGGCGCACCGCGCTGATCGACGGTGACCTCAAGGAGGTGCTGGCGGCGTCGAAGCCGTCCGGGCCGCTGGAGATCACCGACGACCCGTGCCAGGTCATCCTGTCGGCCACCGGCCTTGTCGCCCGCACGGCGGCGGAGTCGGAGGAGTCGTCCGAGGTCAGGCGGCGCAACGGCCGCGTGAAGCACGACGCCGTGTCCGCCATCGTGCACACGACCGCGCGCGGGCAGGTGCTGCTGGTGACCAGCCGCGGGCGCGCGTTCAAGACGGACGTGCTGCCGTTGCCGGTGCTGCCCGAGCAGGCCGGCACGGTCTCGCTGCGCGGCGGCATGGCGGCGCGCGAACTGGTGCCGTTGGAGAAGGGCGAGACGGTGGTCGGCGTCGCCCCGCTGGGCGAGCAGGCGACGGGTTCACCGGGTCTGGCGATCGGCACGCGCGCCGGCGTGGTGAAGGTGGTCGCGCCGGAGTGGCCGGTGCGGTCCGACGAGTTCGAGATCATCACGCTCAAGGCCGGCGACGAGATCGTCGGCGCCACCTGGCTCACCGATGGTGAGGAAACGCTGGCGTTCATGTCGTCCGAAGCGTCGCTGCTGCGCTTCGCCGCGTCCCTCGTGCGGCCGCAGGGCCTGAAGGGCGGCGGCATGGCCGGCATCAACCTGAGCGCCGGCGCTTCGGTGGTGTTCTTCGGTGCCGTCCGCACCGATGACGACGACCACGGCGAGCCCATGGTCGTCACGGCCACGGGCCAGTCGGTGAAGGTCACGCCGTTCAGCGAGTACCCCGCGAAGGGCCGCGCCACGGGCGGCGTGCGCGCCCACCGCTTCCTCAAGGGCGAGGATTCGGTGGCCGTCGCCTGGATCGGTCCCCGCCCCGCCGCCGCGGCCCGCAACGGCGACCCCGTGGAGCTCCCCGAGGTCGACCTCCGCCGCGACGGCTCCGGCCACGCCCACCCCGGCCCGGACGTCGTGGGCCACACCATCGAGCGAGACTGAGCTCTCTTCAGGCGGGGCACTTGCCAGGTGGCGGGTGCCCCGCTTTTTCTTGTCCCTCGATCGTGCGATGCGTTATATATCGCCTTACGATACATTCGAGCCATGGCCACTCCGCGCGGTCACCGACGGTGAGGCTGGGTCTCGACTGGGAGCGGTCATCGTGAACGGCGCCGAGCCGGGACCGACGAACACGGCAAGGAGGTGACGACGTGAAACCCCTGGAACTCAGGTATCGCCGGCTCACGCGGGTGTTGCCGGCGCAATACCGGCAGGCGTGGGAGGACGACATGGTCTCCACGTTCCTCGAAACCACGACCGCACACTCCGAGGACCCTGAATTCGAGCTGGACTACGGCCGGCCGGACGCCAGGGAGGCAGCGAGCGTCCTCGCGCTGGCGGTGCGGCTGCGGTTGAGCGACGAAGGGCCGACCCGCTACGCGCTCGCCGGAGAAGTCGTCCGGCGGCTGGCGTTGGCGGGCGTGGCGTTCCAAGCCGCGTTGGCACTGATCACCGGGGTTCTCCGGCTCACGTGGCCGCCGCCGCTGGTGCGGGAGGCGCCGACGGTGGCGCTTGTGGCGGAGCTGTTGTGGTTGCCCGCGTTGGCCGCACTGCTGGTCGGCCGGAGGAAACTCGCCGCGGCATTCACTCTTGCGGCAACCATCGGCACGTTTCTGACTCTTCCGAGCAACTGGGGCCAGCTCGTGCTGCAAGTCGCGACACTCGCAGCGATCGCCGTATATCCCAAGCCCGTGACCGTCCACACCCGATGGTGGCTGGCTGCCACCGGGATCAACGCTGTCGTGGCGTTTGCCGTGCAGTGGCTGGGAATCGTGGACGAGGTCACGGTGGCCGGGGTCCTGACGATCGCCGTCGGGCTCGCGCTGCTGACCATCGCTCGGCAGGCAGCACGCGAGACCTGGCTGGCCGCGGCGACCATCGTCATGATCGCCGTGCTGGCCACCGTGCCAAGCCTCATCGGACACCTCGTCCCGATCGCATGGGGAGTGATCGGAGCCCTCGCCATCACCGGCACCGCATTGGCCATCCGAACCAGGAGGACCCACAAAACCACCTGAGCATCACACCCGAGCTCACCTCGACCCTTTACGTGAGAGTTAAGTAAGGCTAACCTCACTTTGATCACCGGATCGAGGGGGACGGATGAGCACCGACGAACTGACGCGCGCCCAGGCGCCGGCCCGCTCCGCCGAGTTCAGGCGCTGGCTGAGGCGCAAGCCCGTGCGGCGCGTGTTGGTCGTGACGCACCGGTGGACGTCGCTGGTGCTGGGGTTGTTCCTGGTGCTCGAGACGACGTCCGGGGCGATCCTGCTGTACCGCGGCGAGTACTTCCGCGCGACGCACAGCGACTTCTACCACCAGACGCCCACCGAGCACCCGATCAGCCTCCAGCAGGCGCGCGACATCGTGGCCACAGCGCACCCGGGGTTCTCCCCCGCGTGGGTGAGCAACGATGGCGGCGTGATCGCGGTCGGTGACCCGGACTTCGTCGAGGCGTACGCAGTCGACCCCGGGACCGGGCACATCAACGGGAGCACCCGGCTCGAGAGCGGGGTCATGGGGTTCCTCGCGAACCTCCACGACTGCGGCCTCACCTGCGAGGGCTACCCGGGCTACGTGTCGTGGCTCGCGAAACCCGTGCCGACCATCGGGTTCGCCTGGCCGCCCGGCACGAACTGGGGGCTGCTGCTCGAGGTCGTGCTCGGGCTGTTGATGGTGCTGCTCGCGATCACCGGCATCGTCGTGTGGTGGCCCGGCTTCCGGCGCTTCTCCCGCGGCTTCCGCGTCCGCACGCGCAAAGGCCGCTTCGCGCGTGACTACGACCTGCACAACGTGATCGGCATCGTCGCGGTGCCGTTCGTGCTCATGTGGGGCGTCACCGGCGCCGCCTTCTACCTGCCGCCGGTCAAGGACGCGTGGCTCGCGGTCACCGGCGGGACGGCCGCCGACCCGCAGAAGTACTCATTCACCGCCAACGCAGCCGCGCCCGGCACCCCGGAAATCGACATCGACCAGGCGGCCGCCGCGGCGCTGGCCAAAACTCCCGGCGAAATCAGGTACCTGACCACGCCGCAGGACGGCTACTACAGCGTCTCCATCGCCAGTGAGGGCTACCAGCCCTACGGCGCCCGCACGTTCTTCGGCGGCGACCACACCGTGTACGTCGACAGCCACGACGCCACCCACCTGTCCGATGTGGACGCCATACCCGAGCCGGGTGCGAACTCGTTCTACGACAAGGTCTTCGAGCCCGCCCACTTCGGCTGGCTCGTCGGCGGCTGGTGGCGGATCGTCTGGTTCGTCCTCGGCCTCGCGCCGCTGGCGTTGATGCTCACGGGGATCTCGACCTGGCTGTTCCGCTCCGGCTCGAAACGCCGCCGTCGCAAAGCCAGGGCACAGCGGGAAACACGGCGCGAAACACCGCCGAACACAGAAGCACGCCAGGCAACGGCGTGATCGAAACACTGGCCTTCGCCACCACGGTGGTCTGCGTGGCCGGCGGGCTCGCCGTGCTCGGCACCGGGCTCGCCGGCCGCTACCGCCGCGAAAAGGCACTCCCGGCACTCGCCGTCGTGGAGCTGGCCCTCGTCGTCCAGGCCATCGCCGACGTCACCGGCCTCCTGACCGGAGACCGCCCCGCCGAACTCGGCATGCACCTCGCCTATCTCGCGACTTCCCTCGTCCTGCTCCCCGCCGCCACGGCGTGGTCGGCCAACGAACAAGGCCGCTGGGCCGCCGTCGTCATCGCCGTCGCACTCCTCGCGCTCGCCGTCGTCGTGATCCGCACCCAAACCACCTGGCGACCGACATGAAAAAGGCCGCCCCGGGGCAGGAAACCCCGAGGCGGCCCCGAGCCGGGCCAGCCGCCGCGTCAAGGCGGACCCGGCACGTACCGAAAACTCAAGCGATCTTGAACGACTGCGCCGCCCCGCCGTTGCAAGTGGCCTGCACGAGCCGCACGGAGTCGGCCGTCGAACCACCGGGCACCGTCAGGCACTTGCCGCTGTGCCGGGCGGTCAGGTGGTAGTAGCCGCCGCCCTCGGACACCGGCAGCCACTGCTGGTTCGCGCCGTTGCTGTAGGACCACAGCTGAATGCCGGCGTTGTCCGCAGTGGACACATCCTGGACGTCGAGCACTTCCGCCGCGTTGCCGCGGTTGTTCACGCGCACGTACCCGTCGCTGGTCGGCTGGAACTGGTACTGCTGCGCGTTGGTGGCGTTGCAGGTGTACTGCTGCACCACGGTTCCGTTTGTCGTGCCCGCCGCGGCCGCGTCGACGCACTTGCCGGTGGCCTTGTTCACCACCGGGTACCACGCGGTGGACGAAATCCCGCCGGCGGGCGGTGTGGTGCCACCGTCACCGGTGGCGCCGCCGAGCCAGCGCAGGCCGTCGAGCACGAAGCGGTTCTGGTCGGGGCTGGCGAACGTCGACGACAGCGCGGTGTTGGTGTCGTAGTTCATCTTGTTGTGGCCGAAGTTCGCGTAGATCATCTTGTAGCTCTTGTTCGTCCACATGATCGGGTAGTACCCGCTGTACCACGTCTGCGACGGGTCGTCGCCGACCGGGAACGTGCCCGGGTCGAGCGAGGCCAGGATCGAGATGTTCGGGTTCTGGCGCAGGTCATTCTGCCAGGAGTACCACTCGCTCACCGAAGACTGGATCGTCGCCGGCAGGTTCACCGTGGACGGGTGCGTGCGGTTCTCGATCTTCAGCGTCTCACCGGTCGGGCCCCACGAGTTGGAGACGAACCGGCCGGTGCCGAGGAAGTCGTTGTGGAACCAGTTCGAATAGGACGGTGACGAGTTGTCGTTGTACGCCGTCACGTGGAAGCCGAAGAACCCGCCGCCGGAGTCCATGTAGCGCTTGAACCCGTCGAACTGCGCCTGCGACTGCGGCTGGTCGTCGAGGAACATCACCACCGCGGCCTGCGAGGTGGTCAGCGAGGTGAGCTGGTTCCAGTTGTTGGTGGCCGTGAACGTGTAGCCGTTGGCTGCCGCCTGCTGCTGGAACCACGGGCGCGCTTCGTTTTCGAAGCTGATGTGAGCCGCGTCGTACGTGCCGCTGTAGAAAGCGAGCACTTTGAACGGCGTCGCCGCGGCGGCGTGCGGCGTCAGCGCGGGCGAACCGTACGCGAGGCCGAGGCACGCGGCGAAGAACACCAGCGCTTTCCCGACCAGCCCGAACGGGCGTCGTTTGGCGAACATGGGCGATCCTTCCGGTGGGGGATGGGGAGAGGAGGAAGGGTTACTTCTGGTGCATCACCACGGGAAACGCTGGTGGTAGCGCAGCCCGTAGCCGAAGGGGAACAGCGCGGGCTTCCCGTCGCCGACGTTGATCGGCTGCTGGTCGGCGCTGCGCATCCAGGTGACCGGCAGCTTGCCGGTCGGGTTGTAGTCGCCGAAGAGCACGTCGGCCACGCCCTGGCCTTCGCTGCCCGGCAGCCACGATTCGATCAGGCCGGCCCAGTCCGGCAGCTGCTTGGCGATGTCCAGCGGACGGCCCGACACGAGCACGACCACCGTTGGCACGCCCGAGTCGTGCAGCTTCTGCAGCGTCGCGAGGTCGGTGGCGTCGAGGCCCATGTCCCCCGGCCGGTCGCCCTTGGTCTCCGCGTACGGCGTCTCCCCCACCACGGCGACGGCGACGTCGTAGGACTTGTCGATCCCGCTGCCGTCCTTGCTGAAGGTGACGGTGGACGATTTCTTCACCGTGTTCTCGATGCCCTGCAGGATCGTCGTCCCCGGGATGACCGGTCCCGACGTGCCCTGCCAGCCGACGGTCCAGCCGCCGGCCTGGTTGCCCATGTCGTCGGCGCTCTTGCCCGCCACGAAGACCTTGTTGCGGCTCTTGTCGAGCGGCAACACGTTGTGTTCGTTCTTCAACAACACCTGTGACTCCCGCACCGCCTGGCGCGCAAGGTTACGGTGTTCCTGACTGCCGATGGTGCCGAGGTAACGCCGGTCGGTGAGCGGGTGTTCGAAAAGCCCCAGCTGGAACTTCTTCGTGAGGATGCGCCGGTTGGCGTCGTCGATGCGCGACATCGGCACCTTGCCGTCCTGCACGAGAGTGCGCAGGGTGTCGATGAACTTCTGCCAGTCGTAGGGCACCATCACCATGTCGATGCCCGCGTTGATCGATGCCTCGACCTCGTCGGGTGTGAAGCCGGTCTGGCCGTCGATCTTGTCGACGCCGTTGTAGTCCGAGACGACGATGCCGTCGAAACCGAGCTCCTTCTTGAGGACGTCGGTGACGAGGTAGGAGTTGGCGTGCAGCTTCACGTCGTTCCAGCTCGAGTAGCTCACCATCACCGAGCCGACGCCGCGCTTCACCGCCTCCTTGAACGGCGGCAGATGGATCGCGCGCAGTTCCTGCTCGCTGAGCTGCGTGTTGCCCTCGTTCACGCCGCCGGTGGTGCCGCCGTCGCCGACGTAGTGCTTCGCCGTCGCCAGCACCGACGCCGGACCGCCCAGCGAGCGGCCCTGCAGCCCGGTGATGATCGACGTCATCTCCGTGGCGAGCTGCGGCACCTCGCCGAACGACTCGTACGTCCGCCCCCAGCGGTCGTTGCGCGCGACGCACAGGCACGGCGCGAAGTCCCAGTCGATGCCCGTGCCGGACACCTCTTCCGCCGTGGCGCGGCCGATCTTCTCCACCAGCTTCGGATCGCGCGACGCGCCGAGCCCGATGTTGTGCGGGAACACGGTCGCGCCGTACACGCCGTTGTGGCCGTGCACCGCGTCAACGCCGTAGATCAGCGGGATACCCAGCGGTGTTGCCAGCGCGGCCTTCTGGAAGCCGTCGTACATGTCGGCCCAGGTCGCCGGTGTGTTCGGCGTCGGCTGCGAGCTGCCACCCGACAGCAGCGACCCCAGCCGCCCCGTCGTCACGTCCGCCGGCGATTTCACGCCCAGCCGCTCGGCCTGCATCATCTGGCCGAGCTTGTCGTCGAGCGTCATGCGCTTCATCAAATCCGCGACGCGCACCGAAACCGGCCGCCGCGCATCCTTGTACACAGGCTGGTTCCCGGCCAGCGCCGGCGCGTGCGCGCTCACCGTCAGCGCCGCGGCCAGCACCCCCAGCGTGATCGAACGACCAACGCGCATCTGGCTACTCCTCGTCGAGGGACCAAACTTCACGTCTTGAATTAATACACAGGTTTCACGAGTGGTCCAGACCTTGCGGACAAACCGGTTGCCGGTGACCGGGACCGCCGAAAAGGCGAACAATGCGGCTGTACCGGGTAATCTGGCCCTCGGCCTGGGGAGGGACCATGACTCGCAAGTTCGTCGCGCCCGCACTCATCGTGCTCGCCGTGCTGGTGATCGGTGCGCTCGTTTACACCTTTTCGCGAACGACGCCGGCGGCACCCACCGCTTCGACCGCCCCGCAGAACTGGGTCACCTTCGCCGCACGGGTCGACGGCATCGACCCCGGCCCGGACCCGGCCTCGGTCGTGATCCACGTGCTGCTGCCCGCCGGTAACCCCGGCTGCTCCCGTTCACCGCACGTCGAGCCGATCCCCGGAGCGACGGAGACAGCGGACGCTGTGAACACCAACGTCGTCTATGAGTCGTCGAACTCGGCCTTCGGCGCCTGCCCGACCCAGCAACTCGCGGACGTCCCGTTCACCGCCGCAGCCCCGATCGGCAACCGCGCGCTGGTGCTGAACACCGACGCCTGGCACCGCACGGGCGCCACGTTCGCCCGCTGCGACGAGTTCCTCGGCTGCACACCGCCGGCCGATCACTGCGCCGACGCGTGGGTCGACCGGGCGGTGTTCGACCTCGACGTGCCGGTGAAGCACCTGCACGGAGTGCGCGACGTGCTCGTGTGTGACGGGCGGTGGCTGGTACTCGACCTCAACCGGCACGTCGGGGACTGCCCGGTCGGCAACACGAGTTGCGTCCCCCCGGCCGGGCCGGTGCAGCGAGTCGTCTACGCGTGGGACCCGCGGGGCTGGAAGCAGGAGAACGGCACGAAAACCGGCACCTGCGAAGAAATCCGCGCCGCGCTACCGGAGTTTCCCCAGGCGTTGTGCGAAAAGCTGCCGCCACGCCGTTAGTCAAAAGGACCTCGTTCATCCGGTCGCCCGCGCGTCGCGTGGCGCGGCTCGAAAGGTCCATGATCAACGAAGCCAGCGCGTCCGAGCCGGAACGCAAGGCGCTGCGCGAAATCGTCAAGCCCACCAACAAACCGCCGGGCGCCACCGAGACGGCGACCCCGTGCGATTCCGCCTCGCCCACCACCGGGCCCGAGCGCGCGAACCGCGCGTCGGCTTCCGCGCCGGCGCGGGCGGAAGCGTCCGCGATGCGCGCGGCTTCCAGACCGACATCGAACTCAGCCACGAAAATCCTCACCCCGTCGGCCGGTAGAAACCGATGAACTGCTGCCCCGCGTTCGTCGTGCGGATCTTGCCAAGCTGCACGGGATCGCCCGCCTCGACCATCTGCCCGTCGCCGATCACCATGGCGACATGGCCGGACCACACCACGAGGTCGCCGGGCAGCAGCTGGTCGATCGACGGCACCTCCGCGCCCACAGTTTGCTGCCGGGCCGTGCGCGGCAGCTGCAAACCCGCGTCCTGGTACGACGTCATCGTCAACCCACTGCAGTCCAGCCCCTGCCCGCGCGCGGTGCCGCCCCACACGTACGGCCCGCCGAGCTGCGACAACGCGGCGCGCACGGCTTTCGCGGCCGTCTCGTTGGGCGCCTTCACCGTCCGCCCGCCGGGCAGGTTGATGTCGACGCCGGTGCCCGGCTGCGGCGGGATCGCCACCGGCAGCCGGGGCTTCGCGGCGAAACCACCGCCGTCGCCCCCACCGCCGACGGCGTGCGCGCCGTTGCTGTTGAACGACTGCGGCACATGAGACGCCGAGCTGGTCGTGGTCGCATCGGACCCCACCCAGCTGCCGGCCCAACGAGGTCAGCTGGTTGATCGTCTGTTCCGAGAACGTGGCCGCCTGCCCGGTGAGCTGCCCGATCTTCGTCTGCAGCTGCAGCAGGATCTGCCTGGCCGCGGCCGCGCGGCTCTCCGGCGGCTGGATTCCGTTCACAGCCTGCAACGCCTTCATCGACGCCGCGATCTCCCGCACGATCTGGTCGCGCACCTGGTCGTTGCGGATCTCGCCGACGTGCAGCGTCTCCGCCGCCGCGGCCACCGCCTTCTCGATCTCGGCGCTCTCGTCGAGCAGGTCCTGGATCTCCTTCTCCAGGCCCTGCGACGTCGCACTCGCGCGATCGGCGGTGTAGCCGGACGCGGAGTCGGCGAGCCGAGAGCGCTGCGAGCCGGCTTGATCACGGACCTGGCCGACGGACGTCCGCAGCGCCACGTGCCCGTCACGCGCGCCACTGACGGCACCCGGGTCGTGCTTGAGCTTGGCCGCGAGCTGGTTCGTGGTGTCCAGCCCGCCGCGCACGACCTGCTCGACCTCGGCGGTCACCGAAGCCTGCGGAGCGCGTCGCCGTGCTCCTCCTCCACCGCGGCGAAGTTGCCCTGTGTGCGCCGCGCGGCCTCGCCGACCTGGTGCCACCCACCGCCGAGGGCGTGCAGCCGCTACTGCAGCGAACGCATTCGCGCGCCGTACGCGCCGGAGAAGCCAGACTCGTGGCCCATGTCGGAGAAACCGACCGTCACGTGCGGGGCGATGTGCCGCGAGCCCGCCAGCCGGACGTCGTCCCCGAGTGGATCGACCTGGCGCGCGTACGTCTCGTAGGCGCCGTCGTCGGCGTGAAGACCAGAATGAAAACCGGACACAACCCGCCCCTCCCCTGAGCCGACGGACAGGCGAAATGACCGGATCAGGTGGTCAGCTGCCGGTGCCGTTCAGCACGCCGGTGAGCCAGTCGCCCTGGGTCGAGATGGCCTTGCCGTTGACCGCGACGGTCGGCGTGCCGAAGCCGTGCGCGCCGTTCGGGAAGTCCTGGGCCAGGTTCGGGTCGTTCTCCGTCTGCTGGAAAGCGGCCTGGATCTGCTGGTCGTAGGTCCCGGCGTTCACCGTCTGGTCGAACTTCGGGTCTGTGATGCCCAGGTCGTGGCCGAGCTTGATCAGCTGCGCCTTGTCGTAGCCACGGCCGCCCTCTTCCGGCTGGCTCTTGAACAGCGCGTCGTGGAACGCGGTGAACTTCTGCGACGAGACCGCGGCCAGCGCCGCGTTGGCCGAGTCGAGCGAGTAGCCCGGCGGGTCCGAGTCCTCGTTGAGCAGCGTCACCATGTGGTACCGGACGGTCAGCTGGCCGCTGTTGACCGCCTGCTCCATCTTCGGACCGTAGGTGTCCTGCAGCTGCTTGCAATACGGGCACAGGAAGTCGGCGTACAGGTCGATGGTCTTGGGCGCGCCGGGCTTGCCGACGGAGACGACCACGCCGTCGAGCTTCTCGACCACGCCGGGGCCGAGCGTCGTGGACGTAGTCGGCGCGATGGCCGTGCCCTCGGTGGAGTTCTTGCTCGAGTTGATCCACACGACGCCGCCGATCACCACCGCGGCGACGACCACGACCGCCACGACGACGGCGATGATCTTGTTCCGGTCGCTCGAGGCACCCCTCGCCTGCGCGACCGACTTCGCGGCCTGCGCCTGGCGTTGGCGCTTCCGCGCTGCTTCACCCACGGTTCCTATTTCCCTTCAGCGATGCTCGGGGAGTACTCGTCCCCCAGCGCCGCGGAGCTCCCTGTCTCCGCGGAATCCTCCACAGCCGCATCCTCCACAGCCGCGCGCTGCCGGCCCCAGCCGAGCCAGCCGTCGACCGAGAAGAACGAACGCGGACGCACCATCAGCCACACGGCCAGCACCGCGAACCCGGTGTCGCGCAGGATCTCCTGCGGGTACTCGGTCTGGCCGGCGGCCACATGCCCGCCGCCGCCGAAGCAGCCGCAGTCGATGCTCAGCCCGCGCGCCCACGACTGCGCGATGCCCGCCACGAGCACGGCCAGCATGACCAGCGCCGCGGTGGCGACCCAGCGCGTGGCCAGCCCGAACAGCAGCAGCAGGCCCAGCACCAGCTCGACCAGCGGCAACGCGGTCGCGACCGGCCGGACCAGCGCGCTCGGCAGCACGTCGTAGGCCTGCACGGCGATGAACGTCTGCCCCGGCGAGGCCAGTTTTATGGCACCAGAAACGAGCCACACGGCCGCGAGCCCGAGCCGGGCGAGGGTGCCGATGGTGTCGAGCACGGGTTGGGACAGTCGTCGCACACGCCTAGGCTAGCCGCCGGACCTGAGAACTTCGTGAGTTGTCAACACCCACCGACAGGAGGCGGGCATGCGAGTTCGCGCGGTGGTCGCCGCCCTGTTGTTGCTGGTCACGTGCGCGGCCTGCGGTCCAGGGACGGTTTCGCCCGGCGATTCGCTGGTCAAACGCGCGCGTGACGGTGACCACCTCACGATCGGGATCCGCTTCGACCAACCCGGCCTCTCCCAGCGCACGGTCGACGGCCGGTTCGTGGGCTTCGACGTGGACGTCGCCGAGTTCGTCGCCGGTGAGCTGGGCGTGGACCCGGCCCACATCACGTGGCACGAGACCACGCCGGCCACGCGCGAATCCGACCTCACCTCCGGCAGCATCGACCTCGTGGTGGCCACGTACTCGATCACCGACAAGCGCAAACAGCTCGTGTCGTTCGCCGGGCCGTACTTCGTGACCGGCCAGGACCTGCTTGTGCGGCGCACGTCGTCGGACATCACCGGCCCGGAGAGCCTCAACGGCCGACGACTGTGCTCGGTCACCGGCTCGACCCCGGCGCAGCAAGTGCGCGACAAGTTCGCGCAGGCCGTGCAGCTCGTCGAGTACCCGCGGTACCCCGACTGCGTCACGGCCCTGCTCGCCGGCCAAGTCGACGCCGTGACCACCGACGCGGTGATCCTCGCCGGCTACGTCGCGCAGGACCCCGAGCTGCTGCGCGTGGTCGGGCACCCGTTCTCGACCGAGCGCTACGGCGTCGGCCTGCGCAAGGGCGACACCGAGGGCCAGCACGCCGTGGACGACGCCATTCGCAAGATGGTCTCGGACGGCGACTGGCTGCGGTCGCTGCAGGAAAATATCGGCCCGTCGAACTACCCGTTGCCGAAGCCGCCGGAGATCACCGAGCAGTGAGCCGCCTGGAAAACCTGCCCGACCTGCCCGTGCGCGCGGTGCTGCCCGACGTGCTGGCGGCGCTCGCGGACCACGGCACCGCCGTGCTGGTCGCGCCGCCCGGCACCGGCAAGACCACGCTCGTGCCGCTCGCGCTGGAGCACGGCGGGGGCCGTGTCGTGGTCGCCGAACCGCGCCGCCTGGCCGCCCGCGCCGCGGCTTCGCGGATGGCCGCGCTGCTGGGTGAACCGGTGGGCGAGACGGTCGGGTACTCCGTGCGCGGCGACCGAAAGGTGTCTGCGCGCACCCGGATCGAAGTCGTGACGTCCGGCCTGCTCGTGCGGCGCGTGCAGAACGACCCCGAGCTGGCCGGCGTGTCGACGGTGCTGCTCGACGAGTGCCACGAACGCCACCTCGACGCCGACCTGCTGCTCGCCCTCCTGCTCGACGTCCGCGCCGGCCTGCGCGACGACCTGCGGCTGCTCGCGACGTCGGCGACCGTCGCCGCCGGACGGCTCGCCGAGCTGCTCGGCGACGCACCCGTGGTGACCGCGCACGCCCGCACCTACCCCGTCGAGCTCACCTACCGCGTGCCCGCCCGCGGCGCGCGGATCGAGGCCACGGTGGCGTCGACGATCCGGCTGGCACTGTCCGAAGGGGACGGTGACGTGCTCGCGTTCCTGCCCGGCGCGGGGGAAATCGCGCGTACGACCGCGCAGCTGGGCTCACTCCACGCCGACGTGCTGCCGCTGCACGGCCGCCTCACCGCCGCCCGCCAGGACGACGCGTTGCGGCCCCGTGACCGCCGGCGCGTGGTGCTGGCCACGGCCGTCGCGGAGTCGAGCCTCACCGTGCCCGGCGTGCGGTCCGTTGTGGACTCCGGGCTGGCCCGCGTGCCGCGAGTGGATCACCGGCGCGGCCTCGCCGGGCTGGCGACCGTGCGCGTGTCCGCGGCCGTCGCCGAGCAACGAGCCGGACGCGCGGGCCGCGAAGCACCCGGCCGCGCGTACCGCTGCTGGCCGGAGCACGAGCAGGCGACACTGCCCGCGTACCCCGAGCCGGAGATCCGCACGGCCGAGCTCGCGCGGTTCGCGCTGGAGCTCGCGTGCTGGTCCACCCCGGACGGCAGCGCCCTCGCCTGGTGGGACCCGCCGGGCGAGGGCGCGCTGGCCGCCGCCCGGACGTTGCTGGTCACGCTGGGCGCGACGACCGCCGACGGCACCATCACCCCGCGCGGACGCCGGATGGCCGACCTCGGCCTGCACCCGCGGCTCGCCCGCGCGCTGCTCGACGGATCCGCCGCGGTGGGTACGCGGGTGGCCGCCGAGGTCGTGGCCCTCCTCGACGCGGGAGCGCAGCTGACCGACGTCGAGGCCGAGCTGCGGCGCCTGCGCGGCGGCACGGACGACGCGGCGCGGCGGTGGAAAACGGAGGTCCGGCGGCTTTCGGGCTTGGTGAAATCCCCTGGCAATGCGGGCAAACCCGACGCCGCGTTGGTCGTCGCCTTGGCTCACCCCGAACGGCTCGCGAGGCGTCGGCCGGGAAACGCACCCGTGTACCTCATGGCCGGCGGTACCGCGGCCGAGCTCCCGGCGGGCGGCGGTCTCGGCGACTCCGAATGGCTGGCCGTCGGCGAAGCCACGCGCGACCCCGGCCGCGTGCAGGGCACGATCCGGCTCGCCGCCGTCGCCGACGAAACCCTCGCCGTGCGGGCCGCGCCCGCCCTGGTGTCCGAAGTGGACGAAGTCGCGTGGGACGGCGACGTGGTGGCCCGACACGTTCGCCGCCTCGGCGCCATCGTGCTCGCCGAACGCCCGCTGCGGTCGCCGAAGCCGCAGCTGGTGCACGAAGCCCTGGTCACCGGCCTGCGCACCGAAGGCCTGAGCCTGCTGCGCTGGAGCGAAGACGGCCGGAGCCTGCGTGAGCGGATGGCGTTCCTGCACCGCGTGCTCGGCGCCCCGTGGCCGGCCGTCGACGACGACACTCTGCTGTCCGAAGTAGACACCTGGCTCGACCTCTCCCGCGCCCGCCGCCGCGCGGACCTCGCCACGGTCGACGCCGGCAGCGCCCTGCGCGGCCTGCTGCCGTGGCCCGAAGCCGCGCACCTCGACGAGCTGGCGCCCGACCGCCTCGAAGTCCCGTCCGGCTCCCACTACCGCGTGGACTACACCGCCGACCAGCCCGTGCTCGCGGTGAAGCTGCAGGAGACCTTCGGGTGGACGGCCACCCCGACCGTCGCCGACGGCCGCGTCCCGGTGCTGCTGCACCTGCTCTCCCCCGCCGGCCGGCCCGCCGCCGTGACGGCCGACCTGGAGTCGTTCTGGCGCACCGGGTACGCGGCCGTGCGCGCCGACCTGCGTGGCCGTTACCCGAAGCACCCCTGGCCCGAGGACCCCGCGACGGCCACGCCGACGCGCCACACCACCCGCCGGTCGCGCTGACCCCTGTCGAAGGTCGGGGGTGGCAAGAGCCGGAAGTCCGATGTCCGCGGCGCCCCGCGAATCGCAGACTTCCTACCCAAGGGATCGAACCCATGGGAGGGCACATGATCACGCTTCGCGGACTGACGAAGCGCTACGGGGAGAAGACGGTCGTCGACGGGCTCACGTGCGTCGTCGCACCCGGCAGCGTCACGGGGTTCCTCGGGCCGAACGGTTCGGGCAAGTCGACGACGATGCGCATGACGGTGGGCCTCGACCGGCCCACGGCGGGCAGCGTGCTGGTGAACGGCAAACCGTACGCCGAGCTCAAGCACCCGCTGCGGGAGGTCGGCGCACTGCTCGAAGCGAAAGCGCTGCACCCGGGCCGCAGCGCCGGGAGGCACCTGCTCGCGATGGCGCGCAGCAACGGCATTCCCGCGTCGCGCGTCGAGGAGGTGCTTGCGACGGTCGGGCTCACCGACGTCGCCGGCAAGCGGGCGGGCCAGTTCTCGCTCGGCATGGGGCAGCGGCTGGGGATCGCGGGCGCGCTGCTCGGCGACCCCGGCGTGCTGATGTTCGACGAGCCGGTGAACGGCCTGGACCCCGACGGTGTTCGCTGGGTGCGTCAGCTCATGCGCTCACTCGCCGAGGAGGGCCGCACGGTGTTCGTGTCGAGCCACCTGATGAGCGAAATGCAGCTGACCGCCGACCACCTCGTGGTGATCGGCAAGGGAAAACTGCTCGCCGACGCGCCCGTCGACGAGTTCATCGCCGGCAACTCGCTCAGCTCGGTTTCGGTGCGCGTGCCGACGCCCGTTGAGCGCGACACGCTCGCCCGGCACCTGCTGACGCGCGGCGCTGCAGTTGAGCCGGGCCAGGCCGACGAGCTGGTGGTGACCGGCGCCGACGTCGGCGAAGTCGGCGACCTCGCGCACGAGCTGGGCGTGCGGCTGCACGGCCTCGGTGAGCGGACGGCCTCGCTGGAGCAGGCGTACATGGAACTGACCGCTTCGTCGGTGGAATACGGGGTGACGGCATGACGACCACGCAGGTACGCGCGGGCGGCGGGCTTTCGGGGGCCGTCGCATCGGAGTGGACGAAGTTCTGGTCGGTGCGCAGCACGTGGTGGAGCCTCGCCGGCGGGGTGCTGCTGATGCTGCTCTACAGCGCCGTTTCCGGGCTGTCGCAACGGCTGGGCGACACCGAACCACCGCAGGGCCCGCACGACATCGTGGTGAACGGCTCGATCTACCTCACCGAGTTCTGCGTGATCGCGGTGGCCACACTGTTCGTCACGAGCGAGTACGCCAGCGGCAGCATCCGCTCGACGCTGCAGTGGGTGCCGGTGCGCTCGACCTTGGCGCTCGCGAAGGCGGCCGTGCTGGTGCCGGTGCTGTTCGCGTACGGCGTGGTGGTGGCGCTGCTCGGCATGGCGACCGCGGCGGTGCTGATGCCGGGTGCGGCCGCGACGACGACGTTCGGTGACGCGTTCGCGGCGGCCGCGGGTATGGGGGCGTTCTTCGCGCTGCTGGGGGTGCTGTGCGCGGGCATCGGGTTCGCGCTGCGCAGCGCGGCGGGGACGATCGTGGTGACGATGGTGCTGCTGCTGCCGTTGCCGATTTTGCTTTCCGCTTATGTGGCGCCGGAAATCATGAACTACTTCCCGGCGTTCGCGGGGCTCAACGGGATGGTTCCCGCCGGGGAGACGAACCCGTTGCTGGGTGGGGTTTCGCCGTACTCGCCGTTGGTGGGGGTACTGATCTGCCTGGTGTGGGCGGCGGCGGGGCTGTTCTTCGGCAGTTCGGTGCTGAAGCGGCGTGACGCCTGATTTTCTTTGCTGGAGGGGCCCCTCGTGCGAGGGGCCCCTTCACCGCGTGAGGGGCAGGCCGAGTCCGGTGAGGACCGCGCGGGCGCCGTCGGCGAGTTCCTGCTGGCCAGGAGGATTTGTCGACCCGGCGCCGGCTAGCGCGTCGAAGATCGCGCCGTCGAGCCAGTTGAGCAGCACGCGGGTGTGCTGCTCAGCCCGCGGCGAACCGGCGGCCGCGAGCAGTTCGACGCAGCGGTCCCGGATTTCACGGCCGCCTTCGGCGTAGGCGGCGCGCAGCTCCGGGCGGCGCGTGGCTTCGAGCGCGAACTCGTAGCGGGCGAGCATGCGGGTGCGGCCGGCGGTGATGGCGGCGTGGACCGTCGCGGCCAGCACGTCGGCGAGGTCGCGCGCGTCGGGATCGATCACGGCCCGGTCGAGCTCCACCATCCGCGCCATGGCGAGCTCCAGCAGCGCGAGGCGGGTGCGCGCGTAGTACGACGTCGAGCCGGCCGGCAGCCCTGCCGCCCGATCGACGGCGCGGTGGGTGAGCCCGCGCATGCCTTCGGCTGCGATCACCTCGATGGCCGCGTCGCCGATCGCCGAAATCCTGTCCACGATCATCACTCTACAGGTGTAGAGTCCTCTACAGACGTAGAGGAGGCGGTCATGCGACACGCGGTCGTGATCGGCGGCGGCATCGGGGGACTGTGCGCGGCGATCGGCCTGCACCGCACGGGCTGGCGAGTCACGGTGTACGAGCGCGCACCGGAGCTCACCGGCATCGGCGCCGGGATCTCGATCTGGCCCAACGCGCAGCGTGCGCTCACGGAGCTGGGTGTCGAGGCGCCGCTGAGCCCGCAGCGCGACGGCGCCGTGCTCGACCCTCGCGGCCGGCGGCTCGCGGGCTGGGACATGAGCGCGTACGTCCGGCGCTACGGCCTGCCGCTCGCCGCGATCCACCGGGCGGATCTGATCGAGGCGCTGTGCTCTGTGCTGCCGGAGTCGAGTCTGCACACCGGGGTCGAAGTGCTCTCCGCCACGCCCGACGGCGTCGTCCACCACGCGAGTGGCTCGATCCGCGCCGACCTGGTCGTGGCCGCCGACGGCATCCACAGCCCCGTGCGGCAGTCCCTGCACCCGCACGCCCGCCTCGCCTACAGCCGCGGCACGGCGTTCCGCGGCATCGCCGAGGTGCCGTCACGCTTGAGCACCGCCTGGGGCCGCGGCACCGAAGTGGGGATCCTGCCCCTGCTCGACGGGCGCGTGTACTGGTGGATCGCCGAGGCCCGCCCGGAAGGCCTCCGCCACGACGACGTGCGCGCCTACCTGCTGGACACCTACGGCGACTGGCACGCCCCCGTGCGCTCCCTCATCACCGCGACGCCGGAGATCCTCCACCACGACCTGTACCACCTGGCCACCCCGCTGCCGACCTACGTCTCCGGCCGCCTCGCCCTCCTCGGCGACGCCGCCCACGCCATGCCGCCGTACCTGGGCCAGGGTGGCTGCCAGGGCATCGAGGACGCGGTCGTGCTGGCGGCTGCTTTGGCTTCGACCCCCGACGTCGCCGCGGGCCTGCGCGAGTACGACGCGTTGCGCCGGCCGCGGAGCCAGCGCGTCTGGCGGACGTCGATCCGGGCGGGCTCGCTGGGGCCGCTGCTGCGCAACCCGGTCGGGGCCGCCGTGCGCACCGCGGTGCTGCGGATGGCCCCGCCGTCGACGATGGCCCGGGCGGAGATCTGGATCAACGACTGGAAGCCGCCGCGCCTGCCCCGCCCTGCGGATCTTTCGTAGGCGCTGCTACTCCGCTTCTCCCCCGACCAGCCCAGCTTCGTAAGCCGTGATCGCCGCCTGGACGCGGTTGCGTGCGCCCAGGCGGGTGAGGATGGTGCTGACGTGGGCTTTGACCGTGCCTTCGACGACGAACATCCGCGAGGCGATGTCGGCGTTGGACAGGCCCGTCGCGAGGAGGGTCAGGACTTCGCGTTCGCGGGCCGTCAGGGCGGCGATGCGGTCGCGGGCCGCGGCGCCGCGGGTGAGGGCGCCGCCGGAGAGGCGGGCGATGACGCGGGACGCGACTTTCGGGGAGAGGAACGCGGCGCCGTCCGCGACGGCGTGGATGCCGGAGAGCAGTTCGCGTGGGTCGCCGGCCTTCAACAAAAACCCGCTGGCGCCGAAGCCAAGGGCGCGTTCGATGTAGGCGTCTTCGCCGAACGTCGTCAGGATGATCACCCCGACGTCCGGCAGCACGCGGCGGATCTCGGCGCCCGCGGCGAGGCCGTCGAGGACCGGCATGCGGATGTCGAGCAGCACCACGTCTGGGCGGGTGGCGAGGGCTTGGGCCACGGCTTCGCGGCCGTCGGAAGCCTCCGCGACGACCTCGATCGCGGCGTCGGCCGCCAGGATCGCCGCGACGCCCGCGCGGATCATGGCCTCGTCGTCGGCCAGCAGCACCCGGATCACGGTTCGTCCTCACTGTAGAGATCCTTCGTCACGAGCCGGTCGCCCTCGAAGCAGAGCCGGATCGCGGCGTAGCGCACGTTCCACCAGCTGCGCGAAGTGCCGTAGTACTCGCACGTGCTCCCCGCGGGCTTCGGCGGCTCCCCGTACTGCGGTTTCGACAGCCGTTGCTGCGAAGGCAGCAGCGGCGCGATCGACGCACGCGTCGCCCCGAGCCGGATCTGCTGGTAGACCCCCATCGACACCTGCGAGCCGTACCACTGCACGAGGAACGCCACCCCGCTGCCGCCGATCACCACGCCGAACAACGCCAGCGGGATCACAATCGCCTGCACCAGGCTGCGCCGCACGTCGCGCCGCGCCAGCTCCCACTCGCGCGCCGACTCGGACTGCTCGACGTCGGCGTCGGCCTCGGAAGCGGGCCCCGGAGCGGCGTCGTGCGGCAGCGTGGCCACAACCTCGAAGCCGCCGCCCTCATCGGGGCCCGCCCGAAGCGCACCCCCGACCAGCCGGACGCGTTCGCGCAGCCCGATCAGCCCACGCTTGCCCGACGCCCCCGGCAACGGACCCGCAGGCGGCCGCGCGTTCACCACGCGGATCTCGGTGCTCGCCGGCGAGCTGAGCACCCGCACGGTCACGGCCGCGCCTGGCGCGTGCTTGGCGACGTTCGTCACCGCCTCCTGCACCACGCGATACGCCGCCCGCGCGACCATCGGCGGCGTCGCCTCGAGACTGTCCACTTGCGACTGGATCAGCAGCCCCGACGCGCGGGCCCGCTCCAGCAGCTCCCCCAGGTCACCCTGCACCGGCTCGATCGGCGCCGCGTCCTCGCGCAGCACGCCGATGATCTCGCGCAGCCGCTCGGTCGCCGTCGCGGCGTTGGCGCGCAGGTCACCGGCCGCGGCGCGCTGCGTGTCGTCTAGACCACCCGCCACTTCGAGAGCCGCGGCGCGCACGGCGATGAGGCTCAGCTCGTGACCCAGGGAATCGTGCATGTCGCTGGCGATCCGCGCCCGTTCACGCAGCCGGGCCTGGTCGGCGACGAGCTGCTGACGGCTCTCCATCTCCTCCGCCCGCCGCCACCCCGCGCGCGCCAGCTCGCGCCGAAGCCGCACGTGGCGCCCCAGCAGCCACGGCGCGACCCCCGCGAACGCGAGCACCCCCAGCATCGCGCCCCACGCGCCGAACCCCGCCGAGGGCAGCACCAGCGCCACGGGCAGTCCGGCCAGCGCGATCGCCGAACACGTCAGCACGGCCACCCGCACCTGCGTCATCCGCAGGCCGGCGAGATACCCCACGGTGACCATGAGGAAGACCTCCCACACGGCCACGCGCCCGCCCCAGCCGAACGCCACCACCACGGCCGTGGCCATCGTGACGATCAGCGACACCGTCGGCAGCCGGCGCCACGCCGCGACCGACACCGTGGTGGCGGCCAGCCCGAAGATCAGCTCCCACGGGTTGGGGTTGTTCGAGGCGTCGATCGCGACGACGCCGGACAGGAAGACCCAGAGCAGGACGTCGAGCACCACCCGCCACCTGCGCCTGGTCACCTCCTTCATGCCGCTGACGCTACAAGGCCCGCGGCGGCGGTCACCACTGTCGAAAGTCAACCGCTGAGGCATGATGGCTCACCATGGCTGAGCGCACACTCGCCGAGCAGCTCGGCGGCCCCCTGCCCGAGGGCATCGCAGCCCTGCCCGAGGACGCGCGGCAGGACCTCGCCGCCGCGTTGCGCGACGCGCGGCACCGGCAGGCCAAGGCCCTCGCCCAGGCTGGCGAGGACGGGCTGAAGTACGTGCCGGCGCTCCTGCGCGGCGCCGTCCGCAAGGCGGTCGGTCTGTGAACCCGGAGATCCTCAAGCTCGCGCGCGTGCTCGACGTCGAGCCCGAACGGCTGGCCTACCTCGCCGACGTGGACGTCGCCGACCTGCAGCTGTTCCGCGAACAGGTGACGACCACGCTGTTCGACGCGAACCTCGTGGTGCTCGAACGGATGGCGCTGGCCAGCCGGCTGCTGCCCGCGCCCGTGGTCGCGAAGATCGCCGAGAAAGTCTTCGGACCACTGCTGTGCGCGCGGATCGCCGGGCTGGTGGACGTGTCGCGCGGTGTGGACGTCGCGAAGCGGCTGCCGCCGAAGTTCCTCGCGTCGGTGGCGGCGGAGCTGGACCCGCGGCGCGCGACGTCGATCATCACGCGCATCCCGCTCGACACCGTGGTCGCGGTGGCCGCGGAGCTCACGCGGCGGGAGGACTGGATCACGCTCGGCCGGTTCGTCGGGCACCTGCCGGACCCGACCGTGCGTCGCAGCCTCGCCGTGCTCGAAGACGCCGCACTGCTGCGCACCGCGTACGTGCTGGACGACAAAACGCGCATCGACCACGTGATGGGCCTGCTGCCCGAGGGCCGGCTCCCGCGGCTGATCCGCGCGGCCGGCGCCGACGAATCGCTGTGGGAGCCGGCGCTCGACGTGTTGGCCAACATCGGAAAAGCTCGCCGGGAAGCGGTGTTCCCGCTTCTCGACGAGCTTCCGGACGAACTACGAGGCCGCGCTCAGGCCGCGATCAGATAAATCCCGTACGCGACCACCGCGGCGCAGACCACGAAGCACACGATGGAGCCGGTGAACTGCGCGACGCCGGAGCCGCCTTGTTCCCGCGCGGTTTCGCGCGCCGAAAGCCCGCGGATGCCGTAGGCGAACAGCACCGTGAGCACCACCGCCGCGGCCAGCGCGACGATGAAGACGGTGCCGAGGGCACCCCAGTCGATGTTCATGTCCGCTCCCTCAGGCCGCGACCGGAGCGGCCTTGGCGGCTTCCGGCTCGTCGTTGACAGTGTTGGCGCTCACCGGGTTGCGGCGTGACGCGAGCCAGATGCCCAGCGCCACGAGCACCCCGAGAGCGCCGATGAGGATCGTGCCCCAGCTGCCGCGGGTCGAGACCGCCGCCGCGACGGCGCCGACGATGGCGGCCGCCGGCAGCGTGAGCACCCAGGCGATGACCATCTTGCCCGCGACTCCCCAGCGGACCTCCGCGAGCTTGCGGCCGAGGCCCGAGCCGATGATGCCGCCCGAGGTGACGTGGGTCGTCGACAGCGCGAAGCCGAGGTGCGACGACGCCAGGATCACGGCAGCGGAGCTGGTCTCCGCGGCGAAGCCCTGCGGCGTCTGGATCTCGGTGAGCTTCTTGCCCATGGTCTGGATGATGCGCCAGCCGCCGAGGTACGTACCGGCCGCGATCGCGAGGCCGCACGCCCCGATGACCCACAGCGGTGGGTTCGAACCCGGCGCGAGCGTGCCGCCGGCGATGAGCGCCAGCGTGATGACACCCATGGTCTTCTGCGCGTCGTTGGTGCCGTGCGCGAGCGAGACGAGGCTGGCCGAGAGGACCTGGCCGGTCTTGAAACCCTTGCCCACCACGCGTTCCTTGGCCTTCTCGGTGATGCGGTAGGTCAGGAACGTGCCGATGAGCGCCACGACCCCGGCCACGATCGGCGACGCGACCGCGGGGATCAGCACCTTCTCGACGACCTTGCCGAAGTGCACGGCGTCCGCGCCCGACGCGATCCACGTCGCGCCGATCAGACCGCCGAACAACGCGTGCGAGGAGCTCGAGGGCAGGCCGACGAGCCACGTGATGAGATTCCAGATGATGGCGCCGACGAGCCCCGCGAAAATCACCACCGGGGTGACCTTCGTGTCATCGACGATGCCGCCGGAAATCGTTTTCGCGACCTCGATCGACAGGAACGCCCCGACCAGGTTCAGCACGGCCGAAATGGCGACGGCGATTCTGGGCTTGAGGGCTCCCGTGGCAATGGAAGTGGCCATGGCGTTGGCCGTGTCGTGGAACCCGTTGGTGAAGTCGAAGGCGAGTGCCGCGACGATCACCACCAGGACAATGAGGGAAAAGTCCATGGGCGTTTCTCCAGCTCGGTGGTCGTGCTGTTTAGAAGTTACCCATCAACCGAGCGACGCCTAATCTCGTACGAGTGGCCTCTGGTTGAACTCTGTGTAAACGAGGGCGCGCGCGGGCAGGTCCATTTCCCGCATTCACCTGGTGATCAACGGATCGACTAGCCAGGTTGGGTGAATCCGTGTTTGCACTGTTAATTCGTTATGTCGGAATCATGCGCTTTGGGGTGGTGTCAGCCCTACCACGAATACTCCGGTGCAGCCCAGTGCTTCGGCCGCGGCGGGCTGCGACGGTGGTGGTTCCACGGCGAGAGGGGCCGCCCGGATGACCGCCACAGCAAGCGTTTCCACGTCCACTGCCACTGCCGTGCACCGCCACCTCGGCTGGGCGCTCGCCGCCACCGTCGCGTCCGGCGTGCTGATCCACTTCGGGCTGGGGTTCGAACCAGTCGCCGTGCTGGCGTGGCTGGCGCCGCTGCCCGTGCTTCTGCTGGCACCGCGCACGGGCGCGTGGGTGGCGAGCGCGGCGGCGTTCCTCGCCTACCTGGGCGGGAGCGCCGGCAGCTGGCACTACTTCCTGAACTCGCAGTCGGTGCCGGTGCCGGGCGCGCTCGCGATCCTGCTGGGGTCGCCGGTGCTGTTCGCGGCGACGGTGGCGCTCTTCCGGCGACTCGTGCGAGTGGGCCGGCCGGTGCTCGCGACCGTCGCGGCGCCCGCGGTCTGGACCGCGGTGCTGTACGGCGTCTCGGTGGCCAACCCGTTCGGCGTGATGGGCACGTTCATGACCAGCCAGGGCGACCAGCCCGACGTGCTGCGCCTCGCGTCGGTGCTCGGCGGGTGGGGTGTGGAGTACCTCGTACTGCTCGCGCCGGCAGCACTCGCCGCGGTGCTCGCGCCCGGCGTCCGGGCTTCGGCGCGGGTCGGCATCACCGTGGTAACGGTCGCGGCGGTCGGCGGCGCGTTGGCTTTCGGTGCGACGCCCGCTGCGGCTTCCGTGGGTCAGGTGCGCGTCGCCGTGGTGGCGCGCAGTGAGCCGGCGTGGGCAGCGGATCCGGATTCTCCTGCCGGTCAGCGCGTTCTTCGGTCCTATGTAGACGCCCTCACCGCGTTGCCGGCCGACGTCCGCATCGCCGTGCTCCCGGAAGCCGCGTTCGGCACCGACCGCGCCCGGCTGGCCGGCCTCACCGGGCCGTTGGCCGACGTCGCCCGGGCCAAGAACCTCCACGTCGTGACCGGCGCGATCGTGAAGGACCCGGGTCACGAGGCCTACAACACCGCTCTCGACGTGCCCCCGGCCGGCGCGACCGTCGAATACCGCAAGTGGCGCAACGGTTTCTCGCCCGTCACGTCCGGCCACGACCTCGCCCGCCTCGCCGGGCAGGCCATCGGCCTCGAGGTCTGCATGGACGTCAACGGCCCGTCCCCCACCCGCGACTACGCCCGCACCGGCACCGGATTGGTGCTGATCCCCGCGTCCGACGAGGACGTCGACGGCTGGCAGCACAGCCGCACCGCCCTGCTCCGCGGCGTCGAGCACGGCGTGTCCGTGGCCTGGAGCGCCGCCCGAGGCAACTCGATCCTGAGCGACCCCCGCGGCCACGTCCTCGCCCAGACGCGCACCGGTCCGACCCCGATGGCCGTCGCCGTCGCCGACGTCCCTCTCGGCACGGGCGACACGCTCTACAGCCGCTTCGGCGACTGGTTCGCCTGGCTCTGCTGCCTCGCCGCCGTGGCCGGACTCGTCTTCACCCGCGGCCGCGCCGCTCGCCCTTGAGAGCGCCGCTCGCCTTCGAGGGCAGCGACCGTGCCCCGGCTCGCACTGGCGTTCCATGATCATCACGGCCTACGGTGGGAGAGTGAACTACCAGGGCACCCGCGTCACCCGCAGCACCCACCCCCGCTCCGCGACCGTGCGAGCGCACCGGTGAGCCAACTGCGCGAGGTGACCCTGCGGGCCGGCGACCATCAGCACACGGCACTCGCCGCGGGACCGGAGGACGGCGAACCCGTCCTGCTGCTCCACGGCTGGCCCGAGTTCGCCGACTCGTGGACCGCCGAACTCCACACCCTCGGCGACGCCGGCTACCACGCCGTGGCGGTCGACCAACGCGGCTACGCCCGTGAGGCCCGCCCGAACGGCGTCGAGCACTACTCCATCGACGCCCTCGTCGCCGACGCACTGTCCTTTGCGGACACGCTCACCACCGGCACCGCGGCCCCGAGGCGCTTCCACCTCGTGGCCCACGACTGGGGTGGCATGGTCGCCTGGGTGTTGGCCACGCGGTACCCCGAGCGGCTCAAGTCGCTCACCGTGCTGTCCACGCCGCACCCCGTCGCGCTGAAGCAGGCGGCGAAGGACGAGGAGCAGCAGAACCACGACCTCGACTACGTCCGCTTCTTCCGCGCGCCCGGCGGTGTCGCCGAGGCGTCGATGCTGGCGGACGGCGCCGCCCGCCTGCGGGCGGCCTACGCGGGCCGCATCGCAGAGGACCAGGTCGAGCGCAACGTCGCGCGCCTCACCGAGCCGGGCGCCCTCACCGCGACGCTCAACTGGTACCGCGGCGCCACCGACGACGAGTTCACCGTCCCCGCCGGCCGCATCACGGTGCCGACGCTCTACGTGTGGGGCGCCCAGGACACCAAGCTCGGCCGCACGGCCGCCACGAACACCGCGGAGTTCGTGGACGCCGCCTACCGCTTCGAGGTCTTCGACGACGCCGGCCACTGGCTGCCGGAGGAAGCGGCCGACCGCGTCAACCCGCTCCTGCTCGCGCACCTGTCAGCGCACAGCTGAGACCTTCAGCTCATCCGCTCACCCCGCCGCCACACCGCGTGCGTGAGCGGCACGCCCGGCCGGTAGGCCAGGTGCGTCACCGAAGGCGCGTCGAGCACGTGCACGTCGGCCCGCGCACCCGGGCGCAGGTAGCCGACGTCGTCGCGCCGCAGCGCCCGCGCGCCCCCGGCTGTCGCCGACCACACGGCTTCCGACACCGTCATCCGCATCTGCAGCACGGCCGTGGTCACGCAGAACGCCATCGACGTGGTGTACGAGCTGCCCGGGTTCGCGTTGCTGGCCAGGGCGACCGTCGCGCCCGCGTCGAGCAGCCGCCGCGCCGGTGCCAGCGATTGCCTTGTCGACAAATCACACGCCGGCAGCAGCGTCGCCACCGTGTCCGACGCCGCCAGCGCCTCGACGTCCTCGTCACTCAGGTACGTGCAGTGGTCCACGCTCGCCGCGCCCAGCTCCACCGCGAGCCGCGCCCCGGGGCCTTCGCCGAGCTGGTTGCCGTGCACCCGTAACCCCAGCCCACGTTCGGCCGCTGCCTTGAGCACCCGCGCTGACTGGGCCTCGTCGAACGCCCCCGTCTCGCAGAACACGTCGGCCCACCGCACGTGCGGCGCCACCGCGTCGAGCATCTCGCCGCACACGAGGTCTACATAGGACTCCGCGTCGGCGCCCGGCGGCACGAGGTGCGCGCCCAGGTAGGTGACCTCGTCGGCTACCGTCGCCGCGATCCGCGCCGAGCGGGCCTCGTCGGCCACGGTCAGCCCGTACCCGGTTTTCGTCTCCAGACAGGTGGTGCCCTGGCCGGCCGCTTCCTCGACGTGCCGGCGCAGGTTCGCCGCCAGCTGCTCGTCCGAAGCCTCCCGCGTCGCCCCGACCGTGACGGCGATTCCGCCAGCGGTGTAAGGCTTTCCGGCCATCCGCGCCTCGAACTCGGCCGTGCGATCACCCGCGAACACGAGGTGCGTGTGGCTGTCGACCCAGCCAGGCAGCACCGCGCGCCCCTCGACGTCCACGCGCTCGTCGGCCGCCGGCGCCTGCGCGGCCGGTCCGGCCCACGCGACGGCACCGCCGTCGAGCACCAGCGCCGCGTCGTGCAGCCGGCCCAGCTCCGGGTCGTTGGTGGTGAGCTCGCCGATTCCCGTGATCAGAATTGCCACAGCGCCTCGATCTCCTCGGCCAGTACGGTTTCCGGTCGCTCCATCAGCACGTGCGCACCCTCGCGCACCACCTCACGACCCGCCACCACGACGTGCCGCACGTCCGCGGCCCCCGCCGCGAACACCACCCCGGACGGCTCGATCCCCGCCGTCCGCACGGAGTCCAACGCGACCGTGACCAAGTCCGCTCCGGCACCGACGGTCAGCCGGCCCACCTCAGGCCACCCGACGGACGCGTGGTCGGTGCCCGCCGCCAGCAGCTCGTCGGCGGTGAACCGGCCGCGTTCCTCGCTGGCCAGGCGGTCGTCCAGCTCCAGCGCGCGGGTCTCCTCGAACGCGTCGACCACCGCGTTGCTGTCGCTGCCGACACCCAGCCGCACGCCCGCGTCGAGCAGCTGCCGCGCCGGGCCGATGCCGTCGCCGAGGTCACGCTCGGTCGTCGGGCAGAAGCACGCGGCGGACCGCGCGTCACCCAGCCACTTCACGTCCTGGTCCGTCAGGTGCGTCGCGTGCACGGCGACCAGCCGCTCACCCAGCACCCCGTGCTCCTGCAGCAACCCGGTCGGCGTCCAGCCGTACGCCGCCTCGCACTGCTCGTTCTCCGCACGCTGTTCGGACAGGTGGATGTGCAACGGCCGCTCGCCGGGCACCCCCTGGTTCAGGGTCGACAAATCGTCCGCCGGCACCGCGCGCACGGAGTGGATGGCCCCGCCGACGCGGAACAACTCGTCCTCGGCCAGCGACGCCACGCGCGAAACCCACTTCTCGGCCGAGCCGTCGGAGAACCGCTGCTGCACCTCGTCCGGCGGCACGCCGATCCCGCCCGCGAGGTAACACGTGTCCAGCAGCGTCAGCCGGATCCCCGCGTCCCGCGCGGCCTGGCGTAGCGCGTCGCCCATCGCGTTCGGCGACGCGTACGGCTTCCCGCCCGGCGCGTGGTGCAGGTAGTGGAACTCGCCGATGCTCGTGTACCCACCGAGCACCATTTCCGCGTAGACGCCGCGTGCGAGCCGGTAGTACGCGTCCGGGTCGAGGCGCGCGGCCAGCGAGTACATCCGCTCGCGCCAGGTCCAGAAGGTGCCGCGCTCGTGGTGCGTCCGGCCCCGCAGCGCGCGGTGGAACGCGTGCGAGTGCCCGTTGGCGAACCCCGGCAGCGTGAGCCCGGCCAGGACGGTCCCGGACTTCGGCGCGCCCGACGTGACCGACATGATCCGCCCGTCGCGCACCACGAGCAGCACGGCTTCGGCGATCCCGTCGGGCAGCCAGGCCCGTTCGCACCAGTACGTGGTCATCCCGCCAGCCGCTCCAGCACCTCGGCCAGCGCCCGCGCGCCGGCCTCCACGTCGCCGGCCTCGGCGAACTCCTCCGGCGAGTGGCTGATGCCGGTGGGATTGCGCACGTAGAGCATCCCGGCGGGCACGAACCCGGCCAGGATCGCCGCGTCGTGGCCCGCTCCGGTCGGCAGCTCGGGCACCTCGCCGAGCCACTCCCCCAGGTCACGCCGCAGCTTCTCGTCGAACACGACGTCGTCGGAGTACGACTCGCGCGTGACGGTCAGCGAGCAGCCCTCCGCTTCCGCCGCAGCCCGCGCCGCCTGCGAAATGTCCTCGACGAGCTCCGGCGTCACCGTGCCGGGCACGCGCGCGTCGAGCCAGAGGTCCACAGTGGACGCGATGACATTGGTGCCACCCGGCGTCGGCACGAGCCGGCCGACGGTCGCCCGCGCGTCCGCCCGCGTCTTCGCCAGCCGCCGCACGGCCACGACGGTCTCGGCCGCGGGCAGCATCGGGTCCACACGATCGGCGATCAGCGTCGCACCGGCGTGATTTCCCTGGCCGGCGAACGAGAACCGCCACCGCCCGTGGGCGATCACCGTGCTGCCGACCGCCACTGCCGAACCGAGGTCGATGAGGCCGCGGCCCTGTTCCACGTGCAGCTCCAGGAACCGGCCGATGAGCCCCAGCCGCTCGGGCTCCGCGCCGATCCGGTCCACGTCGAGACCGGACTTCGCGGCCGCCTCCCACAACGTGACGCCGTCCGGGTCCCGCAGCGCTCGCGCTGTGTCGGCGTCGATCGTGCCGGTCATCAGCCGCGAGCCGAGGCAAGGCACACCGAACCGGCCGCCTTCCTCCTCGGCGAACACGACCACGGCGAACGGCTTGGCCGGCCGGAACCCCTTGGCCTGCAAAGCTTCCACGGCCGCCAGCGCGCTCGTCACGCCGAGCGGCCCGTCGAACGCACCGCCGCCTGGAACCGAGTCGAGGTGGCTGCCGGTCACCACGGCGTCCGGCCCCGGCGCGCCCCACCAGGCCCAGAGGTTGCCGTTGCGGTCGGTCTCGACGTCCAGGCCCAGCCGCTGCGCGCGTTCGACGAACCACGTGCGCAGGTCGTGCTCCGGCGCGTCGAACGCGTGCCGCGAGTAGCCGCCGCGCTTCGCGTCGCGCCCGACGTCGGCGATCTCGCCGAGCAGCCCCGTCGTGTTCACGCGTTGTCCCGCATGGGAATCCGCACGCCACGGTCATCGGCGACCTCGGCGGCGTGGTCGTAACCGGCGTCGACGTGGCGGATCACGCCCATGCCCGGGTCGTTCGTGAGCACGCGCTCGAGCTTCTGCGCGGCCAGCGCCGTGCCGTCGGCGACGCTGACCTGGCCCGCGTGGATCGAGCGGCCCATGCCGACGCCACCACCGTGGTGGATCGACACCCAACTCGCGCCCGAGGCGGTGTTGACCAGCGCGTTGAGCAGCGGCCAGTCGGCGATCGCGTCGGAGCCGTCGGCCATGGCCTCGGTCTCCCGGTACGGCGAGGCGACGCTGCCGGAGTCGAGGTGGTCGCGCCCGATCACCACGGGCGCCTTGAGTTCGCCGCTGGCCACCATCTCGTTGAACCGCAAGCCCGCGAGGTGACGCTCGCCGTAGCCGAGCCAGCAGATCCGCGCCGGCAGGCCCTGGAACGCCACGCGCTCGCCGGCCAGCTTGATCCAGCGGGCCAGGGACTCGTTCTCCGGGAACAGCTCCAGCATCGCGCGGTCCGTGGCCGCGATGTCATCGGGGTCGCCCGAGAGCGCCGCCCAGCGGAACGGGCCGTTGCCCTCGCAGAACAGCGGACGGATGTAGGCGGGCACGAAGCCGGGGAAGTCGAACGCGCGCTCGCAGCCGCCGAGCTTGGCCTCGCCGCGCAGGGAGTTGCCGTAGTCGAAGACCTCGGCGCCGGCGTCGAGGAAGCCGAGCATCGCGTTCACGTGGTCGGCCATGGACTCGCGCGAGCGGTCGGTGAACTCGTCGGGCTTCTTGGCCGCGTAGTCGTGCCAGTCGTCCACGCTGACGCCCTTGGGCAGGTACGACAGCGGGTCGTGCGCGGAGGTCTGGTCGGTGACGATGTCGACCTCGACCCCGCGGCGCAGCAGCTCGGGCAGCACCTCGGCAGCGTTGCCGACCACCGCCACCGACAGCGGCCGCCGCTCCTTCTTCGCCGTGGTGACGCGCCTGATGGCGTCGTCGAGGTCGTCGGCCACCTCGTCGAGGTAGCGCGTCTCGACGCGGCGGTGCGCGCGCTGCGGGTCGCATTCGACGACGAGCGCCACACCGTCGTTCATGGTCACCGCGAGCGGCTGCGCGCCGCCCATGCCGCCGAGGCCCGCGGTTACGGTGAGCGTGCCGCGCAGGCTGCCACCGAACTTCTTCTTCGCGACGGCGGCGAACGTCTCGTAGGTGCCCTGCAGGATGCCCTGCGTGCCGATGTAGATCCACGAACCGGCCGTCATCTGGCCGTACATCGTGAGGCCCTGCTGCTCCAGGCGGCGAAACTCGGGCCAGGTCGCCCAGTCGCCCACCAGGTTCGAGTTCGCGATCAGCACGCGCGGCGCCCACTCGTGCGTGCGGAACACGCCGACCGGCTTGCCCGACTGCACCAGCAGCGTCTCGTCATTGTCCAAAATGGTCAGTTCACGCGTGATCGCGTCGAAGCTCGGCCAGTTGCGCGCGGCCTTTCCGGTGCCGCCATAGACGACCAGGTCCTCGGGCCGCTCGGCGACCTCGGGGTCGAGGTTGTTGTGGAACATCCGCAGCGCGGCTTCGGTCTGCCACGACTTCGCGGTGAGCTGGGTGCCGCGGGCGGCACGGACGGTGCGAGACATTCTCAGGCCTCCAGACGGGCGGCGGCCAGGACGGCGCCGGAGCGGACGAGTTCTTCGGCGGCCGCGATCTCGGGCGCCACGTGCCGGTCGGGGCCCGGGCCCGCGACCTTCGTGCGAAGCAGGTCGCGCACCGCGCCGGTGACCGGCGACGGTTCCAGCGGCGCGCGGAAGTCGAGCGCGCGGGCGGCGGTGAGCAGCTCGATCGCCAGCACCGTGTTCAGGCCTTCGACGGCCTTGCGCAGCTTGCGCGCCGCGGACCAGCCCATGGAGACGTGGTCCTCCTGCATCGCGCTGCTCGGGATGGAGTCGACCGAGGCCGGCACCGCGAGCCGCTTCAGCTCGCTGACCACCGCGGCCTGGGTGTACTGCGCGATCATGTGCCCGGAGTCGACGCCCGGGTCGTGCGCGAGGAACGGCGGCAGGCCGGCCGAGCGCGCCTTGTCGAGCATCCGGTCGGTGCGCCGTTCGGCGATGCTGGCGACGTCGGCGACGGGGATCGCGAGGAAATCGAGTACGTAGGCCACGGGCGCGCCGTGGAAGTTGCCGTTGGACTCGACGCGGCCGTCGGGCAGCACCACGGGATTGTCCACAGCGGACCGCAGCTCGCGGTCGGCCACGAGCTCAGCGTGCGCGAGCGTGTCGCGCGCGGCGCCGTGGACCTGCGGTGCGCAGCGCAGCGAGTACGCGTCCTGCACGCGGTTGCAATCAGGCCCGCGGTGGCTTTCGACGATCTTCGAGCCCTGCAGTGCCGCGAACATCCGGGCCGCGCTGACGGCCTGACCGGGGTGCGGCCGCAGCGCCTGCAGGTCGGCGGTGAAGGCCCGGTCGGTGCCCAGCAGCGCCTCGACGCTCATCGCCGCGGTGAGGTCCGCGACGTCGAGCAGGTTGTGCAGGTCGGCGGCCGCGAGCAGCAGCATGCCGAGCATGCCGTCGGTGCCGTTGGTGAGCGCCAGGCCTTCCTTCTCGGCCAACACGACGGGTGTGATGCCGGCCGCGCGCAGGGCGTCGGCGGCGGGTTTGCGCTCGCCTTCGTGGTCCACTTCGCCTTCGCCCATCAGCGCGAGCGCGATCGCCGCCAGCGGCGCGAGGTCACCCGAGCAGCCGAGCGAGCCGTACTCGTGGACGACGGGGGTGATCCCCGCGTTGAGCAGGCCCGCAAGCGCTTGCGCCGTCTCCGGCCGCACGCCGGTGTAGCCGCTCGCGAGCGTGCGCAGGCGCAGCACCATCAGCGAGCGCACGACCTCTGTCTCCACCGCCGGCCCCGCGCCCGCGGCGTGCGAGCGGATGAGGCTGCGTTGCAGCGCGGTGCGGCTCTCCAGGGGGATATGGCGCGTCGCGAGCGCGCCGAAGCCCGTCGAGACGCCATACGTGGGCGAGGTCGCGTGCGCGAGGTCCTCGATGTGCTGGCGGGTGGCGGCGAGGTTCTTCTCGGTCGCCTCGGTGAGCCCGACGTGCGCGTGTCCACGGACGACGTCGACGACGTCGGACGCGGTCATCGGCTTCGAGCCCAAGAGCACTGGTTCCGGCATGTCTGCCATTGAAACAACGATCAGCGCCCGGGCGGGAGAGCAGAGTTGGCGGTAGTGTCTGGTATCCAAGACACAGCGAGGTTGGAGCTTCGCTGCCTGGCACGAGTGTCCCGCTCGTGCACCTGTGGCGGAAGGAGCGAGGTGAGCAGTTCGGACGTTCCCGCCCTGCGCAACGGCCTTGCCGTGCTGCGGTTGCTCGCGGGCCACGCCGGTCCGGTGTCCGCGGCGACCGTCGCCCGGGACCTGTATCTGCCCCGTTCGACGACGTACCACCTGCTCAACGAGCTCGTCGCCGCCGGTTTCGTCGCTCACCTGCCGGCCGAACGCCGCTACGGCCTCGGGATCGCCGCGTTCGAGCTCGGGTCGGCGTACCTGCGCCACGACCCGCTCGAACGGCTGGCCGCGCCCCTGCTGCGCAAGCTCGTGGACCGCGTCGGCCACAGCGCGCACCTGGGTGTGCTGCACGGGAACGAGTCGCTGTACCTGATCAAGGAGCGACCGGCGCGGCCGGAAACCCTGGTCACCGACGTCGGTGTGCGGCTGCCTGGGCAGCTCACGGCGTCGGGCCGGGCGATCCTGAACCACCTGCCGGCCGCCCACGTCCGCGCGCTGTTCCCGATGGCGGCTTCGTTCGTGCTCCGGACCCGGCGTGGACCGGATTCGCTGGCCGCCCTGCGCCGGACGTTGGCCGCGGAACGACGGCTCGGGTGGGCGGTCGAGGACGGTCACGTGACGGCCGGGTTCGCTTCCGTCGCGGCGCCCGTGTTCGACCACGGGGCGCGGCCGATGGCGTCGATTTCGGTGACGCTGCGGCATCTTTGCCCCGACGACGGGCCGTGCGGCGAGACTTTTCCGGAGTTCGCGGCGGCGGTTGCCGAGACGGCCGCGGAGCTGACGAGCCGGATCGGGGGCACGACGCCGCAGTGAAAAGGCCCGCTTCGCCACTCGTGGAATCCAAAGCGTGGAATCCAAGGAGCGGCGAAGCGGGCCTTTCGACAGACGAATCAGCGGTGCGAAGAGACCACCATTGCCGAGGTGCCACCCCGGCGGACGGGTTCACCGGCCGCGAGGATCTTGCCGCCCGGCTTGAACTCCAGCCCGGCCGCGACACCGATGGAGCTGACCTGGCTGAAGCTCTGCCCCAGCGCTTCGAGCCCCTTCGTGGTGGGCAACGCGAGGAACGCCGGCTCCGCGTCCGACGTCTTCGCGTTGCGCTGCGACGCACGCGGCGCGGCGATCGCGTCCGGCAGGCTCATGCCGAGGTCGAGGCGGTTGACCAGGACCTGCAGCACCGTCGTGATGATCGTGGCGCCGCCCGGGGAACCGACGGCGAGCACGGGCTTGCCGTCCTTGAGCACGATCGTCGGGGACATGCTGGACCGCGGGCGCTTGCCGGCGGCCGGCAGGTTGGGGTCGGCCGCGGCGCCCTGGGTGGGCGTGAAGTTGAAGTCCGTGAGCTCGTTGTTGAGCAGGAAGCCGCGGCCCGAGACGGTCATGCCGCTGCCGGCGAGCTGCTCGATCGTGTTGGTGTAAGAGACGACGTTGCCCCACTTGTCGCTGACGACGAAGTGGTTGGTGTGCTGCTCGTTGCTGTCGGACGAAGCGGCGGGCGCGGTGGTGCAGCCGCCCTTGTGGGAGTACGGGTCACCGGGCGCGACGGGGCTCTGACCGGCCTTGTCCGGGTCGATCTGGCAGGCGCGCGTGGCCGCGAACTGCTTCGACAGGAGCTGCTGCTGCGGGACCTTCACGTACCGGGAGTCGCCGATGTAGCGGTTGCGGTCGGCGAACGCGAGGCGGCTGGCCTCCAGGTAGTGGTGCAGCGCCTGCGTGCGGTCCATCTTGGACAGGTCGTAGTTGCCGAGGATGTTGAGCGACTCCCCGACGGTGATGCCGCCGCTGGAGGACGGGGCCATGCCGTAGACGTCGTAGCCGCGGTAGTTCACGCGCGTCGGCGAACCGTCGAGTGCGCGGTAATCGCGCAGGTCCGACAGCTGCATCGGGCCGGACATCGGCTTGATCGGCGCGCCCTTGGCGAGCGGCGGGTTCTGGACGGTCTTGACGAGGTCGCGGCCGACGGAACCGCCGTAGAACGCGCCGATGCCCTGGCGGCCGATCTGGCGGTAGGTGTCGGCGAGGTCCGGGTTGCGGAACACGGAGCCGACCTTCGGCACGTCGCCGCCCGGCAGGAACAGCGCGGCGCTGGGCGCGAAGTGCGACAGCTTGTCCTTGAGCGAGGCCGTCTCGGAGGCGAACTCGGGGTTCACCACGAAGCCGTGTTCCGCGACCTGAACGGCGGGCTTGAGGTTGTCGGCGAGGCTGAACTTGCCCCAGCGCTGCAGCGCGCGCTGCCACGTGGCCAGCATGCCGGGCACGCCCACGGACCGGCCGCTCTCGACGGCGGTCTCGAAGTCGTAGGCCTTGCCGGTGGCCGGGTCGACGAACATGTCGGACCCGTCGGCGGCCGGCGTGGTCTCACGGCCGTCGATGGTGGACACGCGCTTGGTCTTGGCGTCGTAGTAGACGAAGTAGCCGCCACCACCGGGCCCGGCGACGTACGGATCGGTCACCCCGAGCGTCGACGCCACGGCGACCGCGGCGTCGGCCGCCGTGCCCCCCTTGCGCAACACGTCGATGCCCGCCTGGGTGGACTCGACGGTGTCCGAGACGACCGCCCCGCCGTACCCCTCGGCGACCGTCTGCTTGCCCCCTTGCTGCGCTTGGGCCGCGGGCACCGCAGTCCCCACGGCGACCCCCGCAGCCAGCAGAACGATGAGTGTTCGACGACGGCGCATGGCACTCCCTTTCTCAGACCACCCAGGGCCTTCCGGGACTCCCGACGAGGTACGGACCACACCACGCCCTCGCCGGTGAGCTTCGTGGTCGGAGGTTTACCACCCGTTGGGGTTCGACAGGAAGCTGACTTGAGGCGGATTTAGGGTGGTTGCTCCGTACGCCCACTCTGGCGCCCTTCACCCGCAGCACGACCACATCCCCGAAACTGACAGCAAGTCCCCACGCTCACCACCCGCACCCGACAACGCACGCCCCTCACCACGAGAGGAGTCCCCCACCTCGCCACCGCCACCCGGCAACGCCACCCAACCCACCACGATGGGGTCCGCCACCTCGCCACCGCCACCCGGCAACGCACGCCACTCACCACGATGGGGGTCCGGGGGCCCGCCCCCGGGCGGGGTCTGGGGGTCGCACCCCCAGAAAAACACTCCGACACAAGAAAACCGGCTCACGCTCCCAGTGAGCATGAGCCGGCCATTCTTGTGGAGGTGCCGGGAATTGAACCCGGGTCCTCTAGCGTCTTGACAGGGCTTCTCCGTGTGCAGTCCACTCTGTCTCTACTTGGCCCCTTCAGTCACGTGAACAAGCTGAAGTGACGAGCCCAGCCACTGTTTGCTTCCCAACCAGGCCCCGTGACCGGGACTGGCGGTGAGCCTCCTAGCTGATGCCGGCTACCGGGTCGGAGGCGATCCCGGGCCGACAGACTCACTCTGCTACTTAGGCAGCAAGAGCGAAGTCGCGCTGGCTATTGGCCTTGGCGCTTATTGGTTTGCGATGACGCTTGCGGTGGTCTCTCGCCTGCACCGACACGCTTCCCCTGACTCAACGTCCAGAGTCGAAACCGTTCACCCCCTTGTAGGTGCTACATAACCTGACCATCATAACGCGTGCGGCAACCTGGTTGATTCCCGGAGGCGCGAGGAGGCACAGGGGGCGGGGTGGGGCTGGCCCTACCCGGAACATGCCCGCGCGCCCCATTCAGGCGAGAGCCTTCCGAAGCGATGCTGAGCAGGTCGTTCGCTTGGAGAAGGAGCCCCGCCATGGTCACCGTGTCCGCCGCGAGGAGGCGCCACCCGCCGTTGGGTCGGGCGCTGGCGTTTCTGCTGCTCAACCTGCCCTTGGGCATCGTCTCGTTCACCCTCATCACGGTGCTGCTCTCGGCCGGCGCCGGGACGCTCGTCGTGTGGCTGGGGGTGCCGTTGCTGGGGCTGCTCGTCCTCCTGGCCCGCGGGGCCGGCCGGATGGAGCGGGCGCGGGTGTTTTCGCTGCTCGACACGTACGTGGACAGCCCGTACCTGCCGCTGCCGCCGACCGGGCAGCGCGCTCGCTGGACCACGCGGCTGAAGGACGGCGCCACGTGGCGGGACCTGTCGTACTTCTTCCTGCTCTTCCCTGTCGGTCTCGTCGAGTTCGTGCTGGTCGTGACGTTCTGGGCGACGAGCCTGGGCCTGGTCGCGCTGCCGATCTACTACCGCTTCCTGCCCGAGGGCGCCTGGTACTTCCCGGGATACGATGTGCGGTGGCTCACCGTCGACTCGACGGTGAGCGCGCTGCCCTGGGCGGCGCTGGGGGTGCTGTTCGCCGCCCTGTCCGTGGCGCTGACCAGGGGCCTGGCGGCACTGCACGGCGGGCTCGCCGTGGCTCTGCTGCGGCCGACCGTGTCCCAGCGCCGGCGCATGGAGCGCTCGTGGCAGGAACTCGACGAGACGAGCACGGTGACCGGATGACCACGGAGCAGCAGCTGCCGGAGCATCCCCGGCCGAACCCCGCGCGCACGATCGTCTACATGATCACGAGCTTCGTGTTCCGCCTGGTCCAGTTCGTGCTCATCGTGGTGGGCGCGACGGTGGGCGTCGGCACGGTCGTGGTCTGGGTCGGGTTCCCGATCCTGCTCGCGACCACGGCGTTCGTCCGCTGGTCGGGCGACGCGGAGCGCCGGTGGGCGCACACGATGCTGCGGACGCCACTCACCAAGGTCGAGCGGTTGCCGCTCGAGGGCCAGTCGATGACGCGCCGCTGGCTCACCCGCCTCACCGACCCGACGACGTGGCGTGACCTCACGTACCTGATGATCGCGTTCCCCCTGGCCTGCGTGGAGCTGCCGGTGGCGATCGCGTCGATCGTGCTGCTGCCGATGGCGATCTGGGTGACGCCGTGGCTGGGCTGGCTCCACGGCAACCTCGCCCTGTCCCTCCTGGGCCCGAATCGCACGAAGAAGCTCGAGGAAAAGGCCGAGCACCTGCAGGCCTCCCGAGCCCGTGGCGTCGACGCGGCCGAGGCCGAGCGGCGACGCATCGAGCGCGACCTGCACGACGGCGCGCAGCAGCGGCTCGTCGCCGTCGCCATGAGCCTCGGGCGCGCGAAGTCGAAGTTCGACAACGACCCCGCCGCCGTGCGCGACCTCATCGACGAGGCCCACGCCGACGCCAAGCTCGCCGTCTCCGAGCTACGCGACCTCGCCCGCGGCATCTATCCCGCCGTGCTCGGCGACCGCGGCCTCGACGCCGCGCTTTCGGCCCAGGCCGCGAAGTCGCCGATCCCGGTCGACGTGAGCGTGGACGTCGAGCCCCGCCCGCCGGCCGCGGTGGAGACCACCGCGTACTTCATCGTCGGCGAGACGCTCACCAACATCGCCAAGCACTCCGGCGCCACCGAGGCGGTCGTGAAGGTGTGGCGCAGCGAGACGCACGTGATCGTCGAGATCACCGACAACGGGCACGGCGGCGCCGAGGTGCGTCCCGGCGGCGGGCTCGCGGGCCTGGCCGACCGCGCCGCGACCATCGACGGCGTGATCACCGTGGTCAGCCCCGTCGGCGGACCGACCGTGATCCGGGCGGACCTGCCGTGCCAATGGTGACCCGCTCGTGAGTGAATAGCCCCGGAGCTTTTCTCTCACGAGCCTGGGGGCCTGATGCGAGTAGTGATCGCCGAAGACGCCGTGCTGCTGCGGGCGGGGGTCACGCGCCTGCTCGCCGACGAGGGCATCGAGACCGTCGCCGCCGTCGACAACGGTGACGACCTGCTCGGCGCGGTCACCGAACACCGGCCCGACCTGGCGATCGTCGACGTGCGTATGCCGCCGACGTTCACCGACGAAGGCCTGCGCGCGGCCCTCGCCGCGCGCAGCGCCGTGCCCGGCTTGCCCGTGCTGGTGCTTTCGCAGTACGTCGAGGAGAGCTACGCGGTGGAACTGCTCTCCGGCGGCGCCGGCGGGGTCGGTTACCTGCTCAAGGAACGCGTCGCCGACGTCGCCGACTTCCTCGACGCCGTGCGCCGCGTCGCAGGAGGCGGCACCGCGATCGATCCGGACGTGATCGCGCAGCTGATGGCCCGCGGGCGCCGCAACCCGCTCGACGCGCTCACCGCGCGCGAATCGGAAGTGCTGGGCCTGATGGCGCAAGGGTTGTCGAACACGGCGATCGCCAACCGGCTGGTGGTGTCGCACGGTGCCGTCGAAAAGCACATCGGCAACATCTTCTCCAAGCTCGGTCTCGAAGCCAGCTCGGAAGAACACCGGCGGGTGCGAGCGGTCCTGACGTACCTGGGCCGCTGACGGCCGTCACCCGTATTGGCGGCAGCACGCGCGTGAGGGCCTCGCTTACCATGGACCAATGTCTGGTGAGGAGTTCCCGGTGACCGACCGCAGCGTCCGCTTCTTCGGCGGTCCGCTCGACGGCCGTGTCCAGGAGCTCACCGACGAGGAACCGGTCCCCGGCACGATCGTGCGCCACATCCACCTCCACGGCGGCCCGAAGATCGAGACGCTGTACGAGCTCGGCATGACCGACCACGGCTGGGAGTACCGCGTGAGCGCCACAAGGCACTCTGAACCCGAGCACTCGGAACCCTCGCACTCCGAACCGGAGCCCGACGGCCTGAGGTAGGGACAACCCCCGTATCGACCACGGGCTGGCCGGAGGTCGAACTCGGCGGCTCACCCCGCTGTTCGAAAGGCCCGCAGCGACCAGCCTTAGAGGCATGACGACGAGCCTGCTGCGGGTCAGCACACCGGTCGCTCCCGGCGGCCGCGACAAGTTCCTCGACGTGGTGCGGGCAGGCGCGATCCTGGCCGTGATCACGCAGCACTGGGTGATGCCGGTGCTTTCCTACTCCGACGGCACGCTGGTGACGGGCAACGCGCTCGCGACGCCCGGCTGGTGGGCTATTACCTGGCTGTCGCAAGTGATGCCGTTGGTCTTCTTCGCCGGCGGCGCGGCGAACCTGATCTCCTTGCGCCGCGCGGAATCCTCCCGCGCGTGGCTCGCCGCGCGCGTCCGAAGGCTGCTGGTGCCGGTGCTTCCGCTGCTGGCCGTGTGGCTCGTGGTGCCGGATCTGCTGCAGGGCATGGGAATTCCGGCGCAGCCGCTGCAGGTGGCGAGCTCGATCGCCGCGCAGCTGCTGTGGTTCCTGTCCGTCTACCTGCTCACGGTGCTGCTCACGCCGCTGATGGTCGCGGCGCACCGCCGCTGGGGCCTGTGGGTGCCGCTGGCGATGGCCGTGGCGGGTGCGCTCGTCGACGTCGCGCGGTTCGCTGACCTCGGCCTGATCGGGTACGTCAACGCGGTGTTCGTGTGGGTGGCCGTGCACCAGCTCGGTTTCGCTTACGTGGAAGGCCGGCTCGGTGAGCTGACCCGCCGTGGTGCGCTCGCGTTGTCAGCCGCCGGTTTCGGGGTCACGGCGCTGCTGGTCGCGTTCGGTCCGTACCCGGCCAGCATGATCGGCATGCCGGGCGCGCCGGTGTCGAACATGAGCCCGCCCACCGTGTTGCTGCTGTTCCTGGCCGTGGGTCAGCTCGGTCTGCTGCTGGCGTTCCGCCCGCAACTGGTCGCGCTGGCCGCCCGGCCTGGTGTCGGCACCGCGCTGAGCTGGATCGGCGCACGGTTCATGAGCGTGTACCTCTGGCACATGCCGGCCCTGATCGTCGTCTCCGGCGTGACGGTGCTCGGCCTCGGGTACGCGACACCGGCCCCCGGTTCGGCGCTGTGGCTCGTGATGGCGCCGGCCTGGTTCGCGTTGTGCGCAGCTGTGCTGCTCGTGCTGCTGCGGTTGTTCTCCCGCTTCGAAACGCAGCGCGACGACGTGGTGATCACCGCTCGGACGCCACAGCTGGTGCTGGCCGGGCTGCTCGCGTCCGGTGGCCTGCTCGGGCTCGCCGCGCACGGGTTCCAGCCGCTGAGCGAAGGCTTCGCCCACGGCCCGATCCCCTGGGTCGTGCTGCTCGCCGCCGGGTTCGCGCTGGCCGGCCGTCAGGTGTCGCTGACGCCGCTGCTCGGCCGGGCCGTCGCGATCACGGAGGCGGCGAAGATCAAACGCTGAGCAGCTTCGCGGGAGTGTCGTGCAGCACGGCCCGCAGGAACGGCTCACCCAGGCGATCGTCGGCCGCCCAGCCGGCGATCGCCTGCAGCTGCGTGGCGTAGGAGTACGGGATGTTCGGGAAGTCCGTGCCCAGCACCACGCGGTCGGCGAACTCGACGAGCCGGTCGGTCCAGTCGGGCGGCAGCGGCGACATCTTCTGCGCGAACGGCACGCCGACCATCGTGGTGTCGATGTGCACGCGCGGGAAGCGCGCCATCAGCTCGAACGCGCTGGTGAACTCGGGCATCGCCGCGTGGGCCAGCACGGCCGTGAGGTTCGGGTGCCGTTCGAGGACCTCGGCGAACACGTTCAGGCCCGTGAAGTCGCCGCGCAGCGGCCCATGTCCACAGTGGACGACGACGGGCACGCCCGCGTCGGCCAGCGAACCCCACACCGGCTTCAGCAGGTCGTCTCGCGGGTCGTATTTGCCGACCTGCACGTGGGCCTTGAAGCATCGCGCGCCGGCCCGCAGGGAGGCGTCCACTGAGGACGCGGCGGCCGGCTCGGGGTAGAACGTGCCCGTGGGCACCGCTTCGGGCACCTGCTCGGCGAACTCCAGCACCCACGACGTGAGCCACTCCGCCATCCCCGGCTTGTGCGGGTAGACCAGGGGCGCGAACTGCGTCACGCCCAGCTCGCGCAGCGTCTGCACGCGCTCTTGCTCCGCCGTTCGGTAGTGCACCGGCCATTCGGTGCCGTAGTGCGCCTGCGCGTGGTCGAAGTAGGCCCAGACCTTGTCCATCACGGACTTCGGCAGGAAGTGCACGTGGATGTCGACGAGTCCGTCGAGGCCGAGGGCAGCGGTCCACCGAGCGACATCGGCGTCCGAGGTGGGACCGAGCGTCACTCCGTGAACCGGCCCTTCAGCGCGCGGCCCATGGCCTTGCTGATGTCGCGCTCGGCGTCGCGTTTGGCCAGCGTCTGGCGCTTGTCGTAGGCCTTCTTGCCCTTGGCCAGCGCGATCTCGACCTTGACCTTGCCGTCCTTGAAGTACATCGACAGCGGCACCAGCGAGAGGCCGCTCTCCTTCGTCTTGCCGATCAGCTTCTCGATCTCGCCGCGGTGCAGCAGCAGCTTGCGCGTGCGCCGCGGCGTGTGGTTGGTCCAGGTGCCCTGCGTGTACTCCGGGATGTGCACGTTGCGCAGCCACACCTCACCGTCGTCGACGGTCGCGAACGCGTCGGCGAGCGAGGCCTTGCCCTCCCGAAGGCTCTTCACCTCCGTGCCCTGGAGCACCAGTCCCGCTTCGTAGGTGTCCAGGATGGAGTAGTCGTGCCGAGCCTTGCGGTTCGACGCGATGACCTTCTGTCCACGTTCCTTGGGCATGATGTCAACTCTACGTGGTTTTCCCCGCGGGAGCCGACAGGGTTTCCCCGCGCTGCTCCCCTGGTCAGGACACCGCGCTGAGCCACCGATCCGGCGTGCGCTACCCCGCTCGCAACGTCCTGCGCGGCGCCCTGCCCGACAAGCGCGTGCGGCCGGGCGAACGGCTGCCCGTGCTGCCGGTGGCGGGCGAGCCGGGCCAGGAGACCCGCGTGGGCGGCCGGACGTGGACGCCGGTCTCCGCGGACGGCTTCACCGTGCTGCTGTGGCCGGGCACCCGCGTCTCCCCGGCGTGGCGGGCTCTGGCGCGGCGCGTCGGCGACCAGGTGCGCCACGCGTTCGTCGTCGAGCCGCGGTACGGGGAAGGCCCGCTGGCCGACGCGCTGGGCCCGAAGCCGGTGGTCGCCGTCGTCCGCCCCGACGGTCACCTGCACGCGCTGCCGGCACCGTCCCAGGTGGACGAATTGGACGCCGTGGCCTGAAAACGACAACGCCGCGTGGGCTGGACCGAAATCCTGCCCACGCGGCGTCGAGGCGAAACTAGTGGCGGACGTACAGGCGGAGCGTGACGTACCCGGTGATCGCCGAGATCACGACCGACACGGCCAGCAGCATCGGCGCCACGGGGAACAGCAGCTCCAGCGTGGTGATCTGCGGGAAGACCTCACCCGTGAGCACGGAGTCGAGGAACGTGAGCTTGGCAGCCAGCAGGAACAGGATGCCGAGCACGGCACCGACCACGCCGGCGACCACCGCCTCCAGGAGGAACGGTAGCTGTGTGTACCACCGGGTCGCGCCGACCAGCCGCATGATGCCGACCTCCGTGCGCCGGGTGAACGCCGACACCTGGATGGTGTTCGCGATCAGCAGCAGCGCCGCGATGGCCATGATGAGCGCGATCCCGAACGCGATGTTGCGGATGCCGTTGAACACGTTGAACACGCGGTCGAGGAACTTCTTCTGGTCGTCGACCTTGCGCACGCCGGGCTTGCCCGAGTACTCCGCGATGATCGCGGCGCTGCGGTCCGGGTCCTTCAGCTTCACCTGCAGCGACGCCGGCAGCGCCTCCGGTCCGGTGAGCTCCAGCAGCTCGGGCTGGCTCGCGAAGATCTTCTTGAACCGGTCGTAGGCCTGGTCGCGGTTCTCGTACACCACGGACTCGACGCCGGGGTTGTTCTGCAGCGACTCGCGCAGCCCGCTGCACAGCGGCTGCGAGCAGTTCTTGTCGTTGGCGCTGATGTCCTCGACCAGACTGACCTGGACCTCGACCTCGGCGAGGAAGTTCGCCTTCATCTTGTCGATCGTCCGCACGGCCAGGAGGCCACCGCCGAGCATGGCGAGGGAGACCGCCGTGGTGAGGATCATCGCGATGGTCATCGTGACGTTCCGGCGCAAACCGGTGAGGACCTCGCTGAAGACGAAACTGGCACGCATCGCAGGTGTCTGTCCCTTGTTGGGTCGGGGCTGTCGGGGAAGGCGGGCGGCGGGTCGCTCAGCGACCGATGCCGTACACCCCGCGGGCGTCGTCGCGGATCACGCGGCCGAGCTGCAGCTCGACGACCCGGCGGCGCATCGAGTCCACGATGGAGTGGTCGTGGGTGGCCATCAGCACGGTCGTGCCCGTGCGGTTGATGCGCTCCAGCAGCAGCATGATGTCCTGGCTCGTGTCGGGGTCCAGGTTCCCGGTCGGCTCGTCGGCCAGCAGCACCAGCGGCCGGTTCACGAACGCGCGCGCGATCGCCACGCGCTGCTGCTCGCCACCGGATAGCTCGTTGGGCAGGCGGTCGGCCTTGCCCTCCAAGCCCACGAGCTCCAGCACCTCCGGCACGACCTTCTTGATGGTCAGGCGCGGCTTGCCGATCACCTCGAGCGCGAACGCGACGTTCTCGGCCACGGTCTTGTTGGCCAGCAGGCGGAAGTCCTGGAAGACGCAGCCGATCGTCTGGCGCAGGCGGGGGACCCTGCGCCGCGCGAGCTTGGCGACGTCGAAGTTGGACACCATCACGCGGCCCTTGCTCGGGACCTCTTCGCGCAGCAACAGGCGCAGGAACGTCGACTTCCCGGAACCCGAAGGGCCGATGAGGAAGACGAACTCACCCTTGTCGATCTCGACCGACACCCGTTCGAGGGCAGGACGGGTCGAGGTCTTGTAGACCTTGGAAACCTCTTCGAGCCGGATCACGGTTCGGCATACTACCCATGGGCCTCGTTAAGCCCGGGTTGCCCGTGCCCCCGAAACGAGCAAGGGACCCCCGCCGTCGCCAAGCGTGGCGTTTGCCGCGCCGGACGGTAGCTGAAGTCCCTTGCCCCGGAATCGGTTCCGGGTGTCGACAGTGGATCCCTGCCGCCTGTTTTCGATCAGGCGACAGTGGACTCACGCAGCCGGTGGTTACGCGACCGCGGCCTGCTTACGCCAGCGGATGCCCGCCTCGAGGAAGCCGTCGATCTCGCCGTCGAGCACAGCGCTCGGGTTGCCGACCTCGAAGTCGGTGCGCAGGTCCTTGACCATCTGGTACGGGTGCAGCACGTAAGAGCGCATCTGGTTGCCCCAGCTGGAGCCGCCGTCCTTGAGGGCGTCCATTTCGGCCCGCTCCTCTTCCTTCTTGCGCAGCATCAGGCGGGCCTGCAGGACCTTCAGCGCCGCGGCCTTGTTCTGCAGCTGCGACTTCTCGTTCTGGCAGGAGACGACGATGCCGGTCGGCAGGTGCGTGATGCGCACCGCGGAGTCGGTGGTGTTCACGCTCTGTCCACCGGGGCCCGACGAGCGGTACACGTCGACGCGGATGTCCTTTTCCGCGATGTCGACGTGGTCGACCTCCTCGACCTCCGGCAGCACCTCGACGTGGGCGAAGGATGTCTGGCGGCGGCTCTGGTTGTCGAACGGCGAGATCCGCACCAGGCGGTGCGTGCCCTGCTCGACCGAGAGGGTGCCGTAGACGTAGGGGGCGCTCACCTTGAACGTCGCCGACTTGATGCCCGCCTCTTCGGCGTAGGAGATGTCGTAGACGTCGGTGGGGTAGCCGTGGCGCTCGGCCCAGCGCAGGTACATGCGCAGCAGCATCTCGGCCCAGTCGGCCGCGTCGACGCCGCCGGCCTCCGCGCGGATGGTGACGACGGCGTTGCGGTCGTCGTACTCACCGGACAGCAGTGTGCGGACCTCGAGCGCGTCGACGTCCTTGCCGAGGTCGGTGAGCTCGCCTTCCGCCTCGTGCATGCTGCCGGCGTCGCCCTCGGCCTCGGCCAGCTCGTAGAGCACGCCCAGGTCGTCGAGGCGCGAACGCAGGTCGGAGACGCGGCGCAGCTCGCTCTGGCGGTGCGAGAGCTGGCTGGTGACCTTCTGCGCCTCCTCCGGGTTGTCCCAGAGGGTGGGGCTGGAGGCCTGGCTCTCGAGCTCCGCGACCTGCGCACGCAGCGCATCGAGGTCCATCACCGACTCGATCTGCGTCAGCTTGCCGGTCAGGTCCTTGAGGGCCGCATCGAACTCATCACTCACGTTTACCAAGGTTACGGCAAAACCCACGACCGGTTGCGAACCGGTCGTGGGCTGTGGCGTGGGTCAGGCCGACGGGATGGCGTCGAGCAGCTTCAGAGCGGCCTTGGCCTGCGCCTGCGCGAACTCGGCGACGGCCTTGGCGTAGGGGCCGTCGGCCGACTTGGTGGCCGTCCTGGCCTCGTCGAGCTGCACCTGGTAGGTGCCGCGGGCGGTCTCGAGCAGAGCGGTGCGCTGCTTCGCTGTGAGCGAACCGGCGTGCACGAGCCGCAGGATGAGCGGGCTGCGCAGGTGGTCGGGACCGGCCTCGGACGTGAGCCACGTCTTGAAGGCCTTCTTGCCGGCCGCGGTCAGCACGTACTGCTGGCTCGAGCGCGGACCCTGCTTGCCCAGCCGGACGAGGCCCTCCTTGGACAACGCCGGGAGCTCGCGGTAGACCTGGCTGCGGGTGACACTGAAGAAGGCGCCGAAGCGCTCGTCGGCTCCCGCGACCAGCTGCCCGCCCGTGGCGGGACCGTCGTGGAGGAGACCGAGCAGAGCGGCGGCTGTTGCATTCAATTCGGACACACCTCTACGTTCCCACTTCTTCGGCGGTATGTCCACAGTGGCCTCGGGATCTGTCCATTGTGGCTAGTGTTATCCCCTCGTTCGGCCCAATCCGGAAGCAGGTCCACTGTGGACCCGGACACGCTCCGCAACCGCGAGGGCGCGAGTTCCGGCGCAAAACGACCAAGGGGTCCGAGCGCAACCACCACCCGAGCGAACCGGCAGGTCAGCACACGAAAAAGCCCGGCTTGCACCATGTGCAAACCGGGCTTTTCGACAGTAGCGGGGACAGGATTTGAACCTGCGACCTCTGGGTTATGAGCCCAGCGAGCTACCGAGCTGCTCCACCCCGCGTCGTTGTGTTAATAGATTACATGGGGGCTCCAGGGGTTTTCAGGCACCCCCACTTAAGGGCTTTGCGACGTCTCCACCTGCGACGATGGCCCGTCGAGCCACTGACGGGCGCCGGCGAGCACGATGGCCAGCCCGTCGGAAAATCCGGCTTCGGGGTCGCCCAGCACAGCGGCGCCCGCGTCGTCGGGGCCGTAGCGCTCGTCCCGCTGTCCGCGCACCGGGTACACGGCCTGCTCTTCGATGGTGAAGCCGATCACGAAGCTGTAAACGGCGAAGTGCGCCCGGGCGGCGCGCACGGGGTCGAGCCCGGCGTCGATCCGCTCCTGCAGCAGAAGCGGCCCGATCAGGCTCGTGTCGGTGAGGAACGTGCCGGAGAAGACCTTCGCGCCGTCGCGGTAGGTCAGCAGGGCGTCGCGCAGACCCCTGGCCTGGTACTCCAGGCGCTGCCACTCGTCGAGCCCGTCCGGTGGCACGCGCTCGGCCGCGGCGTCGGCGAGCATCTGCGTGGCCATCTCGTCGAGCAGCTCCTGCTTGTTCTTGACGTGCCAGTACAGCGCGGGCGCCTTCACGCCGAGGTCGCCGGCGATCAGGCGCAGCGTCAGCCCGTTGAGGCCCACCTCGTTGAGCAGGCGCAGTCCCGAGCGCGCGATGTCCCGCCTGGTCAGTGCCACGGGTTACCTCCTTGACAATTTAACGATGTTAAGGGCACTCTGGCGACGGGTCAATTTAACAACGTTAAGGAGTGGTCATGAACGAGCTGCACGCCGATGTCGTCGTCGTCGGGGCCGGCCCGACGGGCCTGATGCTGGCGGCCGAGCTGCGCTTGGCCGGCGTCGACGCCGTGGTGGTCGAGCGGCTGCCTGAGCGCACCGGCCTGTCGAAGGCGCTGAACCTGCAGCCTCGCACGGCGGAGGTGCTGGACCTGCGCGGACTGCTGCCGAGAGCGAAAGAACGCGCGTTCGCCACCGTCCAGGAGGGACACTTCGCGGCCGTCCCGATCAGCTACGCGGGGTGGGAGACGCGGCGCCCGTACCAGCTGGGCATCCCGCAGGCGCAGGTCGAGGAGCTACTGGAAGAGCGGTTCGCGGAGCTCGGCGGCAAGGTGCTGCGCGGGCACGAGCTGGTAGGGCTTTCGCAGGACGCTTCGGGCGTTCGCGTGGTCACGCCGGAGCTCGTCTTGAGCTGCCGCTACCTGGTCGGCTGCGACGGCGGCCGCAGCACCGTGCGCAAACTGCTGGACGTGCCCTTCGAAGGCGAGGACGGCAACGGCTACGGCGTGGTCGCCGACGTTGTCGTCGACCACGTCCCCGACCGCGCGGCCGGCACGTGGACGTCGATGCGCGGAGTGGTCCAGTCCACCGGCGTCACGGGCTTCTGCTGCCTCATCCCCCTCGCCGAGCCGCTGCTGTACCGCCTGACCTTCGGCGACCGCGCCCGGCGACCCGCGACGTTCGGCTCACCGGTGACCGAGGCCGAGGTCCACACGGCCTTCGCGGCGACCTACGGCCCGGCCGTGATCAAGGAAATCCGCTGGATGTCCCGCTTCTCCGACGCGTCCCGCCTGGCCGCGCAGTATCGCGTCGGCCGCGTCCTCCTCGCCGGCGACGCCGCCCACATCCACTTCCCCGCCGGCGGCCAAGGCCTCAACCTGGGCGTTCAGGACGCCGCCAACCTGGGCTGGAAGCTCGCCGCGGCCCTCAACGGCTTCGACGACGTGCTCGACACCTACGAGCCCGAACGCCGCGCCGTCGGGGCCGCCGTGCTCGACAACGTGGCGGCCCAGAACGGCCTCATCCCGCAAAGCCGCTCCAGCCGCGCCCTGCGCGCGCTCTTCACCACACTCGCCGACCTGCCCGAGGTGTCCCACCACCTGTCCGGCCTGGTCTCCGGCCTCGCCGTGCGCTACCCCGCACCTGCGCACGCCCACCCGCTCACCGGCACCCGCCTCCCCGACTTCCGTCTCCCCGGGGGCGCCTGGGCCAGCACCCTGTTCCACACGGGCCACCACGTCCTGCTCACCACCCCGGGCGCCGACCTGTCCGGGCTGCCTGCGGTTCCGGGCCCACTGTCCACAACGGACCTCCCGGCGCTGCCGTTTGCGTCCGCCGCCTTGGTCCGTCCGGACGGCTACTTCGCCTGGCTGCCCGTCACCTGATCGCGACGGGCAGCCTTCGCAGGCCGCGCAACGTCACCGTCTCAGCCCACTCCGGCTCGCCGGCCAGCCGCAGCTCCGGCGCCCGGCGCGCGAGCTCCCGCAACACCGTGCGCCCCTGCAGCCTCGCCAGCGGAGCGCCCAGGCAGAAGTGAATCCCGCGCCCGAAAGCCAAATGCCGTCCCGGCGCGCGGGTGATATCGAACCGGTCCGGCTCATCGCGCACTCGCGGATCCCGGTTCGCCGCGCCCACCAACACGAGCACCGTCGTCCCCGCCGCCAGCTCGACGCCGCCCAAGGTCGTGTCGGTCAGGACCGTTCTCATCGTCAGCTGGATCGGCGAGTCGTACCGCAGAATCTCCTCGACGGCCCCCTCGACCAACGCCGCATCGCGCGCCAAAGCCGCGTACTGCTCCGGATTCCGCAGCAACGCCAACACCCCGTTGCCGATCAGGTTCGTCGTCGTCTCGTGCCCGGCCACGAGCAACAACGTCAACGTGACCAGCAACTCCCCCTCACTGAGCCGTCCCCCCTCATCCGACACCGCCACGAGCGCCGACAACAGGTCGTCCGCCGGCGCCCTTCGCCGCTCAGCCGCCAACTCCCTGAAGTACGCCACGAACTCCCGCCGCGCCCGCGCCGCCGCCTCCGCAACTCCGGGCCCCAGCAAGAACCCGGGCTCCGCCGCCCGCGCCATCACCCCCGACCACGCCCCGAACCGCTCCCGATCCTCGACCGGCACCCCCAGCAGCTCCGCGATCACCGTCACCGGCAAGGGCACCGCCAGCTCCGCCATCAAGTCGCTCTCGCCGGCCTCCACCACCCGACCGACGAACTCCCCCACCAACTCCCCCACGCGCGGCACCAGCCCCTCCACCGTCCGCGCCGTGAACGCCTTCCCCACCAACTTCCGCAACCGCGTGTGATCCGGCGGATTCAGGAACGCGAACGCCCTCACCACCCGCCCGGCCTCATCCACCGGCAAATCCGGATCCCCACTCCCGACCACCTCCGGCTCCGGATGCCCGAACTCCGCCCCCGTCACCACCCGCTCGGCCTCCCCGAACCCGAGCACCACCGCAACCCCTTCCCCGACGCGCACCACAGGCGCCCGCCCCCGCCATTCCCCATACGCCCCATACGGATCCGCCCCCCTAGCCGCCCCGACCAACTCCCCCAACGTCAACGCCAACCCCACGGACCCCACACCTTCACCCATCCCCGCACCCTATTCCGCCCCACTCCAACGCCCCCACTCTCGCAAGCGAGCGCCGTCCGAAGTAGCAATCTGAGCGGCATAAGCGAAATCGAGGCTCCCGCCGAAGGCCCACGGCGTCGGCCGAACTGGCAGGTCAGCCTGGATGGTGTGCGTCACTCCAACGGCCGGCGACTGCGAAGGAGCCGTGCCGTGGGGCCAAACAGTCGGGGCGCACGGGGAGAAAAAGGCCCTCTCTCGGTTGCGCTCCAACCCCAGCAACAACTCACCAACGGCCACCTCACCAGGGCACCCAAGGTCCGCCGCCCACTCACCAACCGCCACCTCACCACCCCAGGCGACTCACCGCGGAAGCCAAAAGGGCACAGCCCCTCTCACCAACCGCACATCACAATCCAGGCAACCTCACCGGGAGTTCCCAGCGGCACAGCACAACGACCACCGACCACACCGCCACCCGAGACACCACACCCACCAACGCGAGTCAGGCCGTTCCCTCGCCCCAGGCCAACCCACCGAGCGTCCCAACACAGCTCAGCCACCAACCAGCCCCGAACCTTCACCGCTCACCAACCGCCACCCCAGCCAACTCACCAGGGGTTCCAAGGCAGCTCAGCCACTGGCGAGCCCGAAAGTTGACCCACCACCAACCGCCACCCCACCACCCAACGCAACTCACGAGGGGGATCCAAGCGGCACAGCCACTGGCAAGCCCGAAAGTTGACCCACCACCAACCGCCACCCCACCACCCAAGGCGACCTCACCGGGGGGTCCAGGGGGCACAGCCACTGGCAAGCCCGAAAGTTGACCCACCACCAACCGCCACCCCACCACCCAAGGCGACCTCACCGGGGGGTCCAGGGGGCGAAGCCCTCCCTGGCGGGAGTCCGGGGGTTCGACCCCCGGGGAAAACGCGAAAGAGGCCCGGCTTGCGATCTCCGCAAGCACGGGCCTCCTACCTCTGTAGCGGGGACAGGATTTGAACCTGCGACCTCTGGGTTATGAGCCCAGCGAGCTACCGAGCTGCTCCACCCCGCGTCGTGATACCTACTTTACGCCTGGGTTTCAGCCAGGTGCAAAGCGGGTGCCACTACCGTTCGCGAGGTCACCCGCCGGGTTGCTGAGGTGCGCCGCTGCCGGACGGCGGAGTGGCGGGTTTGGCCGCCTCGTACCGCTTCGCCGCGTCGTCGAGGGCCGCGAGGGCGGTGCCTTGATCAGCGAAGTTGCCCGACTGTTGCGCGGCCTTGAGCTTGGCCAGCGCCGACTGGATGTCGGTCACCGCCTTGTCGAGGGCCGGGTTCGAGCCGCCCGAGTTGGCCGGCGGGGTGGTCGGCGTGGTCGGCGACGTTGAGGTCGGCGGTGTCGACGAGGACGGTGGTGTCCCTTCGACCGGTGTGGTCGCCGCCACACCGGTGCCCTTGCCGAACACCTGGTCCAGTGCCTCGTTGAGGGTCGGCGCGTAGCCGACCTTCGAGCCGAACGACACCAGGATGCGGGCCAGTTGCGGGTAACTCAGCTGGTTGCGCTGTCTGATGTACACCGGTTCGACGTAGAGGAACCCGTCGGCGACCGGCAACGTGATCATGTTGCCGTAGATGGGGATCACGTTGGGGTTGTTGAGCAGTGTCCGGTCCGAAGCGACCTGTTGGTCGCTCTGGAACCTGTTCTGCACCTGCACCGGCCCGTCCACTTGGTTCGCACCGGTGATCGTGGGTAGTCGGAGCACGCGGATGGTGCCGTAGTCCCCGGGATCGGACGACACCGACATCCACGACGCGAGGTATTGCCGTTGCAGACCGGTGAGCCCGCTGGTCAGCTGGAACGTCGGTGTGCCTTCACCCGCTGCGTCGGCGAGGACGTAATAGCCGGGTTGGTTGGCGACGTTCGCCGCCGCTGTGGTCGCGCTGCCGTCTTCCGTCGGGTCCTGCGGGACGCTCCAGAACGACTGCTGCGCGTAGAACTGCTGCGGGTTGTCCACGTGGTACCGGGCGAGCAGCTCACGCTGGACCTTGAACAGGTCCTCGGGGTAACGGAAGTGCGCACGCAGGTCCGGCGGGATCTCCGAGCTCGGCTTCACGAGGCCCGGGAACACCTTCTCCCACGCGTTGAGCACGGGTTCCTTGTCGTCGATCGAGTACAGGGTGACCGTGCCGTCGAACGCGTCGACGGTCGCCTTCACCGAGTTGCGGATGTAGTTGATCGAGTTGTTGGCCTGGCGCGTGACGCCGTTGAGCGAGTCGTTGGTGGCGTCGCCGAGCTGCGTCTGCTGCGCGTACGGGTAGTTGTTCAGCGTGGTGTACCCGTCGACGATCCACACGATCTTGCCGTTGACGACCGCCGGGTACGGGTCGCCGTCGAGCGTCAGCCACGGCGCGACCTTGCTGACGCGCTCACGCGGGGTGCGGTTGTACATGATCTTCGAGCCGTCGCCGATGGCGTCGGAGAAGAGGATGTTGCGCTCGCCGTACTCGGCCGCGAAGGCGAGCCGGTTGAACCAGTTGTCGAGCGGGACGCCGCCCGTGCCGTTGTAGTAGTAATTCTTCTGGTCCGGGGAGTCGGACTCGCCCGGCGCCTTGCCGGGGGTGCCGCCGACGATCGCGTAGTCGTTCTGGTCGGCCAGCTCGCCGTAGTAGATGCGTGGCTGGTCGACCTTGATGCCGGGCTTGCCACCGACCGAGCCTGCACCGGTGGGGTTCTTCGTGTCACTGGTGCCGATGAGCGGGTAGCCGGCGCTGCTCGTGTCGGACACGTCCGTGACAGCGCGGTTGATGGTGTTGGCCGGCGCGGCGACGAAGCCGTTGCCGTGGGTGTACACGAGGTGCTTGGTGATCCAGTTGGTCTGGTTGCCCGTGAGCCCGTCGGTCTTGATCTCCTTGGCCGCCACGATGTAGTCCTGCGTGGAGCCGTTGACGGTATAGCGGTCGATGTCGAGCTTCGCCGGGAAGCCGTAGTAGTTCTGACCGCCGGCGAGCTGGGTGTAGGTGTCGGACAGCACGTTCGGGTCGAGCAGCCGGATGTTGGACACGGTGCCCGTGTCGGCCTTCACCTGGTCCTGGCTCGCCTGGTTGCTGCCCTTGTAGTCCTCGTACTTCACGTTCGTCAGCCCGAACGCCGAGCGCGTCGCGTCCATGTTGCGCTGGATCGACGTCGCTTCCTTGTCGTTCGCGTTCGGCTTCACCGAGAACTGGTCGAGGATCGCGGGCCACGCGACACCCACCAGAACGCCCGAAAGGATCAGCAGCACGAGCGCGATCGCCGGCAGCTGCAGGTTGCGCAGGAACGCGCCCGCGAAGAACGCGATCGCGCAGATCACCGAGATGCACAGCAGGATCAGCTTGGCCGGCAGCACCGCGTTGAGGTCGGTGTAGGTGGCGCCGTTGAACAGCGGCATGTCGCGATCGGACAGCAGCAAGTTGTACCGGTCGAAGAAGTACTCGACCGCCTTCAGCAGCACGAAGATGCCGACGGTGATGGCGAGCTGCGCGCGCGTCGGGCCCGCCAGCTGGCCGCCGCGGCCGGCGAGGCGGATACCGCCGAAGATGTAGTGGGCGATCAGCGCGCCGAAGAAGGAGACGACGACCGTGACGAACAGCCAGCCCAGCAGCCAGTTCACGAACGGCAGGGTGAACGCGTAGAAGCCGATGTCGATCCCGAACTGCGGGTCTTTCTGGCCGAACGACGTGCCGTTGAGGAACAGCTGGATCGTCTGCCAGTCGCCCATCGCGGACGCGCCGGAGATGAGTCCGGTGATCACCGGGATGCCGATGCCGAACAGCCGGATGCGGCTCACGATCATCGAGCGGTAGCGCGAGAGCGGGTCGTCGCTGCCCGAGACGGGCACGAACACCGGACGCGTGCGGTAGGCGATGATGAGGCTGATCGCGAGTGAACCGCCCACGAGGAGCCCGACGGCCACGAAGAGGACTATCCGGGTGAGAAGTTCAGTGGTGAACACCGAGCGCGCGTGGACCTCGCCGAACCACAGCCAGTCGACGTAGGTGTCGAGCAGTCTCACACCCAGCAGCAGCGCCAGCACGATCACCGCGGCGATGATGAGGAGAATCCTGCTGCGGCGGGACAGCTTCAGGCTCACCGGGGGCCGAGTCGCCACGGCAACGCTCCTGTCTTCGTGAACACGTTCGCGGGGACGGCGTCGTCCCCTGACGGTCTAACTCTACGGATGGGTTCCCGAGTTCCCGGGACCGCCCGAATCGGACGTCGCAAGACGGCGCGGGGACCGGCCTGCGACGATGTCGCCATGCAGCCGAGTGAGCCGCCCGCCGCCAACCCCGTCGCCGGCCTGGCCCGGGAAGTCGAAGAGTTCGTCGCGTCCGGGGGCTGGGACCAGCCACCGCAGCTGTTCGCGCTGGTGCCCACCGCGGCCCTGCTCGACGAGCAGCCCGAGCTGGCCGGCCAGCTCGACCGTGCGAACCCGCTGACGCCCGTGGCGCAAGAAGCGTTGCCAGAAGGTGACCTCGCCGAGTCGCTCGGCCGGATCGCCTGGCCCGAGATCGTGGTGGGCTGCGCGCTCGCGCAGGAGATCATCGTCCTGCCGCCCGACGTCGAGGCGGAGCTCGAAGGCCTCGCGGAGGCCGACGCCGAACGCCTGCGCCGCGCGGCGGCCGACCACCCGCGGCGCACGGAGGCGCGGCTCGTGGCGGCGGTGCTGCGCGAGGGCGACGTGGCTTGCGTGATGCGGCTGCGCGGGACGCGGCCCGACGATTCTGCGGCCGAAGTGGACGCCGTCGACGAGATCGTGGAGAGCCCCGACCTCGCGCCGAACCTGCTCGACGCGTTGAAGACGACCTTCCTGCCCTGAGTCCTGCCGTGAGCCCCGTCGAGCCGGGGGCCTCCGCGTGGGGGCCTCCGGTTCAGGACAGGTACTGGCACTTCTACTTCCTCAGCAGTGCACCGTGGGCCGGCCGGCCTTGAGGTTCTGGAGCTGGGTGAGCGCGTCGTCCAGTGTGGACACCTTGATCAGGTTGAGCCCGTCCGGCACGGCCGACTTCGCCTCGGCGCAGTTGTGCGCCGGCACGAGGAAGTCAGTCGCCCCGGCCTCGCGCGCGCCCACGACCTTGAACGAGATGCCGCCGATCGGGCCGACCTCGCCGGTCTCGGAGATCTCGCCGGTACCCGCGATGTGCCGGCCGCCGGCGAGGTTGTTGTCCGACTTCCCGGGCGGGGTGAGGCGGTCGATGATCGCCAGCGTGAACATCAGGCCGGCCGAGGGGCCGCCGACGTCCTGCAGCGAGATGTTGACGTTGAACGGTGCGATCGCGTGGTCGACGGCCGTGAGGCCCATGAAGCCCCGCGTGCGGTCGTCGCGCTTGGCGAGCGTGATCGGCACCGTGCGTTCGGGCTGGCCGTCGGCCTGGAAGGTGATCTGCACGGTCTGGCCGGGCTTGGTGTCGGTGAGGGCCTTGGCGACGTCGGCGGCTTCGGTGACCTTCGTGCCGTTGACGGTGACGAGCTTGTCGCCGGGCGCGAGCACGTGGTCGGCGGGGCTGCCGGACACGATCTCCTTGGCGAGGACCTCCACGGGGTAGCCGAGGTGGCGCAGGGCGGCGACCTGGGCGTTGCTCTGGGAGTCCTGAAGCTGCTGGATGTTCTCCTGCTTGACCTGCTCGTTGGTCTCGCCGGGGCGGTAGTACTCCTCGCGCGGCGCGAGCGCGTAGCGGCCGCTGGCCCAGAGGCCGAGCGCGGTGAAGAGGTTGATCCCGTCGTTGAGCGACACGGTGGTCATGCGCAGCTCGCCGTTGGTCTGGTACGTCTCGTGGCCCTTGACCTGGACGACTTCGTTGCCCGCGGCGTCGCGACCGAGCGTGTCGTACGTCGGGCCCGGACTGATGGCCACGTACGGCACCTGGACCAGGAAACCGGTTACGACGAACACCAGGAACAGCGCGCCGCTGACCAGCAGGGTCCAGCCGCGGCGCGTCAGGCGGCGCTCGTCGCGCGCCGGTTCCCTCGACGGCTCGGTCCGGCTGCTCGCGGTCGCGGTCTCCTCGTCGGGTTTGGTCACGAGCGACAGCGTACGGTGACCGTGTTCGCTTCCCGGTGAAGGCCATGGTTGACGCGCTGGGAGAGGCCCTACCCGCGTACGGTGGACGTATGAGCAAACCCCCGTTCGGTTTCGGACCGCCCGATCCCGACAGACGAGGCGACAACGACCCCTCGGAGCAGCCGTCAGGCGCGGAGGCGTTCAACCAGCTCGGGCAGATGCTGAGCCAGCTGGGCCAGATGCTCAGCCAGGCGGGCTCGTCGAGCGGGCCGGTGAACTACGACCTGGCGAAACAGATCGCACTCCAGAACCTGAGCGGCAGCGACGACGGCAACATCGGCTTCGCGTCGGGCACTGGAGACTCGTCCACGGCCGTGCGCGACGCCGCGCACCTGGCGGAGCTGTGGCTCGACGCGGCGACGATCCTGCCCGCCGGCGCGAACACCACCGTCGCGTGGTCCGCGCGCACGTGGGTCGAGAAGACGCTGCCCACGTGGCAGCGGCTCTGCGACCCGGTCGCGCAGCAGGTGTCCGGCGCGTGGATCCAGGCGCTGCCCGAGGAGGCCAAACAGGCCGCCGGGCCACTGCTGTCCATGATGGGGCAGATGGGCGGGATGGCCTTCGGCTCCCAGCTCGGCAACGCGCTCGCGCAGCTGGCCCAGGAGGTGCTGACGTCCACGGAGGTCGGCCTGCCGCTGGGCCCGGCCAGCACGTCGGCGCTGCTGCCCGCGAACATCGAGAAGTTCACCGAGGGGCTCGAGGTCCCCAGCAGCGAGGTGCTCGTGTACCTCGCCGCGCGCGAGGCCGCGCACCAGCGCCTGTTCGCCCACGTGCCGTGGCTGCGGCAGCGGCTGCTGGCGACGGTGGAGGAGTTCGCGCGCGGGATCACCGTCGACACGTCCGCGCTGGAGTCGCTGGCCGGCCAGATCGACCCGTCGAACCCGGCGAGCATCGAAGAGGCCATGTCGTCCGGGCTGTTGGAGCCGAAGACCACGCCCGAGCAGGAGTCGGCTCTGAAGCGGCTCGAAACCCTGCTCGCCCTGGTCGAGGGCTGGGTGGACGTCGTGGTCGCCGAGGCCATCGGCGACCGCCTGCCGGGCGCCGACGCGCTGCGCGAGACGCTCCGCCGCCGCCGCGCCACGGGCGGCCCCGCCGAGCAGACCTTCGCGACCCTCGTGGGCCTCGAACTGCGCCCCCGCCGCATGCGCGCCGCCTCCTCCCTGTGGAAACTCGTGGGCGACCGCCACGGCATCGACAAGCGCGACGGCCTCTGGTCCCACCCGGACCTCATGCCGACCGCCGAGGACCTCGACGAGCCCCTGGACTTCGCCGACCGCCTCGGCGAGACCCCGGTCCTGGGCGAGGACTTCGATCCGATCGCGGAGCTGGAGAAGACGGAGAAGCGCGAGGCAGCGGAGTCTGGCTCTGCTTCAGCGTCTTCGTCGGGCTCTGGTTCGGACTCGGGCTCGGGCTCGGATGCCAAGCCGGACTCGGCCTCCGACTCGGACCAGGACAAGGGCGACAACCCGACCTCCTGATCCCTTCGATCCAGCCCCGGTCCTCCGCCGCTTTCGCGACGGAGGACCGGTTGCTTCCCGGGATCTCAACAGCTCCTTGTTGCAGCCCCTCATCGCGCGACGGCCGCCAATCCCAGCGCCTGACCAACGTTTGCCCGCCACCGAGCGCGGCTGCCTCGTGCGTCCCCGCTAGGTGGCGACCTGTGCTGCCGAGTGGGCCCGAATCCATTCGGCCTGCTCGATCAAGAACGCCCGCAGCGGGCAGACCAGCCCCAGCCATGCCGCCAGCCCGACCTCACGACTGCACGACTGCACGACTGCACGACTGCACGACTGCACGACTGCACGACGAGACTCGGCTGCCTGCGAAGCACTGCGGACCGCCACCCGGCCGCCACAACAGCCGCTCGCCCACGCGCCGGTGTCGTGGCACCTGCTCAGTCCGAGCCATTCCGCATGACGGCCGGTCCCCCGTGGCCCTAGCCGCTCGCCAACGAGCCTGCGTTGCACACTTCGGCAGCGATGTCCGTTGCCGTCGCGCTCAGATCCAATCGGCCTGCTCGACCAAGATCGCCCGGAGTCGGCCGACCCGATCCAATCTCCTGCGAGCCGGCCCAGCCGTGCCGCGAACTCTCGATCGCCCCAGCTTGCTGCCAAGCCTTGGGCCGCAAGCCTCACCGCCTGTCCGCGCTCGCGAGCCACTGTCCCCAACTCAGGCAAAGGGACCAGCTCCGCTCAGTCCTCCTCGTCCGAAATCCCCCACCCAGCCGCCGCCGACAGCCCCTCCAAATATCCGATCGCGCGTTCCGTCTTCGGGTACCGGTTGACCAGCGACCAGAACGCCGCGTCGTGCCCCGGTTCGCGCAGGTGGGCGAGCTCGTGGACCAGCACATAGTCCAGGACCCACTGCGGCACGCTCCGCAAGCGGTCGCTGACGCGGATGGTCGCGTCGACGGGCGTGCAGGAGGCCCAGCGGGTGCGCATGGGCGGCACCCAGCGCACGCTCGCGGGTATCGCCCGTGGATCGACGTACTTCGCCGCCAGCACGGCGCAGCGTGCCAGCAGCGCGTCGTCCGAGGACTTCGGCGACGCGACTTTCCGCGGTTCGGTGCGCAGCAGCTTGCGCTCCATCTCCGCGACCCAGTGCCTCTCTTCCGCGCGGGTCATCCGTGCCGGGATGAGCACCACGAGGGTGTCGTCTTTCCAGTACGCGGTGACCGTCCGGTGCCGGCGCGCGCTGCGCCGCACCTCGACCTTGTGTTCAGGAGTGTCCGACGGGGGGTTCGTTCCGCCCCGGCCCCGCAGTGCGGGCATCCGTGCTTCGACCACCCGACAACGGTAAGGCCACCGACCGACAACTTGGGAGCGTCGAAAGGTCACAGCCCCGAGTTGTCCACAACTCGCCTTGCCTGTGGATAACTCGGCTTTCAGCGCCAGTCGGCCGCCGCGGAGGTGTCAAGCTGATCATCATGACGCTGTCCACCGTTCCCCCGCCGAACGTCCTCCTCCCCGCCTACCCGACGCTGCTCCCGGGCCTCCACGTGCTCGAACGCGGCAACGACGAAGTCCAGATCGGCCTCGACCCACGCCACGGCGTGGTGGCCACCGGGCTGGCGCCGAGCGTCGTCGCGCTCATGCGCCGGCTCGACGGCAGCCGCCCCCTCGACGCGGTGCTCGCCGAGAGCGAACACCGCGACCAGCTTCAACTTCTGCTCAAACAGCTCACCGCGCTGGGCCTCGTCACGGAGGCGCCGAGCCCCGCGTCCAGGCGCGTCGAGACCGGCTTCTGGTCTCTGCGCGCCCGCCACCACCAGACCGCGCTCACCGAACGAAGACGCCAGAGCCTGGTGGCCGTCCGGGGCGATGGCCGGATCGCCGTGGCCGTCGCCGTGCTGCTGGCCAACGCCGGGGTCGGGCACATCGACGTCCGCTCCGGCGGCGTCGTCACCGAAGCCGACCTCGGCTCGGGCTTCACCGCCGCCGAGCTGGGCCTGTCGCGCCGAAAAGCCACCCAGAACGTGCTGGCTCGCGTCGCGCCCGAGGTCAGCACCGCCCGCAACCTGCAGCGCGCGCCTGACGTCGTGATGCTCACCGACGCCGTCGTGCCCGCCCCGGAACTGGTGACGGAGCTGGTCGACGACGGCGTCACCCACCTGCCGGCCCGCGTCCGCGACGGCACGATCCTCGTCGGCCCGCTCGTCGTGCCGGGGCGAAGCACCTGCCTGCGCTGCTGCGACCTGAGCAAGACCGACCTCGACGACTCGTGGCCGCGCGTCGCGACCCAGCTCGTGGACGTCGACCAGCGGCCCGATCTCGGGTCCGTCCAGGCGTGCGCGTCGCTCGCCGTGGCGCAGGCCCTGCGCGTGCTGTCGCCGAGCGCCGAGCCGCCGCCGACGTGGAACAGCACCCTGGAGCTCGATCCGTTCGAAGGCCACCTGCGCCACCGATACTGGGAACCGCACCCGGACTGCGATTGCGGAGCGCCCGAAGCACCACCGGAGACGTAGCCCACACCCCCTGGCAGGCTGCGGCCACCAAGGTCACCAAGGCAGAATCGGAGGGTGACCGACTCCGCAGACCGCGAATCCGCAATGCCGCGCCGAGGTGCGGCGCGCACCGCGAAACTCGCCAGCATTCCCCTCGGGATAGCCGGCCGAGCCGTCGGCGGATGGGGTAAGCGCCTCGCGGGCCAGAGCGCGGAACAGGTGAGCGCGACGCTGTCGGCGAAGGCCGCGGAGCAGCTGTTCGAGGTGCTGGGCACGCTCAAGGGCGGCGCGATGAAGTTCGGCCAGGCCCTGAGCGTCTTCGAGGCCGCAGTGCCTGACGACATGGCCAAGCCGTACCGCGAAGCGCTGACCAAGCTGCAGTCCGCCGCGCCGCCGATGTCGGCGCAGCAGACTCGCCGGGTGCTGGCCCAGCAGCTCGGCCGTTCGTGGGAAGGCCGGTTCAAGCACTTCGACGACGTCCCGGCGGCGTCGGCCAGCATCGGCCAGGTCCACCGCGCCACCTGGCACGACGGGCGCGAGGTCGCCGTGAAGGTCCAGTACCCGGGGGCCGACGAGGCGCTGCGCAGCGACCTGCGGCAGCTGCAGCGGTTCAGCAGGCTGTTCCAGGCGTTCGTGCCCGGCACCGACGTGAAACCGCTGATGGCGGAGCTCGCCGACCGCATGGACGAGGAGCTCGACTACCTCAACGAGGCCGACAACCAGCGCGCGTTCGTGAAGGCGTTCGAGGGCGATCCCGCGTTCCTCATCCCACGCGTGGTGGCGAGCGCGCCGAAGGTCGTGGTGACCGAGTGGGCCACGGGGACGCCGTTGGCCAAGGTCATCGCGGGCGGCGACCAGGAGACGCGCAATCTCGCGGGCCGGCTGCTGATGGAGTTCCACTACTCGTCGCCGGCGCGGGCGCACCTGCTGCACTCCGACCCGCACCCCGGCAACTTCATGGTCACCGACGACGGCCGCCTGTGCGTGCTCGACTTCGGCGGCGTCGCGAAGCTGCCCAACGGCATTCCGCGCCACCTCGGCGAGATGACGCGCCTGGCCCTCGACGGCGAGTCCGACGACCTCATGCGGCTCCTGCGCGAGAACCGTTTCGTCCGCACCGACTCCGACCTCGCCGCCGACGAGGTGCTGGCGTACCTCGCGCCGTTCACGGAACCGCTGGCCACGCCGACGTTCCACTTCACGCGCCGCTGGATGCAACGCCAGGCCGGCCGCGTCGGCGACACCCGCGGCAGCGACTTCCGCGTCGGCCGGTCGCTGAACCTGCCGCCGGAGTACCTGATGATCCACCGCGTCACGGCGGGGTCCACGGGCATCCTCTGCCAGCTCGACGCGGAGGTCCCCGCGCGCGGCATCGTGGAACGCTGGCAGCCCGGTTTCGCTCGCTGAGTTGTCCACAGGCCGGGCGGTGCCACGGGCCTGTTTCACGGAGTTATCCACAGATCTGAAAAGCCGGTTCCACTCAGATGGCCGAGCGGTCATCCTCGAATCATGACGACTACCGCAAGCATCCAGGACGTGGCTCACCGTGACTCCACGTCGGTCGGCGTGATCGACCTCAAGAAGCTGCGCAGCGCCGGGATCTCGACCCGAAGAGCCGCCAGGATGGCGCGGCCGGGCGGGCCGTGGCGCCGCGTGTACCCCGGCGTGTTCGTGATCCAGGACAAACCGCCGACCCGATTACAGCTGCTGCATGCCACGATCGCGCGCTACGGCCCCGACGCCATCATCACGGGCACCGACGCGCTGCGCGCCCACGGCGTCACCCACCCGCTCACCGGCGAGATCCACCTGCTCCTGCCGCACTACCGTCGCCCGGGTTCCGAACCCGGCGTCCTGACCTACCGCACCGCCCGCATGCCCGAGCCCGTGATCATCGACGGCCTCCCCTACGCCGGCGCCCCGCGCGCCGCCCTGGACCTGGCGCGCCGCGAGAGCGACCCGAAGGGCGTCGAACGCCTGGCAACGCTCCCGCTGTTCTGGGGCCTGTGCGACCGCACCGAGCTCCTGGCCGAGCTGAACGCCGGCAACCAACGCGGGTCGTCAGCGGTCCGCGCCGTGCTGCGCGGGTTGGACGACCGCGAAACCTTCACCCACGGCCAGGCCCTGCGACTCCTCCGCCAGACTCCCCTGCCGGCCCCCCAGTGGAACGTCACGGTCTGCGACCTGCGCGGCCGCCGCATCGGCGTCGCCGACGCCTGGTGGGACCAGGTCGGCCTCGCCTGGCGCTACCGCACGGCCGCCGGCCCCACCGACTTCAGCCACCTCGCCCTGACCGCCACCGGCACCGTCCTCGTGCGCTGCACGCCCCGCCAACTCAACGACACCCCGGCCGACATCACCCAAGAACTGGTCCGCGCCTTCACCCAAGCCGCCCGCACGCCCCGCCCGAAGGTCCGCGCGGTGCACCGCCGGGAGACAGCCGCGTGACGCCGGGGTGAGCACCTACGGCGGGACTGGCGGCCGGGGCCGGTCACCCCGACCGGCCAGGCGGGCATGGCCAGCGGTTCGCATGTTGGTCACGCCGGTCACGCGGGCATTGCCGGAGGTTCGCACGGAGCGAGGGCCGCCCCGCAAAGCACGCGCGGCTCGCCCGAACACCACGCGCGCACCGCCGGAGCTGACCGGCCCACCAGCCGGCCTGGGAGGTCCAGACGGAGACGGCGGTGCCAGCGCCTCCGCGACCAGCCCGGGCGGCCGGCGAGCGCAGACCTACCGGCTCGTCCCCACGGCGACCCTGCCCGCGGGCCGGTCCGGAGGGTCCTGGCAAGTGGGCAAGAGCGCGCGGTCGGCTCCGGACCTGACAACCAGCGAAAGGAAGGTGAGAGCCGCCCGAGGGGTCACCAGTACTCGTCGCGGAGTTTGGCTTCGATGTCGCGGACGTGGTCGCGGCCGCAGCTCGCGCAGAGCCACTGGGCGCGGCCGTTGTCCTTGGTGGAGACCCAGGACAGCGCGGCGAGCGGGTCGGGCTCGGCGGAGCGGGCGTGGCCGCAGCGGGAGCAGGTGGGGTCCGGGGCGGTCACGGGCGGCGTCCACAGTGGACGGTTTTCGCACCGGTGAGGTAGAGGTCGCGGCGGGCGGCGAGGCGGTGGGGGCTGTTCGGGTCGAGGAGGGAGGTGAGGGTTTCGCGGTCGTCCGGGGTGAGGTACTCGCCGCCGAACTCGAAGATGCGGGCGACGCGGTGGACGACGTAGTCCGCGAGCATGGCGGGGCCTGGAGCGGGGTGGTGCACGAGCGCGCCGAAGGAGTCGACGTCGGTGAGCCCGGCGCGCTCCAGCGCGACGGACCAGCCGTAGGGCATCGCGACGGCACCCTCGATCCCCTCGCGCATGCCGATGAACCACTCGGCCTGCGCGGCGAGCAGCCGGTCCTCGAGCCCGGGCCTGCCGACGCCCAGGTCCCAAGGCAGGCAACGGAAATCGAGCCCGCCCTCGGCGAGCGCGACCAGCCCGCCCGCCTTCGCGACCGCCGCGACCGTCGCCACGGCCTCCTGCTGGTCCGGCAAGTGGTGCACCACGCGCGACGCCCACACCAAATCCGCCGCCGGCAACGCCCCCGGCAGCCCGGCGTCCGCAAGATCACCCCGCACCGCCCGAATCTCGACGGAACCGGAGGCCGCATTGGTCGAACCACCGTCCGCGCGGTCGCCCCACACCGGCTGGCTTCCGGCCGAACCGGTGCCCACAACGTCGTCGGGCGCGGTCTGCGCATCGACCGCGCCGGCAGCGTTCGAGGCGGTGTCGACGGCTGCCCGGACCGACTTCTCGGCTTCGGCGAGCAGCTCCGGCGTCGCGTCGACGAGGACGAGGGTGCCGCCGCCGTGGGTGGCCAGGGCGCGGGCGAAGTGGGTACTCATGCCGCCCGCGCCGCAACCCAGGTCGACGATCGTCGGGGTCGGGGGCAGGGCGGCGACCAGTCGCCGGGCGATGGCCGAAAGGGCGTTGGCGTCGAGGGCGTCGGCCGTGCGGAGCTGAGTCAGCCGGTCGGCCCAGTCGATGTGGTCGTGCGTATGAGCGGACACGACCTCATTCAACACCCGAAGCCCCACCGGAACCGAGCCGACAAACCGGCGGCGGCAACCGGCAATGCCCGCGGTGGTCCGGCAGTACTGCCGGGGAACAGCTGAGGCGGCAAGTGGTTGACGGGCGCCTACCGACCAAGAGCGCTCACGCCGCACAGTTCGAGCGGCCGAAGCGACGAACTTCGCGGCCGGGAGGGCGAATCCGGCAGGGATCCGCCCCACCGACCGGAATCGCAGCGACAGCACCGAAGCACCATCGAGGCCGACGCGGCTGCCCGCATCTCCGATGCTGACAAGCCCGAAATGGCCGGAGGGCCGGTCACCACACGGGTGACCGGCCCTCCACACGGACAACAAACCGAGGACTTCGAAGGCCCAAAGACCTCAGAGACTCCGAAGGAATCTGAATGACCTCCACGCCCCGAGACTCAGCACCGCAGAGGGCTGCCAACCTCAAGGACGTCAAGCCCAGAGCCTCAAAGACCTCCGAGCCTCAACGCTTCAGCGCATCAAGGACCCGAGACTCAGCGCCACAGAGGCCTACCAGCCTCAGCGACGTCGAGCCTCAGAGCCTCAAAGACCCCGAAGATCACTCAGTCCTCAAACCTCTTCGAGCGGTCCGCCGCCCAGCGGGCGAAGCGGGACCACCGGCGGGCGGCTCGGGCGCGGCGCCAGGGGCGCAGCGCTTGGGATTCTTGGTGGAAGTCCCGTATTCGGGCCCGGGACAGTTCTTCGTGAAGCAACATTTCGCTGGTCTCCTGAGTATCGAGCTGTTTGGGTAGCGGGTGCGCGCGGTCGGGTTCGCGGGTGCGCGCTTCGTAGTCGCGGATGGTGATGAGTTCGACGGTCATGCGGCGGCGCTCCGGGCTGCGGCGGCGGGCTCGAGGGCGGCGTTCTTGCGCGGGCGGCCACGGGGCCGCTTGCGCGCGATGACGGCACCGCGCTCGAAGATCTCGCCACCCCAGACGCCCCAAGGCTCGCGCCGGGCGAGGGCACCCGCAAGGCAGGCCTCGCGGACGGGGCAGTCGGCGCACAGGGCCTTGGCGCGCTCGAGCTCGGCGGGAGACTCGGCGAACCAGAGGTCGGCGTCGCGGGAACGGCAGGGCAGGTCGAGCTCGGGGGCGGCGACCCCGTCGAGCAGGTCGCCGATACCGAGGTCGAAACCCTCGGCGAAGGCGATGGCGGACGACATTTCCGTGCTCCTTCTTGTCGTTTCGGTGGTTTTGGGACTGTCGATCGAACTGGACAACTTGTTCCTCGTGGGGGTTGTGCAGCCAAAAAAACACGAAGGCCGCGGATCCGGTTACCGGTTCCGCGGCCTTCGTGAGCCTCGTGTCCTGACTAGGTCAGGAACTTCGCTCCCGTATCGACAACGGAACACGGAACTGCTTGATGGTCGGCAGATCGACGTCAACCTGCGGGTACGCGCCAACGAGGGCGGCGTTGGCCAGAGTGACCTCAACCGCGGTCCACGTACGCTCGTCAATCCGACGGAATCCGCCGAAATGGGCGCTCGTGGACACACCGGTACCCTGGCGCGAAGCGGGGATGAGACCGCAGCCGGACAGATCGGTGCCAGGGTTCGAGAGCATCATGTTGCTGATCATTTCACCGGCACCACCTTCCGCTGTCCGGACGTTCGCCACCCGAGGCGGCGCGCGTCATGTGAATCCCCAGACCGGGGGCTTCCCACCCGGGTAGGAGCAGATTATTGCCCCCCGCACACCGGGGCAACTTATTTTCCCGAAAACTCTCCGAAGCTACGAAGATCGCCTCCGAGCAGCGGGTTCGCCGCACCGATCAGGGTGCGGACGCGGTCAAGACCGCATCGAGGCGCGAACCACGTCGAGCACCTCCGCGCCGAAGCGTTCGAGCTTCGTCGCGCCGATGCCGGAGATCGACACGAGCGCTCCGTCGTCGGTCGGTCGCTGTTCGGCGATGGCCATGAGTGTCGCGTCGGTGAACACCACGAACGCCGGCACTTTCAGCTCCCGCGAACGCTCGCCGCGCCACGTCTTCAGCTTCTCCAGCAGCCCTTCATCCACTGTGGACGGGCACTTCGAGCACCGCCCCAGCTTCACCTCGATCGTCTGCAGCAGCGGCCCGCCGCAGAGTCGGCAGCGCGCCGCCTTCGAACCCGGCGCCGACGACGTCTGCTGCGACCGCGCGACGCGGGCGGCTGGGTGGTCTTCCGGGATCAGCCCGTAGAGGAAGCGGCTGCGGCGACGGTTGCGCCGGCCACCCGGCGTACGCGACAGCGACCACGAGAGTGACAGGTGTTCCCGCGCCCGGGTGACGCCGACGTAGAACAGCCGCCTCTCCTCCTCGATCGCGGCTTCGTCGTCGCCCGCGTGGAGGATCGGCATCGTGCCCTCGGACAGGCCGACGAGGAACACCGCATCCCACTCCAGGCCCTTCGCCGCGTGCAGCGACGCCAGCGTGACGCCCTCGACCGTCGGCGGGTGCTGCGCCGCCGCGCGCTGCTCCAGCTCCGCGACGAGCCGCGGCAGGTCGGCGTCCGCGACGCTCGCCGCCAGCTCCTCGGCCAGCTCCACCAGCGCGAGCAGCGCGTCCCAACGCTCCTTCGCCGCACCGCCGGCGGGCGGCTGCTCGGTGAGGCCGACGCGCGCGAGCACCGACCGCACCGCCGTCACCAGGTCGAGCGACGTCGGATCGGCCGACGCCACTCGCAGCGCCGACATCGCCTGCCGCACCTCGGCGCGTGAGAAGAACCGCTCGCCGCCGCGCACGAGATACGGGATGCCGGACTCGGACAGCGCCTGCTCGTAGGCCTCCGACTGCGCGTTCACGCGGAACAGCACGGCGATCTCGCTGGCCGACACTCCCCCGTCGAGCAGCTCGCGCATGCGCCGCGCGACCGCCGCCGCTTCGGCCGACTCGTCCTCGTACTCGGCGAACCGCGGCTCGGGCCCCGGCGGCCGCTGGCCGACGAGCTTCAGCCGCGACCCCGCCGGACGCCCGCGCGCAGCGCCGATCACCCGGTTCGCCAGCCCGACGACCTCGGGCGTCGACCGGTAGTCGCGCTCGAGCCGCACGACGGTGGCCTCGGGGAAACGCCGCGTGAACTCCAGCAGCGGCCGCGGCGAGGCGCCGCCGAAGGAGTAGATGGTCTGGTTGGCGTCGCCGACGACGGTGAGGTCGTCGCGGCCGCCGAGCCACGCGTCGAGCAGACGCTGCTGCAACGGCGTGACGTCCTGGTACTCGTCGACCACGAAGCAGCGGTAGCGATCGCGGAACTCGACGGCGACGGCTTCGTGTTCTTCGAGCACGGCGGTGGTGTGCAGGAGCAGGTCGTCGAAGTCGAGGACCTGCGCGGAGGTCTTGATCTCCTCGTACAGCCGGTAGACCTGCGCGACCTGCGCCACCGGCGCCGGGGTGTCGCGCTGCGTGCGCGCGGCGACGGCTGGGTAGTCGTCGGGCGAGACGAGCGAGGCCTTGCTCCACTCGATCTCGCTCGCGAGGTCGCGCAGCACCTCCGTCTCCGTGCTCAGCCGCGCGCGCTGGGCGGCCTGCGCCACGAGCCGGAACTTGTTGTCGACGAGGTCCCACGGCCGGTCGCCGACCACGCGCGGCCAGAAGTACCGCAGCTGCCGGCGCGCGGCGGCGTGGAAGGTGAGCGCCTGCGCGGCGTCGACGCCGAGTCCGCGCAGCCGCGTGCGCATCTCGCCCGCCGCGCGCGTGGTGAAGGTGACGGCGAGTACTTGTGCGGCGGAGACGTGACCTGCGCCGACCAGGTGCGCGATGCGGTGCGTGATCGTGCGCGTCTTGCCCGTGCCGGCGCCGGCGAGAACACAGACGGGCCCGCGCGGCGCCGAGGCGGCGGCTCGTTGCTCGGGATCCAGCCCGTCGAGCAGGCCCTGGCGACTCTTCGGAGACGATGCGCTTGCCACCCCTCGATCCTCGCAGAGGGGGCCGAGGGATTCGTGGCAGGGCACGCGGCCGTATCCTGGTCAGATGGCGGGAAAGCAGGACAAGGAAGCGGCCAAGCTGGCCAAGCAGGAGAAGCGCGCGGCCGGCAAGGCGCGGCGCGGGCAGCTCTTCGAGGCGTTCAAGATGCAACGCCGCGAAGACCCGATGCTGATTCCTTGGATGGCCGGCTCGATCGTGGTCGTCGCGGGCGTCCTGTTCGGTGTCGGGTTCATCTTCAACGTGCAGTGGGCGCTGCTCCCGCTGGGCATCGTGCTGGGCGTGCTGCTCGCGGTGATCATCTTCGGCCGCCGCGTGCAGAAGACCGTGTACACGAAGGCCGACGGCCAGCCCGGCGCCGGTGCGTGGGCGCTGGAGAACATGCGCGGCAGCTGGCGCGTGACGCCGACCGTCGCCGCGACCACGCAGCTTGACGCCGTGCACCGCGTGCTCGGCGCGCCCGGCGTGATCCTCGTGGCCGAGGGCGCGCCGCACCGCGTGAAGGCGCTGCTCTCGCAGGAGAAGAAGCGCGTGTCGCGCCTGATCGGCGACACCCCGATCTACGACTACACCATCGGCAACAGCGAGAACGAGATCCCGCTCAAGAAGCTGCAGAGCACGCTGATGAAGCTGCCGCGCAACCTCAAGCCGCCGCAGGTCGACGCACTCGAGGCCAAGCTCGCGGCGCTCGGCAACCGCGGCGCGGCCATGCCGAAGGGCCCGATGCCCGCCGGCGCGAAGATGCGCAACGTGCAGCGGACGATCCGCCGTCGCTGACCCTCTTACCGCTGAAAAGGCCTCCCGCTCGTACTGAGCAGGAGGCCTTTTTGTTCGGGGACGGTCAGCGCATCCGGATCACGACGGTGCCGGTCACGCGGTCGAGCCAGCTGCGGCCGTCGATGTTGCGGACGAGGGCGGGCACGATCACGACCGTCAGCACCATCCGCACCACCGCGCGCCAGGGGCCGACCATCGAGGCGCCGTCGAGGCGCGCGACTCGCACGCCCACGGCGCCCATGCCCGGCGTGAAGCCGAAGAACATCGCCGGCACGGTCGTGATGACGGCCCAGACGACGCCGGCCCACCAGTTGAACGTCTGCATCGCGGCGACGTCCTGCAGGTCGTATCGCACGAACAGCGTGGTGATCAGGCCCGCGAGCACCAGGTCGATGACCAGGGCCAGCAGGCGCGGACCGAAGCCGGCGACGGAGCCGACGCCGGATTCGGGCAGACCGAACGTTTCACCGGGCCATTTCGACGCGGTTCGGTTTTCCGACCCCGGACCGCTGCCGGTCCCGGGGAGCCATTCGCCAGTCCATCTCGCCACCCGTCCAGGGTATGCCGGTGGCGCGCGCCACATCTGCCCTGGTCGGATGGCGCGTGTCACGCCACCCGTTAACGTGTGTGAAACATACGGGTGACGGTCGGGCAACACCGCACTCTTAGCGTGAGCCGAAGAGAGTACTGCCGAGCGAGCTCGATCGAAGAAGGAGTCACCGAGGGTGCCCACTACTCCAGACGACATCCAGCGCCTGATCGCCGACGAGAAGGTGGAGTCCATCGACGTCAGGTTCTGCGACCTGCCGGGCGTGATGCAGCACTTCACGGTGCCCGCGAAGGCCTTCGACCTCGAGGCCTACGAAGAGGGCCTCGCGTTCGACGGCTCGTCCGTGCGCGGCTTCCAGTCGATCCACGAGTCCGACATGCTGCTGCTGCCGGACCCCGAGACCGCGCGCATCGACCCGTTCCGCAAGGCGAAGACGCTCTCGCTGAACTTCTTCGTGCACGACCCGTTCACGCGTGAGGCGTACAGCCGCGACCCGCGCAACATCGCGCGCAAGGCCGAGCAGTACATCGCCGAGTACGGAGTGGCCGACAACGTGTACTTCGGCCCGGAGGCGGAGTTCTACATCTTCGACTCCGTGCGCTTCGACTCGGCCGAGCACGCGTCGTTCCACGAGATCGACTCGGTCGAGGGCTGGTGGAACACCGGCACCGACGAGCCGGGCGGCAACCAGGGCTACAAGACGAAGTTCAAGGGCGGCTACTTCCCCGTCCCGCCGGTCGACCACTTCGCCGACCTGCGTGACGACATCGTCCGCCAGCTGCAGGGCTCCGGCTTCGAGATCGAGCGCGCGCACCACGAGGTGGGCACCGCCGGCCAGACGGAGATCAACTACAAGTTCAACACGCTGCTGCACGCTGCCGACGACCTGCAGCTGTTCAAGTACATCGTGAAGAACACCGTGTTCGCCGCCGGCAAGACCGCGACGTTCATGCCGAAGCCGCTCGCCGGCGACAACGGCTCGGGCATGCACTGCCACCAGTCGCTGTGGAAGGACGGCCAGCCGCTGTTCCACGACGAGTCCGGCTACGCGGGCCTGTCCGACACGGCGCGCCACTACATCGGCGGCCTGCTCAAGCACGCGCCGAGCCTGCTGGCCTTCACGAACCCGACGGTGAACTCGTACCACCGTCTCGTGCCGGGCTTCGAGGCCCCGGTTTCGCTGGTGTACTCGCAGCGCAACCGTTCGGCGTGTGTCCGCATCCCCATCACGGGCAACAACCCGAAGGCCAAGCGCGCCGAGTTCCGCTGCCCGGACTCGTCGGGCAACCCGTACCTGGCCTTCTCCGCGATGATGATGGCCGGCCTCGACGGCATCAAGAACAAGATCGAGCCGGCGGAGCCCATCGACAAGGACCTCTACGAGCTCCCGCCCGAGGAGGCCAAGAACGTCAAGCTCGTCCCCGGCGACCTCGGCACGGTCCTCGACACCCTGGAAGCCGACCACGACTTCCTGCTCGAGGGCGGTGTCTTCACGCCCGACGTGATCGACACCTGGATCTCCTACAAGCGCGAGAACGAAATCGACCCGCTGCGGCTGCGTCCGCACCCGTACGAGTTCTCGCTCTACTACGACGTGTGATCGGCCGGCCGTGAACTGACGGCCAAGTGAGACGCGGGGCGGCGGTCGAGGGAATACCTCGGCCGCCGTCCCGATTTTTGTGTTCGCCGCCAAGCACTGTGTTACGTGCGGGCCCCCGGCCTGTTCTGCATCAATCTGCATTGCGTTGGTCGGACCGCTGGACGAGCTGCAAACGGGACGGCGGCCGAGGGGAAACCCCGGCCGCCGTCCCGATTTTCACACCCCCGCCGAAAAGCTCAGTCGACCAGCAGGTCCTCCACCATGATCGGGATGTGGCGGACGCGCACGCCGGTCGCGTTGTAGATGGCGTTGGCGATGGCGGCGGCGACGCCGACGGTGGCGATTTCGCCGATGCCGCGGGCGCCGACGGCGTTGTGAAAGGTGTCGGGGTACTGGACGAAGTGGACGTCGATGTCGGGGATATCGGCGTTGACCGGCAGGAGGTAGCTCGCGAAGTCGCCCGTGGCGAAGCGGCCCCAGGTGTCCAGCTCGAGAGCCTCGTGCAGCGCCGCGGAGACGCCCCAGATCATGCCGCCCTTGATTTGGCTGCGGGCGAGCTTGTCGTTGATGATGCGGCCGCCGTCGAAGACGCCCAGGAGGCGCGAGACGCGGGCCTCGCCGGTGAGGCGGTGGACGCGGACCTCGCAGAACTGGGCGCCGAACGAGCTGAACGAGTGTTTGGTCAGCTCCTCGCCCGGCGCCGAGGAACCCGTGGCGGACAAGGAATCCTGGCCGACGGCGCGGAGCAGTGAGCCGAAGGGCATGGTGTCGGTGTCGCCGTGGATGTGGCCGTCGGCGTAGGTCACCTCTTGGCCCGCGAACGGGGCGCCCGGCGCGGAAGCCAGAGCCAGCAGCGCGTCGAGGACCTCGCTCGCCGCGAGCATGATCGCGGTGCCGACGCTGGCCGTCGCCGTGGAGCCGCCGGACATGCCGCCCGGGGGGAGCTTGGAGTCGCCCAGCCGAGGGGTGATCCGGGACGGCACGAGGTCCAGCGATTCCGCGCCGACCGACGACATCACGTTCAGCAGGCCCGTTCCCGGGTCGGCGCCGCTGGTGGCGACCTCGGCGGTGCCGTCCGCGTGGAGGGTGATGCCGACCGTCGCGGGGAAGCGCAGGGCGGGGAACATCGCCGTCGCCATGCCGACGCCGACCAGCCAGTCGCCGTCGACGCGGCCCTGCGGCCGCGGAGACCAGCCGAACTCGCGCGCGCCGACGGCGAAGCACTCGTCGAGGTGCTTGCTCGACCACTGCAGGTCCTTGCCGGGCGGGGCGAGCGAGCTGTTGCGCATGCGCAGCTCGATCGGGTCCATGCCCAGCGCCACGGCCAGCTCGTCCATCGCGCTCTCCAGCGCGAACGAGCCCGGCGCCTCGCCCGGCGCGCGCATGAACGTGGTCGGCGGGATGTTGAGCGGCACCATCTTCTGGCTGATGGACAGGTTCTTCGTGGCGTACCACTCGCGCGAGGTGCCGTGCGACGTCGGCTCCACGAACGACCGGTCCATCGCCGTGCTCGACCACGAGTCGTGGCGCAGGCCGAGGATCGTGCCGTCGGCGTCGGCGCCGATGGTGACCTTCTGCAGCGTCGCGGCTCGCGTGGCCGTCGCCGTGAAGACCTGCTCGCGCGTCAGCGCCGCCTTCACCGGCCGGCCCAGCTCCTTCGCCGCCGCGGCCGCGAGGAACGCGGGCGTGGACGTGCGCCCCTTGCCGCCGAACGCGCCGCCAACGTAGGGGTTGATGACGTGCACGGCCGAGACGTCGAGGGCGAGCGCGCCGGCGAGCTCCATGGCGATGAGGTTGCTGCCCTGGTTGCCGGTGTAGACCGTGAGCTCGCCGTCGCCCCACACCGCGACGGCCGAGTGCGGCTCCATCGCGGCGTGGTTCTGCGTGGCCGTGCGATAAGCGTGGTCCACCACGAACGGCGCGGCGGCGAATACGTCCTCAATGGACTCGACGTCGTCGGCCAGCACCTCGATCTGCGGCGGGTTCCCGCGCGACTCCGGCGCGTCCTCGGCCGAGGCGAGCCCTTCGTCGAACGAAACCAGCGCCGGCTTCTCGTCGTACGTGACGTCCACCAGCATCGCCGCGTCGCGCGCCTGCTCGAACGACTCCGCGACGACGAACCCGATCGGCTGCCCGTAGTAGTCGACGTCGGTGTTGCGCAGTGGCACCCAGGTCTCGCCCATGATCGGCGACACCGGCGGCGTGCGCAGGTCCAGCCGGTCGAACGGCGTGTAGACGGCGAGGACGCCCGGTGCTTCCTTCGCCGCATCGGAGTCCATGCTCTCGACCTGGCCGTGGGCCACGGTGCTGACCACGACGTAGCCGTAGGCCATGCCCGGGAAGTTGTGGTCCATCGCGTACTTCGCGCGCCCGGTGACCTTCAACGGCGCGTCGAGCCTGTCGGTCATCGACGGCTCCCTTCGGTCAGCTCCAGCAGCGCGCGCACGACGGTGCGCTTCACCAGGGACACCTTGAACGAGTTGAACGCCAGCGGCCGCGCGCCTTCCGCGGCCAGAGAAGCTGCCTGCTCGAACGATTCCTGCGTGACAGGCTTGCCCCGCAACGCTTCCTCCACCGCCGTGAGCCGCCACGGCACGGTCGCCACCCCGCCGACGGCCACCCGTGCGTCGGCGATCACGCCGTCGCGCACGTCCAGCGCAACCGCGGCCGACGCGAGCGCGAACTCGTACGACTGGCGGTCGCGAACCTTGACGTAGGTGGAGCTCTCCGCCCAGTCCAGCCGCGGCACGCGCACCTCGGTGATCAGCTCGCCGGGGCGCAGGTCGTTCTCGACGTCCGGCGTTTCGCCTGGTGTGCGGTAGAAATCGGTGAGCTTCACCGTGCGCTTGCCGGTCTTGCCGGTGAGTTCCACCTCGGCGTCCAGCGCGACGAGCGCCACCGCGACGTCGCTGGCGTGTGTCGCCACGCAGGAGTCGCTGGTGCCGAGGATCGCGTGCATGCGGTTGACGCCCGCCAGCGCGGAGCAGCCGCTGCCCGGGTCGCGCCGGTTGCACGGCATGGTGACGTCGCGGAAGTACGAGCACCGCGTACGCTGCATCAGGTTGCCGCCGATGCTGGCCATGTTCCGCAGCTGCTGCGAAGCGCTCAGCAGGAGCGCGCGCGAGATCGCCGGGTACACGCCGGGGTGCGCGGCGATGTCGCCCATCCGTTCCAGGGCCCCGAAACGCAGGCCGTCGGTGGTGTCGATGCCGCGCAGCGGGAGGTCGTTGATGTCCAGCACCCGCTGCGGAGTGAGGACGTCGAGCTTCATCAGGTCGACGAGCGTAGTGCCGCCGGCGAGGAAGGTTCCGGACGCGTCGAGCGCGTCTTCGACGGTGGTGGGCGCGGTCAGCTCAAACGGTCGCATCGGCCCGCCTCGCCTGCTCGACCGCGGCCACGATGTTCGGGTACGCCGAACAGCGGCACAGGTTGCCGGACATGAACTCGCGGACGTCCGTGACGTCGCCGCGCACGGCGGCGACGGCCGACATCACCTGCCCGGAGGTGCAGAAGCCGCACTGCAACGCGTCCTGGTCCACGAACGCCTGTTGCACGGGATGCAATCCATCCTCAGTGGACAGACCTTCGACCGTGGTGACCGGCCGGCGCACGGTGGCCGCGAGGGTGAGGCACGAGAGCACGGGTTTGCCGTCGACGTGCACGGTGCAGGCGCCGCACTGACCGCGGTCACAGCCCTTCTTGGGGCCGGTCACGTCGAGCCGTTCACGCAGCGCGTCGAGCAGTGTGACGCCGGGGTCGACGGCGAGCTGTTCGACTCGCCCGTTGATTTCGAGGGAGATGTCCACTGGAACTCTTTCCCGCAGGATGGGGTTGTGGTGGGAGAAGCCGGCCACTCGGAACGCGAGCGCCGGGTAGGCTAGCGGATAGTCATCCGCTCAAGCTCGCGTTTCCGAGGTTATCGGATTACTATCCGCTTCGCAACGAGGTGCAGGTCCTGGAGCTGCTCCAAGCCCTGCACTACAGTCCTGAGCAGGGGAGACGCCGCTTGGAACGGGAGGAACGATGTCGACGGGATCGGTCAGCCCGCGACGCGCGGACACCCGGCGCAACCACGAGCGCATCCTCGCCGTCGCGGCCCAGTCGCTCGCGTGCTCGGGCCAGGTCTCGTTCAACGCCATCGCGAAGCAGGCCGAAGTCGGCGTCGGCACCGTCTACCGCCACTTTCCGACCGCGGCCGACCTCATCCTCGCCGTGTACGAGCGGGAGGTGTGCCAGCTCGTCAACGTCGTGCCGACGCTGCTGGAGCGGTGCCCGCCGGAGCAAGCGTTCCGGGTCTGGGCGCGCGAGCACCTCGCGCACTACCTGATCACCAAACGCGGCCTCGCCACGGCCCTGCGCGCGGCCTCGAGCAGCGCCCAACTGCCGGCCCACGCGTACAAATCCCTGGTCGACGCCCTCGACACCCTGCTGAAGGCCAACATCGCCGCCGGCACCGTCCGCCCGGACATCTCGGTGGACACGGTGATGCGCGCCATGGCGGGCTTGCTGCTGCTCAGCCCGGACGAGGACTGGAAGGCGGCCACGGAAAGCCTGGTGGACTTCGTGTGGCGAGGGATGCGCGCGGACTGACGGCCGAGCTCAACGTCCGCAAATCCGCGGTGCCGGCCGTAGCCGCGCCAAGCGAGGCACGCGTCAACTATTGGGAATGACCGGCCCGCGCGATGACCACGCCGCCGGGGACGCGAGCGTCCGGGTCGAAGAGGGTTTCCGATTCGATGGTGAAGCCGGCGGCGCGCAGGAAGGTCGACATGGTGGCGGGGCGGCGGCGATGGATGTGGACGTGCATGGGGTGGCCGCCGTAGCCCGAGGTCTTGCACGTGGTCGTGTCGCCGACGTGGAAGCCCGCGAGGACCACGCCGCCCGGGTGGAGGGCGCGGTGGAAATGCGCCAGAACCGTCGGCAGGGCGGCGTCGGGGAGGTGGATGAGGGACCAGAAGGCGAGGATGCCGCCCAACGAATCGATCGGGACGGGAAGGTCCGTCATCGAGCCGACGGCGAAGGGGACGCCGGCGTGGGTGCGGCGGGCGAAGGCGATCATCTCGGGTGAGAGGTCGAGGCCGAAGGCGTCGACGCCGAGGGAGCGCAGGTGGGCGGTGACCCAGCCCGGGCCGCAACCGACGTCGGCGACGCGGCCGTCGGTGAGTTCCGCGAAGAGGCCCAGCAAGGAGCGCAAGTGCGGCTTGCCGGCGAGGGCGTCGCGCAGTTGGGCCGCGTAGCTGGGGGTGACAGTGTCGTAGGAGGCACGGATCTCCGACAGCCAGGATGTCACTGCTCCCCCGTCGACAGGACCTTGAGGTTCAGGCCGGCGCGTTCGAAGCGTCCGCGGGGGTCGTCGACAAGGCGGCGGGCCGCCAGGTCCATCAGGCCCACCGTGCAGGTGATCTCGGCCGAGAGGGTGCCGTCGAGTTTGAGGATGCGGGAGGTCATCCAGAAGACCTTGCCGTCGCCGAAGCGGGCGTCGCAGGTGACGTCGACAGTGTCGCCGCCGCGGAGTTCGCGGCGGTAGACGATGTGGGACTCCAGCAGGACCGGCGCGAGGTTTTCCTCGCGCAGCCGGGAATCGCCCGCGGATTCGAAGAGTTCGATGCGCGAGACCTCGCCGTAGGAGTGGTAGACGGCGTGGTTGAGGTGGCCCAGCGAGTCGAGCTCGTAGTGGCGCACCTTGATGCGGGTGCGGAACGGTTCGCGATCGGTCACGTGCCCCACTCTAGGTAAAAGCTAGTTCTCGTAGAACAGCTCCTCGACCACGGCGTGCGCGCGGCGCGTGACGCGGCGGTAGGTGTCGAGGAACTCGCCCGGGTCGTCGTCCACGGTGTAGCCGAACACGCGCGCCACGGCGGCCAGGTCGCGGCCCGAGCCGGGCACCTCGTCGACGGCCTTGCCGCGCACGAGCATCCCGGCGTTGCGCACGCGCGTGGCCAGCAGCCACGCCTCGCGCAGGTAGTCGACCGACTCCGCGGGCGCCAGACCCGTTTCCGCGAGCGCCGTCAAAGCGTCGAGCGTCGACGTGGTGCGCAGGCTCGGCTGCTCGTGCGCGTGCTGCAACTGCAACAGCTGCACGGTCCACTCGACGTCGGCCAGCCCGCCGCGGCCGAGCTTCGTGTGGCGCGTCGGGTCGGCGCCGCGGGGCAGGCGCTCGGTTTCCACGCGCGCTTTGATGCGGCGGATCTCGCGGGCCTTCGTCGCGTCCAGGCCGCCCGCGGGGTAGCGGACGGGGTCGATCATCGTGATGAACCGCTCGCCCAGCTCCTCGTCGCCGGCGATGAACCGCGCGCGCAGCAGCGCCTGTGCCTCCCAGACCTCGCCCCAGCGCTGGTAGTACGCGCGATACGAGTCCAATGTCCGGACCAACGGCCCGCTGCGTCCCTCCGGCCGAAGGTCCGCGTCGACGACCAGCGCCGGATCCGAACTCGGCGCGCCCAGCATCTTGCGCACGGTCTCAGCCACCGACGAAGCGAACTTCACCGCGTCGGAGTCCGACACACCTTCCGCGGGCTCGCAGACGAACAGCACGTCGGCATCCGAGCCGTAGCCCAGCTCCGCGCCACCGAGCCGGCCCATGCCGATCACGGCGACGGTCGCCGGCGTGCGTCCCAGCTCCGCCTGCCGCTGCCGGTACGCTGCGGCCAGCGCACCCTGCAGCACGGCGACCCACACACTCGACAGCGCCTCGCACACGGCCGGAACGTCCAGCAGCCCCAGCAGATCCGCACACGCCACGCGCAGCAACTCGTGCCGCCGCAACGAACGCGCTGCCGCCACCGCCGCGTTCAACCCGGGCTGACGCCGGACGGCCGCCCGCAACGATGTCGCCACCTCGGCCGGCTTGCGCCCCGTCAGTCGAGCCGGTTCTCCCAGCAGCTGAAGCACTTCCGGCGCACGCACGAGCAGGTCGGGCACCAGCTTCGAGGTGCCCAGCAGGAACGCGAGCCGCTCCACCACCGTGCCCTCGTCGCGCAGCACGCGCAGGTACCACGGCGTGTCCTCCAGCGCCTCGGACACCTTCCGGTACGACAGCAGACCGCCGTCGGGATCCGGTGTGTCGGCGAGGAAATCGAGCAGCACGGGCAGCAGTGCCTGCTGGATCGCCGCGCGTCGCGAGACGCCCAAAGTCAGCGCCTTGATGTGCTGTAGCGCGCCCTCCGGCGCCGCGTAACCCAAGGCCGCGAGCCGGCTCGCGGCCTGCTTTGTCGTGAGCCGCAACGCTTCCGTCGGCACGTTCGCCACCGACTGCAGCAGCGGCCGGTAGAAGACCTTCTCGTGCAGCCGCCGGATGCCCTGCGCGTGGCGGCGGAACTCGGCGAGCAGCTCCTGGCCCTGGCTGCGCCCTCGCACCGCACGAATCCCGCACGCGCGCGCGAGGATGCGCAGCTCGTCGGTGTCGTTCGACTCCGGGAACAGGTGCGTGCGCCGCAGCCGGCGCAGCTGCAGCCGGTGCTCGACGGTGCGCAGGAACTCATACGAAGTCCCCATTTCGGCCGAGTCCGCGCGCCCGACGTACCCGCCCTCGCCCAGCGCCGCCAGTGCCTCCATTGTGGACGGTGAGCGCAGCTCAGGGTCCACGCGCCCGTGCACGAGCTGCAGCAGCTGCACGGCGAACTCGACGTCACGCAGCCCGCCGCGGCCCAGCTTCAGCTCGCGCTCGGCGTGCTCCGCGGAGACGTGGTCCTCCACGCGCCGGCGCATCTGCTGCACCTCGGTCACGAAGTTCTCGCGGTCGGCAGCCGCCCACACCATGGGCGCGACCATCTCCGCGTATTCCTCGCCCAGCCCGGCGTCACCCGCGACTGGGCGCGCTTTGAGCAGCGCCTGGTACTCCCAGGTCTTCGCCCACTTCTGGTAGTACGCCGTGTGCCCCTCGAGCGTGCGCACGAGCGCGCCGCTCTTGCCCTCCGGCCGCAGCGCCGCGTCGACCTCGAAACACGCCTTGCCGACCACCCGCATCATCGTGCTGGCCAGCCGCGTCGCCACGCCAAGGTCGCCGGCGCCGACGAAGATCACGTCGACGTCGCTCACGTAGTTGAGCTCGCGCCCGCCGGTCTTGCCCATCGCGATCACGGCCAGCGCGCCCTCGGCGCTCGCCCCGACCTCCTGCTCGGCCACGGCGAGGCCCGCCTTCAGCGCGGCCTCGGCCAGAAGCGTCAGCTGGTGGGTGATGTCCTTGAACGACGGGTGGTCGAGCCCCTCCTCCACGAGGTGCCCGAGGTCGACGGCCGCGATGCCGAGCAGCAGCCGCCGGTACCCCGTCCGCAGCGCCTGCTCCGCGGCCAGACCGGTGACGTACGTGCCGTCGTCCTGGCGCACGTCGTCGAGAAGCCGGTCGGCGAACTGCTCGGGCACGGTGCAGCGGTGGTCGGCGAGGCAGTGCCACTCGCCGGGGTTGGCGGCGAGGAAGTCGCCGAGCGCGGTGGACGTGCCGAGCACCCCGAGCAGGCGGCCGCGAAACGTCCGGTTGTCGCGCAGTGCGCGGTCCAGCTCGGGCCACGCACCTTCGTCGGCTTCGCGGATGCGGTCGAGGCCCTGCAACGCGAGGTCCTGGTCGGCGGCGCGCGAGAGGGCCGCGAGCACGTCGGCGGTGCCCTCGACCGGTCCCGCGGCGTCCCACCAGCCCGCCGCACGCAACTGGGCGTCGGCCTTGTCGTCGGTGAAGCCGTACCGGGCCGCCGATGCGGCCGTCCGCGCGCGCTCTGCCATCTCGTTCACCGTAGCCGGATCCAGGTCTGCTGAGCAGGCAGGCACGCGTCCACTTTCAGGCGGCGAGGCGGTCGGGTTCCGTGTCGGCGGCCGAGGGCTCCGGCACCTGGAAGCTGTGCGCGGTGATGGGCCGGCGGCGCGAGAGCACGTAGATGCCGACGCCGATAGCGATGCCCACGACGCCGACGCCGATGGTCCCCGCCGTACCGAGTGACGCGAGCTTCCCCGCGGCCGCGCCGACGAGGGCGGCCGCGGGCAGTGTGAACAGCCAGGCCACGACCATGCGTCCGGCCATCCGCCAGCGCACCGGCGCCTCGCGACGGCCGACACCCGAGCCGACGATCCCGCCGGAGCACACGTGCGTGGTCGAGAGCGGGAAGCCGAAGTGCGACGACAGCAGGATCACGGCGGCGCTGCTCGTCTGCGCGGCGAAGCCCTGCGGGCCCTCGATGTCGGTAAGGCCCTTGCCGAGCGTGTGCGTGATGCGCCAGCCGCCGAGGTACGTGCCGAGCGCGAGGGCCGACGCCGCGCTGATGATCACCCAGATCGGCGGCGCCGAGCCCGCGGGCAGTCCGCCGGCGCTGACCAGCGTCAGGGTGATCACGCCCATGGTCTTCTGGGCGTCGTTGGTGCCGTGCGCGAGGGAGACGAGCGACGCGGACAAGATCTGGCCGACGCGGAAGCCGCGTCCGCCGCGCCTGCGGACGAACAGCTTGTAGACCAGGTACGTGAAGCCGGCCGCCACCAGGCCGGCGATGATCGGCGACGCGGCGGCCGGCACGAGGACCTTGTCCACGATCTTGCCGAAGTGCACCGAGTCGGCGCCCGCCGAAACCCAGGTGGCGCCGATGAGGCCGCCGAACAGCGCGTGCGACGAACTCGACGGCAGGCCGACGTACCAGGTGACGAGGTTCCAGACGATCGCCCCGATCAGCCCGCCGAAGACGATCGACGGTCCGATCTTGGTGTCGTCGACGAGGCCGCTGGAGATCGTCTTCGCGACCTCCACCGACAGGAACGCCCCGGCGAGGTTCAGCACCGCCGAGATGGCTACCGCGACCCGCGGTTTGAGCGCGCCCGTGGCGATGGAGGTAGCCATCGCGTTGGCCGTGTCGTGGAAGCCGTTGGTGAAATCGAAGACGAGGGCCGTGCCGATGACGACGACGACCACTAGCGAGGGATCCACCCCGGTCCTCCATACCTACGGGAGCATCTCTCGCAAGGTACCTGACCGATCGAGTGAATCGTCAACGCTGCGTTAGTGATCCGTGCATCATCCGTTAAGCGAGCGGCAATGTGTGTTGACTCTCCGCCGCCGCGTCGAGCTCCCCGGCGGCCAATCGAACGAACCGGTGCGCGAACGGCCGCCAGGTCTCGGCGATGTCCGCGTGCACAGAGATCAGCTTCTCCGGCGTGAGCGCCCCCGGACGGGTGAGTTCCGCCATCTCAGGCTCCTCCTCCGCCCAGCGGCGCACGAGGTCCGGCGTCGTCTCGATGTGGAACTGCACGCCGTAGACGCAGCGGCGCAGGCGGAAGGCCTGGTTCTGGTAGAGCGGCGCGGACGCGAGCAGCTCGGCGCCGGGCGGGAGGCGCTTGATCACGTCGTTGTGGAACTGGATCACGTCCTGCATCAGCGGCAGGTCGGCGAACAGCGGGTCGGTCCAGGCGGCGTCCTTCTTGGAGACGAGCGCAGGGCCGACCTCAGGCCCGTCCTCACCGACCACGACCTGGCCGCCGGTGGCCGCGGCGAGCAGCTGCGCGCCGAGGCAGATGCCGAGCGTCGGGAGCTGCCTGCCGGTGGCCTGGCCGAGCAACTTGCGGACGTCGGCGAGCCACGGGTGGCGCTCGTCGTCCAGGGCGCCCATACCGCCGCCGAGGCAGACGACGCCCGCGTAGCCGTCGAGGTCGGCGGGCAGCTCGTGCTCCGGTGGGTTTCGGACCTCGAGCTCGGCGCCGGCCTCGGTCAGCCAGTCACCGAGCGGGCCGAGGGGGTCGCCGACGTCGGGTTGGATGATCAGCAGACGTGTCACCTCTCCAGGGTACGGAGTGGGCTGAGGTGCGCGGTCTCGGTGGGGTAGCCGGCGTTCTGCCACGTGGTGATGCCGCCGGAGAGACGCTTCGCGGTGAAGCCGAGGGCGGACAGGCGGAGCGCGCCTTGGGTGGCGGCGTTGCAGTGGATGCTTTCGCAGTAGCAGACGTAGACGAGATTCTTGTCGAAGTCGCGGGTGCTGTCCTCGGTGATGTTCTTGTAGGGCAGGTGGATGGCGCCGGGGATGCGTGCTCTTGCGTAGGCCTCGGCCCCGCGGGTCTCGGCCAGGACGTACCCGTCGGTGCGGCCCTCGGCGAGGTCTTCGGCCAGGTCGACGGGGTCGACCTCGAAGCCGAGCTCGCGCCCGAAGTAGGTGACGGCTTGGTTGGGTGCCGGGGTCTCGAACTGGAGGATGCGCGGTTTCATGGGGTCAATCGTGGCTGGGCGCGGGGTGTTCGCCACAGAGCCGAACCCTGGTGATCGGGTTGGTTAGCCTGGGATTTCCTTGTTCGGGCCGCGCTCTGCCGGGAGTTTGTTCTGTGAACCATTTCGTGGACCTCGACACCGTCGACTGGCAGCTGATCGAGCTCCTGCAGTCCGACGGCCGCCTCACGTTCTCCGAACTCGGCCGGCGGGTGTCGCTGTCCGCCCCCGCCGTGACGGAACGCGTGCGCCGGCTCGAGCAGCGCGGGGTGATCACGGGTTATGCCGCTCGCATCGACGCGTCCAAGCTGGGCCTGCCGATCGAGGCCATGGTCCGCGTGCGTGTCCGCAGCCTCGACGGCCCGCGGTTCCGCTCGACGATCCTGCCGCTGCCGGAGGTTGTCTCCGCCGACCACATCACGGGCGACGAATGCTGGCTGCTGCGCGTGCGCTGCCGTTCGACGGGCGAGCTGGAGACCTTCGTGGAGCGCGCCCAGCGCTACGGCGAGACGACGACTTCGCTGGTCTTCTCGTCTCCCGTGGTGAGCCGGCCGATCACCCGCCCAAGCTGAGCCGGCGGCCGAAAAGGTCCGGAAATAGAGTTAGGCCCCGGGAGAACCGTGAAGATTCTCAACCGGGGCCTAACCCTAATGTTAGTTCGGCGGCGTCCTACTCTCCCACAACCCTTCGGTTGCAGTACCATCGGCGCTACCAGGCTTAGCTTCCGGGTTCGGAATGGGACCGGGCGTTTCCCTGGCGCTATAACCACCGAAACACTATGAAACACGCGTGGTGTTTCAGAACCGTAGAGTGGATGCGTAACATCTTTGTAGGCAAGTCCTCGGCCTATTAGTACCAGTCAACTCAACAACACATTACTGTGCTTCCATTTCTGGCCTATCAACCCAATCGTCTCTTGGGGGCCTTAACCCACATGGGGTGGGATACCTCATCTTGGAACAGGCTTCCCGCTTAGATGCCTTCAGCGGTTATCCCTTCCGAACGTGGCCAACCAGCCATGCCCCTGGCGGGACAACTGGCACACCAGAGGTTCGTCCGTCCCGGTCCTCTCGTACTAGGGACAGCCTTCCTCAAGTATCCTACGCGCGCGGCGGATAGGGACCGAACTGTCTCACGACGTTCTAAACCCAGCTCGCGTGCCGCTTTAATGGGCGAACAGCCCAACCCTTGGGACCTACTCCGGCCCCAGGATGCGACGAGCCGACATCGAGGTGCCAAACCATGCCGTCGATATGGACTCTTGGGCAAGATCAGCCTGTTATCCCCGGGGTACCTTTTATCCGTTGAGCGACACCCCTTCCACCAGGTGGTGCCGGATCACTAGTCCCGACTTTCGTCCCTGCTCGACATGTCTGTCTCACAGTCAAGCTCCCTTGTGCACTTGCACTCAACACCTGATTGCCAACCAGGCTGAGGGAACCTTTGGGCGCCTCCGTTACTCTTTAGGAGGCAACCGCCCCAGTTAAACTACCCATCAGGCACTGTCCCTGAACCAGATCATGGCCCGAGGTTCAGATTCCCAATTCGACCAGAGTGGTATTTCAACATTGACTCCACAGTAACTAGCGTCACCGCTTCACAGTCTCCCACCTATCCTACACAAGCCGAACCGAAAACCAATACCAAACTATAGTAAAGGTCCCGGGGTCTTTCCGTCCTGCCGCGCGTAACGAGCATCTTTACTCGTAGTGCAATTTCGCCGGGCCTGTGGTTGAGACAGCCGGAAAGTCGTTACGCCATTCGTGCAGGTCGGAACTTACCCGACAAGGAATTTCGCTACCTTAGGATGGTTATAGTTACCACCGCCGTTTACTGGCGCTTAAATTCTCAGCTTCACCCCCGAAGGGATTAACCGGTCCTCTTAACGTTCCAGCACCGGGCAGGCGTCAGTCCATATACATCGTCTTGCGACTTCGCATGGACCTGTGTTTTTAGTAAACAGTCGCTTTCCGCTGGTCTCTGCGGCCACCCACCCCTAGTCCGCGAAGGACTTCAAGGTGTTTGGCCCCCCTTCTCCCGAAGTTACGGGGGCATTTTGCCGAGTTCCTTAACCACAGTTCACCCGATCGCCTTGGTATTCTCTACCTGACCACCTGTGTTGGTTTGGGGTACGGGCCGTGCATGCACTCACTAGAGGCTTTTCTCGGCAGCATAGGATCACCCTCTTCGCCTCAAACGGCTACGCATCACGTCTCAGCCTCATGGAACACGGATTTGCCTATGTTCCGGCCTACACGCTTACACCAGGACAACCATCGCCTGGCGGAGCTACCTTCCTGCGTCACCCCATCGCTTGACTACTACAGAATCAGATCCCACGCTCCACAACACAGCTCCATCCGAAGACTTCACCATGCGCTTTGGGTGGTTAGTATCAACTGCCTCATCATGGGCGCACATGCTCGGGTACGGGAATATCAACCCGTTGTCCATCGACTACGCCTGTCGGCCTCGCCTTAGGTCCCGACTTACCCTGGGCGGATTAGCCTGGCCCAGGAACCCTTGGTCATCCGGCGGCAGAGTTTCTCACTCTGCATTCGCTACTCATGCCTGCATTCTCACTCCCACACCCTCCACCGCTAGCTTCCGCCACGGCTTCACTGGATGCAGGACGCTCCCCTACCCATCAACACGACTACACACAACCCCGAAAGGTTGAGCGGATCTAATGTGTCAATGACACAGCTTCGGCGGTGTGCTTAAGCCCCGCTACATTGTCGGCGCAGGACCACTTGACCAGTGAGCTATTACGCACTCTTTCAAGGGTGGCTGCTTCTAAGCCAACCTCCTGGTTGTCTGGGCAATCCCACATCCTTTCCCACTGAGCACACACTTAGGGGCCTTAGCTGGTGTTCTGGGCTGTTTCCCTCTCGACGACGAAGCTTATCCCCCGCC